>CAYNYF010000016.1:0-57812 GCA_964401385.1 uncultured Planctomycetaceae bacterium | reverse complement strand
TGGCCCGCATGTTTGGGGTTATGCAGCAAATGCTTGACCAGCCCGGAGCCCTGATGCACGTGCGGCTGGCGATGTACCGGGCCCTGGCCGAGGGCGAGTTCACGGACGAACAGCGCGCAGGCATCCTGGGTGGGAACATCGCGCGCCTCCTCGGCTTGGCCACGTAGCAGCAGGCGGTATAATGGTTCAGGCACGCCTCGAAGCGACCGAGCGGGTCTCCGGACCAGTTTGGACGAAACATGTAGGGGCTGACCGGAGGCGCGCAGAGCGGCGATCGGTCGCGCCTCTGGCGCGCGTATTCACGCCCAATAGCTTGCAGTAGCCTGCAAAAGCTTGATGATTGGGCGAGATTTGCCTTGGCTTCCCGCCGGAACCTTGCCTCTTGCGGCCGAACGGGTCACGCGCCGCAGCCGACTTGGTTGCTCGGCGTCCTCATATCCCGGAGGCCGCGGGCTGAAATCCCGCCCCCGCTATCCGGTAAAACACTATGGCCCAGTCGGTTACGGCTGGCCTTTCTTGTGCGCCGACGGCAGCCGAGCCGGTTGGGTCCGCATGGGGAGCGTTTGGGTGCTTCGGTTTGAGCCTACCGATGGTCGTGCTCGATGCCCTGGCGCTCAGAGGAACGGCGGATAGTTCGGAGACCATCGCACGGCTCGTGTCGAGTTCAAGATTTCGCAAGGGCTCGAGGCGACACGGGCAGGCCATTCTGGAGCGGCACGGCATTGTCACGCTGGGGGGGAGGCTCGATTGTGCCGATATCACTGTATGCCGGGAGCCGGCCAAGGCGCAACACCCGACGGTGGTCAGAGTACGGCTCGACAGGCACCCGTCGACGGGAGTGGCGGAATGAGCATGCGTCCATTGAGCGCGTTGGGCTCGTGTGTCATTGCCCTGGCCTGTGGATGCCACACGGTGAGGATCGAAAGCGACCCCCCCGGGGCGCTGGCCTACTGGGACGGCAAGTACTACGGGCGGACGCCGATCGTGCACACGTGGTACCTTGGCCAGAAGGCCTACGGGTTCGACACCAAGATGGTGCTGCCGGGCTATGACGTGTCGGAGTGCCCGCCGATCGAACGGGGCTACCTGGTGACGGAGACCAGCCTGTCTACGGCCCCATCGGGCGCCATGTGCTATGTTGACGGTGTCTTTGTCGGCAGCACGCCCGGGTTCCATCACCTTCGTTTCCCGCGTCTGATCCGCGTGGTCTGGCCGAAGGAGGTCCTGGCCAACAGCAAGTACCGCCCGGAAGGCGCGCCCGGGTTCGCTGCGCCCGCCGCGGCGAAGCCTCGCGTCGGCAGCGTGCGAAGCCGCTTCGCGGTCCTCGTCGGCCTGAGCCGCTATAAGTTCCGAGGCAAATGGGGGCTGAGCGACCTACGATACGCGGGCGCCGACGCCAAGGCGCTGGCGGCCTACCTCCGCAGCGAGCGCGGCGGGCGGTTCGATCACGTCATCCTCCTGACCGACGAGCAGGCGACCACCAGGAACATCAAGATCGCCATTCGCGAGAAGCTGCGCGGCGCGCAAAGGGACGATCTGATCGTGATCTCCTGGTCCGGCCACGGCGGCCCCGACCCGCAGGAGCCGAAAAAGCTCTACCTCATCACGCACGACACCGACCCGGCGCACATGGCATCGACGGCGTACGGGATGGACGAGTTCAAGCGGGACGTTTCGCGGCTGGAGGCGCGTCGCATGCTGATCCTGGCGGACACGTGCCATTCGGCCGGCATCTCGGACCCGCAGGTCGGGCTCCGCGGACCCAAGGATAACAAGATCGTCGAGGGGATCAAGGGCGTGTACGTCGCGTCGGCGAAGTCGAGCGCCACGCCTCCGATGTGGATGATCTTCACGAGCTGCGAGGCGCGTGAGTACTCGCGGGAGACCGAGAAGCTTGGCACCGGGCACGGCGTGTTCACGTGGTATCTCCTTCAGGGCCTGAAGGGCGGGGCGGACACGCCCAAGTGCGGCGGCGACGGCGACGGCAGGGTCACGCTCGGCGAGGTGATCGAGTACACGCGCGACCAGGTCAAGCGCTACACCGGCAACCAGCAGCACCCCGACACCGCCGGGCGGTTCGATCGAACGCTTCTTATGGGAACGGCCAAATGACCGGACGGGCAGCCGCGATCGTCGTGTTCATACTCATGTGGACCCTCGCCGGCTGCGCCGAATCGCCGGGCGTGGCGCCTGGGCCGAAGCCGGTGGCCCTCCAGCCCGCGCCGGCGCCTCCGCCCGAGACGTCGCTGGCGCAGCGTATTGAGGAGGCCTGCCGCAAGCTAGCGCGCCCGTTGCTGGCCCGTGTGCCGGCAGAGAAGAAGCTGGCCGTCCTTCCGCTCGTGGATTCCGACGGCGGTCAGAGGCGATTGGGCGGCCTGATGGCCGAGGGGATCGAGGCGCAGTTCGCCAAACACGGAAGGTCGCTCGTCGACCGAACACAGCTCAACGAGCTTCTGGCTGAGATCGATCTTCAGCTCGCGCTGACAGCCGATGCGAAGACACTGCAACGCGCTGGCCTGCTCAGCGGCGCGGACGTTCTCATCGTCGGCCGCACGATCGACACCGGGAGCGAGGTGCTGCTGAGGGCCAGGGCGCTCGACGTCACAGCCCGCGCCGGTCACGTGCTGGCAACGACCGCGAACGTCTCGATGCCGAGGGCGAAGCTCGGTCGCCTGATGTGGTACGTTCGGCGTCCGGCGGCGGCAGGCGCGACGGGGGAGCTTCCGCCGCTGGCCCTGCGCTACGAGCTGGTCTCGCCGGCGCGCGGCGGCGAGGTTTGCCTCGGCGACGGCGCCACCGTCCGCAGCGGGCAGAAGTTCAAGATCCGCGTGCAGCCGAACAGTGACTGCTGCCTGTACGTGCTGCTGTACGACAGCCGAGGCGCCGCCAGCGTGCTCTTTCCGCACCGGAAGATCGGCCTGAGCAACCGCGCCCGCGGCGGCGTCAGCTACGAAATCCCCGAGGCGGCGAAGTGGTACTGGTTCGACCAGAGCCCCGGCACTGAAACGTTCTATCTCGTCGCCAGCTACACCCCGCTGAAGAACCTCCAGGGAATCCTCGCGAGGATGCGGGAAGCCGGCGGTGGCAAGATGGAGCTTGCGGCGGCCGCCCGCAACGAGATCGACACAGTCGTCATGCGCGGCACGGGTGCGGCGGGGGCCGCCGACTATCGGCCGAGAGGCTACCGGATTGCCAGGCGCGGGGTGGGAGGCATCGTCGACCTGAGCTGGGGACCGGTAGAGCCGGCGATGGGCGGAAGATCGACAGCGTCGTGGAGGGCTTCGCAACCGTGGTGAAGAAAGTCACGCTCCGGCACCGATGACGCGCCGCCGATGCATCCGGCGGGCGGACGCGGGTCAGCGCAGATCCTCATGCGCGAGGATTGGAAAGACGCTGGCGGTCCAGGTCTAGGCGGTCTCGCAAAGCCCGCGGCCGGTGATCGCGTCGAGGTTCTTGGCCATCCCACCGGCGCCGCAATCGAGCACGAGCGCGTTCAGGCGTGCAAGGCACCCATGGCCCGAGACAACCGGAAAAAAGGCGAGCACGAACGTCAAGGAGGAACGGGCAGGGATCGAGAAGATGAACACATGCGAGCTGGCCGAGCGGTATGCCGAGATGACCGGCCAGCCGGTGCGGGCGCGGCACCGGGCCTACCTGATCCGCAAGATCGCCTGGCGGCTACAGGCCGACGCCGTGGGCAACCTGTCTGAGCGGGCGCCTTCGTCGGGCCGGTCAGCCTGAACCTAGGAGCGAATAGGGAGCGTCGGGCTTCCGCGTTTTGCCGCGTTTTGCCGCATTCTGCCGCGCTGGCGATTTCGCCTAATCACATAAATCCCCTCGCATTAGTTCGTTACGGCATTTCCCGCATCTCCTCTCATGGCCCGGAGGTCGCGGCCACCGGCCCGTGGCAGCCATCCTGGCCACGGGCGTCCTCCGCTATCACCGCATGGGCCGGGGGGCCTCATATTCGACTGCTCGGGAATCTCCCGATTCCCAGCAGAATTACCTTGGCTCCGTCCACAGACCGAGGCCCTGTGTGCCCGCTGGTTCGGGCGATTAGGGGCCGAGAGATCCACAGGAAGGACCGGGCATGAACATTAAGTCCGAGATGGCGGCGATGGACAAGCTGGCCTCACTAGCGGGGGGAGGCGTTGATTGTCCTCCACGACCGACGGCCGGCCTCATCCTGTCGTTTGCCCAGACCCGGGCGACGTCACGGACGAGGCTTGAGGCCAGACGTGACGACCCGCGCAAGACAACGCCCCGCGGTTGCCCACGGGGCGTTGGAATCGTTGCTCCCTCGACAGTTGCCTCAGGCCTTGCGTCGCCGTCGAACCAGCGCCAGCCCGCCCAGGCAAAGCAGTCCGAGCGTGGCCGGTTCGGGGACGCCCGTCGTCGTCGGCTTCTCCAACAGCACGAACGAGCCGGAATTGTTGGGGCCCGGCGTCACGTCGATCCAGAGCTGCCCGTCGCTTGCCCCGTTGCCGGGGAACCACGTCGCGCCGTTGGGCACATCACCGCCCCACACGTCCAGCTGCTGCTGGGTCGTGAACTGCGCCAGCTCGAACGGATCGATCGTCCAGCCGATCGGGCCGGCGCCGCCGGACCCGGCGGTCTGGGCCGGATTGAAAAGAGTGCCCCCGGTCGTGTCCACTAATTTGAAGTGGAAGTCGGTCCAAACAACGCCGTTGTTGTTGATGAGTATCTCATCGTCGATGACGATGTGCGTTGCGGCCGGATAGGCAACCTGCTGGAACTGGATGCGGATAGACGGGATATCCAACTCCTCACCCACCGGCTCCTGCCGGTAGTCAGCGAACTTCTGGATGAACAAGGCGTCCCCTACCACGCCCGTGGCCATCACGTCCACCAGACCATCCAGGGCGGGATCCCAAGACGCCTGCCAGCCGGCCCCCAAATTCACGACGCCCGCCGGGGCGGACACCGCCAGCGCACAAACCACCATGGCTGCGGGAATCGCCGCGGTTCTTCGAATAGCCCTCATCTCTGGCCTCCTAGTCAGAATGCCACATTCCTACCCGGTGCCTGACCCTGACAGGCACCCAGCCCGCCGTGGGCTCAACACGGACGGACAAGACTGCCGATCCTCACCCAACCAACTACGGACGTCCGGCCCTTGACCACAGTCCAAGCAACCCGCGTCCGATTCGCCAAGTGGCCCTCAACCCACTTGACGCTACTTTCTCCGACTGTCGCCTCTCCTGCCTCTCTTCAGCAACATGACCGCCCCGCCCGACGTCAGCAGGAACATCGCCGCCGGCTCGGGCGTCGGCGTCTCCTTGAGGGTAAACGACGTGAAAACATCCGGGTCCGGGAAGGCATCCACCCACAGCCCGCCACCGGCCGGGTCGGTTCCAGGCTGCCAAAGCCCGCCGTCCGGAACCATCCCGCCCCAGATGTCGAGGCGCTTCAGCTTCGCGTCGAACGCCGCCTGCGCAAACGGGTCGAGCTTCCACCCGATCGGGGCCGGCCCGCCGGAGTTGGCCGTGGCAACCGGGTCGAACACGGCGTTGCCGCCCAGCAGGATCAGGTGGAAATCGTCCCAGTCCACGCCCGTGGAGTTCTGGATGCTCTCGCTGTCGATGACAATCTGCGTCGCGGCCGGCCAGGCCACCTGTCTGAAAACAATCGGGATGGAAGGGAACATACCGCCGGCCGGCGGCTGGGTGAATTGGGCCGTCTTCTGGACGATCAGCACGTCGCCGGCTATGTCCACCATCTCAACGGTGACGAGGTTATCCAGCGACGCGTCCCAGGAGGCCTCCCAGCCTCCACCCAGGTTCACCACCGCCGCGGCCGCTGGCGTCGCCCCGACGCACGCCAGCGACAAGGTCACTAAACCCGCCAGCACCTTCCCGTTCGCTCTCATCGCCCAAACCTCCTTTGGGGCCGCGCCAACAAAGCCTCACTTAGCCGGAACCTGCCCCGGCATTTCGTCTGTTAAGAACAGCCACCTACCTCCGTTTGAACTTGGCCATGCGGCCTGAAGGCGTGAGCGATTGAGCGAGAAAGCCCATCGCCTTCCGAGGTGAACTTACCCGCCGCTCATCCCAAGCGGGACTCGGAGCGCCACAGATTATACCACAGGACCTACGATCCACTAGCGCAAAAATCCAGAAATCTAGATCTGTAAGAAACGGCGCAAGTCACATATGCGGGAAGGGCTGGTCACCGCGCTTCGGCGTCCGCGTAGGCAAATAGCCGTACGTCATTCTGGTTGCTGCTCTTACGTCTACTCGGGAAGGCAGGGTTCGAGCCCGCCAGCCGCTGGACATGCGTCTCCCTGCGTCAGCCTCTTCTTACCCCGGTGAGTGGAAAGACTTAGGAGCGGATGGGAAGCGTCGGGCCTCTGCGGTTTGCCCAGTCTTGCCGCATTTTGCCGCGCTGGCGGTTTCGCCTAATCCCATAAATTCCCTTAGAGTAGTTCGTTACGTCATTTCCCCGATCGCGTCTCATAGCCCGGCGGTCGTGGCCATGCTCTCCGCCGCGCCGGCGACGGCTCCGCCCCAGGATCCCGGACCGCCGACCTGTTCATCAACGGGCCCTTATCCGGCTGAAAATGCACGACGTAACGAGCATTGCGGTGTTCGGGGCTACAGCTTCTCCCCCAGGATGCGCGCGATCCGCTGGGCGGCGCGGCCGTCCCACAGCGGCGGGATCCCCGGTTCCTGGCATTGACCGTCCCGCACCCGCCGGTAGGCCGCCAGGATTCTGTCCGGATCCGTGCCCACGAGCTGATTGGAGCCCACCTCGACCGTCACCGGCCGTTCGGTGTTCTGCCGCAGCGTCAGGCAGGGCACCTTGAGGATCGTCGTCTCCTCCTGCATTCCACCCGAGTCCGTCAGAACCAGCCCGGCCTCTGCCATGAGCTTGAGGAAGTCCAAGTAGCCAAGCGGCTCAACCAGCCGCAGGTCCGCCATGCCGGCCGCACGGGCGGCCAGCGACAGCGCGTTCAGACTCTTACGCGTACGCGGATGGACGGGAAAGACGATCGGCATGTCTTTCTGGATCTGCTCGAGGGCGTCCAGGATCCGCCCGAACGCCGCATGATCGTCCACGTTACTCGGCCGATGCAGTGTCAGCACCGCGTACCGGCCGGGCGTTAGGCCCAGCTCATCGAGGATCCTTGATTCCCCGGCCTTGGCCCGGTTCCTCAGCAGCGTGTCAATCATGACATTGCCCACGAGGAAGATCCTCTCTTCTGCCACTCCCTCCCGGCGGAGATTGTCCACGCCGCTCTGCTCGGTGCAGAAAAGCAGATCGCCGATGGCATCGGTGAGCACGCGGTTGATCTCCTCGGGCATGGTCCGGTCGAAGCTCCGCAGTCCCGCCTCCACGTGCACGAGCTTCACGCCGAGCTTGACCGCCACCAGCCCGCAGGCAACAGTGCTGTTGACGTCCCCGACGACCAGGACGGCATCCGGCTTCTGCTCCAGGACAACTGGCTCGAATTGGCGCATAATCTGCGCTGTCTGGGCTCCGTGGGAGCCTGAGCCCACCCCCAGGTTGATGTCCGGCTCGGGAATGCCCAGCTGCCGGAAGAACAACTCGCTCATGCGGTCGTCATAGTGCTGGCCGGTGTGAATCAGCGTGGGCTCAATCGCTGGATGCTGCCTGTATGCCTCCATCAAGGGCGCGATCTTCATGAAGTTCGGTCGTGCACCAACGACGTTGATGATCTTCACAGGCACGCTCAATCCTCAGCCCCGGACCACGACGCATCCCATGCAGCCATCTCCGGCATGAAGCCGCCTTGCCACTCATGCCGCCCAGGCCACTTACCGACGGCCCGGCCGATGGAGCCTCTGCCACCGCCCTATCGCCGGCCACAGCCGCACGGCCTTGGTCGCCTTGACCACGATGGGCTCAAAGCGCGGGTTGTTGGGCTGCAATCGCCACGCCCTGGGCATGGCCAGGACGGTCCGGAACAGCACCTGCCCCTTTCCCGTGTCCACCAGGCAGGCATCGCCATCAGCCGGCTTACGGGTCAGTGAGAACGCGACCAGGTCGCCCTTGCCGAACTCCGGCGCCATGGAGTCGTCCGGGAGATAGGCGGCAAATGCTTCGTGGGCGTGCAGACCCGGGGCACAGAACACACGACTGGAGTCGGCGATGGCCTCACCATGCCTGATGCTGGCGGCAAGCAGTTTATCGCGCGACCCCTCGTTGATGATTGCCAGACCCTCGCCGCTGAACTCGCGCCTCGCCCGATCGGCATCGGCCATCAGTAGCTCGGCGGGGGACGTGTCAAGGGCGGCGGCGAGACCCTCCAATATCCTCATGGACGGCGAGAAATCTCCACACTCCAAGCTACTTATGTAACCCTGGCCGCAGCCACAAAGCACTGCCAGAGCCTTCTGCGTTAGTCCCTTTTCAGTTCTGAGCCTTCGCAGATTTGCGCTGAATGCGGTCTTGCTTATGTCCATGGCACGCCTGGAATGGTCGAACGTTCTGCTGAGATATTATCGGCACCATGGCCAGATGGCGAAAAAGAAAAATCGATATTTTTGATTTTTTCCTTGACGAGACCGGTATAGCTGATATACTGGAATCAACAATAGCGATATAGGATTCAGCCCATTCACGATAGGACTTGGGAGTTAGGAGCTACCGGCCGTGAAGTGCATTGATACCTGGGATGACATGGTGGCCCTGGAAACCCTCACGGTTGAGAGGGTTGCCCTTGCCACTCTTGAGGCTCGTCCCGAGCCAGCCGGTCATGTCGTTCCCCAGTCAGTGATCGCGTTCCCTTGGACTGCAAACTTTGCAGTCCAGGGCGCCCCGACGGGCCATTCTGGCCCAGGACAACGGCAGCCGGTTGCTCGCGCTGTTTCCCAGCTCCACGGCGCCCAAAGGTTGGCAACCACCGAATCGGCAGTGCGATCCCGGCCCCAACTGCAAACTTTGCAGTCCAGAAAGGAGAAAGCCCATGAGACGACTTGAAGGCCCCTACCACCAGTCGGAGATCAACGACTACCTGGCCTGTCCCCAGGCCTTGCTGCTGAAGCTGCAGGGCGTGGAGCCCCTGTTCCGCCCCGCCAGCCGGTGCCGTGGGTCTGCCGTTCACGCAACTATCCACCACCTGCACAAGCACAAGGACTGGGACCGTTGGCAGCAAGTCTTCGACGACGCCTGGGCGGAGGAATTCAGCCGCCCCGGGCCGCCCATCAATGCCACGCCCGATAACATTGAGCGAGAGTACGAAGACTGGCGCATCGCCATCAGCAACTACGTCGAGAGGGAACGCCTTTCCCCGGTACTTCACAGCGAACTGCAGGTCAGGGGCGTCGTCACCAGCCGCGCCGGCCGAAGGTACGCCGTCGAAGGGACGATCGACCAGGTCCGGGGATGCGAAGACGGCAGCGGCTATGAGATCTACGAACTCAAGACCAACGTCATGCTTCCCGGACAGGCCAGCCTGGAAAGGAACGTCCAACTCTGCCTGTACTGCTGGTGCTGCGTGGCTGGAGACGTGCTGGTTGACGGCAGCTGGATTTCAGGAAGGGAGGCCCTGCCCGGGGTATTGCGGGGCTGCGCCTGCTACAAGCTGTCCAGCCTCGTCCCCTACAAACGCTCGGGCAGACGCCCCGACGGTGCAAAGTACTCCGCTGGGGACCTGCGAGGGGATCCGGTCATCGTCCTACCGGTCAAGCCGGATCAACTAGTGGAGGGGGTCCAGGGGATTGCGAGAATCATCGCCGCCATCCGAGCCGGTGGGTTCTTCTGGAACCCGTCGGCGCTGTATGGCGGCTGCGATGCATGCCCGTACAAGTACGCCTGCGGAACAAGCTTCAGCTCCAATCGTGAAACCGAAGTTATACCCATGCCCACAGCGACTCTATCGAGGACGGCTTAGTTCGCCACGAACAAACGCGGAAAAAGAATAGGAGCACTCATGATGAGCACAAAGCTGAGAACCAAGGAGAATGGCACCGGAAAGAGAACTGGCCCGCGGAGTGAGAAGCTCCGGCCTGCCGACTTGATCATCCGTCGGCTTGCCATCAACCAGCCCAACAGCAGCTTGGGCATCCGCCCGGGCTGGTTCCGCAACACGTTCTCGGGGCAGGAGTACGAGCAATTACGCGCCAACATTCTGCTGTGGCGGCGGGGACGGGTCCACTTCGAAGATCGCGAAGATCACATGCCGGTCTGCAAGAGCAACGACGGCCTTGTTCCTTTGGCCCAGATAGAGACGCCCAAGCACGAAAGATGCGGCCACTGGAACGACAACGGCTGGTTCGTCCCGGAGTGTCCACTGGCGGCCTGGCGGTTCCATGACGGGCGGCGGTGTGCGCCGCTGTGCCAGGAAACCTGGAGCCTGCTGGGCGTGCTGGAAGAAGACGCGATGCCGTTCTGGATCAGCCTCAAAGGAGGGTCGCTTCGGCCGGCGAGGCAGTTCCTCTCCATGTGCCATGAGGTAACCCGGGCCGGTAAGCATGATCTCCTGGACTGTGGCATCACGCTTTCGTCACAGCTTGTTGAGGGGCGCAGCTTCAGCTACTACGTCGTCCGTTTCAGCGACCCCCATTGGCTGGCAAGAAGCGAACCCAAACATCGCAAGCTCAGGCGGATTCTGAACCGGTTCGGGCATGCGAACATCCAGAACACCTTCGACGCCGAGCAGTCCGACGCCCCGCCACCTGCACTGGCTGGATAGAGGGAGCCTCCTATGAGCCAGACAGAGGGAACACAAGTGACAGAGAGAGATGAAGAGAGTCGGGCACGGGCCCTGGCGCTGGATAAGAAGGTCCAGGAGTTCAAGGCCGACATCCGGCGAAACTGGCTTGAGCTGGGACAGATCCTCTCGGAGATCCAGCAGACACTGGCCTATCGCGAGCTGGGATTCCCGAACTTCCAACAGTACGTCGAGGACCGGCTCGCCATCAGCCCGCGATGGGCCAACTACCTACTCTGCATGGTCAGGAAGGCCGAGCGATTCGGAATCGACCACGAGACGGTGGCCAAGCTGGACATCTCCAAGGGGCTGGAGATCTTCCGGCTCGATGACGCTGAAGAGGTCAAGGAGCTGCTGGACCGAACCATCAAGCGAGGGATTCCTCTGAAAGATCTCAAGAGGGAAGTGGCCGTCGCGCTGGGCCTTGTCTCAGAGAGCGAGCCGCAGACCGTCCGCAAGGTATGGCACTTTTCGGAATCCCAGTGGTCAGTGATCAGCCAGGCGATCCAGGCGATCGATCTCACCACCGGCTCTGACAGCGAGACGTACGCGATCGAACTCATGGCCGCTGAGTACCTGGCCGGTATCGGCGTGGCGGTGGAAAGGTAATGACCACTTGTGAGCCGGCATAGGAATACCAACGGGCGGCCACGGAACCGGCCTGGGGCGCAGCTTCACGTCCAGGTCCTTCACAGGGACGGCTGGACCTGCCAGCTCTGCGGCAGCCGCCGGAATCTCGAGGTCCATCACATTCGTCGCCGTTCCAGGGGAGGGGACGATACGCCGGCCAACCTGCTGACGCTTTGCCACGTCTGTCACGCCTCCGTTCACATGGGTAGCGGGCGACTTTCGCACGCCGCCAGCACGCCTGCCGAGCTTCCAGAGGATGCAGAGTGATAATGGAAGGAAAGGTAGCGGCCGGGCCTTAGAACGTCAGGTTTGCGATTTCCCTGCCGGGCACAAACTCGCCACGTCGCCGCTTGACCTTGCGGACCGAGACCCCGGCGCCCTCGACCCGGACGACCCACGGCCTGCTCAGCCGGCCGAAGCCGCCCGTGTTGACGACGGCCGTGTCTTCCCGCCGCCACACGCCCGGCCGATGCGTGTGGCCCAGGATGAGGCACTTGGCCCCAGGGGCGTACTGTTGCAGGAACTGGAAGGCCAGGCCGGGCGCCGCACGCCATGCCCGAATCAGACGTACCCCCCTGGGCGGCACCGCCAGTGGCCATGCGAGCCGGTCCATCATCTTGCTCAAACGGCCGGGCCGCTGTTCCGACCGCCTTGCGCTATAGGCAGCCTGTGCTTGACGGGCCGCGGCCAACTGGCCTTCCAAGGTCCGCCGCCGCTCCGGCGCCATCTTGCCGATGGCGGCCGAACGGGCCCGAAGAAGTCGCCCCACGTGCGGCCCCCACGGAGAAATGGCTGGAAAGATCACGTCTCCGTGGGTCACCAGAATTCGACCTTCCGCCAGCATCAGATGCTGCGGGGCGTTGAGAAAGAAATCTGAATTGCCCGCCAGAAAAACGGCCCGCACGCCGTCTCGGCTACACAGGGACGAGATGCGATCGACGGTCTCTTGCCACGTTCCTGCGGCTGCCGCCCGCAAGCTGAACGAGTCGCCGTTGAAGACCACCGTCCCCGCCCCAGCCCATAGCGGCCGCAACTTGCCGACACGGGCATCCCCCCGGGGGCGGCCGGACAGGTGCAGGTCGCTGACGACCACAACCGGCTCCGGGCAGTCGGGAATACCAGACGCTCGGCCATCGGAAATATCGCTCTGCATGTGGTTCATATTCTACCGGCCGGGCCGTCACACGCCCAAATCCTTCACAGGGCCGGCGGGACCGAACTCTTTCGCCTGGGTACGGCGCCACTGGGCCTGGGTGCGTTTGCGCCGTTTGGGAGCAGGGCGAATCCCATAAGAAGAAGGCCGGCCGGAATCGACGATTCCGCCCGGCCCATTGGTAACCGGACCCTCTTCGATGGAATGGTTAGGAAGAAGCGGCGTCTTGCCCGGCCGCGGGCTCCGCCGGTCCGGACGGACCGTCTGGCGACGGCTTGGCCCTGACCAGCCAGAACGCGACTGCCAGAGACGCTCCGGCCAGGTTGGCCAGCCAGTCAATCCAGGAGCAGGTCCTGCCCGCCCACGGCTGTGTCAGCTCAATCATCCCGCCGAGGGCCGCGGCCGCCGCCAGAGCTGCGACCGCCGCTGCCAGCCGGCCGCGTCGGGCCATCGACCGCAAGAGCAGCCAAGCCAGCAGGCCGTAGGCTACCGCGTGGGCCAAGTCGTCCCCGCCGGGAATTTTGTGGGTCGCCCTGAAGCCCGGCGTCTGTTCGGGGAGATAGCTCACCAGGAAGATGACGGCGCCCAGCACGCAGATCGGGCTCCACCGCAGCAAGTTACCTCGCCTCATCCGCTCCCTCCAGGCCGAACGCCCGGGCTGACTTGAGTGAAAGTCAATCGTGGCCGATAATAATGTAGTGGGAGGGCCGCGAGATGCGACCCTCCCACCGTGGCGGCATCGTTGAGGGTTAGGTACGGGCAGGTGAACCTCGCCAAGACCCGGCCGCACCAAACGGTGCCGCTCTTACGCGCGAAGCGAACCGGCCAACATCTCCTGGCCCACGACAGACCACAGGACTGACGCATGGCCGTCGTGGGTTTCCTTCGAACAGCAGCAGCTCGCGGGAGCCTCTGGCGCCCACTGAAACTGGCCAGTCATCGCACGGGTGCCGATGCCCCTCTTCTGCACGGGCTGCCTGCGAACTTAGTGTGAGCTGAACACACCGAGGCACGGTCTGTCACGGGGCTACCGCTGCGCCTCCGGCGGCTACTTGCTCCCGCCACCAGGCGATCATCCGCTTAAGGCCTTCGTCAAAAGGCATCTTAGCCACGAACCCAAATCGCTCCCTCGCGCGCGAAGTGTCAAGGCACCGACGAGGCTGGCCGTCCGGCTTGGCGGCGTCCCAGCGGACCACCCGCACTTGGAGCTGCCGCCGAACGGTCCGGAGCGGCCGACACCAACTGTTCCACGAGCGACCGCATCGTGCAGAAGCGATAATTCTCGCACAGCCACTCCAGCTTGGGCATCGTGCTCTTGAGGTTGACGTAGCACTTGAAGCGACGTTTCAGGCTCAACGCCAGCCGCGGATGATCCGGATCGATTTCTCGTGGATGCACGTATACAATCAGGGGGCGCCCTGCCGCGTGCAGTTTCTTGATGCCCCAACGGATTAGACATTTCGGCGCTAGCCGCAAGTAGCCGCCGCCGAACAAGCAGAATCTGCCTCCCATCACCTCTACGGCCGATATGGGTATCTCGGCCAATCGACCAGACGGCGTCTCGATAAAATGCGGCCCAAGGGGCGCTCCAGCTATTCCGCCGTGCCCGCGACGGGCCGGGAACATGCTGGAATCATACTCATGACCCGCCTCCCGGATCACATCAAACGCCCATGCCGTCCCCTCGGTGACGCCGAAGCCCGCAGCCCTGAAGCCCGCCACGGCGTGGCCGGTAATATCCTCCAGGATCCTCTTGGCCCGGACGACATCCTCGCGAAAGCCCTCTCGACGAACCTGGTATGGGAGCACGTGGGCGTAGCCGTGACTTGCAATTTCATGACCAGCGGCGAAGCAGCGCCGGACCAGCACCTTATGGCGTTCGGCCACCCATCCGAGCCAGAAGAAAGTAGCCTTGGCACCATGCCCCGCTAACACCTCAAGGACCCGTGCGACATTCCGCTCGACCCGCTCCTCCAACTGGCCCCATTGTTGCACCCCCGGCGTAGCAGGACTGTCTAGGATGTGGTACCAGTCCTCAACGTCGATTGTCAGTACGCCGATCATGCGATCAAGCTAGGTTCCGGCCGATGTAAGGACCGATCAGACGCGTCATCCACAAGGGCAACTTCTTCCACAGCTCGGCTTTTCTCCGGTATTTGGGGGCGTCGGGGCTCACCACCGAGAACTCTTTGCCGGGCCGCACCCAGTACTGGTAGTAGAGAGGAACGGGCTTGGTTCCCCACTGCTTCTTGAATTTGTACTGGGTGCTCCCTACGCTGCTCCTTCCGAAATCGAACCATTTTGCTCCGGCCTCCGCATAATACTTCATCACCGTCCAGTACAGGTAATGATTGACTCGTGTACCGTTATACTTGACCAACGTGGCTCCCCAGCGACTCTGCGCCAAACCGTTGAAGGAAACCGTGAACCGTGCTCCGATCGTTCGGCCTTTCAGGCGCCCAAGAAAGATGCGAGCGTTGTCGGGAAAGGCCTTCAGAATGTTACAAAACAGCTTCCGGGGATAACAGGGAGTTCCAAGCTCCCGCATGCGAACTGCCCAAACGCGGTAGAATTCCTCCAAACATTCCTCCCCACCGCTCACCACTGTGATACCGAACTGCTGAGCCTTGCGAACGTGGTTCCGCACCCCGGACCTGGAGCTGAAGCTATTCCAGAGCTCGTCTACGTCCGATACAAGGGGATAGCGCATGCAAACCTTGTCTACCCGTAGGTGAAGGTCATAGGGAATAAGCTCGGTGTTTCGGAACTCAATGGATTCACATCCGTGCTCAACCGCCAGCTCAACGGCGCGGTTGTACAGGGCGACTGACGCGGCGTGACCGTCCGCCACCGGCCCGCCGTAGTTGCTAAAAGCTTGAGAAATCATACGATTCCCAAAGAACTTGCTCCGAACCTGCACCAGTGGAAGTACCCCGTGCACATTGCCCGCAGCCCGCGCCATGAGAAGAAAGGCTTGGTGACCGAAGGTGTGCTCGATCATCGTGCTCCATGCCGGGAGCTGGCAGATTTTGGCGCCAGGCATATGGCGAACGAACCTGTCACACTCCGGCTCCTGACCGTTTACAACGTACACCTTCATTTCTCTGTTCCACCAAGCACAGCGCTATATTCTGAACTTGATCCTGAGTCTTTCCATAACCCCAACGGGGAGTACGCAGGCTATGACCCGAAGGGTCACATTCAATAGGAACGTGGGCAAGGAAATGAAGCCCATTTTCAAGAAATGTGTCTGCAACAGCACTTGCAGACATGCACGGCGCAAGCCAGAACGTCGGGTCGCCAAGCCCCCGCTTCGACGGACCTTATAGAGAGCTTCCGGGATGCAAGCCATGCGACACCCGGCCAACAGCATACGTGCCCATAACTGATAGTCCTGCATAACGCGCCAATGCGAATACCCTCCTGCTCTGATCACGGCAGAGCGATGAAACATCGATGCCGCATGAGTTATGGGAGAACGAAATCTAGCCAGACGGCTGATGTCTTCATGCCGAGTCGGCGCGGGACGGACGAACAGAACAGAGTCTGGCTCGTCATAAAATTGTGCAGTCCAGGAACTCACAACATCGACGTCGCGATTCTGATGGAGAAAACGCAGTTGTTTCTCGAAGCGATTGGGAGCGCTAATGTCATCAGCATCCATTCTCGCAATGAGCTCATGCCGACATTCTTCCATGCCTGCCTTGAGAGCTAGGCCCAAGCCGAGATTCTTCGGCAGGGAAACGATGCTAAACAGGTGAGGATAGTCCATCCTCCACTTGTCGATAATACAGGAAAGCCGCTTAGAGATCGGACCATCCTTGACAAGGACGATCTCATCTGGAGGTACCGTTTGGCGTACGATGCTCTTGAGCGCTGAGTCCAACTGCTCCGGGACATCGCCCGCATAAGTGCTGATCAGCACCGAGAAGCGGGCCAATCGTTCGTTGTCCTGTCGAAGAATCTGGCGCATTAGGTGCGGTGTCCTGAGCAGGGCCAAGCGCCCATCAGGGCCTGCCGCCCTTTCACCATCAATCGGGACTGTCTGTGGTCAGGTTGCGGGAGTGTCAGGCCTGTCTACGGAACAGAAACCCAGCTATCTCCTGGCTGAATGAGAGCCTGGATTCGCGGGCCCGACCCCAGTACCCAGGCACGACGACCCTGAGCGCGAGCCCAGCAACCCCTTCGGCTAGCGCCAGGCCGTATCGAGCTAACCATCGAATTGGAGATATTTCAACGCGCCACGCACGCACAAGATCGCATCCAACACGCCTAAAGGCAAGCGTCATTCCCTTACGGGAGATCAGGTGCAGGTGCTCGGGCGGATAGAACCACCTTGTCCTACCAAGAGCGTTCCGATCAACAAAGGAGTCAGTCTGTGGCGTCACAACGTAGACTACGCCGTCGGGAGCACAAAGGTCCGAGAGCTCTTGGATCGCGACGCGTGGGTCCCGAGAGTGTTCCAGCACTGCGATCGCTGAGACCACGTCATATTGGCGACCGGCACGAGACGTGATCTCGCCCTCCGTGTTTAGCGTTCCTTGAATGAATCTTATGTCTCGGCTGAGCTTGGGAGGTTGCTCGTAATCGACGACTGTCACTCGATAGCCAGCCTCGGCAGCATAGTTTGGAAATGGACTTGTCGAACTCCCGATATCTATCAGGCGTCCGGACCGCTTGAATTTCATCACCGTTCGCAGATGCCGTTTGGCGTAGCGCGTCTGTCTGTGGCGAGCTCCTTTGGATCTTCCCCCGCCCGTATACGTTGTGTTGTAATCGTGATAGAACTCGGCAAGATCCTCTAATGTCGGTAGCTCGGTGACAGATACCGACCCACATGCGCCACACACGCTCCCGCCCCATCGCATGGCCGTCGCTCGTTCGCCACAAATTCGGCAGTGAATGGCCATGCTCTTAGCTCGATTGCACGACTCGGCGATCGGTCGCAGTGGACTTCTCCTGCGTGCCCTGGTTGCGCCCGAGGCCGCTATGTTCACGATGGCACTCCAGATAGACTTCCTGGTACTGCGCCGACATATTGCGAGCATTAAGGTGGTTACGGACAATGCTGAGGGCCGCCTCGGAGCGGGATGAGTAATCGTCATTGACTATATCCCGCAGACAGGCTCCAAGCGCCCGCTCGTCCTTGACAGGAAAGAGAGCGCCTGCTTTTGGCGCGAGCTTCAGGATCTCACGGTGTGCCGGTATATCCGAAAGAACTACAGGGAGCCCACAGGCCAAGGCCTCGAGAAGAGCATTGGGACAGCCTTCCGTCAGCGAAGCAGAGACGAATACGTCTGAAGCCTGATAGTACTCCAAGGTATTCCGGACGTGACCGAGGATTCGAATGCTCCGATCCTTGCCCCCTAGGGCCTCGCATTGCTTCCTCAACCGCCCGTCGCCCAGCAGTATCAGGATCTGACCGTTAGCCGAGGCGCTAGCGCGGAAGCCCCGAATGACGGTAAGAGGGTCCTTGAGCGGGTCCAGGTGCCCTACGGAGATGTATATGCGATTCCCCTCGGGTAAGCCGAGCCTTCTCCTAGCCTCTCTTCTCGCGCCCTCCACCGGAGGTACAAACACTTCGCCATCCGCCCCGTTGCGTATTAGCACCGAATTCGCCCGTCTCCGCTGGGCGTTCTCCCGCGCATCGTCCCTCAAGAACACGGCCCGCTGAGCCCTGCGCAGGACGAGGAGTTCGACCATATCCATGGCACGGCCCACCACCCGCCCATACCTCATGGGGTTGTACTCCAACAACGTGGCCCTGCGCGTGGCAATCCAGGGGATGCGCAGGCCGCTAAGGGCACAGAGAAGGTCAGCACGCCCCCCGCATGAGTGGAGAACATTGATCGGATGGCGACGGATGAACCGCTTCAGCTTCCGAATCCCCACGAGGGCGCTGCCAATACGTGACAATCCAAGAGAGGAAACCGGCACCCCAAGATCACGAAAGCGTGCCAGGAGAGTGTCCCTTGGCTCCGGCGAAAGCGTCAATATGGTAGGAGCGAAGTGGTCGCAGTCCAGGTACTTCACCAGATTGTAAAGCTGCCGCACTGGTCCCATGCGAGCTAAGGTGGACACTATAAACAGGACCGCCATTCTATCGTTGTTGTCAACTGTCACAGCCATGGTTTCTCCTTGTACGTGAAGAACGAGGGACTGACAGACCGATCGCACAAGACGAGCCATAACGTGGAGCAACCAGTCTCTTGAGAGTCGTGGTCATTCCGTCGTTTACCGCCGTCCCTGAGGGGGACGGTCTGCGTCGAGCTCATATGACAGGTTGTCACAGACTCCCAGACCCTTTCGAAATGGCCATGGTATGGCGAACTGTGCCCTGGGCATTGTCAGCCCAAGCGCACAGTGCGCCCAGCAGGCAGAAGAGGAGGGCGCCATATTGTGTGGCGTGCATCACGCTCGTAGTGATGTTTGCCACAAAGAAGAGGGCATAGGCGGTAACCGCGAATACAGACGACTTGTTGTGAAGCCGTAATAGGAGCAGCGTCGCCTTGAGCAGAACCAGATGAAGAAAGACGAAGCTCAGAGCCCCCGCCAGGCCGCTGCTATAGGCTATTTCCAACCAGTCGTTGTGTGCAAAGCGCTCCGTTGCCACGACAGTTGTGCCGATGCCGTGACCGAAAGGTAGACAGTCAATGTCATGGAGAATCCCTCGAGCAAGAGCAGGATATATGCGATCTCTCATCGACATGGCTGTGGCCTCCAGGTCGTAAAGGCCTCGCCACCGAGGCACAAGTTGCTCGACCCCAACGGTCATCACTGGTACCGCGATACAGGTGCTTACTATCGCTACACCCAATAGGCGCGGCCGAAGTCGGTGTCCTTGCTGGTAGTCAAACAGAATGGCCAATGCCACCGCGAGAGCGGCGCAGGCAAGGGCGCCTCTCCCGTAGGTTAGCATGATCGCAACGAGGATTAGCCCCATAATGCTGTACTTCAGCAGCACCCGGCGGAGGGCGGCGAGCCCCGGCAAGGAAAAAGCCATGAGATAGCCTGGCAAATGGGTCCCGCCGATACCTCCAGCCTGAGCGACGCCGCGATAAGAATGTGCCAATTGAACGCCGGTAAGCTTCGCGACTAACATGCTCAGCATCAGACCCCCCGACATCATGACGCTCAGAAGGGTGATTGCACGGATAGTGAGAACCTTCAGACGCGCGAGTCTGTATGCCACTAGGCCAGTCAGTACGACCAGGACAAGCCTAGAGGGATAGAAGCGAACGAGCTCGTGAGGCCCATGGAGGCCCCCATTCACCAGATAGCTCGCGCCATCCGCTGCGAGGAGCGCCAATACAGCCCATCGTAGGCCACTCCCGGCTACTCCAAACCCGGAGCGGTTAGCCATTAAATATGCCATGAACGCCAAGAGCGTAGCTCCTGCGACACCCAGGCAAAGATACCTCGTTAGGGTGGTCGCGCGAGTTATATGCGCCTCCAAGGGAGCCCAGCAAAGATAGATGATTAGCACGGACAGGATCAGTCTATCCCCGCACTTCTTGGGCGCTGGCCCCCGCGCCGGGCAAAGCGGAAGTCGGGAATGCGACCGCATTACCACATTGACCCCACCGATGGCTTCCGGTCATCATCGAGATGATCAGGAAAGCCGGTTAGGTCCGTGGCGCCGAGCATAGATTCTCTCCGCGAGCTGTATCTCCATATCCAAACGCTCATCCCAAGACTGAAGGTGCTGTTCTGCAAACTCTGTTGCTCCGCGGGCCAGTAGCTGTCGCTTTGCCGGGTCTCGCGCCAAGGCCGTCACGGCGTCCGCAATCGTGTCTGGCTCTGCATTGGGTAGCAAGCAACCGTTCACCCCGTCGGCAATCACATCGCGGGTCGTTCCGACATCCCACGTAACGATCGTCCTGCCGCATGCGAGCGCCTCCAACAGGGTGTTGCCCAAGCAGGACAAGTCGTTTGTTTGTAGAAAGACGTCAGCAATGCTCATCATTTCTCGGACCTTGGAGTGCAAGACCATTCCGGTGAAGTGCACCGAGTCACCCAACCCCAGATGAGCAACGAGCATCTGGAGTTGTTCCCGTTCCGGCCCGTCCCCGACGATCACCAATCTGGCCTCGGGCACGTTCTTGAGAATCAGTGGCATCGCCCGGATGACTCTGTCCTGTCTCTTCCATCAATCCAGCCTGCTGACACATAGGAGCACAAAGTCATCCTTCGACAACCCCAGGCTTACTCGAATCGCTTCCGAGCTCTGACCGTCAGGGCACCACTCTTTGTCAACGCCGTTAAGCCAGATTCGGAATTTGCCCTTGTCGATTCCTAACTTCTCTGCCACCTTATCACCACTGGTCCCATCGTTGGTAACGATAAGCAGATCGCAAGGCCATAGCCAAGCCGGGAACTTCAGCAAACACGAGAGGTGCTTGCTGAGCCCCCGTTTGAGGAACCACCACGAGTGGATGAACGTCCCGTAGAAGCGCTTAACAAACATGCTGTCGTAGCGTTTGGCCAGCCACCACGCCACAAACACACCCCAGGTCCCCGACGCATAGACGATGGCCGGACGGAATCGCTCGGCGACTGAAGCTACTGCTCGATATATGACGATGCAATCGACCGGGAACCGAAGCCTAGCTAGGAAGCGACCAAGCAGACCAGGTCGGGTCATCCTCTGGAGGAGCTGTGGCCTCGAAGTCAGATGGATCTTGCATCCATGACAATCAACAACCTTGCCCTCCTGAAAGTCGCCGAGCACAAAGACGTGCACCTCGTATCCTCGTTCCTTATAGCGCGACCAAGGGAGGTGGCGAGAAGGCATGCCCTCTGGTTCATCAGATTCTCCTCGGATGAACAGTCTGAGCCCGGCCCATTCACCTGTTAAGAAGAATACGCGCATATTCTTCATGGCCATTACCTCAGAAGCTTTCACGAGCGCGCGCCACCTCACTCAATCCCCCGCCTGAGCCGTGACCCCTTCCTGCAATAAAGGTAGTACAGTAGGGAACGAACCTTGTTTGGGACCAATGGTCGCTTGGGAATACGCACGCGTAGTATAACACTGCCGTCGGGGAGCTCGCTGGGATATATGACCGCCGTCGGTGTTGGCGGGCGCTTGTGTTAATTCAGACTCCGCTGCTCGGCGCAAGTTCTGTCCACGCTGCACCCTATTGGGTGTGCGAGCCCAGTCGTGCGCGGGACGCCCAGCGCACGGCGACGCGCATCGTCTCCCGGACCTCCGAGGCCATCATGACCAAGACAACGGCCGCGGCCACAACCGCGCTCAGCAGCACCGTAAGAGTGGACCAGCCAATGAGGGCGCCCGGAAGCAGACCGGCCAGAGCGGCCAGGACAAAGGTAATCCACGGCCTGGCAAGTACCTCCCGGTAGTAGCGCCGGACCGTCAAGTTGGCGACGCGTGCCGTGCACCACGGCCACACGATGACAGCGCTGACGGCCATCGGCGCCGCTAGGCCGATGGCGACGCCGTAAATGCCCCAAACCGGCGCCAGCAGCGCGCTAAGTGTGACGTTGACGACCCCCTCGACGACCATGACGACGGCCAGCAAACGGTGCCGGCCCTTCGCCAGGGCCAGCGACAGGGCGATGGCCTGGGAGCGGAATAAGCAATAGGCCGGCGCCAGTATCAGGATGACCGGGAAGCTGCGATGGAACTCCGGGCCGACCCAGAGGCGCAGGATCGTGCGACCGAGGATCATGACCGAGCTGAAGAGCAGGACGGCGAAGAGGCCGGCCGTCCTGCTGCCACGGATGAACAGGGCGCGAATGGCGTCTTCGTTCCCGTGTCCGTCCAGACGGCTGAGCCGCGGCACGAGCACAAGGCCGGCGATGGCCAGCAGGTGACCGCATTGATTGCACAGCATGGCCGCGACGTTGAAGAAAGCGACCTCCTTCACCCCAATCATCTTGCCAACCACGACGGCCGAGACGCGGAACCGCAACTTATCGGCCAGCACCAGCAGCAGGGCAAACACGCCATAGCTGAGCATCGGCGTCAACTGTCGGCGGGCAGCGCCCAGGGGGCTGAAGCGCATCTCGGGGAACATCCGCCGGCACGTCAAGTAGACTGCCAGCACAAAGAGCAGGCCGACGCCGCACGTGACGGCCGCGATGCCAGCCACCCCGAGACCGTGCAGTACGACGACGACCGTCAGAGACGCAACGAGGACCTGGCGGCCGATGTGGAGGGCGTTGACCTGAAGGAACGCCTCCCGGGCGGACAGGGCAGCCAAGAACACGCGGCCGGGCAGCCCGAAGGCCAGGGCGAGGGCCATGATGCGGAGGGCGAGCTGGAAGCCCCGGGTCATCTCGGCCGACGTGTTGAACCAGCCGACGACGTGGTCGGTGCCGACCAGGAGCAGCGACGCGGCTGCAAGGCCCATGATGATGAAGACAGCCATGGCCGAGCCAAGCGCGCCGTTCATACCGGCCGTGTTGCCGGTGCCGGCATGGCGAGCGACGAAACGCCGAACCGCCGCGGAGACGCCCAGATCCAACAGGCCCGCGTAGCCAACGATGATAGTGACGAGGACCCAGACGCCGTACGCTTCCTTGCCGAGCCTGCGGATGATAAGGGGCGTCAGAAAAAGAACGATAAGGGTGCCGATGGCGACAACGCCGTAGGTGGACAGTGCGCTCGTGATAAGGGACGGCAGCGGGCGAGACTGGTGTGTGCTCTCGGCGAGCGCTTGGCCAGAGGCGAACGGGACAGACTCTGGCCGGCCACCGCTTCCGCTGGTGGATCCAGGCGGGACACCTTTGGGTCTAAGCCATTTGGCCATTCGACAATGGGAGCCGCTCATCGACTTGCGGGGCGACCGTCAAACCTCGTGTTGCAGCAAGCTGGCGAGGCTGTGTTCGTCGAGAAGGCGGGTGAAGAGGGCGGCGCGGCGGCCGCCGGACTCCACGGAGCCGTCAACAGAGACATCGATCTCCAGGCGCAAAGGCGGGCCGGAACGACGGTCGGGAATCGGCAGGCTCATGCGCAGCGCTTCGTCGCGGCCGAGTTCCGGCCGGGGGCGGCGCCAGATGAGCGTCCGCGCTGTGCCGTCACGTTTGCTGACAGGCAGCGACAGGCGGGAGAATGCCAGTTGGCCGGCGGCCAGGCAGACGGCCCGCCACCAGGCATCGAACGAACGCGCCTCGCGCAACAGCAACTCGGCCTCTTCGAAGTCGCGCCGCTCTTCCTTGGCATCGCGGGCGACGGCCGCATTCCGCCGAATGGCGGCGAATGCCTCCCGCAACCTAACGGCGCCGACCGCCCTGAACAGCAGCAGCAACAGCACCAGGACGGATGCCAGCACGATAATCGTGCGGGCGTCGCGGGTGAGGATCATGAGCATCCCGAACCCCGCGGCCAGGAGCGTCGCGGCGTACATGAGGAGGACCGCGTGCCGCTGGCACAGGCCCATGGCCAGCAGCCGGTGGTGAATGTGGCTTCGGTCCGGGGCGAACAGCGATCGCCGCTCCAGGAATCGTCGGACGATGCTGAAGAGCGTGTCGAAGATCGGCACGCCCAGGGCCACGGCCGGCAGGGCCAGGCCGACGAGGGTCGTCGACTTTGCGGCGCACATCACGCTGGCAGAGCCCAGCATGAAGCCGAGGAAGTACGTGCCGCCGTCGCCCATGAAGATCTTGGCCGGGTTGAAGTTGAAGACCAGAAAGCCCATCAGGCTCCCCAGCAGCGCCAGCATGAGCACGGCCATGACCGGGTTGCCGGAATGCAGGGCGAATACGGCGATGACCCCGCAGGCGACGGCCGAGATCCCCGCCGCCAGGCCGTCCAGGCCGTCGATCAGGTTGACGGCGTTGGTCATGCCGACGATCCAAAACATGGTGATCGGCCAGGCCAGCCAGCCGAAGTCCAGGATGAACCAGCCGGCCACGGAGAACGATTGGATGCGCACGCCAAAGCCGCAGACAGCCGCGGCGGCGATCAATTGGACGATAAGTTTGGTCTTGGCCGGCAGGCCGCGGATGTCGTCGATGAGGCCGACGACAAGCATGAACACGGCCGCGGCCAGCACGGCGATCAGCGGCGTCTGCACCTCGCGGAACGCCTGGCCGATGGCGTTGTCGAGCAGGAACACGCACACGATCATGCCCAATGCCGCCGCGGCGATGGCCAGTCCGCCCAGCCGCGGCACGGGGGTGCCGTGGACCTTTCGCACCCCGGGGCGGTCATAGAGCTTCAGCCGTCGGGCCAGGTAGATGACGACGGCCGTACTCACCAGGGCGGCAAAGGCCGCCCCCAGCCACGTGTACAGGTAGGTCTTCACGGAAGTCCTTGGGAATGATACGGAAACGTCACAACCGGCGGCTCTGCGCCGGGGGAATGACTGCTTAGCCCGAACATTTCATGACCTTCTCACGTCCGGCGGAGCCTTTTGGCCGTCGGCTGCGTTCTCCGCGCGAGCTGTCCTCGGCGTATCGCAGAGATACGCCTGCGGAATCTCGCTTGTGCGGCCTTGCCGAGCGACCAAAATGCCCGCGCCGGAAGGAACAGTCTGTCCGGGTACCTCCTCTGCATTGATCGTTATGACTTCGGTCGCGAAGTCATCTTCTGGCAATTCACGCAAGAACGTCATGAAATATCCGGGCTAGTCGGCCGGCTCCAGCAGGTCGGCGTCGACTTCCATGGCCGCCCCCTGGCCCAGCATGCTCACCTCCAGCACAATGCGGGTCAGCTTGTCGCGGCGGATGACCACGCCGGCCAGCCCCTGGAACGGCCCCGTGCGGATGCGGCATCGCCGCCCCTCCGCGGCGAAGGGATACGGATCAAGCTCGGCCTCGCCTGTGACGGCCCGCTCCAATTGGGTCAGCTCATCGATCAACTGCTCCTGGTCGTAGACCTCGATCACTCGGCAAAGGCGGTTCGTGCAAACGGCCTCGTAGCGAGCCATCTCGTCGCCGCAGAAAAAGACGTACGAGGTGAACAGCGGCAGCAGGACATGGTGCCTTCTCCCTTTGTAGATCCGCACGCGCTCGATCATCGGCAGGAAGTACCCGATGCCCCGGCGGCTGCAATCCCAGGCGAAGGCCTTCTCGAAGCGGCCTTTGGTGTGGGCGACCCACCAGCGGCCGTCCAGCTCCGTGAGGCTGTCGACGTGGGGAGAAAGCACCGGCGGATTGTCGGAAAGCTTAAACATGCGGCCAGCTCAGCGCGTACTCCGTCCCCGTCGGCTCACCGACGAGTTTCAAAACGCCTGTATTGCCGCTGCGGGCCGCTCGCGGGCTACTGCCCCGGCGCGGCCGGCAGGACGCTCAGCTTCTCGATCAGCTTCCGCGCGGCCGTCATCTGCGGCCGCAGACGCAGGCAGATCCGGGCCTCCTGCATGGCCTCGGAAACCTGCCCGGTTTCGGCCAGGGCCCGCGCCAATCCCAGCCGCCAGCCCACCTGGCCGTAGTCTAAGGCCAGGGCCCGGCGGTAGTAGGCAACTGCCTCGGCGTAGTTCTTGTCCTGGCGGCACAGGCTGGCCATCGACGCCAGCTCGCCGGCCGACGCGTCCGGCTGCCGGCAGCGGGCCTTGAGGGCCGCCACCGCCTTGGTCCGGGCCCGGGCCGCCAGGTCGTTGTGTTCGTGGCTGTCGCTGAGGACCCTGGCCACGTGGAACAGCCGCCCGGCGTCGTCGCCGGCCAGGGCAACGGCCAGATCGGCCCGGTTGGTCTGCCGGGCATAGACGTCCACCGCCTCCCTGAAGAGTCCGCCGTCCAGGGCCACGGCCCGCCGGAGCTTTTCCAGCGAATCGTCGGCTTTGCCTTGTTCGGCATCGAGCAGGCCGGCGACGAAGCAGGCGGTGGGATCGCACGGCGCCAGCTCATAGCCGGTTTGAATGTGCTGGGTGCCGACCGGGCGGTTCAGGATGAACTTCTCGAGCTGGCCGACCATGCAGTACGTCGCCCCGAAGGTCGGGCACAGGGCGCGGGCCGCGTGCAGCTCCTTGACGATGCGTTGGGTGAATTCCAGGATCCGGGGCGTGACGACGACCTTCCCGGTCTGCGGGTCCACGACCCGGCTGATCGACCGCCACCGGTAGACGTTCATCCAGTGGTGATACTTGACGTTGCCGGGCTCGCAGTCCGCGGCCGCGGCTGCCTCGGAAATCAGGGCGGCGTAATCGTCGTTGCTGCCCAGCCAGCCGTCCTTGCGGAGCCGGTCCTCAACCCGCAGGGCCTGCTCCCAATGGGCCTCGGCGCAGCGTGCATCGTTGGCGCCGAGGATCGCCCAGCCCCACAGGCCGATGACGCCCGCGAGCACGGCCACGGCCAGCGGTCTGTAGCGGCCGTGGATAGCAAGCTCCGCGGGCCCGTGGGGGTTGTGCCGGCCCATCCTGGCCAAGGCCACCAGCAGCCCGCAGGAAACGGCCGAGAGAGAGGCGTTGGCCGGCAGGTGCTGGCCGAAGTCGCTGAAGCTGTGGACGATGATGGCCACCAGGCCGAAGCCCAGCCCGAATGCGGCCGAGCGGATGGGAAGGCGTATGCGGCGGACGCAGCGGGCGTAGCCGGCCCAGACGATTGCCCCGAAGGCGATCAAGAGGCCCAGGCCGATGATGCCCGTCTCCTCGGCCGCCTGGGCGTATTCGTTCTCGGCGTGGGCGGCCAGGGCGGAGGTGGTGGAGCGGTCGAACATGGGGTAGACCACCTCGTGGGTCCCCAGGCCCGTTCCGACCGCGGGAAACCGCGTCCAGGCCAGACCGATGTCCTTGACGATCTGCCACCTTCCACCGTATTCGCGCATCTCGCGGAGGGTGGACAGGCGGTCGTAGACCGCGTCGAAGCCCACGTACAGCACGCAGACAAATGCCCCGAGCGCCATCACCGCCATGATCCAGCCGCGCCCGCCCAGCGCCCGCTTGGAGGCGATGACCAGGGCGGTGAAGGCGCCGGCGATCAGAAGCGCGACCGCCCCGCCGCGGCTGAGGGAAAGGAAGACCGTGGCCGCGGCCAGCGCTATCCCCCCGACCAGGTACCAGACGATCCGGCCCTTCGGGCCCGCCAGGCGCTCGAAGACGCCGGGAAGGGTCACGCGGACGCCCTGGAAGCCCTCATGCAACTTGACAATGAGCAGCCCCAGCGCCGCCCCGATGGACAGATTCATGAACTGACTGTAATTGCTGTGGTTGACGAACGTGCCGGCGTCGGCAATCTTTGTTCCGGTCGGCACCAGCCAGTAGATCTTGCCGGTCCGGGAGATGACCTGCGCCAGCGCCAGCAGGGCGATGCCGCCGCCGATGATGGCGACGGCCCCCAGCAGCCGCTTGATCTGCTCCGGGCGGCGATAGACGTTGACGACGACGAAAAAGACCACTGCCACCGCCAGCAGCAGGCGCAGGTCGTGCTTCGTGGCCAGCGGGTAAAAGCTGATCGTCATGGAGGTCAACCTCTCGGCGGCGTCGGGCAGGTCCCCCAGGAGAGAGGTCTTGGTGGACGCGGTGTTCGCGGAGACGGCGGAGACCAAGCCGGTCGGCAGGGGAACAAGTTGCAGTGCGGCCAGAAGCAGGAACAGGCCCATGGGCACGTACGCCCACGACCACGCGATCCGGCTGCCGCGGCGGAGGGTGAGCTTCAGACCCAGGCACAGCGCCATCGCCCCGGCCAGGCAGATCACCGCCATCTCGCTCCAGGCCTCCACCGCGCCGAAGGCCAGCGGCATGAAGGCCAGCAGGGCGATCATCAGCCACTCGATGACGGTGTCGAACCGGCTGACCGGGGCATCTGTGGCGGCAATGTCCACGGGTCGATCGTTCACGCGCGACCTCCCAGCCTCACCCTCGCCGGCGGCGCCGGCAGCTCCCGGCCGCGCAGCATCCGCAGCGGGTTGTCGATACACGCTCGCTTGGCCCGCAGATGCCCCAGCCGCCGGGCAATAGCGTCGATCGCCTGCGACATCCGCGGCCCGCGGCCGGCGGTATCGTGGGCGTCCGTGGCGACCAGCGTGCCCGGATGCCTTCCAAGCCAATACCACGCGGCCGCTTCGGCGGCCGAGCCGAACTCGCCCAGCAGGCTGGCGGCGGTGAGCTGGAGGGTGGCCCCGGCCCTCAGCCAGGGCATCACCGCGAGCCGGCGCCGGGCAAGGATTTCATGCCGCTCGGGGTGGGAAACGATCGTCCTGAGACCGCTGGCGGACAGCTTCGCCACCAGCGGGCCCAGGTCGATGAAGGTCTCGGAAGGCAGTTCCACCATCAGGTGCTCGCCGCCGTCGGCCAGCGTCAGGATGCGGTCGGCGGCCAGCAACTCCGGGATCCGCTCGTCCAGGCGGACATCCGCGCCGGGCAGCACGGTCAAGGGCACGCCTTCTGCCGCCAAGGTCGCATTCAGCGAGGCCACGGCCCGGCGGACATCGGCCGCTTCGTTGTGGCCGTCGTAGCGGCCCAGTTGGTGGGGCGTGGCAACGACGACGGTGATGCCGTCCGCCACAAGCGCCCGGCACATGGCAACGGCCTCAACGATCGTCGACGGACCGTCGTCCAGGGCGGGCAGACAGTGGCAGTGGATGTCCACGCACTGCGTGGTCCCAAACCTGCCTAGTCGTTCTCGCTGGGCCTCGGACAAATTGTGCAGCGTTTGCTGCACTTAGCTTGACTCCTCCTTGCTGGCAGTCACGGCCTCTTGGCCAGCGGCTGCCTCTGGTGCCTCCTTTTCGCGCGACCTGCGGCCGTACCCATAGCCGTAATAGTCTTTGTAGTAGCCCCCGTAATAGCCGTAATAGCCGTACCGGCCCCGCCGGCGGGACACGCCGTTGACCACGGCCCCCAGGATGTGTGCCCCGACGCTCAGCAGGCCCTCGCGGGCCTCCTCGGCGGCCCGGCGGGTGGACTTCTCGGCCCGCAGGACCAGCACGGTCACGTCGCACATGGCCCCGAGGATGCGGGCATCGGCGACGGGCATCACCGGCGGTGAGTCCAGCACGATGTGCTCGTACCTGCCGGAGAGCTTCTCCAGCAGGTCGGCGAAGGCCTGGCTGTTGAGCATCTCCGAAGGGTTCGGCGGCACCGGCCCGCAGGGCAGGACCTCGAGGTTCTCGATTTCCGTGCGCTGGATGACATCGTCAGCGCTGCCTCTGCCGGCCAGCACGTTCGACAGGCCAGCCTTGCATTCGACCTTGAAGATCTCATGCTGCATGGGCCTGCGGAAGTCGGCGTCCAGCACGAGCGTCCGCTGGCCGGCCTGGGCCATGGCGATGGCGAGGTTGCTGACCAGGGTGGTCTTGCCGTCGCCGGCGCCCGGGGAGGTGACCAGCAGCGTCTTGGCGTGGCCGTCGGGGACGCCGAAGTAGACGGCCGTGCGGACGGTGCGGTAGGCCTCGGCGGCGTGCGACTTCGGGTCCAGTTGCACCCGCTGGCCCCGGTCCGGCATCGAGGCTTCCTTGGCGGCCATCTGCGGTATCACCCCCAGCACCGGCGTGCCCAGGGCCGCGGACACCTCGTCGGCCGAGCGCAGGCGCTGGTCCATCCAGTCCCTCAGCAGCGAGCCGCCGACGCCCAGCATCAACCCCAGCACCAGGGCGATGGCCATGGTGCGTGCCTTTAGCGGCTTGCTGGGGGAGGGGGGCGCCTTGGCCACCTCCAGGATGCTGATGTTCAGCGCCCCGGTGTCTTCGGTGACGTTGATCTCCTTGATGCGATTGTCCAGGATCTCGCAGAGCCTTTCCGTCCGGTTCAGTTGCGACTGGAGCATGGCGTACTCGGCCGTGGCGACGTTGAGCTCCTGGGCCAGCCCCTGCTGCTGGTCGAAGGAGGCCTGCAACTGCCCCTGCCTCTTCCTGGCGACCAGGACCCGCTGCTGGGCGATGGCCAGGTAGGCCTCGGCGAACTCCTCTTCCTGCCCGTCGAGATCGCCCTTCAGCTCGTCCACCCGGTCCCGCGCCGCCCGCACGGCCGGGTGGTCTTCCGTGTACCTTCGCCGGAGCTGCTGCACATCCTGCCTGGCTGCGCGCAGCCGCTCCCGCAGGATGGACTCCTCGTTGGTCGTGGAGATGTAGATTCCCCTGGCGTGCTGGGCCGCGGCCAGTTGCCTGACCTTGGCCGCATCGTCCTTGACCGCCTTTGCCGCCTCGTAGGCGGCCTCGGCGTCCAGGCTGTCCAGTTGGGCCGTGGTCAGGGCGTCGGAGAGCTTGGCCACCTGCTGGAGGACGACGTTGCCCTGCTCGCCCTCAAGCGACAGTGCCCCTTTCTCCCGCTTGAACTCCAGCACCTCGTTGAGCCTGGCCTGGAGTTCGGCGTCCCGCTTGGCCTTCTCCTTTTGCAGGATTTTCAGCACCTCCGCCGCAGTCGAGCGCCTTTGGCTGTCCTGGTAGTCGATGTAGGCGCCCACCACGGCGTTGACGATTTGGGCGGCCTCCTTGGGATAGGGCGAGTCGAACGAGACGCTGATGATGTCGTCCTTCTTGCCGACGTCGACCTCCAGATTCTTCTTCACGAACGCTGTCCGGTTGTCGATGTCGGCGAACGTCTTCATTGGCCGGATGTCCGGCTTTTCCAGCGCGTCGGTGACGATGGGCGTGGACTTGACCAGCTCGCTCTGCGTGAACAGGTAGTTCTTCGACTGGGTCATGACCCCTTCGGTTTCGGTGATGATCTTCGGCCCCCGCTGCTCCACGTACAGCCGCGCGGTGCTGGTGTAGATGGGCGTGGCCCGGACGAGGTAGGTCAGGCCGGCGGCCAGGCACGCGGCCGTCACGCCCAGGACAAGCCAGCGCCGCTCCCAGATCACCCGCAGCAGGCCGGGGCGGTGGACCTCCGCCTCCACCGCCGGCGCCGGCAGGGCCTCCTCGTCCGTCTGCCGTCTGTTTCTCCCGCTTCCGTTCATTGACTTCCTTCCCATCCCGCCGGCCGGCCCGGCAAGCGCGTGCCGGGCGGTGGCTGCTATTGGCCCGGGTTGAGGTTGTACGTGGCGCCGAGGTACGCCCCCGTCCCGATCCGGAAGACACCTGCCAGCGCCCGCCGCGTCCGCGTCCGCGGCGTATGCTCGACCGCCACCACGTCGCCGGGCTTGATGGCGATACCGGGGGCCTGGGTGAGGTGCTTGCTGGAGATCGGGAACACCGCCGCGAGGATCTTGCCCTCGGCGTCCTGGCGGTAAATTTTCGCGTAGCGGGGGTCGGCGGTGTCGTCGATCCCGCCGGCAAAGGCCAAGGCCTGCAACAGGCTGTAGCTCGCCCCGGGCGGATACGGAAACGCCCCGGGCTTGTTGACCAGCCCCGTGACGGTGAAGAGCTGGGGGTCCAGGCGCTCGACCTCGACGGTTTCTCCACCTTGCAGCGCCACGTCGGCAAAGGGGATGCTGAGCCCCTTCACGGGCAGGACGAGCTTGCGGACCTTGCCGCCCTCGCCGGTGCCATTGACGCGAATGGCGCTGGCGCCGTCTTCGACGATGCCCCCGGCCTTCATCAGCAGCGCCACCAGCGACATCTCATCGCTGCGGAGTCGGTAGATGCCGGGCTGACTGACCGCCCCCAGGACGGACACGCCGGTTGTGTGGTGCTCGGCCACCCGGGCGACCACGGAAGGACGCTCCAGCACGTACTTGGGATGGTAGGCGGCCGTGACGGCCGATTCGATCTGGGGGAGGGTCTTTCCCCCCGTCTGGATCTGGCCGACGATGGGCAGGCAGATTTCTCCCGACTCGTCGACGCGGCACAGGAACAGTTGCACTGTGCTCGCTGATGCAGCGGCCCCCTCCGGCATGATCGTGGGGATTTGCACCTCCAATACGTCCCCGGCCACGACCCGGTACGGGCCGGCGGGCAGCTTGGCCTTTACCAGGCTGTCCAGATCCAGCTTCGGCCGGACCGGCCCGGCATTCGCAAATGCGGCCAGCTCCGCGGCCGTCGGCGATCTGGCAGGCCCGCACCCGGCCAAGAGGGCCAGTACCAACACTGAGGCAATAACCGGGGCGCACCCGCCGACCCGTGCCGCTCTGCATACGAGGTTCATAATCTCTCAACCTCTGTCCGGCTGACGCCCCGACGCCCTCAGACGGTGCGGTCAGCCGTTCAACCCAGCCAATCCGTCGGCGAGAGATCCCGCATTCCCTGCGGGTATGCACGCATCTCGGCCCGGCCGGCCTTCCCGCGGTTGGGCATATCCTCCGGCCAGGGCGAGATAGACAGTCTTCAGATCAAAGGCGGCCGGTACGGGCTCCGGATCGGGGGCCTGCCCGGGGGCCATGGCGGCGGCCGGCCGGGCGAGCCCCCCGTCGCGGCCTTCTCGGCCGCCGCGGCCGGCGCGACGGAGCCGCCAGTGGCCTCGGCGGGGCGTGCTGCCCCGCGCCCGCTCGGCGCCTTCGTGGCATCCCTCAAGGGCAAAGTCGTCAAGGTGAACGGGTCAAACAGCAGGGCCTCCTCCGCCGCCTGCCCGCCGAGGAAGTACGCCCTGGGATCCGGGGCCGCGACGGCCCCGCCAACGCCGACGGTGCAGATCGCCGCCGCGACCAGGAGCATTCCCATCACGACGGGCAACCAAGGCGCCCGGCGCTGGCCATTGTTTGGCTTGGCGACCATGCGTCTGAATGCCCGGCCGAGCCCGTCCCGCCCGGCGCCTCCCGGCCGGCGATCGTCGCCGGCCATGGGGCTTGACAGCGCTGCCTTCCGTCGTCGACGGCACAGCAGCAGGCCGCCGAGGGCCAGCAGCGCCAGCGAGGCCGGCTCGGGGACCGACGCGCCCCCGGCGCCGCAGTGGTAGTTGTCGGCCCAGATCGTGTAGTCGCCACCGTCCACCCTGTCATCCTCGTTGAAGTTGGCGTAGACGAAGCCGCCATGCGGCCAGGTGGGAAGGCCGGTGGAGGAGTAGTTGTCCGCCCAGATGGTATAGTCGCCGCCGTCCACGACGCCGTCCTCGTTGGCATCGCCGGGGCGCGGCAACACGCAGATGGCTTCGAGGGCCTCGCCGGCATAGGCGTGATAGTCGTAGCCGCCTTCCCAAATGTGCTCGTAGACCCGGCCGTCCGGTGCCACCCCGTACACCAAGGCGTCCCTGGCGGCCAGAATCTGCGGGTAGTAGTTGACGCTGCAGTCGGTCTGATGGGCCGCCATCAGCCCCAGCATCCCGAAGAGGGTGTCCTCGGTGAATCCGCTGACGAGGTATTCGCCCCCGGGATCGCCGTCGGTGTGGTCGAAGCGCCAGTAGAAGCTGCCGGCGTGGTCCTCCCCCTCGGGCACCTGGTGAGACAGCAGCATGTCCGGCAGGTCCGCCAGCGTCTTCTTGAACCACGTCGAATGGGTCGGGGCCGTGATGTCGACCCACGTGCCGTCCATGGGCCCGCTCTGGGCCAGCGCCCACGTGCACACGCCCAGACTCATCACCGGGTACACGGCGGTGTCCTCGATTTGGGCCAGGGTACCGATAAGGCTGTCGCGCCAGACGTCCTTGTCGTCCGCGTCGACGTAATCGGCCGCCACGGTGTGATGCGCCATGTAGAACGCCGCGTTAGAAGGATCCGTCCCGCTGATCAGGCCGCTGATATAGCCGCTGGTGCCGCTGGCGGAGTCCTTGACCGCTTCGTAGAAATTGGCCACCGCGCTCCGCCACGGGTTGTTGTGGGGCGTGGCCGAGATCATGCTCACACATGTCAGCGCGTAGGCCTCGTCGCCGTAATAGTTGCCCCCGGCGGAGGTCATCATGTAGTTCCCGCTGATCTCGGCGGCGGTCTTGTAGGATGCCGTCCCGGTCCGCCCATAGCTGTGGGTCAATCCGGGCACGATCGCGCCGGTAAAGCCTTCCTCCCCCGGCCATCTCCCGTCTCCGCCTTGCTGAGCGACCAAGCGGTCGGCCGCGTCCGTGATGGCCTCGTAGACCGTGCCTGCTCCCATCCCGTCGGGCGCCGCCATCGCCAAGGCCAGCGCCGCTAGCAGATACCTGGCCGTCCTGGCTCCCATGCTGCTACCTTCCTTTCTGCCCGGCGGACGTGAGACGGATCGACTCACGCCTTGACCGGGCGCTCCGGCCTCGGTGCCGCGGAGGTTCGGCTCTTGCCCCCCCCGCCCATCTGCCGGTGCATTACCCGTTGCAATTCATGCCCGCCGATGCTAGAATTCAATTAAGGCCGGTGACGGGAGAGAGATCTCCCCCGCCGTCCCGGGGTGGACCAGTGCCTTCGGGCAAGCGTCGGTTGCTGGTCCACCTCTGTTTTTTCGTGCATCCACAACAGCCTACGACGACCCGCATATAAATAGATAAGGCCGGTGGCGGGGGAACAAACCCACCCCCGCCGTCCCGGAGTGGGCCAGCGCCTTCGGGCAAAGGTCGGTCGCTGGCTCACCCCTGTTTCCGTTATGTCCAATCGTTGCGGGCTGGCAGCCCGCAGCCAGACGCCCAGCGAAAAGGGGTCTGGTCACTTGAACAAAAAGAGAATCTTCCCGGCAGGGACGAAACGTTCCCGCCAGCCTTCCCCCACACCTCCGTGCCTGGGGTCCAACAAAGCGGGTGGTTATTCTAACTCCGTCCGGCAGTTTCAACAAGGAAAAAGCCGGACTTTTTACCGGAAACCCATGTTGCGCCAAAAGATAGGGTATTGTACCTAGGCCATTCTCAGGTAAACTACCTAGATCTAATTCGGGCCTTTCTGGGCGGCCTGCTCGGGTATATACAGCACTCAATCAGGCTGGGAGCGGCACGGAAAGCCAGCGCCCTTACGCTGCATCGGCGCGGCCTCAGCGTTGCCGGGACCACAAGGGATTTTTCTTGTAACTGATTGAGGAATTGATTCTTGCAGATGTCGATGAAGCCCGCGGCGTTGGGCGGGCGCGTGGCAAGGTTCGTTCCGCGCTGGCTCCGCGGCGGCGGCGGCCGCAGGACGTTCGGCGCGGACGAATGCCGCCCCGAGGAGGCGATCGTGGAATGCCCCGGCCATTGCCGCGGCGCCGGCTCGCCCCTAACATGATCCCTGGCGGCCGGGGAGGCCGCCGGCTCAGGAGCCCCGCATGCCCAGAGACGGCGTCGACGCTCGCATCCGGCAGGTTGGCTTGGCCAAGGCGGGCACCGAGCTGAAGGTAGCGGCGATATTGTTCACCTATCGCTGCACCATCTCCTGCCGGCATTGCCTGTTCGCCTGCGGCGGCGACCAGCCTGACGTCGTCATGTCCCCGGACAGATGCGCCGACTACCTGGCGCAACTGCACCGGCTGGGAAGGGTCGTGCACATCGCCGGCGGCGAGCCGATCCTGTACTGGGACGTTCTGGCCGCGGCCTTGGAGCTGGCCAGCCGCCGGGGCCTATCGCCCCACTTCATCGAGACCAACTGCTCGTTTGCGGCGGGCGAGGCCGTCGTCAGGGAGCGCTTCGGGTTCTTCAAGCGACACGGCGTCTTCGGGGTGCTGCTGAGCTGCGATCCCTACCACCAGGAGTTCGTCCCGCCGGAGCGCTTCCTCCTGGTAAGGCGCGTGGCCGTGGAGATGTTCGGCGCCGAGAACGTCTGGGCCCCCGATGTCTCCGACGAGCAGGTTCGCCAGTGGGCCGCGATCGCCACCGACGAGGCAAGGCTCGCCGCCTACGTCCGCGGCCGTCCGCCGATGCTCACCGGCAGGGCGTGCACGGAGCTTGCCCGGTTCGTCAATCCGTTTCCGATCGACCAGGTTCCCCCCATGCGCGGCTGGACCGGCCAGGAGCAGCCCCGGCACTGCCCGGCCGAATTCGACGCCGCCGGGATCTGGGAGATCCACATCGACGCTTACGACAACATTCAGACCAATTGCGGCGTCATCCTGGGCAAGGCGGACCGCACGCCCGTGGGCGAGCTGATGTCCAAGGGTCTGCAAAATGCCAATTTCGTCGCCGGGATACTGAGCCGGGAGGGGCCCTACGGGCTGGCGGAGTTCGCCCGCCGCTGGCACGGCTTCGACGCACCCGGGCAGGTGCGGCAGAAATGCGAGCTGTGCTACCTGACGCGGCGCTTTCTGCGGCCGCACTACCCGCAGATCCTGGGCCCGGCCGAGATCTATCAGTAGATGGATCGGCCGGACGGACGCCCGGGGCCCGGCCTTTCGTCCGTGTCCGCGTAATCCGTCAGGGCAGGCCTTGACGCACGCCGATCGGGGGCGATACAGATCATGCCGTCTCCCAAGAAGGAAGATAGAGCGTGGCCGAGAGTTTGTACGTCCTGGAGACTGTTGGAGACGTCCTTTCGCTCGAGCCGGAAATGGGAAGGCTGGTTTCCCTTCGCTCCAAGGCCGCCCCGAACCAAGAGTTCATCGCCTCCGTCCCGGACCATCCTGTCTTCGTCCTCCAATACCTGCACGACCGCCGGCAGTACCGTTAACTGGACTCGCACGAGGCCGAATCGGCGCGGATCACCTGCGAACGGGGCACGGGCGCGGCCATCCTGAAGATGGGCTTCCGCCGGGTCGGGGGCTGGACCTGGACGTGACGGCCACGGCGCGGGCGTCGAGGGAGGGACCGCCGAGCCGCCGGATTCGACGAAAGGGGGTATCCCCTTCCCTCTCGTACCTCCTATATGTTCTGATGCACCGGCGTTTTACCGCCGACCAGGCCCCTTGGCGGTCTGGGCCGGTTGGTAGAGCCCCTGCCGCCGCCCCAGCACCGGGTCGTTGACGGCGTAGGTCTCCCAGCGGCTCATCGCGTCGAGCATCTCCTTGCCACGCTTCATGTCCTCGACGGTGATGGCTCCGTTGCGGAGCATCTGCAAATAGGGGCTGAGGTCGGTCTGCCGATACAGCTCGGCATACTTGCGGTAGAACTCCTCCCGCGGCAGCCGGGTGGCGGTGACGGCGTGCAGGGCGTCGAAGCAGCGGTAATCGTTGGTCAACAGCTCGCCAGCCCGCTCGCGGTACAGCTCCGTGCCGGGCAACGGGGTCAGCACCGTAAACTGCGTGTGGGTGATGCCGCGCGAGCGGACGTAGTCACCCAGCCGCTTGAAGTCGTCCTCGTCCCAGCCCGGGTCCACGATGAACGCCCCCCAAATGATCACGCCATGGTCCTGGAGAATGCGGATCGCCTCGTCGTTGGTCTTCACGGTGATCTGCTTGTTGACCGAGGCCAGGGTCGCGTCGGAGCCTTCCAGCCCCAGCAGCACGGCGTACAGGCCGATGTCCGCCCACTTGGCCACCAGCTCGGGGTGGCGGACGATGGCGTCGGTGCGGCACTCCATGCTGTAGCGCCGGGTAATGCCCTCGGCTCGGATGCGGTCGGCGATCTCGTTTTCGCGCTTGTGATTGAGCAGGAAGTTGTCGTCGACGAAGGTGATGTGGTCGGTCTGGACCGCCTTGACCTCCCGGATGACCCTTTCCGGCGACATCATGCGCGTCCGCCCGTGGTAGAAGGCCCAGACGCTGCAGAACTTGCACCGGTAAGGGCAGCCGCGTCCGGTGGCGACGGACGTGTCCGGCTTGTCGAACAACCAGAAGTACTCCTGGCGGTGCCGCTGGGTCAGGTCCCGCCGCGGCAGGGGCAGAGAGTCCAGGTCAAACGTGCACGGGCCCAGCCGGTTGGCAACGAACTGCCCGTCGGCATCCCGGTAGATCAGGTTGTCGATGCCGGCCAGGTCGCCGCCTTTTTCCAGGGCGCCAATCAGCTCGGCCAGGACGGGCTCGCCCTCCCCGGCCGCGATCGCGTCCACCTGCGGCACGTAGAAGTCCTTCGGCGACAGCGAGGCGTGATGACCGCCGACCACGGTGAAGGCATTCGGCGAGAGGGCCTTGACCTGTTTGACGACCTCGATGGCCGCGTATACCTCCGGGGTCAGGGCGGTCACGCCCACCACGTCTGGGGCGAACTCCTCCACGGCCGCCGGCAGGTCGTCCCCGCAGCGCAAGTCAAGGATGCGCACGTCGTGGCCCGGCACGGCCGCCGCCAGCATCTCCAGGGCGAGCGGCTCCGGCATCGCCGCCAGGCGAAATCCGAAGTCCTCTTGCCGCCATTCGGGTTGGATCAGCAGTATCTTCAAAGCCGTAACCGAAAGCCGGTTCACATTCCTCCGACGCGGGGAATACTCCCGGCTCCTGGGAATTCTACTCGCAAGTCTGTGTTATCGCCACTAACAATCAATCCCCCCGGCGGCTTTTTCGCTATCTCCCGCCGGTCGACTCTGCCGGCCGGGTGGTCAGCTTCCCCGCCAGCAGGGATTGTATGACCTGACCGTCCCAGCTTTTCACCTTCAGCAGCGGGGCGACGTAGCGTGCCACGAACGGTCGGGCGACGACGGTGAGATGGCCGCCGGTGTGCCCAGCCTTCTCCATTTCCTTGTGCCAGGCGATCTGGAACACTTTCTGGTAGGCGCGGGGCAGGGTCGAGGCGGCGGGCACGTTGAACCCCACCCGCCCGGCAGACTCCGTGTGCTTCCCGTCCATGGTCGTGGACAGGAACGTGCCGGCGCCGAGGAAGACCCAGTCCTTGAGCGAATGAAAACTGACGATCCCGCTGCGGGAATTCAGCAGAGCCATGTCCAGGGCGTAATCCGGGCTCAGCGACGCCGCCAGCAGAATGATGCCGTCGACGCACCCGCCGGGGGGCATGGACTCGGCAATCCAGAGGGCGATGGCAGCGCCGCCGCTCTGCCCGATCAGCACCACCGGGAGGTCGGGGTGGGCGATCTGGTAGCGGATCACCCGATGGGCGATGTCCTCGGCCTTCTTGCGGTTGCGGGCCTCGGACCACAGGTTGGCCAGGTACGCTCCGGGCATTCCGTAAGTCCAGTCCACAAGCTCAATTGCACAATTGACCCCGCCCTCGTTGAGTCCCTGGCAGATGTCCTCGTTGATGGGGCTGCGGCCCTCGATGCCGGTCACGACCAGCACCAGGCCGCGACTGAGCCGCTCGGGCGTGACGAACGGCTGCGGATCGCCGCAGCCGGCCGCCAGGGCGATCAGGACCGCCGTCGAAAGGTATTGCAGGCCGCGCATGACCGATACGATTGTACGAGAACCATCTCCGGGAAAACAGCCCCGCGCCCCGCGCCCCGCCGCTCACCGGCGCTTGCGTGAGCGCGCGCCCGGCCGGTTTGCTACGTCCACTGCAACGCCGGCCCCCCCTTGACGACCTTGCCCAGCACCCAGCAGCGCTCCCCGCACCGCCGCAGCCGGGACATCACCGGCCCGGCGTGGCCCGGCGAAACCACCAGCACGAAGCCGACCCCCATGTTGAACACGCGGAACATCTCGGCCGGATCCACCGGGCCGGCGCGGGCGATGAGCCTGAAGATGCCGGGCGTAGGCCAGCTACGGCGCTTCAGCCGCGCGGTCAGGCCCTCCGGCAGCACCCGCGGCAGGTTGCCCGGCAGCCCGCCGCCGGTGATGTGGGCCATCGCCTTGACCACGTGATAGACCTTGTAGGCGCCCAAGGCCGCCAGCACCGACTTGACGTAAATCCGCGTCGGCGCCAGCATGGCCTCGGCCACGGTCGCCCCCTCCAGCTCGGCCGGCGAATCCGTCAGCTTCAGCTTGGCCCGCTGGAAGATCACCCTTCGCGCCAGCCCGTAGCCGTTGGAGTGCAGGCCGTTGGAGGCCAGGCCGATCACCGCGTCGCCGCACCGGACCCTGGACGCGTCGATGATCCGGTCGCTCTCGACGATGCCGAGGGCAAAGCCGACCATGTCGAATTCCTTGGGCTTGTAGAAGTCCGGCATCTCCGCCGTCTCGCCGCCCAGCAGGGCGCAGCCGGCCTGGAGGCAGCCGGCCGACACGCCGGCGATGATTTCGCGCATACGGTCCGGGTCGAGCTTGCCGACGGAAACGCAGTCGAGGAAGAACAGCGGCTCGGCCCCCGTGCAGATCAGGTCGTTGACGCTCATGGCCACCAGGTCGATTCCGACCGTCTCCAGCTTCCCGGTCATGAACGCGACCTTCAGCTTCGTGCCCACGCTGTCGGTGCAGGCGACCAGCACCGGGTCGCGGTAGTTCCGCCGCAGCAGCTTCTGCTTGAAGTCCAGCCGGAACAGCCCGGCGAACCCGCCCAGCGTTCCCACCACCCGCGGGGAGTAGGTCCTCTCCACGAGTTGGCGGATGCCCCCCACCATCGCCTCGCCGGCGTCGATGTCCACGCCGGCCTGCTTGTAGGTCATCGCCCGAGCGGGCCTGCGCGGCGACCTGCCGGCCGCAGCCGCCCGTCGCTTCGGACGCCCCTTCGTTCTGGAAGTTCGTTCGGCCATGGCCGACATGATAGCAGAGCGGCGAAAAATTGCGATTTGGGATTCGCAATTTTCGATTTTCTCCACGAATTACACGAATGACACGAATTAGAGCAAGCAAAGAAACTAAAGCAGCAACAGCAGCTAAAGCAGCAACAGCAACTGCGGCAACTACACGAATTGCACGAAACCGAGGACCCTTAGAACTTGAGCAGGTCGGTATGCTCCAGGATCAGCACGGTGGTGTTGTAGGCGGCGTGGATCGCCACCGCGGCGACGTAATAGCGGAAGATCACGTCGATGTCGAAGGACCCGCCTGTCTGTCGAATCCGCCGCCACATCTTGGCCAGCCCGGCCCCGAAGACGGCCGTGGCGGCGACGTGAACCGACGTGCAGACGGCGTAGCGAAAGGCGACGAAGCCGGGCCCGCCGGTGGGGTGATAGAAGTGCACGTACACGAGGTTTTCCAGCGTGGCGAACACCAGCGCCCCCAGAACGGCCAGCAGCAGCACCTGTTTGCGGCTGCGCAGCCAGTGAGGAAACTTCTCCAGCATGAGGATGACGCCGATGGGTTTGCACGCCTCCTCGATGGCCGGGCCCACCAGCACCACCGCCATCCAGACCCCGTGAAGCAACTCCTGATACACGACCGCGACCGTTCCCGCCAGGCCCCCCACCACTGCCAGCAGGTAGATGGCGACGGCCGACGGGCGCGACGGCGGCTTGCCCGCTTCGCTCACGCGGCACCCTTGGCCAGCTTGACAGCCGTGCCGTAGGCCACCACCTCCGCGGCCGGATACGGCCGGTTGTGTTTGGATCGCAAGATGATGGCGGTTTCGAAGCGCACGTTCATCACCATGTCGGCTTCCCTTTCGCGCGCGTCTTCCCGCAGTCGCAGCAGCGCCTCCCGCCGCCCGCGATCCAGCAAGGTCTCCAGCGTCCGCAGCCGGCCCCCCACCAGCGTTTTCAGGCTCGCCCCGAAGGTCTTGAAGTAGTCGCTGGCGATGACCACGGTGCCCAGGCACAGCCAACTTTCGACCGCCCTGGCCGCTTCCGGCAAGGATCTCAGGTTCGTCATAACCGGCCCGGTCATGGCCTCGCGCCGCAGCAGGGAGCGGCGGTGGCGGCCCTCGTTGACGCGCCCGGCGAGAAACCCCAGGCCGATCAGGAACACCGGCAGCCCGATCTGGAATATCAGCGGCCAGTAGTTTGGCATGGGGCTATCCCTGCCCTTCCGGCTCGAGCACGACGGCCGTGCCGTAGGCGAACAGCTCGGCCGCGCCCGCCATCACCGCCGAGGTGCTCAGCCGAACGTTGATGATCGCGTTCGCGCCGAGCCGCTCGCCCTCTTCCACCATCCGCTCGATCGCCTGGTTGCGGGCCTCGGTCAGCAGTTGCGTGTAGCTCTTGATCTCCCCGCCGACGATGTTCTTCAGCCCGGCCATGATGTCCCGGCCCACGTGCTTGGCCCGGATCGTGTTGGCGGAGACCAGCCCGAGGTGCTGGACGATGCGTTGGCCCGGTACCTGCTCCATGTTGCTCAATAGCATGGTTCTTTCCTCTATTCGGGGCCTCTTGCGTTCACCGTGACCCGCGGCCCGCATGATATCCCGCCGCGGGCCGCAGAGGCCAGAAGATATCCGCCTCTGCCGGATGAACTCCCCGTCGCACTTGTCTGGAGGCAGCTTGCTGCGTAAGCTGATACGATACCGGTCAGAGAAAGGGCCCGGCATGATCCGCTTGTACTGGAAAAACGCCACTGCCGCAGTCGTGGGCGCCGCCGACGGAATTTCCACGGCCGAGATGGACGCCGTCGGCGAAAGCCTCTCCCGAGCCCACCGGAAACTCATGGCACAGTGGGACAGCGGGCAACTCGGCTACGCGGGGCTTCCCTACCGCCGCGACTACCGCGATCAGGTGATGGCGCTGGTGGAGCGGCTGCGCCCGGGGACGACGGATCTGGTGGTCCTGGGCATCGGCGGCTCGGCCTTGGGCAACATCGCCCTTCAGACGGCGCTGAACCCGTCCACCTATAACCTCCTGAGCGAGAGGAAGCGTGGCGGGCCGAGGCTTTTTGTGCTCGACAATGTCGATCCCGCCCTGGTGGCCGACACGTTGGCCCTGCTGGGCCGGCGGCTGAAGACCACGTTGTTCAACGTGATCTCCAAGAGCGGCGAGACGGCCGAGACCGCCAGCCAGTTCCTGATCTTCCACGAAATGCTGCGCCGCCGGCTGGGCGAGGGCTTCGCCGACCGGATCGTGGCGACGACCGACCCGGCGAGGGGCACGCTGCACGACATCGCCGTGCGGGCGAAATTCCAGATGCTGCCCATCCCCGGCGACGTCGGCGGGCGCTTCAGCGTGCTCTCGCCGGTGGGGCTGTTCAGCGCGAGCATGTGCGGCATCGACGTGGACGGGCTGCTGGCGGGCGCGGCGGCCATGGGCGAGAGGCTCAAGCAGACCGACTGGCGCAAGAATCCCGCCTGCGTGCTGGCCGGAATCAAGTACCTCATGTACGCGGCCAAGGGCAAGACAATCCACGTGATGATGCCCTACTCCAACCGCCTGTACGGACTGGCCGACTGGTATCGCCAACTGTGGGCCGAGTCGTTGGGAAAGGCCGTGGACCGTCAGGGGCGGGAGGTCCTCACCGGCCCCACCCCCGTCAAGGCCCTCGGGGCGACCGACCAGCACAGCCAGCTTCAGCTCTACCGGGAAGGGCCCAACGACAAGCTGGTGGTCTTCCTGACCGCAGCCGGACATCCCGCGGACGTGCGAATCCCCGAGACCTTCTCCGAGGTGCCCCCTCTGGCGTACCTGGGCAACGTCCAGCTGTCCAGGCTGCTGGCGGCCGAGAAGCTCGCCACCGAGCACGCCCTTGCCCGGTCCGGCCGGCCGAGCGTGACGATCCGTTTCGACGCCGTCAACGCCGAGTCCGTCGGCGCCTTCGTCTTGCTGTACGAGTTCGTCACCTCGCTCATGGGCGAGCTGCTGGACGTCGACGCCTACAACCAGCCGGCCGTCGAGCTGGGCAAGCAGGCCACCTTCGCCCGGCTGGGACGGCCGGGCTACGAAGAGCTGTCCCGGCAGCTCCAGGCCGCCGCCGAGACGGACGAGAGGTACATCGTCTGATCTGTGGTCCGCGGCCCGCGGTTGGGGATCTCAGCTCCGCTGCGTGCGCGCAAGAACCGACGCGGCTGGCCTCCTCCGAAAATCAGCCGCGTCGGGAACAAACCTCCGTTTGTCTCCGGACGAATGTCGGCGTATCAGTCGCGTCCGGCGAAAATGGCGCAGTGCTGCGACCTCAGCCTTCCGGCCCTCTCCGCCATCGTGACGACGACGAATCTCCGCTGGGTTGTGTCCTCGCCGCCCATGCTGGTCCAGGTGCATTCCATCGCCGCCCGCACGACCGTGGCCCCTCCGCCCACATTGGTCCTGCCGACCCAGGTGCCGACGGAATCGAACGGCGCCAGCTTCCACTCCTTCAGCGCGACTCCATCGCGCTTGAGCGACCGCGCTTCCTTGGCCAGCTCGTCGGCGACGGCGCCGGCGGCCAGCTTGTAGGCCTCCCGGGCCAGGGCGACCTGGGCCCCAACGGCCTGGTCGGCGTTCCGGTATGCCTCGGCGCGGTGGCGGACCAGCTCGCAGCAGGCCGCCGGGCTGACCGCCTTGCTGTCGAAGCTGGTTACGACGCCATCGGCGACCGTGGCGGAGGCCCAGCGCCCCCAGGCTCCCACCCGCCAGGAGGCGGTGAAATTCTTGCCGGTTCCCGCCACCCGCTCCGGCCGGCCGAACATCGAGGCCAGATCGGCGTAGTCCAACGCCTGGCCCTGCCCGACACTCCACGGGCCCGGGGCGGCGACGGTCGCCGGAACCTTCGGCGCCACCGAGGCCAGCATTGACCGCGTCGCCGACTTGCCGTCGATTGTGGTCACCATGCCGTCTGCGACCGTGGCGGCGTGCTTGCCGCCCCATTTCATTTCGACGTCGCGACCCTTGTTAAACGAGACGGACGGCTGGCCCATGCACCACATCAGCTCCTTCTCCGTGACCGGCATCTCCGCCGGCCAGGCCGACTGACCCAACGGCTCGGACGATGCATCGCCGAGATCCAGCAGGCCCAGCAGCCGCTCCAGGCGGCCGCTGACCGCGCGCTGGGACTTCAGGTCGGTCGAAAGCTTGGCGTTGGAGGCTTGGAGGGTGTTTCCGGCCTGCTGTAGCTGTTTTGCCTGGTCGCGGGCGGATGTCAGCTCCACCGTAAGGGCCTCTGCCCGGCTCTTGGCGCTGGTGGCGGCCTTTTGGGACGCTGCCAGCTTGGTTTGAATGGGTGCGCTGGCCTGCTCGGCCTGTTTGAGCTTCACCGATAGCTGCGCAACGGACTGTTCCGCCACGGCCAGGTTGGCCTTGGAGGCAGCCTGCGCCGCCTCGGCGTCCTGGACACGCTGGCTGGCGCTGGTCAGCTCGGCCTTGAGCTTGACGAGCTCCGACCGCAGCCCGGCGCGTGCGGCGACGGCCTCGGCGACCTGCTGGTGCAGGTCTCGGAGGTTCTGCTGTGCCTGCTCCAGCGAGTCGCTGCTGGCGGCGGCCGGGCCGATCAGGAACCCCGCCGCCCCGAATGCCACTGCGACCAGCACGACGGGCAGGGCCTTCTTCAACCACGCACCTCTTGGCGGCCTGCTTTCGCCGCTGCCGGGCTGATTCGCCGCTGGCATGGCAGGGGGAGCCGACTGTTCATTCTCTGTCCGTTCCATCTCGTCGTTCATGGCATATCTCCCTCGCTAGATTTCCTGCCGACGGCCGCCGGGCCTCTCACGGGCGCGGACGTTCCGAACGCCGGCAAATACACAACCGCTATCGACCAGACCCCCGGCCCCCTTAAGCAAGGAACACGACCACACCGCCGCCGGAAGCAGGCAACAGTTTCGCGGCTCCCGGCGACGGGGTACACTAGCCCCGCCGGCCCGGGCGGGGCCGCCGCCACAGAGGGATTCCGTCAGGAGCGGAGCGAAATGGACACCACGACCATCCTGCTGCACGGGCAGTACCGCGTCGGGCCCGTGGACCCGCGGCTGTTCGGGGGCTTCATGGAGCACATCGGCCGCTGCGTCTACGAAGGCGTTTACGAGCCCGACGGCCCGCACGCCGACGCCGACGGCTTTCGCGGCGACGTGCTGGCGGCGCTGGGCCGGCTGAGCATGACGGCCATGCGGTATCCCGGGGGCAACTTCGCCTCCGGCTATCATTGGCTCGACGGCGTCGGGCCGGCCGAGCGCCGCCCGACCGTCCGCGAGCTGGCCTGGCAGTCCCTGGAGCCGAACCGCTTCGGCACCGACGAGTACGTCCGGCTCTGCCGGCAGATGGGCTGGACGCCGATGATCACCGTCAATCTCGGCACGGGCACGCCGGAGGAGGCCCGCAACTGGGTGGAATACTGCAACGGCCCGCCGGGCACCCGATACGCCGACATGCGCGCCGCCAACGGCTTCCCCGCCGCCCACGCCGTCAAGCTGTGGTGCCTGGGCAACGAGATGGACGGCCCCTGGCAGCTCGGACACGTGCCCGCCGGCGAGTACGCCATCCGGGCGCAGCAGGCGGCCAAGATGATGAAGGACGCGGATGCCTCCATCGAGCTGGTCGTCTGCGGCTCCTGCGCCCCGAGCATGGCCACGTACATGGAATGGGACCGCCAGGTACTGGAGCACGTGGGCGACTTGGCCGACTACGTCAGCCTGCACCGCTACGTGGGCAACCCCGCCGGCGACACGGCCGACTACCTGGCCGTAACCAACAGCATCGACCGCCAGATCGAGCAGATGGACGCCGCCTGCCGCTTCGTCCAGGCCCGGCGAAAAAGCGCAAAACGCGCCTACCTATGCTTCGACGAGTGGAACGTCTGGTACAAGAACCACCAGACGAACGGGCAGGGCACATTCGCCCCCCACCTGGTCGAGGAGGTGTACAACCTCGAAGACGCCCTGGTCGTCGCCGGCTTCCTGAACTGCTTTCTCCGCCACGCCGACATGGTGAAGATCGCCAACCTCGCCCAGATCGTCAACGTCATCGCCCCCGTCCTCACACGGGGCGATGAGATGCTGATCCAGTCGACCTTCTACCCGTTCGAGATGTTTGCCAGTCGTCGCGAGGGCGTTTCGCTGCGGCCGGCGGTGACCGGGCCGAGCTACGAAAGCAAGAGCTACGGCAAGGCCCGCTTTGTCGACGCCGGCGCGATCCTAGGCGAGGCCCGGCTGCACGTGTTCCTCATCAATCGCAGCCTGGAGGAGTCCGCGCCGGTGCGGGTAAAGCTTGCCGACGGGCGGATCGCCTCGGCCGAAAGCGCCGAGATCCTCACCGGCGCGGATGCAAAGGCCGCCAACTCCTTCGAAAGCCCTGACGCGGTCAGGTCCCGGCCGCTGACGGACGTCAAGGTGGCCGGCGGGGCCGGGACAATCACGCTGCCGCCGCTGTCGGTGGCTGCCATAACCTTCCTTGTGGACTGAGGTTGAGCCGTGAAGAACCTGGATCTGTTCGGAAAGACGTTCGAATGCTCCTGTGGGCGGACCCACCACATCCAGCCGGGCCAAGTCCTGTATGGGGAGGATGCGGCCGAGCGCTTGCCCGCCATCTGCGGCGCCCTGACGGGTGGCGGGCGCGCGGCCGTGCTGATGGACGTCCGCACGCGAGCCGCGGCCGGGGATGACGTCGCCCGGGAGCTGTCTGCGGCCGGCTGGGAAGTGACCCAGGTAGTCGTGCCGGACCTGCCCGACGGGCGCTCGCCCATCTGCGACGACAAGACCCGGGAAGCCATCGAGCCGCAGATGGCATCGGCCGACGTGGTCGTGCCCGTCGGCAGCGGCGTGCTTAGCGACCTGGGCAAGTGGATTGCCTGCGACAGCGGCCGGCCGTTCGCGTCCTTCGCCACCGCCGCCAGCATGAACGGCTACGCGTCCTCCAACATTTCCCCGACCATCCGCGGCGTCAAGGGCCTGCTCTACGGCCACCCGCCGGCGGCGGTGCTGTCCAGCCCGGCCGTGCTGCGGGAGGCACCTGTGGAAATGACCGGCTCCGGCCTGGGCGACGTGCTGGCAAAGTCCGTCAGTTCGGCCGACTGGTACCTCAACCACCTCCTCTTCGGCGACTACTACTGCGGGCGGGCGGTCGCCCTGATCGAAGACATCGAGCCGCTGTACCTGGAGCATCCCGAACGCCTGGCCCGGCGCGAGGACGAGGCGGTGGCCGCCCTGTTCTGGGGTCTGCTGCTCACCGGCGTGGCGATGACCATGGCCGAGACGTCGTTCCCCTCCTCCGGCGGGGAGCACCTGACCTCGCACTGCCTGGACATGATGTCTTCGGTGGACGGCGTGCCGCACGACCTGCACGGGCGGCAGGTGGGAGTCGGGACCATCCTCGCCTCGGAGCTTTACCGCCGGGTGCTGGCGATCGACTCGCCGGCGTTCGTCGAGCCGGCGGCGGGCGTCGATTCGGCATTCTGGGGGCCCCTGGCCGACAGCGTGGCCGATGAGTACGCCGGCAAGGCCGAGCGTTTGGCCATCGCCAGGGAAAAGCTCGCCGAGGGCAATACCTGGGATCGCGTCCGCGAATCGCTGGCGGCGATGGTCCGGCCGCCGGAGATGCTTCGCGACTGCCTGGCCCGCGGCGGCGGGGCGTATCTGGGAGAGCACATCCGTTGCCGGCGCGGCCGGCTGCTGGCGGCCTTCACCCACGCCCACGAAATCCGCTCGCGCTTCACCATTCTCGACCTGGCGCATCTGGTCGGCGTCATGCCCGCCGCGGCCGAGGAAATCCTGCGCGACTGGGCGTAGACAAGCTTGTCACGGAATGTGAGCAGGCGAGGGTCCGTCCGCCCGGCCGGCGGGGAGACCACGAATTGCACGAATTGAGGCGAATTTCGCGAATGACTTCTTCTTAATCGAGTTTACCTAATTCACGCAATTCGTCAGAATTCCCGCCTGACAGCCGCCTGCCAGCTTGCGGGCAGGGCTGTCGGGCAGGCGTGTCATTCGTGTCCCCCTCCGTTGGCGCGTGTCGTAACCGTGGCCCGGTCCGTCAGACATTGCGGCGGTCCGCTTACCGCGGGCGGTCGGGCGCGTCTGTGCGTGTCGGGCGTGGTATAATGTCCAGGTCGGGAGGGCGAGACGTAAAGGCATGACCGAACCGAAACGAACGCAGTTGACCATCGGACAGGAGCGGGCTCTGCTGGTCAGCGTGATGCTGCCGCGCTCGGACGTGGACGCGCAGGATCCGCTGGCGGAGCTTCGCGGCCTGACCAAGACGGCCGGGGCAAAGGTCGTGGACGAGATGATCGTGAAGCGCGCGACCATCCACCCCGGGCTGTACGTGGGGACCGGCAAGGCCGAGGAGATCGCCGCTCGCGTCGCCAGCAACCACGTCGACGTGGTCGTCTTCGACAACGACCTCTCACCGGCGCAGGTCCGCGACCTGGAGAAGATCATCGACCGCAAGGTGCTGGACCGCTCGGAGGTGATCCTGGACATTTTCGCGTCCCACGCCCGCACGGCCGAGGCCATGATCCAGGTGGAGCTGGCCCAGTTGGAGTACACGTATCCGCGGCTGCGGCACATGTGGTCGCACCTGGAGCGCGTGGCTGGCGGGGCCACCAGCGCGGCCGCGGCCGTGGGCGGAATCGGCACCAGGGGCCCCGGCGAGAAACAGATCGAGATCGACCGGCGGCTGGTCAACCGCCGGATGACGCAACTGCGGCGCCGCATCGCCGAGATCGACAAGCGCAAGCAGCGGCTGGTCCGCTCGCGGGCGGAGACGTTCCGCGTTTGCCTGGTCGGATACACCAACGCCGGCAAATCCACGCTGATGAACCTGCTGACCGGGGCGCAGGTGCACGTGGCCGACCAGCTTTTCGCCACGCTGAACACGCGCACGCGCCGGTGGAACCTCGGCCGGCGGCAGGTGGCGCTGCTTTCCGACACGGTCGGCTTCATCAGCAACCTGCCGCATCACCTGGTGGTCAGTTTCCGGGCGACGCTGGAGGAGGCGATCACGGCCGACTTGCTGCTGCACGTGGCGGACGCGGCCCACCCGCGCGTCAACCAGCAGATCCAGGCCGTCAGGGACGTGCTGGAAGAGCTGGGCTGCAACGACAAGGAGCAGCGGCTGCTGCTCAACAAGATCGACCGGATTGGCGACCCCAGTGTGCGGATGGTCCTGGCCAGCCGTTACCCGCAGGCCATCTTCCTGTCCGCCGCCACGGGCGAAAACGCCGACCAAGTGGTGGAGGCGGCGCTGCGGCGGATGGGCGGCCGGCAGTTCAACGTGACAATCGAGGCCGACTGCGCCAACGGCCGGCTGATGCAGTACCTCTCGCAACACGCCCGCGTGGACGGGCAGACGTACCGAGGCGGGAGCGTCCGCATGAAGGCGACGCTGAGCGAAAAGCACCTGGCCTGGCTGCGGGCCTTCGGGCGGGCCGTCAAGATCCTCGCGACCTCGCCGGCCGAGTGAGCCCGCCCGGACATTCCCCCTCCCGCTTTCACCGCCGCCTGCAGGCGAGGGGATATTCCGGATAGTAGACGTGGCGCGGCCCCAGGCCGAAGTCGAGCATTTCAACCCTGCGCTGCGGTTGCTCCTTGACCAGGAAAACCAACCCGAGAACGTTGCCTGTCGCGCTGGATTGGGCGAGGGCCCCCGCCAGCCCGCTTCGGAACTGCCGCTGCGATCGCGCCGGGTCGTAGTAGAAATACAGGCGCTGCTCACCGCCGGCGCGGTACACGAAATACGCCCCAATGTGCGGAATCTTGCTGCCATCGTCGAGAACCAACTCCGGGGTCATCTGCCGGCACAAGGCCGCGTCAAGCCGGCCCTGGACCTTGCAGCGGACGTGCACGATCATCGCGTTCTCTTTGGACAGCTCGAGCTCCTGAATGGTCGTTCCCCTCGTCCCGCGGCTTACGGCCACTCGCAGTTGCGAGGTCGCCACGTCCAGGTTGTCGGCTGTCATGAGCTTGCTGGCGACGTACTGAATGCGATCCTTTATTGCCTCGGGGGCCCTGCCTTGCGGGAACCGCATCATCAGCTCCCTGGGCAGCCGGGTTTCGACCTTCATGGACTCCGGCTGGAGCAGCCCGCTGACTTCGTCGAACTTGGTCTCTTTGGTCTTGGGCTTCACCCCCAGTGCGATCTGCCGGTTCTTGCTGTCCGCGGGGCTGGGCAGGCCGCGCCGGAGCGGCGGCATGGGCGCCTTGGCCGCGCGTCGAAAGACCATGTAGCTGGGCTTGTAGTCCTCGTCGGCGGGCAGGCGGTAGATCCAATCGACGATCAGCTTTCTCGGCCCGCCTTTGCCGGCCCCATCCCGCTGCACGCAGAGGTCGCCGATCCTAGCCTGGGCGATCTCTTCCTCGGACTCGCTGGGGGGTGGGGGGTTGAAGGAGTACTGTCCGGCCCGGGCGGTGAGGTAGGCGACGGGGTAGAAGCTCCTGCCGGAGGCGGTGACCAACCGGAAATGCGTCGCCGGCAGCCGCCACCATTTATCGCTTGCATCGCGGGCCTGCTCGCCCACGGCCACGCGCACCGCCAGCGTCACCGGCTCGCCCTGCTCCTCCAGGGGCGAAAGCAAGGCCGTGTGCAGGTTCTCCATGCCCTGCTGGACGATCTGGATGTTCCGCCTGATCTGGCGGATCTGGCGGATCTGTTCGGCCGTCAGCGCCTCGGCCTCTTTGCCCTCGGGCATCTGCACTTGATACAGCGCGACCACCTCCAGGCCGTTGGCAGGCGCCCAGGCGCTGGCCCCGACGGGCCGATTCCGCGTGCAGTACGCCTCCAGTTCCAGGTTGTCGTGGGCCTTGCCGTACTCGTTGCCCTTGCCCATCGGGCGCAGCGACCCGCCGGAAAGATGCTTCACAATCGACAGCGTGCAGCCGGCGGCCCGTCGGGGCACGCCCCCGTCGGCCACGGAAAGCGAGCTGTCGTAAGGCTCATAGCCGAGCATCGAGCCTTTGAAGGGGAGCAACTGGAGGACGATCATGAGCATCCCGACCAGGATCAGCCCCGTCAGCAGCCCAAAGAGGCCTCCGCCGACGCGGTCGGCCCACACCCCCAGCACCACGTTGCCCTTGATGGAGCGGTCGAAGATCTCCCGCAGCACGTACAGGGGGATGACAAACATCGCCAGCAGCGTGACGGCGTGGGTATAGGCGCCCAGGCGCGATCCCAGCAGCTCCGCCAGCGGCTCGTAGAAGTTGAAGGCCACGGCCGCGGAAAGGATCGTGAGGATCGCCATGACCATGGCGCTGAACATGCCCTGAACGACCTGATAGAAGGTGATCCCCAGCACCGCCACACTCGCTATAATGTTCAAAAGCATCAGCACCTTCTCCGATTCGGCATTACCGCCGTCCCGGGCGCCCTCGCCGTTTCCGGTCGGCACGCCCGGGTCGAAGCGGCCCGCCCGCCGCCCGCGGGCGAGCCGCCGCGACCTACTGTTTCGTCTTGGATACCCGGATGACCTCCTCGATGCTGGTCACGCCGTCGATGACCTTCCGCAGGGCGTGCTCCTGGAGGTACAGCATCTTGTTCTTCCGGCAGGCGGCCTTGATGCGGCTCAAGGAGGCGTCCTGGCGGACGAGCTGGCGAATTTCGTCGGTCATTTCCAGCAGCTCGAACGCCGCCGTCCGCCCATAATAGCCGGTGCCGTGACAGGTCGCGCAAATGATGGGCCTGCCCTTCTCGTCGGTCAGCGGCTTGGTCGGCGGGCGAAAGAAGTTCTCGATTTTCTCCGGCAGGTTCAGTTTGGCGATCAGCCCCCTGGCCGGGCGATACGGCTCCTTGCAGTTGGGGCAGAGCTTCCGCAGCAGAACCTGGCACAGCACCGCGTTAAGGACGGCCAGGGCCTGCTGGCGGTCCTCGCCGGCCACCTTGATCCACTTGGCCAAGGCCTTGAAGGAGCTGTCGGCGGTCATGCCCAGCAAGACCGCCTTGTCGCCGCCCGCCTCGCTGATGATCCCGGCCGTCTGGGCCGTGCTGCACCGGTCCACCATCACCACGTCCGGGTCCCGCCGCAGGGCCGAGGCCAGCCGGTCGGGCAGGTCCATCTGGTCGCGATACGTATGCTGCGTGATGTTCTCCAGCTCCACGGTGAGAGAGGACTCCAGGCTGACCAGTTGCAGTATGAACGCGTCGCGCTGGCGCAACAGCGAATACAGCGTGCTAGTGACGCCGTTGCCCCTGGGCCCGGAAACGACAATCAGTCCGGTGGTGGCGGAACTGAGCTTCTCCACGCGCTGGCGAAGATCGTCGGGCATGCCCAACTGGTCCAGGCTGGTGCGGGCCGCCTCCTGCACGATCCGGATCTGCATGCGCTGCCCGTGGGCGGTGCCGGCGGTGGTCACCGAGGCATCCACGGTGACGGCGCCGGTCTGGACGGCGATCTTGCCGGTCTGGGGGCGGCGCTTCTCCTCCGGGTCGAGCCCGGCGATGCCCTTGGTGAAGTCGATGACCTCCTCGGCCTCGGCCTGCTCGGCAGGCGGCCGCTGCTGCAACACGCCGTCAATCACGAAGCGCATGGACGTCCGCCCGGCACTGGGCGTCAGGTCAACGTCGCTGGCGCGAAACAGCACTACGTTGTGCAGGAAATTCTGCGTGAGGTTGTAGGCCCTGCGCAGGTCCGGCTCTTCGACCGGCGGGGCAAAAACCGGGCGGCCGAGGTTGTCGTAGAGCTTCACCCGCTCCACCACGTCCACCGTCTGTTTCTTCTTGGTCGTCAGCACAGAGCGCAGGTGGTCGGCGGTCAGAACCCGCGCCCCGGGAGTGACACGCTTGTTCCGCATCAGCACGTACGCGCCCACGCTGAAGCCCACCAGGACCAGGTACACCGCCAGCCCCACCACGAACCACGGCGCCAGCAGCCAGATCAGCGTGGAAAAGGCCCCCGCCCCCAGAACGGCCATGCTCCACGTCGAGTGGCCCGCGTGCACGCGCACCGTGTCCTTATTTACCCAGGTGGCCGCGTACAGCCACGGCAGCAGGAGAATGAGAATGACGATGACCTTGAAGACGGAAAAGTAGTTGCCCGCCTCGGGCACCGCGGCGAGTATCGTCAGATTGCCTGGTTCGCTCATTCTTTCTCCAGCAAACACGCCCGGAAAACTCGCACGTTCACGCTCCCCCCCGGCTCCACGCGCCGCTCGGCCGCCGGCGCATGCCGCCACCCCGCCGGCGGGCGCCCGCTCAGCGCCCCAGCAGGCCCGCCCGCGAGGAGGAAATTCCCTTCAGCAGCATCTTCAGCTCGTCGGGGTTCGGGGACACCTGGTAGGCAACCTTCGGGTCCACGTAGTCCCTTTCAATCATGTCCAGCAGGCTCTTATTGAAGTCCTGCATTCCCTCGTACTCGCCCGCGCGGATCACCTCCGGCAGTTCCGCGTCGCGCCCCTCCTCGATCAACTGCCTGGCGACGGCATTGACCATGAGGACCTCCACCGCCGGCGCCCGATCGATGCCCTCGGCCAGGCACGGCAGCAGCCGCTGGCAGACGATGGCCCGGAGGTTGAACCCCAGCCCCTGCCGCGCCAAGTCGCGCGATGCCTGCGGGAACAACTCCACGATCCGCGAGATCGTCGAGGCGGCCCCGGAGGCATGTACCGTGCCGAAGACCAGGTGCCCGGTCTCCGCCGCCCGCAGCGCCGCCTGGAACGTCTCCAGATCGCGCATGTCGCCGACCAGGACGACGTCGGGGTCCTCGCGCAACAGGTACTTCAGGGCCAGCTCGAAGTCGGCCACGTCGATGCCCACCTCGCGCTGGTCGATCAGCGCCTTCTTGTCCTCGTAGATGTACTCGATGGGGTCCTCGATGGTGACGACGTGGCAGCGGCGGGTCGTGTTGATGTGCTCCAGCATGGTGGCGATGGTGGTGGACTTGCCCGCCCCGGTCATCCCCGTCACCAGCACCAGGCCCGTGGCCAGGTCGGCGATCTTCAGGATCTGGGGGGGCAGGTTCAACTGCTGCACCGTGGGGATGAGCCGCGAGACCCGGCGCACGGCGACGCTCACGTTGCCGCGCTGCCGGTAGATGTTGATGCGGAAGCGGTCGGAGCCCTCCAGTTCCTCGGCCACGTCGATGCTGCCTTGTTCGCGGAAGAACGCCCGCTGCTTTTCGGTGAGGATCTCCTCGGCCATAGCCAGAATCTCAGCGCTGGTAAGCGCCTCGCCCTTGACGGCGTACAGGCCGGTGCTCTTGCGGATGTGGGGAACGGCGTTGGCCTTCAGGTGCAGGTCGCTGGCCTGCTCCTTGACCATCGCCCGGAAGTACTTGTGCAGGCGGGGCTCCTTGCCCTGCGGATCGGTCGACCGATCGCGATGATGATTGATCGGTTGCTGCTCTGCTGGAACCATGATCGCTACTCCAATCCCGCCGCACTGGGCAGTCGCCCGGATCCGTCGATCTCCCGCTCGCCGCCAGCGGCGACCTTCTCGCGAACCCCCCGGGATCTCCGGCAGGCCCTGCCGCCTGTGGAGGGCTGCTGTATACCTCATCTAGGGAATACACTGCGCCAAGCAAGTTCGCGCAACTACGATATTTTACCTCACCGGGCCGCCACAGCAAGGTTTTCTCGACCCGTCCGGGCGGCAATCGGCTCCGGGCAAGGCGGCGCGGATGTCGGGGCAGGCGGACCCGAATGGGGGCCTCGCCCCCCGCTCACCCGGAAATGCAAGCCGCCGCCCGCTGGCTTGGGCGCTGTAGGCGGCTCCCGGCCGATCCACTAACTCCCGCCGTGACAGCGGGTCATCCCCGCAACGGCCGGGCGTCAGGCCACCCCGCCCGGGCGGATTGTCCTGACGGCTTCCACCGGGAACCGCGGGAAACGCCCTTGACAAAACCTGCCCGATGGGTTATAAGTAAGATTGCTCTGAAGGTACCAGTTCGTATAACCGTGGGCTGCTCAGGATCTGCGGCACGGGCTCTGCGAGAAAGGAGGTCGAGTGTAGCGGACCATATCTGCCATATACCAAGGTAGTTGCGTTTACCAGTACGGTATCATTTTCGAGGCAAGGTTAGCCAAGATAGGAGGTAGGAAATGAAGAGTCTGATAGTGGCAGTGCTGCTGGCAGTCACCGCCTCTGCCTTCGGGGCGGTGGGAGATTACGACCAGTTCCTGCTGATGAGAGACAACAGCAACCTGGCCGGCGATGGCGACCTCGCCAACGGCGGCGCCAAGCCTGCCCACCGTGCCTACAAGTGGAACTGGCAGGAAACCCATTACATGGACTTCGACGGTCCCGACGGGCTTTCGCTGGGCCAGAACGATGGGCTGAGCATGGTGGACTGGATGGCCGCCAACCCGCCGGCCGAGGGCGAGCGGTACAAGTTCACCCTCCGCATGTCCAGCTACGGCAGCTGGGATGAGGTAGGCGGATGGCCGACCAACCCCAGCACCGAGCTCCCGTACGACCCCACCACCATCTACATGGAGGTCCGCACGTTGAATCTCGGCAACGGCATCGACTGGGCCGAGGGCGACGGGTATACCGACGGGGCCGGCGGCGGGGCCAACCTGAACTGGACGCCAGACACGGCCGCGGCATGCAACTTTTACGCCTCGGCGAAATGGCACCTGGCGGGGTACCTGCCGACAGTCTACGACGCTGTCCCCTGGGTCAACTTCAGCGGGGTCGAGGTCCCCACGATGCAGGCCAACGAGAGCCTCTTCCGCATGAAGAACGGCGTCTACGACAAGGACCAAAGCGGCACGCTCGAGCAGGCAGAGCTGGACGGCACGATCTACATGGAGATCGACCCCTTAGCGGCCACGGCCGGCACCTTCTTCGACGTGGAGTTACAGTACGATCCGGATCACCCCTCCGCCTGGTATCCCTGCCCGGTGGTCAACGACATGCTGTACAACGAGGACAACCGCGGGCTAGCCCTCGGCCGGGCGCATTTCGAGGACCCGGACAATCCGGGAACTCTCCTGGTGCTGCACGGCAACAATGGCGGCTTCTACTCGAAGGACCGCATTCTCATTAACCCCGACCAGCATCCGCGGCTCATCCTGGAGATCGTCGAGGCGGTCCCACCGACGCCGTGGCCGGGCGACACCCAGCCCGATGGCAAGGTGGACGGCGGCGACTACACCGTCTGGGCCGACAACTACGGCAAGACCGACGCCCCGGCCTGGTCCGCGGGCGGCTGGACGGTCGGCAACTTCACCGAGGATACCAACGTCGACGGCGGCGACTACACCGTCTGGGCCGACAACTACGGCTACGACGGCACCGGTGGCGTGCCGGTCCCCGAGCCGGCCACGCTGTTGGTGTTGGCCGTCGGCGGAGCCGCGACGCTGATCCGCCGGCGTCGCTAACGTTTCTGGAAAACTGAGAGAGGCTCAGTGCCGGCTCCATTGGAGGTGCCGGAGATAGGCTTACGAGCTCAAAAGGAGAGAGAAACGAGAAAGCTCATCGCATGTTTGGTTGTTCTCTGCATGGTCTCAATGACCGCCAACGCCGCTTCGTTGCAGTTGACGGATGTGCAGGATTTGGGCGGCGGCATGAAGGCCTGCACCCTGACCGCATTTGGTGAGGACAGCGAGCTGAAGTCCTTCTTCGTGGATATCACCGTCGAGTGCGTGGACCCGGGCGTGGACATGATTCACCAGATGAAGGCGATCATCATCCCCGGCACGCTGGAGTACGACGTCAACACCGAGAGCGACGCCAACACGTACAACGGTCTCGGCACGCCGCCGTATGACAAGGCCCGGGATAGCTGGTACGGCGACCCGTTCCACAAGGACGGCAGTATCCAGGTGGAAACCTATGACGTGTGCCTGGTGCACCTTGAATCCGGCACCAACCCGCAGGTGGCGTACTACGAGGACGCCAAGGCGGCCTACATCGCCCTGACGGGTACGGCTCACGTGTACGGGACGCTGTTCCGCGAGGGAGCGCCGTTCCCGTTCGACTTCATCATTCCCGAGCCGGCAACGCTGCTGATGGTCGTCGCCGGTGCGGGCCTGATCATCCGCCGCAAGCGATAGTTTTCAGGCTCGGCCCGGCAGACGGCTCGGCCGGCAATGGTAGTCAGGAATACGGCCCTGGCCGAAGGATGTCTTCGGCCGGGGCCGTTTCGTCTGCCCTCTGGCTCTGGGCAGCTCGTCTGGATCGTCCTGTTGCCCGGGACAGCTCCGGCGGCCGCAAGATCCGGCGACAGTGCTCCGGACGGTCGCGGCGAGAAGTGGTGTAACTAATTGTGTGTAAGTTCGTGTTCGGGTGTTCGTGTCATCC
>CAYNYF010000015.1:56993-58685 GCA_964401385.1 uncultured Planctomycetaceae bacterium | reverse complement strand
CAGCTCGCTCGATGGCACCTGCTGCCGGAACTTACACAAGACTCTTGACGCTATCAGTGCGGACATTGCCGTTGACAGAAGCTTCATCCTGCCATATAGTTCCCTGTGGGTGTTTCGATGGAAGCAGTGATTTCCAATCCGTTGGATCTGGGCGGGCCTCTGGCCGCAAGCCTGCGCGCCGGCCACCATCACACCCCCCCTGCCGTCAGGAGCGGGCCGGCCTAGAGCGCGATGCGAGGCGGAAACTTCGGCCCGTTCCTTCCCGGGAGCGGGCTTTTTTTGTTCCTCTTCAGGATCGAGCCGATACATTGGGGCAAACGCCATGAAGATCGAGATCATCACAAGCGACGATCCGCTGAACGACCCGGCCGTAGCCGCCGTGCGCGATAAGCTCCGCGCCGGCGGGCTGGTAGGGACGGCGGCGGCGGCAGTCGACGTCCGCGCGGTCGTGGCGGAGGTCATCGCCGACGTGCAGGCCCGCGGCGACCAGGCCGTCCTGGACCTGACAGCGAAGATCGAGAAGGTTCACCTCACGCCCGAAACCATGCGCGTGCAGGCCGAGACCATCCGCGCCGCCCGCGAAGCGGCCGAGCCGGCCTTCATGGACCTGATGCGGCGCGTGGCCGCCAACATCCGCCAGTATCAGGAGTCGATCCTGCACCGCGATCCTCCGCCGCTGCGGCGCGGCGGGCGCGGGCTGGCCGTGCGGTACACGCCCATCGAGCGCGTGGGCATATTCGTGCCCGGCGGCGGTCGCACCGGCGCCGTGCTGGTTTCGAGCATGCTGATGACGGTGGTGCCGGCCCAAGTCGCCGGCGTGCCGGAGATAGCCCTCGTCAGCCCGCCGACGACCGACGGCGACGTCAGCCGGGTGATCCTGGCCGTGGCGGCAGAGCTGGGCATTGGCGAGGTCTGGCGTGTGAGCGGGACGGCCGGCGTGGCCGCGCTGGCGTATGGCACCCAGAGAGTCCGACCGGTCGACAAGATCGTCGGACCGGGCAACGCCTTTGTGGCTGAGGCGAAGCGACAGGTCTTCGGCCGGGTCGGCATCGACTGCACGGCCGGGCCGAGCGAGGTCTTGATCGTGGCCGACGATACGGCGCGGGCCGACTGGGTGGCGGCGGACATGCTCGCCCAGGCCGAGCACGACCCCGGATCGGCCGTGCTGGTCACGCCCTCGCGGAAGCTCGCCGACGCCGTGGCGGCGGCCATAGAGGAGCAATTGCCCGCCCTGGAGCGCAAAGACGCGATCCAGGCGGCGCTGGAGGAGTATTCGAAGATCATTGTCGTGCCGGACATCAACTTGGCCTGTGAGGTGGCCAACGATTTCGCCGCCGAGCATCTTCAAATCGTCACGGCCGACGATGAGGCGGTGCTGGCCCGGATTCGCCACGCCGGGGCGATCTTCCTCGGCGCCGCCACGCCGGTGCCGCTGGGCGACTATTACGCCGGCCCGTCGCACGTGCTGCCGACGGGCGGAACGGCCAGGTTCTTCGGGCCGCTGTCGGTCAACGACTTCCTGAAGGCCTCCAGCGTGATCCGCTACGACCGGGCGGCCCTGGCCGAGGACGCCGACGACGTGATCGACTTCGCCCGCCGCGAAGGCCTCACCGCCCACGCCCGGGCGGTGGAAATCCGAAAGCCGAAGAAGAAGGATTAGCCGCGAACCACGCGAACGAAAACTTACGGAAT
>CAYNYF010000015.1:0-56893 GCA_964401385.1 uncultured Planctomycetaceae bacterium | reverse complement strand
ACGCGAACGAAAACTTACGGAATGGTGTCTTCTCTTGGCGCCATTCGCGGCTGGAGTAAAAGGCGAAACATCAGCCGCGAACCACGCGAACGAGAATCTGCTGGTGATCGCCGACGGGTCGGGACGAACCGAGACGACTAGCCAGGCAAAATGGACAAGCCAAGCGGCAATGTGAGACGGAAGGATCTGCTGTTTCCGGAGGAGAGCTACCGGGTAAAGGCGGCGTGCATCGCGGTCCATAAGGCTCTTGGCTGCGGCTTTCTTGAAAAGGTGTACGAGAATGCCTTGGCCCACCAACTGCGGACGTCCGGGTTCAAGGTCCAACAGCAGGCAGCACTGCAGGTGTTTTATGACCGAGTTCTGGTTGGGGACTTTGTCGTCGACTTGCTGCTGGAGGAAAAGTTCATTGTCGAGGTCAAGGCCGCTGAACGCGATAATCCGCTTCACAAAGCGCAACTGATCAATTATCTGAAGGCGGCAGGTTTGCCGCTTGGATTTCTGGTCAATTTTGGCAAACAGCATTTCGAGTTCGAGCGAGTGGTTTTTACAAAATAGTTACTTCTGTTCGCGCCGTTCGCGGCTGAAATAAAAGCCCAAGAATTAGCCGCGAACCACGCGAACGAAAACCAAGGTAATAGTTTCTTCTGTTCGCGCCGTTCGCGGCTGAAATAAAAGGCCAAGAATTAGACGCGGATTACGCGAACGAAAACTTACGGAATACTTATTTCTGTTCGTCGCTGGAGCAAAAGCCCAAGAATTAGCCGCGAACCACGCGAACGAAAACCAAGGTAATAGTTTCTTCTGTTCGCGCCGTTCGCGGCTGAAATAAAAGGCCAAGGATTAGACGCGGATTACGCAAGCGAAAACTTACGGAATGGTGTCTTCTCTTGGCGCCGTTCGCGGCTCACTATGAATTAGCCCAATGACCTATTTCAGGAAGAACATCGAGGCGATGGCCGGGTACGTGCCGGGCGAGCAGCCGGAAGCCGGCCAGCGGGTGGTCAAGCTCAATCAGAATGAGAATCCCTACCCGCCGTCGCCGGCGGTCGTGGAGGCGATGAAGGCCTTCGACGCGGGCGGGCTGCGGCTGTATCCGGATCCGATGGCCACGGCGCTGTGCAAGGCGGCGGGCGAGGTGCTGGGCGTGCCGTCGGAGTGGATCCTGCCCGGCGACGGCAGCGACGACCTGATCATGATGCTGGCCCGCGCCGCCGCCGGCCCGGGCCGACCCATCGCCTATCCCACGCCGACCTTCCCCTTCTACCGCACCCAGGGGCAGATCGAGGGCGCCGAGCTGGTCGAGGTGCCCGCGGCGGAGGACTTTTCGCTTCCCATCGGTCGCCTGGCCGAAGTGAACGCGGCATTGACCTTCGTCTGTAGCCCGAACAGCCCGACCGGCGCCGTCGCCGACGCCGACGCCCTGGCGGAGCTGGCCGGCCGGCTGTCGGGCATTCTGGTCATCGACGAGGCCTATGTGGACTTCGCCGACGCCGACGCCCTCTCCGTGGTCGGCCGCTGCGACAACGTCATCGTGCTGCGGACGCTCTCGAAAGGCTACTGCCTGGCGGGTCTGCGGTTGGGGTTCGGCATCGCCCGCCCGCCGCTGCTGGAAGGGCTGGTCAAGACCAAGGCGATCTACAACGTCGGCGCCCTCCCGGCCGCGCTGGGCGCCGCGGCCATGAGGGATCGGGCATATCACGCCGAGTGCGTGGCCAGGATCCGCAGCGAGCGCGCCCGCCTGGCCGCGGCCTTGGAGGCGCGCGGCTTCGTCGTCTGGCCCAGCGGGGGCAACTTCCTGATGGTGACCGTGCCCGGCGGCGACGGGCGCGGCGCCCTCGAAGCCCTCAAGGCCCGCAACGTCCTGGTCCGATACTTCCAGCAGGACCGGCTGCTGGACAAGCTGCGGATCAGCGTCGGCCGGCCGGTGGACACCGACGCACTGCTGGCGGCGCTCGACGACGCCGGCGTCGGCAATACGCCATGAAACGAAAAGCCACCATTCAGCGAAAGACCAAGGAAACGGACGTCGAGCTGGCCCTCGACCTGGACGGGACCGGCAAGGTGGACGTCAAGACCGGCGTGGGGTTCCTGGACCACATGCTCGACCACCTGGGCAAGCACAGCCTCTGCGACCTGACGGTCCGGGCGGCCGGCGACGTGGAAGTCGACGATCATCACACCACCGAGGACGTCGCCATCTGCTTGGGCGAGGCGCTGAAGCAGGCCCTGGGCGACAAGGCCGGCATCCGCCGCTACGGCTCGGCCTCGGTGCCGATGGAGGAGGCGGCCGCGTCGGTGGCGCTGGACCTGTCCGGTCGGGCGGCGACGGTCTTCAACGTTAAGTTCGTCGGCGAGAAGATCGGCACGTTCGACGTGCAGTTGATCGAGGAGTTTCTGCGCCGCTTGGCGGCCGTGGCCGGGATGAACCTGCACGTCAACGTTCCCTACGGGGCCAACGACCACCACATCGCCGAGGCCATCTTCAAGGCCTTCGCCCAGGCGCTCCGCGCGGCCAAGTCCATCGACCCCGACCGCCCCGGCGAGGTGCCGTCGACAAAGGGGACACTGTGATCAGTTCGCGGCGTCTCCGCCTGCCTACGGGCGCGCCCATTCCGGGGAAGAGAACACGAATTACACGAATTGCCGCGAATTTCACGAATTACGGCATTGCTCAAACAACGTTGCGAGCTTGGCACCCCGCCGTAGCGCGCGAGCGGTCACTTCCCCTGCAAGGGTAGGATATAGTCCTTCATCCTCGCCCGCCAGTCGTCGTAGAAGCGGTCGTAGCCCCACTGCCACGGCACGCCGTTGTGCGGCATGAGGTGGCGGTCGTGGTCGCCGGGGATGACGGTGAGGATGTCGCGGAGGTACTTGCCGGCCTCGGCGGCGACGGCCGCCCTGTCGGTGCCCTCGGCGGCGGCGATGGCCGCCTTCAGCGCGACGTAGTAGCGCAGGTCGTTGACGCCCGCGGCCATGGCCGGCACGAAGAACCGCCGGTCCACCCGCCCCTCGCGCGGGTCGAACGGCCCGTTGGTGTGCCAGAAGTGCCAGTAGCACGCCCCCGTCGCCGGCAGCATGTACCCCGGCTGGTAGCGGGCGGTGTCCACCGACCAGGCCGTCCCGCAGATGCCGAAGCGCTTCGCCCGGGCCTTGACGAACTCGTACACCAGCGGGCCGGTCCAGTCCACCGGATCGTCCAGGATCGGCAGGTTGTACCACTGCCACGTGGCCAGCATGTCGCGGAACTGCACGTCGGCGCAGGTGATGGCCTGGGGAAGGGCCTCGTTGAGCCAGCCCATGGACGGGTGCTTGTCGCGGCGGTCGCCGGGCTCGTCGCTGACCATATAGATCAGCGTCGGCCAGCCTTGCTTCCGGGCGTGCTGGTCGAGCTGGCGGCAGAGCTTCTGGTAGCCGGCCTTGAACTTGGCGTCGGTGCCGATCTTGTAGTCGCCGGCCCAGTCGGGCCGCCCGGCGGCGATCTGGTAGAACTTCCGCGGCTCATCCTCGCTGATGTTCGGCTCCCGGTAGAGGCCGATGCCGCCGGTGACGCGGGCGATTCTTCGGATCTGCGCCACCTGCCGGTCGGCGGCGGCGTAGTCCAGCCGGTCGCCCTTCATCTGCGCCGCCAGATAGTCGAACAGCATGATGTAGTTGAAGCCGACCTTGCCGTAGCAGCGATAGAACGCCTCGTCTCTCTTCAGATCGTAGCCGACGTTGTAGATCCCGCCGACCCAATAGCCCTTCATCGCCGGCACCTCCACCGGCAGCACCTCCAGCGCGACCGGCAGCTTCCGGACCTGTTCGCGCGGGCCGGTGGTGATGGTGATGCTGCCGGCGTACTTGCCGGGGGCGGCGTCCCGCGGCACGTCGAAGGCCAGCAGGTACTCGGCCCACTTGCCGGCCTTGAGCTGCTGCTGGCGGTACGGCTCGATGTAGTGGTTGTTGAGCTCGAGGTCCAGGTGCTCCGGCCCGAGCCGCCCGGCCGGGCCGACCAGCGGCGAGGGGTGGACTGTCACGTTGGCCAGGTCTTCGGCCGCGTAGATGCCGAAGCGGACCTGCCGCCGCTCGCCCCGCATGGCAAACGCCTCGATCTTCGTGGCCGCCTCGTGCGCGAACGGGCCCCAGCGCGGCGAGTTGACCGGCCGGGCGAAGACGACGGCGCCGCGGGCGGTCACGCCCGCCAGCGGCTTGCGCCGGTCCACCCGCACAGTCGGCTGCTCGAACAGTAGGGCCTCGTCCAGCCAGGCGGTGCCGCCCTTGTCTCCTTTCAGGAACGGCTGAGCGTGCTGGGCGAAGGTGATGGCCAGGTGCGCCTTGCCTGCGGCCTTGGCCCAGATGGCGGCGGGCGCGGTCCCGCGGCCTCCGCGGACCTGCTCGGGGAGGGTCCGACCGGACTCATCCGGCACGCCCCAAGGGTCACTGCCGCCGGGTTCGAACTGGTAGCAGAACCACGGCCGGTCGCCGCGGAGCCGCAATTCGCTTCGCCCGCGGAAGGCCGGCGGGTCGAACTTGACCGAGCCGCCGGCCCCCCGGAAGCCGTAGCCGTTGTAGGCGACGTTCCGGCACCGCGCCCAGATACTGAAGCGGTACCGCCCGTCCTTCTTGAACGGAATCGGCCGGGCGGACCGCAGGCTCGCGGACGATCCGGCCGGCAGGTCGATCCGCAGGCACGCCCGCCCGGCGCGGGCCTGCTTGGCGTCGAGGGCGAGTGCGGCGGCGCCCTTGACCGCCGCCGTGAAGCCCGCCGGGGCGCCGTCGGTGATCTTTTCGAATCCCCCGCCGCCCAGCAGGTTGTTGAGGTTGCCGGCCAGGTCCATCCGGGCGGTCTTTCCCGGCAACGCGTCGTTGGTCACGCGGAGCTTCATGGACGCCCCGGCCGCGAGCTTCGGCACGAGGAAGACGATCTCATCGTTGCCGCAACTGACGTCCGGCGGCAGCCGCCGCAGCATGTGCGGCAGCTCGTTGCCGGCGGCGTCATAGACGTGGAATCCCCGCGGGTTGATCCGCTCGATCGGCAAGTTGCCGCCGAAGACCTTGTAGACGGTCAGGAAGACCGGCCAGTCGGTCTTGTCCTGGCCGGTGCGATTCTCAATGGTGACGGCGGCGTCGAACTCGCCCGCGGCCGCACCCGCGGCACAGGCCAACGTCAGCACGATCGGCAACAGGTAGCATCGCATGGGTATTCCCTTCTAAGCGGACCGCAGCAATGTCTGAACAGTGCACCTGCCCACCTCCCTGCCCACCTCCGGAAGGCAGGCGGGCGGAAGGCAGGCGGGCCTGTCCGCGGTCTGTACGCATCCCAACGAATGAGTCCACGCCTGCCCGACAGCTGCGAGGCGGGAATTACACGAATTGTCACGAATTGCACGAATTAAGCAGAACCGCTTAAGAAAAAGAGGCCATTCGTGAAATCGCCGTAATTAGTGTAATTCGTGGTCTCCTGCGCCGGCCGGTCCGCGGCGGCGATAAGCGTTTCGGGCCGGGGGGCTACTTCTCGGTCAGCCGGATGACGCCGTCGAAATCCTTCTTGTCGGGCGGCCAGGACAGCGCCTCCTGGCAGAGGCGCAGGTACAGGCGGGCCGCCCCGTCGTCGCCGCGCCTCTCCAGCACCGCCTGGAAGCAGTCCCGGGCCTCGGCGAAGCTGGCGGCGGCGTACCGCTCCACGCCGCCGGCGAAGTCCTCCGCCAGCTTGCGCAGGTCCTCGTCGGCCTGTCCGTCGCGGGCCAGCGGCTCCCACACCGCCACCGGCTCGGTCTTGCCGACGACCAGTATTCTTCCCATCGGCCGGCCGAGCAGACCCGCCCCACCGGCACGCCAGGCATCCTCGTTGACCAGGATTTTCGTCCCGAATATCTTGTTGGCCGTCTCCAGCCGGCTGGCGACGTTGACGGAGTCGCCGATGGCGGTGTAGGCGATCCGCGCCGTCGAGCCCATGTTTCCGACGAACACCTCGCCGGCGGCGATGCCGATGCGTGCGCTCAGCTGGCCCCCGGGCGGCAGGACCTCCTGCTGTTGCAGCTCGCGGTTGAACTCCGGCAGCAGCGCCTGGCAGTCCAGGGCGGCGGTCATCGCCCGGGCGGCGTGGTTGTCCTGGGCGATGGGCGCGCCGAAGAAGGCAAACACGCCGTCCCCCTCGTACTTGCTGAGTGTCCCGCCGAACTGGACCTGGACGACCTCGCCCACGTGGTCGAGGTAGCGGTTCAGCAGGTTGACCGTCCCTTCCGGGCCGAGCTGCTCGGAAAGCGAGGTGAACCCCGCCAGGTCGGAAAACAGGCAGGTCAATTGCCGCCGCTGCCCGCCCAGGCTGGCCTGGGTGGGGTCCATCACGAGCTGGTCGACCATGGCCGGGGAGAGGTACTGCTTGAAGGTCTTGGTAACCTGCCGCTTCTGGCGCTCCTCGGTGAGCTGGCGGTAGACGGCGATGGTGGCGAAGGTCAGCAGCCCGGCGGCAACCGGCCCGGCCGCGGCCGTCCAGTACGACCATACCGCCCAGACTACCGAGACGGCCAGGATGTGCCCCATGATCACGGCCACCAGCAAAATGGCCGATTCGATCGGGCCGCGGGTGGAGGTGATCAGCGCCACCAGCCCGCCGGCCAGCAGCACCAGCAGGCTCGACAGCCACAGCGGGGCGACGCGGGCGAACCTGCCGGTCAGGATGGTCTCCAGCACGTGGGAGTGCACCGCCACGCCCGGCGTGCGCTCGTGTATCGGCGTCGGCACGAAGTCGGCCGCGCCCGTCGACGTCGAGCCGACCAGGCAGATCTTCCCCGCCACTTCCTTTCGCAGCCGCTCCACCGACCCGGCCACCTGCCGGCGGATGCTCTCGTTGACCTCTTCGATCTGCCGGATTCGTTTCCGCAGCCGGCGAATCTTCATTTCGTCCTCGTCCGGCTGCCCGCCGGCTGCGTCGGCCGTCTTGAGCTGTTCGTCCACGAACTCAATCATCGCCCGGCAGCCGCGCTCGATCTTGCCGTTCAGCTCGTCCGCCCGCCGCCGCAGCGCCTCCGGCGGGCCGGGGGCACCGGCCGGGCTGAACAGCAGCGCAGCCTGCCGGTCGAGGCGGGCGCGCTGAAGCTCCTGCCAGTTCGCATCGTCGGCGGCGAAGTATTCCTCCAGCGGCCTGCCCTCGAAGGCGAAGGCCATGATGCCGGTCATTTCCGCGCATCGCAGGCGGAACAGGTTCCCGTTGCGCCGCAGGTTCTCCCGCGCCTGCCAGACGTCGGCGGCGGCGACGGCGGAGATGTGCTTGCGCGTCTTTCCGCCCGGCTTGGACAGGGCCCAGTTGACCCGGAAGAGGCCCTCCCCGTCCAGCGGAACCCGGCGGACGAAGCCGTCGGGGCAGGTCAGCGTGACGGCGCCGCGTTCGGCGGAGATGCCGCACTCGCCGGCGTGATCGGCCGTCAGCACGTCCCGGGCCACCGCCAGGGCCAGTTGCGGAAACACTCCCTGTTCGGTTTTCACCAGCAGCGGGACCCGCCGCAGAATGCCGTCGTCGTCGGGGGCGACGGTAACGAACCCCGTGTGGGCGATGACCTCCGCCAGCGTGACCAGGGGCGGGACGACCCGGCCGGCGGGAACGCGGGCGCCCGCGAGCGGGCCTTCGGGCAGGGCGAAGCGGCGAATCCGCATCACCTGGAGGGCGCGCTGCCGCAGGTAGGCCCGGCGGGCGATCTCAAAGTCCTCACCCCCGGGCTCGTCCGTTCCCAGCAGCTTCTCGAGCACGTCCCGTAGTGGCCGCTCCGCCCGGTCGCGCAGCAGGGCCCCGATCCGCCGCTCGAAGGCCCGCTGCTTGGCGGTGGGCATGAGCTGCTCGATCTGCGCCAGGTCCATGCCCTGCTCGTCCGCCGCCTGGCGGCGCGTGATGCCCGGGCGCGTGGTTGCCGCCGCGGTCAGCCTCTGGATATGCTGCTCCCGTGGCGTCGGCCGGGCGGGCGGCGCGATCATGTCCACGTGCATGGCCAGGTACAGGTTCGGCTTGTCGGTGAGGGCCTCGGCCAGCTCCACGTCGTCCAGGACCATCACCGCCCCGGCCTCGGGGTTCACCAGTGCGCTGGTGTCGGCCGCGTACAAGTCGGTGACGCCTTCCTTCACGAATCGCGGCTGCTGCGGGTGCGGCAGGATGATGTCCAGCGCCACCGCCCGGGCGCCGCATTCGCTGAGCACGTCGACCAGTTGCCCCAGGCGGCGCCGCGGCCAGGGCCAGCGCCCGATCTGCTCCAGGGCCTTGTCGTCCAGGTCGACGTGAACGATCTGCTGGCTGGGACGGAGCGTGGGAAGGTATCGAAAGCACAGGTCCAGCGACCAGACCTCGGCCGTCTGGCCGACGCGGGTCCAGTGGACGGCCATGATGATCAGCGTCGCGGCCAAGCCGAGGCCCACGCCGCGAATCGCCCCGCCCCGTCTGGATAGCCTGGCCGCCATGGGGCTAAATGTAGTCTACCCGCCCTGCCGCGTCCAGAGCCTGGGCACCCGGCCTGCGCCTGCCCCCGGCCAGGTCAGTTGGGTGAGGTATTCGACGTGCCGATGTCTATGTCCAGGCCGGGAATTCTGATGGTGCTGGGCAGCATGTCACCGGACGGCCTGAGGGTATTGTGGCTTCCCCACCCCGCGCCGGCAAAGCCGATCGACCCGCGCCCCCCGCCGTAGAAGATCATGCTGTTCAGCTCGACCGGGCCCAGGCCGCCGAAGACGTCTCCCAGCAGCACCGCCGTGCGCAGCTTGGTTCGGAATATGGCCCGCGTCAGCCGCCCGTCGGTGGTCTCGCCGGCGACCACGTTGAGGTGCTTGGGGCCCATGTTCGTCAGCCAGTCACCGGCGAACACGCCCAGCAGCAGGCCGAAGTCGGAAAAGCCGGTGTCGCTGCCCGAGCCGCTCACCGCCAGCGTCGCCACCGGGGTGGAGACGGCAAAGTCGCTGGGCCCGCGGGCCTTGGAAATGTTCATTCGCATCGAGCCGTACTTCAGCCCGATCCTCGTCCTGGTGACCTTGCCGACCTTGCGGAACTGGGCGATGCCCATCTTCGTCGCCCGGTTGATCACCACCTCGGAGTTGTCGGCGAAGGCCAGCACCACGCGCGTGCGGAAGCCGGTTCGGATAATGCCCAGCTCGTCAAGCTTGTCGCCGACCTTCAGCGGCCGCCACTTCTCGCCTTCGCCGGCCTTGAGGTACTGGGCAGCGCCTTTGACCTCCTTGACGGTTGCCACCAGCGGCCGCGGCTTCGTGGCGGCTCCGGCTCCTGCCGGTTGGGTGGTCGCTTCCTGAGCCCGGGCCCCGCTGAGGAGGCAGGCCACCACCAATCCGCTCAACAGCCCCTTCCGGATACGGCTCATTATCGTACTCCCTCCCCAGGCGACATTACCCTGGATACTGTCCCGGTCTGCCGCAGCTCGTCGGCCCGCGACAGCACGGCCACGTACTCCAGACCGGTCACCGCATTATACGGCACACCAGGTGTCATAAGCCCGCGATATTGCAGCTCCTTCAGACAATACCGCTGGGAGGGCCCCCACAGGCTCACCGTCAGTCCGCCTTTCAGCCGGCAGGCCTGGTAGACCATGTAGGCCAGCTTGCCTTTGGTGATCGCACGGTCGGCTTGTAAGTTCCAGCTAGAACTTATGATACGGTCTTCGGCCAGCTTCGCCACGGCCTCGGCAAAGGTCGTTTCCTCCTGCCGGTCGAGCATAAGCAGAATTCCGGCGACCGCATCGGACTCGGTGACGCTGGTCCGGGCGGCGATCCGGTCCAGGAACGCCGCCGAATCGGTCGGCGCCAGCTTGACCTGGCCACCGACGACCTGTCCGGCGGGCTGGCAGCCGGCCGCTGCCAGCATCAAGGCCACACCCAGCACGCGGAAGACGCGATTCATGTCCAGCCTCCGGTGACGGCCGCAATAAGCCATTTCAGAATCGGTAGATGCCCAGCCGGGCATCCACCGACCCGCCGCCGTTGCGGCCGGCGGCGCCGCCCGCCCTACCTGTCGTTCGTATTGCTCGCCGGGACGTGCCGACGCTGCTGCCTAAAAGCTGTAGACCATGCCCGTGTACAAAAAGTGCCGGCATTGGCGGTCCGCGAAGGCCGCCCCCGGCTGGAAGACGCCGTATCGAACTGTCCAGGACACGTCGGAGGTCAGGCGCCAGTCGAGGTGCACGTCCCACTCCCAGCCGACCCAACTGCTGTCCACCGTGCCAGTGGTGTCGGAGATGGCCCCGCCGGCGGCGTCCTTGGTAAAGAAGTACACCGTCGTGCCCACCTCCATCTTGCGGAACAGCTCCACCTGCTCCAGCGGGAAGCCGCTGAGGCCGACCTGGAAGATGTGCAGGTTGGCGATCCTCGGGGCCAACGCCAGGCCCGTGTCGCGGAAGCCAAAGGCGTTGAACGCCTCGTCCCGCGTGCCCCGCAGGTTCCCGCCGACCGTCGAGCTGCTGGAAAGCCGGCGGTCGCTGTCGCCGCTGCCCCAGAGGTATTCGAACCGCAGCTTGGGGTGCCTGGGGACGTCGAAGAGGTACTCCAGCAGTACGTCCAGGGCCATGGCGTGAATCTTTTCGCGCTCGTCGGAAACGCCCTCGGCGTAGCTCCGCCCGGTTTCGAAGGCCAGCTCGGTCGAGTACCGCAGGTTCGGCAGCAGCACGCTGCCGGAGCTGCCGATGCCGAGGTAGCGGCTGTCGTAGCGGAACCCCTGCGTCGGCACTTCCGGGCTGGGGTCGGTGCGGTCTTTCTGCCAGAGGTAATACACGTACGGCTCGTGGCGGTCGAAGCCGGTGTACTTGACCTGGACGCCGTAGAAGCATCGTTCCATGTGGTCGGAGACGGGCCTGGAATCGTCGATGTTTGCGGTTTCCCGAATGGTCTTTCCCAGAAGCCCGCGGACGGACAGGTCGCCCAGATTGCCGGTGATGTCCACCGCGTCCAGCGGCAGCGCCAGGACCAGGCCCGAGCCCATCTGGTAGTAATCCCGCCCGACGTGGACGGTAAAGCCGGCCCAGGGGTCATGCCCGGTGCGGTTGCGGACGTGCCGGTTGAAGTCGTAGTGGTACCACGCCCGCTCGACGTCGGGATCGCGCCATTCGTCTCCCTGGCCGTCCGGATTGTCCCCGCTGTTCCAGTCGTCGTAGCCCGCCACGCCCCGAACGTAGAATTGGTGCACGCCCTCGATCGTGAGCGATCCCCACAGCCGCAGGTCATATTGGCGCAGCGTCCGCTCCTTCCTGAGCGCCGCGTCGTCGTAGTTGAAAAAGGCGAAGCTGAACCACCCTCCCGCGTCCAGCCCCAGTTCGCGGGCGATCGGCTGCTGCTGGTCCAGCCGCACCCGCAGTTGCTCCTCGTAGATGCGCCGCTCGTCGGCGGTGCGTTGACCGGCGGCCCGTCCGGACAGGACGGCAATCACGAGAACGCACAGCCACCCATAGAGATGTGTTCGAGACGACCGCATGCCAGACATATCCTTCCCGGCCCCAATAGCGCCAGCGGACCCAAGAGATGCGAATATTGTGTCGGCACGGCCGGCGGATACGCAACAGGAAAATTGACCGATCGCGGCCCGGGCGACCGCGGACCGTCCTGCCGACTGGAAAATCCTGCGCAGAGAGGTAATATCAAGACGGACGAAGGGGCCGAGATTTACACCGGCCAATGCCGATGACGCCATGAGGAGAACACCAGACATGACTCGGACGATCGTTCTGACCACCGCCGTGCTCCTGGTCTTGCTGGCCGGCTGTCCGCACAATCGCTACGCCATCGAAATGATTCCGGCCGGCGGCGTCATGGAGCGGAAGCTGACCGTTACCCGAGTGAACGGCGAGGGCGACCTCCCCCAGCAGGTCCCCGATGAGGAGATGCGGCGCCTGGCAAAGGCGTACGGCAAAGGCCCGGCCGTCGACAACACCCTCATCGGTCGTTTCCGGGCCAAGACGCCCGACGGCGTGGGCGGGCCCGGCTCTTACACGCACTTTGCCACCCGGATGGGCGCCGCTTCGATCTACGTCGAGCGCTTCCGCGGCAACGACGACCTGACCGGTCAACTCTCCGAGATTAACGAAGCCGCGGACAAGCTTACCGATCTGCTGATCGGATGGTTCGCCTCCGAACTCCGCCAGGAGGCGAGCTTCAAGCCGCTGCGCGAGTTCATGGACAAGGGCCTGCGAAAGGACCTGAAGAACCTTGCCATCCACGTGTGGCTGGAGGGAATCAGGAGTTGGGGCCGGGAGGACCCCTCCCAAGGCATGAAGAACTTGGCAGTCCGGGCCGGACAGTACCTCCTCGAGCGCGGCTATTTCTCCCCGGAGGACCTGCCTGCCTTCGCCCGCATCGTAGCGGCCCACGACGGGGAAGACGCCGCCGTCAAGATCGCCCAGCGGCTGGTCGCCTCGAAGATGGGTGTGCCGGCGGATCAGCCCGTGCCGGACTGCCTGGCGTTCCTTTCCACCTCCGAGGTCGCCATGCAGGCATTCGCCGGCTACATAGGAACCACCGATGCTTTCGAGGCCCGGCTTGGGCAATGGCGGAGGCAGCGAGAGGAAAAACCGGATTTGCCGGAGCCGAAGCCGCTGGACTTGCCGCAAGAGCTTCTTATGGGTCTGGTCAAGGCGGACTTCGACATCTCCGACAGCGCCGACGAGCTTGCGGTCACGCTCGCCGTCCCCCGCAAGCCGATCGTGACCAACGGCAAGTGGGACCCCAAGCCCAAGCGGGTCGCCTGGTCGGCCCGGATTCAGGCCAGGAGCGAAACCGGCAACCTGCCGCCGGAGATCTGCTACGCCCTCTGGTCCGAACCGGACGAGGAGTTCCAGACGCGGCGTTTCGGCAAGGTCGTCCTGCAAGGAAAAGACCTGCTGGAATACTGCCTGTGGCGGAAAGGCCTGACGGACAAGGAGGGCAAGGAGTGGGACGGTTTCGTCGCCGGCCTCAAGCCCGGGGAATCGCTCAAGGACAAGCTCGGCGGCTTCATCTTCTCTCACGAGCGGGACGGGCAAGGCGAGAAGGGCCTCGCCCGCAAAGCGCTGGCCTCAATTCGAAAGGGTCTCGAGGAAGCGGATGGAGACAAGGAATAGCCCCGAGGCCGACAACGGGAGATCGCGTCGCCGCGGCCGCCATGGGTGCCGTCACTGGGCGAATCGCCAATCGACCCGTTGTGTTGCCGCGCCGTTTGGCTTAGTATTGCCAGGTCGTAAGAGAACGGCGCCGGGGCCCCTCGGCAAGTCGAAGGGAAAGGGTGAGCTATGGACCGGGCGAGGCGGTTTGGCCCGACGGCAGTGGTCCTGATCGGGATTTTGCTGGCCGGCTGCACGAAGACGGTCCCGCCAAGCGAGTTCCTCGAAAAATATACCACCAACGTCGAGGTGCCGAAGGCCGACCTGCCCGAGCTGCCCTGCCGCATCTTCCTGGGACAGAGCCGCGACGGGCACTGCTACCTCATGGACCTGATCCCCTTGGGCCAGGGCGGGGGCTTCCTGGGCAAGACCATCCTGTGGCGCTGCCCCGCGGCGGAGTTGCCGGCCGGATTCGTGCAGGTCTGCCGCCCGGGAGACGTGATTCTCGACGGCCGGGCCAATGCCCCGCACACCTACATGATCCAGTCGTTTCGAGCCGGCGGCGCGGCCGCGGAGCCCTCGGGCGGCCCTCTGCCCGCTTCCCAACCGGCGAGCCGACCCGCAATCCCCGCCACCACACAGCCGGCGCTGCCGGAAGATTAGCATCGCAATGAACGTATCGGTGATCATCCCGGCGGCCGGGGCGTCCAAACGCTTCGGCAACAAGACCAAGAAGATCTTCCAGCAGATCAAGGGCAGCCCCGTCTTCGTGCGGGCGGTCGAGCTGTTCGCCAGCCGCGACGACGTCTGTCAGGTCCAGCTCGTGGTGGCCGAAGAGGACATGGAAACCATGCGGACACGATACGCGGCCAACCTGGGCTTCATGGGCGTCAAGCTCGTCCCCGGCGGCCCGGAGAGGACCGACTCGGTCCGCAACGCCCTGGCGAAGGTCTTGCCGGAGGCGGACTTCGTCTGCGTGCACGACGCCGTCCGCCCGTGCGTCTCGGCGGTGTGGATCGACCGGGTCTTCGCCGCCGCGGAGCGGACGGGTGCGGCCATCCTCGCCTGCCCGCTGCACGGCACGCTCAAGGAAGTAGACGCGAACGACCGCATCGCCGCCACGCTGGATCGCCGGGGGCTGTGGGAGGCCCAGACCCCGCAGGTCTTCCGCAAAGACGTCCTGGTGCGAGCCTACGCCAGCGCCGCCGCCTCGGCCACCGACGACGCGGCCCTGGTGGAGGCGTTGGGCGAGCCCGTGACCGTGGTTCGCGGGGACCCGCGGAATGTAAAGATCACGACGCCGGGCGACCTCGCGCTGGCGGCGGCCGTGGTGAATACGCTGCCCAGGCCCAAGCCGAAAGCCCCGGCCGGGCCCTTCGACGAAGCCAAATGGTAGTGAGTTTGCCCGTTCAGGAAGGTTTGACAAACGCGGCAGGACGAACGTATTCAGTCAAGACAACGGATCCTTGCTTCGGGCGGTTTGGCCTGACGGGCACGAACTCGACCTGCTGACAATCGGTAATGCAAAGAAGGAGCCTGCAATGACAACTGCCACCAGGACGGCAATCGCGTCGGACGCCCTCGGCTGGATGGTCGCCGCCACATTGGTGCTGTGCTTGGCCGGCTGCGACGTTCTCCCCGCGCCGCCCAAAACGGCCGACGGGAAGAAGGTCGAAATCGTGGCCGTCGATCCCAACGACGCCGAGGAGGTCTCGGCCGTGGAGAGCCTGCTGGAGGCGGCGGGGAAGTACGAGTACGCCCTGAAGGTGCTCCAGGCCTACTACGTCAAGACCGGCGGCTTCGACCAGCAGATGTGGGCGGAAAAAGAGATGGCCAACTTCGCCGGGGCCCGGACCTTCACGTTCGAAGGCGTCTCGCCGCCCGCGCCGCCGCCCGCCCGTTCGCTGCAAGGGGCCGAGGAGGCCGCCCTGGCTGAGCAGGTGGTCATCAGCCGGCGGGCCTGGCAAGCCGCGCTGGGGCAACTGGCCGACCTGTACGACCGAAACAACATGAGCTTCAAGCGGGCGATGATCGGCAGCGTGCAGCGGCGGTTCGATCCGATCCGGACGTACAGCTATCTCCTGCACGCCGAAATCCCGCCGGCGACGCTGCGCCCGGACCATCCCGATGAGGCGGCCGACAGGCTCTTCGAGCGGGCCCTGAAGCTGCACCGGGCGGGCAAGCCGCTGCCGCTGGTCACCGACTACAACAAGCAGCGCCAGGCCCTGCTGCTGTTCCGCCAGCTCGTGGACGAGCACCCCTCCAGCACCAAGATCGCCCTGGCGGCCTACTACATCGCCGACATCTACAAGGAGTACTTCAACGAGGACCTTCGGGCGGTGCACTGGTACGAGCGGGCGTGGCAGTGGGACCCCAACATCCTCAAGCCCGCGCGGTTCCAGGCGGCGGTGGTCTACGACCTGCGCCTGGCTCACTACGGCAAGGCCGTCGAGCTCTACCGGGAGGTGATCAAGCACGAGCAGTTCAACCACAGCAACCTCAGCTTCGCGACGCAAAGGATCAAAGAGCTGACCGGTCAGGAATAGTGACGCGCGCCCGGCGCTCGCAGTGGAAAAATAAAGAACCGGCAGCCGGCCGGCAGGCGCCAGTCGGCTCCCGGTATCTTTGTATCAAGGTCGGCTCGGGCGGGTCTATCGGGGCGAAGTGGGCTTTGCCGCAGGCTTCTTCGTCTCCGTGGCCACGGTGGTCAGCGTCTTCATGTCCTGCTGCAAGTTCATGGCCTTCTCTTGGCCGTCCGGGCCTATCATGGAAATTGCCAACGACCCGCGCTGGCGCATGGTCTGGTTGACGGGCACGCCGGTGTCGGCGTTGTAGCGCATGTTGCCTTCCTGGTCGAAGTGTATCTTGTTGATCTTTATCGTCATCCCGCCCATGGTCGAGGCGGTGGGCTCTTCACTGCGGACGACGCCGATGATGTCGATGGAGGCAATCCGCCCGGCCGGGGTCTTCTCGATGCTCTTGACCTTGCACTTCCCGTCAATCTTCATCGCGCCGACGAAGGGCGCCTTGAGCTTGACCGAGAACGGCCAGCTATCGCCGAGGCCGACGGCATACTTCGGCAGCAGCTCGTAGCTCTTGGTGAGCAGGCCCTTGAGCATGGCGTCGCCGAACTGCCCTTTCATCTGCCCCAGCATGGCCCCGGCCGCGGGGTTCTTCTTGGCGATCTCGCCCCACAGCTCGTCCAGCCCGCTGACCTTCTTGATCTGGCCGTCCGCGCCGACGAGGACGACGATCTTGACCTTGAGCATGGGCCCCCAGATCATGCCAAGAGGGGACGACCCGGCGGCGTCGGGCTGGTCGCTGTCGTAGGACATCACCTGTCCTGCCATCGCCATTCGCATCTTGAAGCGGCGGTAGGTGATGGTCATCTTCCGATCGCCGGCCTGGTCGGGCTTTTCCACGCTCAGGGCCATAGCCACGGTCTGCGAGGTTTGCTGCTTCTGTTTCTGGCCTTCGATGCCGATCACCTGGTCCATGTCCACCTGTTGGGTCAGGACGTAATTGCCCGGGGCGTACAGCCGGCGGAGCTGGACTTTCCGGCCGGAGGGCTTGGGCGGGTCCGCGGCCGAGCATACGACCGACGCCAGCAACAGCACGCCCACAGTCAACGAGATCTTTCGGGTCATAGTGATCTGCTCCTTGCTTGTGTGGTTGATTGAAGTTCGCAATGCAGGCCGCACAGCAGATACCGCCCCGGGGCCGGAACGGCAAGAAAAAAGCCCGCCTGGTGCCGGCCGGCAACGCCGGGGGGGCAAATATCGTGAATTTCCGCGTCGGCCTCGTCCGATGAGCGTTATACTTATCGGATGGAAGTTCAGGTGGGTTGACATATATGCGCTGAGCCGCCACGCAGACCAGGGAGAACGCACATGCTGAGCAGGGCCGGCAAGCTCTTGGTTGTGGCGCTGGCGGCGGCCGTGTTGCTTCCGACCGCCCCCGCGAAAGCCGACTTCGACAACCCCAAGGCAAAGAAGCCTCCGCAGGCCAAGCCGCAGCGCCGCAGCGCCGGCGAGTCCCTGCCGCCGCTGCCGCTTCCGGCCACTCCCCTGCGCCGATCGGAGCGGAAGCGCCAGCCCGCCCCGCCGGCCCTGGTGGGGATGATCACCTTCTCCGGCAGCCGCTTCGTCGTTCGCGACGGGCGGCGGGTGGCCGTGGAGAGCTTCCCCACCACCCAGATCGACATCGAGCGGCTGACGCGCTACGCCAACAAGCGGCTGGGCATCCGCTACCGCTACGTCGCCACCACGCTGGAGAGCTTCTCCTGGGACCCGGTGGAGTTGCCGCTGCTGTACGTCACCGGCTGGACGCCCATGCCCGCGCTGTCCAAGGAGATGATCGGGAAGCTGCGGCGCTACCTGGTTGACGGCGGCACGCTGGTGGTGCACGCCCAGTGCGGGCGGAAGGAGTTCGTCGACAGCGCCCGGCGCGAGATCGGGCGGCTGTTCCCCAACCGCCGGCTGGCCGCGATCGACGGCGATTCGCCGCTGTTCCGCAGCTACTACCGGATTCCGCGGATGCGCGTGCGCAAGGACGACCGGCCGTTCCAGGACATGCCGCCGTACCTGGAGGCGGTGTACATCGGCTGCCGGCCGGCGGTCGTCTTCTCCCCCATCGACCTGAACTGCGGCTGGGACGTGGTCAACCACCCCATTCAGGGCGGCATCCTCTACCACCAGGACGACGCCATCGCCCTGGGCGTCAACATCATCACCTGCACCCTGGCCAATCTCCGATACGCCCGCACCTTCGCCACCGAGAAGATCTACCACCAGCAGGACCTCCAGACCCGGGACCAGCTCGTCATCGCCCAGGTGGTCCATGACGGCGACTGGGACCCGACCCCCCACGGGCTGCCGAACCTGATGAAGTACCTCGCCGGCAGCACCACGCTGAACGTGCAGTTCAAGCGCGTGCCCGTGAGCCTGACCGAGGAGGAGGCCTTTAACCACCCGGTGCTGTACATGACGGGGCTTCGGGACTTCAAGTTCACCCCGGCCGAGATCGCCCGGCTGAGGACGTACCTGTCCAGCGGCGGGGTGCTGGTGGCCGACGCCGCCGCCGGGAGGAAGGCTTTCGACGTGGCCTTCCGCCGCGAGATCGGGCGCGTCCTGCCCAAGGCCGAGTTCAAGCTCGTTGAGCCGGACAGCCCCCTGTTCGCCACGCCGTTCAAGATTCGCACCGTCGACTACACCGGGGCGCTCAAGGCGGCCGAGCCGGACCTGAACAGCCCCGCCCTGCTGGGCATCACCATCGACGGGTCCCTCGCGGTGGTGTACTCGCCGTACGCGCTGGGCAACGGCTGGGAGCAGATCGACTACCCCTACAACCTGGGATACTGCGACTCCGACGCCCTCCGGCTGGGCGTGAACATCCTCGCCTACGCCGTGACGCACTGACGGTTTGAGAAGTGCCGGCTTGCAGGCAGCATCGCCGGCGAACGCCGGGGCACGGGGCACACGTACTCAATGAAGTCCCATTGGTGCGAGCCGCCCACGTGGGAGATTCGTCATGACGGCACGTTCGAGCCTTTTCCTGGCAGCGTTGATGCTGCCGAGTTCCTCGCCCGCCCAGACGACTCGGCCCGTCCAGGACGAACCGAGGAGGAAGACGTATGCCATCCGCCACGTCTTCCGCCCGGGAGAGAAGCTCTTGCTGATCTCGAAGACACAGTCCGAGTCGACCTTCCGCTCGCAGGAAGGCGCACCCGGAGGCAGCCACACATGTCTCTGGCAAATTGAATGGCAACTAACGGCCGCCCCGGCCGACAACGGCAAGGTGGTCCTGGTCCGCATTAAGCTGCTCCGGCGGCGCTCCGTATCCAAAAATGGCGGGCAGAAGAAAACGACCGATTCGAGCAAACCCGAAACTTTGAGCCCGAAGGAGCGTGAACGACTGCCGGTAATCCTGAAAGCCGTCTTCACCGCCGAGGTGGACGAGAAGGGCGGCGTCCGTGAGCTGACCATCCCCGACGAGGTGGTCGCCGCGGTTAGAAAGGGGGCGAAGGTGGAAGAGGATTCCGTCAGGAACATAATCTTTGCTCGAACCCTGCAGCTCTTCGAGAGCCTCACCGTCCATCAACCTTCGGGGCCCGTCTTTGTCGGGGAAGCCTGGACCGTGAAGGCGAAGCGGCCGGACGGCCAGGCAGAATCCCAAGCGGAGTGGAAGCTCGTCCGTGTTGAGCGGACGCCGGCCGGGCGAATCGCCACGATTACGTTCAAGCTGCCCGGCGACCCGGATGCCGCCAGCCGAGGGATAACGCAGAAGCAGGAAGGCCAGGCCCGCTACAACATTGACCGACAGCGGTTCGTTTCCTGGAAGGTAGAGGCCTCGGAAAGCTCCGGCGACGGCCGCTTCGAGATGAAGAAGTCCGTAAGTATGGAGCTCCGGGACCTGCCCTCCCCCCCGACCCGCCCCGCCGGGGGCAGCAAACACACGATTCGCCACGTCTTCCGCCCCGGCAATTTCCTGCTGGTCCTGACCACGATCTCAGAGCAAAAGACCATGGGGGCCGACGGCGCCGAGCAGCCCCGCGTGCACCGGGACGAGGGTCGGATGGCGCTGAAGGTAACGCGCTCTCCCGTCGGCGGAGGCACCATCGTCCGCATCGACCACCCCCTGCCGGGCCGCGAAGAGGGAAAGCTGACCTGCGTGGCGGAGCTGGACGATCTGGGCAAGGTGCGGAAATTCAGCGTCGACGAGGCCGGTCTCGACAAGCTGCTGAAGGGCGCCGACGCAAACCGCCCTGGGCTTAGGGAGGAGCGAAGGAAGCATTTGCAGAATAATCTGGGCGGGCTGCTGGAGGAGCTGACGTTCTACCAGCCGCCCGGGGCGGTCTCTGTCGGTGAGACCTGGAAGGTGCAGCGCAGCTGGCAAGAGGACCCGGAGAGGGAGGAGACCGAGTGCAAGCTCATCCGCATCGAGCAGACCCCCGCCGGCCGGATCGCCACAATCCTGCTGACGGGCAAGATCGAGCGGACTCCTCCGGCCTCCCGGGCGGAGAAGGCCGTGAGCGGCGAGGTCCGCTTCAACCTCGACCGTCAGGAGTTTGTCTCCGCCCGCTCGGAGATGCGCAGCGTGTTGCAGGTGCGGAGGAACCCGTCCCAGCGGCGCGAGCAGAAGACCACACTGGAGCTTGAACTCCGCAGGCGTTCGGAACCGTCCACGCGCCCGGGCGCGGACAAGAGCCGGCCGGGGGCAAAGAGGTTAAGAAAGACAAGCCGTAGCCGCCCCCCGCCTTGAATCGGCCACGCCGTTTCCAACGGCACCGCGCCCTGTTATCATGTCGGCATGACCAAGCGGGATGTCATCATCGACGCGATGGAGTTTCGCCGACCGGCGTACGTGCCGTGGCAGATCGGCCTGACGATCGATTGTGCCGACCGGCTCAAGAAACACCTCGGGACCGACGACCTCTCGGAGTTCCTGGACGATCATTTCGTGGACGTCGGGTCCGAGATCGGACAGTTTGAAGTGGTCGATAAGACCCACGTCCGCGACCGCTACGGCGTCCTGTGGGACCGGTCGATCGACCAGGACATCGGAACGCCCGAGGACTGGCCGATCAAGGAGCCCGAAGACCTGGACGCGTACGAATGGCCCGACGCGACCGACGAAAGCTGGTACGCCGGGTGCGCCGAGACGCTTACCGCACATCCGGACCGCCTCAGCCGATACGCGATCGGCTTTTCGCTCTACGAGCGCGCCTGGACCATGCGCGGGATGACGAATCTGCTGATGGACACGGTAGAGCGGCCCGAGTGGGTCGAGAAGTTCCTCGACGCCATCGTAGACCACAACCTCATCCAGATTCGCCGGGCGCTGGACCTCGGCGTGGACGCCGTCCACTTCGGGGACGACTACGGCATGCAGACCGGGCTGATGATGGGCCTGCCCTGCTGGCAACGCTTCATCAGGCCGCGCCTGGCGAGGATGTTCGCCCCGGTCCGTCAGGCGGGCAAGTATCTAAGCATGCACTCCTGCGGGAAGGTCCAGGAGGCCTTCGACGATCTCGTGGAGATCGGGCTGAACCTCTTCAACCCCTTCCAGCCGGAGGTCATGGACGTGTTCGAGTTCATTCCGCGCTACCGCGGGCGCCTGGCCTTCCACGGGGGGATGAGCATCCAGAAGACCCTCCCCTTCGGCAGCGTCGACGAGGTGCGGGAAATGGCAGCCCGGCTGCTCGACGCCGGCCGGGAAGGCGGCTACATCTTCGCCCCCTCCCATGACGTGCCGCGCGACGTCCCGCCGGAGAACCTCACGGCCATGATGGAGGTGCTGAAATCCCAGCCGGCCGCGCCCGGATAGAGCATAGCCGCTCGGCGAGCACTCCTGCGCCCGCCGGACGGATTTGGCCCGTGCATTTTGGCGTTTGAAATCCGCGCGGGCGGGCGTAATCTTGAGCGGCGGCCGATGTTTGCACTGTCCACCCCACCGGCCGCAACGGTTCTCAGGAGAAGCCAATGACGGACACGAGCAGACAGCCGGCGGATTTGCGGATCATCGAAAACCTCAACAAGGCCAAGGCCAAGCTGCTTTCCGAGCTGCACAAGGTCATCATCGGGCAGGACGAGGTGATCGAGCTGTTGATCCAGGCGGTCCTCTCGCGCGGGCACTGCCTGCTGGTGGGCGTGCCCGGACTGGCCAAGACGCTGATGGTCTCGACTCTGGCGGAGGTGCTGAAGCTCTCCTTCAACCGCATCCAGTTCACCCCCGACCTGATGCCCTCCGACGTGACCGGCACCGAGGTCATCGAGGAGGACCGCACCACCGGCAAGCGGGCCTTCCGCTTCGTCCGCGGGCCGGTCTTCGCCAACATCATCCTGGCCGACGAGATCAACCGCACGCCGCCGAAGACCCAGGCGGCGCTGCTCCAGGCGATGCAGGAATATCACGTCACCGCCGGCGGCCGGCGGCACGACCTGGAGCTGCCGTTCTTCGTGCTGGCCACCCAGAACCCCATCGAGCAGGAAGGGACCTACCCCCTGCCGGAGGCGCAGCTCGACCGGTTCATGTTCATGGTGTACGTGGACTACCCCAGCCGGGAGCAGGAGCGGGTGATCGTCAAGACCACCACCATGGACGTCGTCGGCACTCCCGAGCCGGTGCTCTCGGCCGAGGACGTCCTGGCCCTCCAGCGGGTCGTTCGGAAGATGCCCGTCAGCCAGCACGTGATCGACTACGCGGTCAACCTGGTGCGGGCCTCGCGCCCGCCGGACGCGACCGCCACCGATTTCGTCAAGAGCTACCTGACCTGGGGCGCCGGCCCGCGCGCCGCTCAGTACCTCATCCTGGGGGCGAAAAGCCGCGCCCTGCTGCACGGGCGGTTCAACGTTTCCTGCGAGGACGTGCGGGCGATGACCCGGCCGGTCATGCGCCACCGGCTCTTCACCAACTTCAACGCCGACGCCGAGGGCATCCGCCCCGACGACCTGATCGAGATGCTGGTGGAGGCCGTGGCCGAGCCGTCGCTGGCCGACTACGCCGGCGCCGGCTCGCAGGCCGGCGGATAGCCGCCCCGCGGGCCGCTCAGGAGTGAACCAGGAAGTGCGGCGGCTTGGTGCCCGTGTAGTTGTAGTACAGGGCGCCGACGATCATCCAGGTCACGCCGGCGACCATGGTGCCGGCGATCATTCCGATAAAAAACGGGCGCGACTTGCGATACGCCGGGGATCCGCCGAAGCGGGTGATGGTGACCTTCAGCAGCCACCCGGCCAGGAAGCTGGCGGCGAACCACCGGGAGATGATCGTGCCCCAGACCATGAACATCACCGGGTGAATCGGCCACCACGTCCAGCGCAGGCGGGCGAAGGTGCAGACGATGATTACGGCTAGGCCGAACCCGGCCGACCAGACGAACTTGGCGCTGGGCTCCATCTGCGTGAGCCGCTGGAGCCCGCCCCAGGCGCTGGCCCGCCCGGCGGTGTCCAGGCCGTCCCAGCTCGAGAGCTTGTCCACGTTGCGCTTGAGCATTTCGAACGGCAGCAGAGCGGCCGTGTTGGCCCAGCCGTACAGTTGCGCCCCGCCGATGTCGTACTGAATGTACAACGTGAACGGCACGGCCACGACCAGGGCAATCAGCAGGACCACCCCCACCGCCACGCTCAGGGGCGGCAGCCGCACTTTCTGCCCGTCGGCGACCTTGAAGGCGTTGGCCATCAGCGGCATCAGGCACACCCGCGGGTCGATGGTCAGGATCACGCACAGAATGCCGACGATGATCAGCGTGTTCGGGCCCAGCGCCTGGATGCCGAACAGGCCGCTCAGGATGGCCACCGCCTGCCAGTTGGGCTGGATGAACAGCAGCCCGGTCTCAACGTTGATCCGCGTGACCATCAGGAACGTCAGAGCCAGCATCATGACGAACAGCGTCGCCATCAGCAGGTCCAGGCCGGCCAGCAGGTGCAGCATGCCGATCATCGCCGCCGCCGACAGCAGCAGAATGCGGCAGGCCCAGGTGACGTGCCTCTCCACCGGCTCGGCGGAGGGCGCGCCCAGGGCCCGCTTCAGCACGGCCCAGTAGAACTTCCGCCCGGCGTACAGGACGACCAGCCCGCCGCCCACGTACGATCCGAACAACTGGTAGCTCATCACCCCGCCGGCCATGTAATCGTTGGCCATGTCCACGCCGAATTCCGTCAGGGCCAGGAACAGGGCGGCGTAGGCCATGTGGCTGACGCCCAGGCTGAAAGACACCTCCGAGCTGATCAGGTACGCCAGACCCGCGACCGCGAAGAAGAACCTGGGGTTGAGCAGGTTGCCGTAGAACTGCACTCGCGTGATCTTCGGCCACCTCTGGGCGACGCCCGAGAGGTCGACGCCGGTGGGAATCGTGATCGAGCCGGGATAGTACGCGGCCAGGCCGTTGACGATCAGCACGCCGAACGCCAGCAGGAAGCCGCACCAGAAGAGCCAGTTGCGGAAGATGGGGCCGAAGTATCCCTCCGGGTCGCCGTGGATGAGCTGGCTGGCCACCTCGGCCATCGGGTATTGGAGGTGTTCGCGGTAGGCCCATTGGCGGTGGACGATCAGCACCAGGCAGATCATGGCCACGAAGGCGAGCATCACCAGCGGCAGGTAGAAGCTCAGCGGCCGTCGCCAGGCTCGCCACGGCACCTGGGAGACCGGAATGTATTGTCCGGGCTTTCCCAGGCCCTGGACGAAGCCCGTGACGACCACGTCGCTTTCTTCGGCAACGGCGCCGGGTATGCCCAGGCGGCTGGCGTTTTCGACCAGCATAATCTCGGGGACGTATTCCAGCAGCGGCGGGTGCTTGCCGGCCCGCCAGCCCGGACGCAGCCGCTGCTCGTTGGCGGGCATGACCATGGCGTCGTGGAACTGCCACAGCAGCGCCGGCCCGGGTATCACGCACGCCGCCAGCATCAGGCAGTAGATCACCGCCCACTCGCCCCCCTTCAGCTGCCGTCGGGTCAGCCGGCCCAGCAGCGGGTTGACCAGCAGCAGACCCAGCACCAGCAGGCCGAAAACGCTCGCCGGCATCAGGTCGCTGGCGACGTACGGCAGCCCGAGCACCCAATCGTTGACGTACCCGAACCTCGCGATGATCAAACCGATGACCAGGCCGATGAGAACCGCACGAACTGTCATGGGCCTCTTTCCGTCTCCCAAGGGGCATGCCGGCCGTGAAGCTCCGCCGATAGAATCTTCGCACCTGCGGTGCGCGGAGACAAGCTTTGGCTGAAGGGTTCCGCGGTCGAGACGCCGCCGGCGGGCGGGGCTCGCGTGCCCTCAGCGCTCAGCCCTATCGGCAAGGAGTGGTGCCGAGACAGGGCTTGACGCGACACTGAAACGACCGGATAATGATGTAGGATGTTCCGGGAGGGTCCTGGACACCCCGTCACATGGGGAAGCCTCGACCAGTAGTCTCTCTGACGTAGCCGCGGAATGGCGGAGCCGGACGCGCGGTGAGTGCGCGTGGGTATCCGCCCGGAAAGGAGTGACCACGATGAATGTCAAAGCTCTGACCAGGTTGCTCGCGTGTGGCGCGGCTGGCCTGCTGCTGAGTGTGTCTATCTCATCTGCGGCCGGGCAGGCGAGTTTCGACGTGCTGGGAGACCTCTCTGCTGGCGCCTACGCTTCCGCAGGCGGGGTCTCAGCCGACGGATCGGTCGTAGTTGGCAGGATGCGAACTTCCCAGGGATATGAGGCCTTTCGCTGGACTGCTTCTGAGGGCATGGTGGGGCTGGGCGACTTGCCCGGCCGCGAGGATAATAGTGGGGCCCATGGAGTCTCCGCGGACGGCTCGACCGTCGTCGGTTCCGGCGAATCCGCCACGGGCCACGAAGCGTTCCTGTGGACGGCCGAAGATGGCATGATCGGCCTGGGCACCCTTGGCCCTTACTCGCCTGGAAGCCCGGTGTGGAGCTATGGCCAGGCTGTCTCAGGTGACGGCTCTGTGGTCGTGGGGTACTCCTCGTCGCCTTTGGGCACCCAAGCTTTCCGGCGGACGCGGGCGGAAGGAATGGTCGGCCTGGGGGCCATTCCGGGCGAGCTGCCCCATAGTTGGGCCAATGCCGTCTCCTACGATGGCTCGATCGCGGCCGGCGAGTGCAGATCGGGCCATAGCGGCGAGGCTGTCCGTTGGCACCTTCCCGGCGGGGGAATCGAACGCCTCGGGCGTCTGCCGGGCGGCTCGCCGATCACTCCCTATAGTTGGGGCCAAGGCTGTTCGCCGGACGGCTCGATCGTGGTGGGACGTAGCACCAGCGACCTGGGTGAGGAGGCATTCATCTGGACGGAGTCCGATGGAATGGTCAGCATTGGCGACCTTCCCGGCGGGACGGTGTATGGCGACGCTTTGGACGTCTCGGCTGATGGGTCGATCGTCGTCGGACGCAGTCACACCGAATCGCGCATAACCGAAGCGTTCATCTGGGACGCAGCCAACGGGATGCGCAGCCTCAAGGACGTTCTCACAAATGAGCATGGATTGGAGCTGTCCGACTGGCATCTCTCGGCAGCCACCTCTGTTTCTGACGACGGGCGGGTCATCGTAGGGGCAGGCCGCTACAATCCCACCTGGGTGACCGCAGCCTGGAGAGTGGTCCTGGTGCCCCCCTCGATCACGACAACCATCGACGTTCGGCCGGGCGCTGAGGTTAACCCCGTCAACCGCGGGTGCCGGGGTGTGCTGCGGGTGGCGGTTCACGGCAGCGAGGAGTTCGACACAAGCCAGGTCGACCTTTCGACGCTGGAGCTTGCAGGCGCCGGACCCAGGGAAAGGGGCAACAGCGGGAATGTCGGATCGTTCCTGGATGTCAATGGCGATTCCTTCCTCGACCTCGTCCTTCAATTTGACGTCGAAGACATGGACATTGGCCCAGATGGAACTGAGCTGACACTGTTCGGGTCGCTCGTCGACGGCACGGAGTTCGAAGGGACAGACTCAATCCGAATCGTTCCGTCAGCCGGGGGAATTGGCCTGTCCGAACTCGGCCTGGGCAATCTCGAACTCGCTACGCGAACCCATATCCCCGAACCGGCCGCGCTATCGCTGCTTGCCTTGGGTGGGCTGGCGGCGACCTGCCGCAGGCGGAAGTAGCTCATTCGCCACAAGACGAGATGATGACGGGGGCGGGGCTCGCGTGGCCTCAGCGCGCATCCCTATTGGCAAGGAGCGGTGGCGCCGTCCGCCGCCGGCGGCGGATTCGTCGCGACAGTCCTTGACTTGCCTTGGTGCCTCGACGATCATCCGGAATTCGATTACGGCGGTGGAGCGATGCTGGAAAAGGTCCATCAAGACAGGTTGAAGAAGCTGGAGAAAATCCGCCAGCTCGGGATCGACCCCTACGGCGGGCGGTACGACTCGGCCGAGGACATCGCCTCCATCCTCGCCCGCTTCCGCGAGGGCGACGATCCGCAGCGGGCGGACGCGGCCGGGCGGCTCATCCTCATGCGCCCGATGGGAAAGCTCGCCTTCGGCCACATCCGCGACGAGACCGGCGACATGCAGATCTGCCTCCGCAAGAACGCCCTGGACGAGACCCAATGGGCCCTGGCGCGGCTGCTGGACCTGGGCGACATCGTGGGCGTGGCCGGGCAACTGACCAAGACCCGGACCGGCGAGATCACCATCTTCGCCGACCGGCTGACGCTGCTGTGCAAGTCGCTGCTGCCGATGCCGGAGAAGTTCCACGGCCTGGTGGACGTCGAGACGCGCTTCCGCCGGCGGTACCTGGACCTGATGAGCAACCCGGAGGCCATGGAGGTGGCCGGCAGGCGCATCACCATCATCGAGCACTTCCGTTCGCTGCTGCGGAAGCGCGGCTTCGTGGAAGTCGAGACGCCGATGATGCAGCCGATCTACGGCGGGGCTGCGGCCTTGCCCTTCATCACCCACCACAACGCCCTGGATACCGACCTGTACCTCCGCATCTCCCCGGAGCTGTACCTCAAACGGCTGCTGGTGGGCGGCATGCGCAAGGTCTTCGAGATCAGCCGCGTCTTCCGCAACGAAGGCCTGAGCACGCAGCACAACCCCGAGTACACCCTGCTGGAGCTGTACCAGGCGTACGCGGACTACGAAGTGATGATGGAGATCACCGAGGAACTGATCGCCACCGCGGCCGAGCAGATCGGCGGGTCTGCCCGGCTTCCGTACGGCGAGCTGGAGATCGACTACTCCCGCCCCTGGCGGCGGGCGACGTACGAGGAGCTGCTGGGCGAGCACGCCGGCGTTTCCATGCGCGACCCGGTGGCCGTGCGCGAGAAGGCCCGCCAGCTCGGCATCGAGGAGGCCGACAAGGCCGACGCCGTGGTGGCCAAGGACGTCTTCGAAGCCACGGTGGAGAAGCACCTGATCCAGCCGACGTTCGTGATGGACTATCCGGCCGACCTGTGCCCGCTGACGCGGCCCAAGGCGGACGATGCGTCCGTGGCGCTGCGATTCGAGCCGTACGTCGCCGGCATGGAGCTGGGCAACGCCTACACGGAGCTGAACGACCCGGCCATTCAGCGGGAAAACCTCGCTCGCCAACTCGCCGGCGAGCCCGACGGCGAAACCATGCGCGTGATGGACGAGGACTTCATCACCGCCCTCCAGCACGGCATGCCCCCGGCCGGCGGGCTGGGAATCGGAATGGACCGCGTCGTCATGCTGCTGACGAACCGGACCGCCATCCGGGAAGTGATGCTGTTCCCGATGCTCCGCCCCCAGGCCAGAGCGGAGGAGTGAGCCGGCGGGTCCGCCGCCGGCGGGCTTGGCGCAAGCGGGCGGCCCGGGGCGATGAGGATGATGCTCGATCGACCGATGAGCCGATTAAGCGATTAGCCGGTCAGCCATGTACAAGCTTTTCCTTTGCCTGCGATACCTTCAGCGGCGCTATCTGGCGTTGATAGCGGTCGCGGCGGTGGCCCTCTGCGTCGCCATGGTGCTCATCGTCGTCAGCGTTTACGACGGCTTTCTCAGCAAGGTCGAGCGGGCGGCCAAGGGGCTTTTCGGAGACATTATCGTCGAGGCGTCCAGCCTCTCGGCCATCGGTCGATACGACGAGTTCATCGCGGAGCTGACCGGCGAGTGCCGCGTCGACGCGGATTTCCGCCTGACCGAGGTCAAGCCGGCCGGCGACGACAGCGCGCTGGTCTTCCTGGCCGCCGGCCGTCCGCACCACGCCGAGGCCCTCGCCGGAAAGCTGGACTTCGAAAAGGCGGTGACCCATCCCGCCCGCGGACTTCTCTACAAAGGCGGCAGGCTCCTGGGCGAGGTCCACGGGCAGCTCGTCATTTCCCCCGCCCGCAGGAACCCGGAGACGGACGAACTCAAATACGGGCTGCGGCTTTCGGGCAAGCTCAGCAAGCCCGCCGCCGAGCTCACGGACCCGGCAGACCCGGTTCACTTGCAGGCGGTGTACGCCCGGCTGGGCGAGGGGCTGGACCAGGTCGAATCGGCCACGCCCGTCATTTTCGCCTACAGCCTGCTTCGCGTCGGGGAGGACTTCACCAAGGACGTCCAGGTGTACGGCGTCCGGCTGCCCGAGCGGGCGGCGGTGACGGACTTCGAGGCCGGGCTGTTCGTTCAGCCGGGCTGGGCCGACGCGTCCTTCAACCCGCCCCCGGAAGAGGTCATCAAGCAGGCCAGCGGCCACCTCAAAGAGGTGCGCAAAATCCGCGCCAGGGAAGAGGCAAAACCCGCCAAGGACCAGGACCGGGACCTGCTGGACCGCCTGGAAAGCGCGGAGGCCAATCTGAACGCGATGGTCGCCCGCCTGCGGAGTCTCCGCGAGCTGCATCCCTGGCAGCGCCGGCTCACGGTCTTGCGCGGGCAGCTCCGCGCCGAGCAGGCCGGCCCCACCGGCCAGAGCGACGCCGGCAGGATTCAGGCGTTGAAAGAGCAGATCGCCATCCTGGACGAGTTCGTAAAGAACGCGCTGGAGGATAACTCCTCGTCCGGGATTCCGATCCGGAAGATGCGAATGGAGCTGCTGAAGGAGCTTCGCCTGGCCGCCGACCAGCGCGACCAGGGGAAGATCGACCGGCTCAAGGACGACATCCAGGGCGCCAGGGGGAGGCTCTACGGCCTGTACCACGGTCGCGACCGCCGCATGATCCTCGGGCTGGGGATTCCGGGGTTGAGCTTTCGGACCCCGAAGGCCGAGTCCGTGCGGCGGGTCTGCCCCGGCTGGGAGGTGGCGCTGGTGGTCGCCCCGATCGGCCAGGAGGGCCTCTCCACCACCATCACCCCGAACGTGCGCAGCTTCATCGTCGCCGACGACGCCAAGACGGACGTCTACTCGATCGACTCCGCCACGGTGTACGTTCCGTTCGCGGCCCTCCAGGAGCTGACGGACATGACCGAGCGGCGGGACATCGACGATCCGCGGAAGGTGACGCCCGCCCGCTGCTCGCAGATCCACGTCAAGGTCAAGGATGCGTTCGCTTCCGGGCGAAAGCTCATCGACGCCCGAAAGGCCGTCCAGGCCGCCTGGCGCAAGTTCCACCGGGTCCACCCCGAGGCGGTCGACGCGCGCTGGCCGATCATCATACACACCTGGCGCGAACGGCTGTCGAAGTTCATCGGGCCCGTGCAGAAGCAGCGGACGCTGGTGACGATCATGTTCGGGATCATCTCCTTCGTCTCCGTGCTGCTGATCTTCGCCATCTTCTACATGATCGTGATGCAGAAAATCCGCGACATCGGCGTGGTCCGGGCGGTCGGCGGGTCGGCTCCCGGAATCGCCCAAATGTTCCTGGCCTACGGCGCCGCCACCGGGGTGGCTGGCAGCATCCTGGGGCTGACCGGCGGATACTTCTTCGTTCGCTACATCAACGAAATCGAGGACTGGCTGGCTTGGTGGTCGGGCTTCCGCGTGTGGGAGCGGGACGTATTCCTGTTCGACAAGATTCCCAACGAGGTGGACCCGGGCGTGGCCCTGGTGATCGCGGTCTGGGCGATTGCCTCCGGGCTGGTCGGGGCGCTGATCCCGGCCGTGCGGGCCTCCGTGATGGAGCCGGCCGAGGCCATCAAATATGAGTGACGTGAACCCCACGCTGCTGCTGATGCTGGCGCTGTTCGCCCTGGCGGCGCTGATCGTCTGGGGCCTGGCGATCTACGTGGCCGGAGGGCTCGCCCGCCGGGGGCGGCGCCCGTTGTGGCGCTGGGTGCTGCCGGCCATTCTGCCGGGGCCGTTCCTCGCGGGCGCGGCCTACCTGGCCAGATGTTACCGCCGCTGCGTGATCTTCTGGACGCTGGCGCAGGCGGCCAGCATCGCCGGGGTGATCGCCGCGGCCGTGATCTTCCTGCCGGGAGTCCTGGGTATATACGTCGCCCTGGATCTCCTGCTGCTGCTGGCCGGACTTGTGGTCGCCTTCGTCCCGGTTCTGGTCTTGGCGGCGCTGGGCCCGCGCCCCGGGCCGCGCGTCGAGGCCGCTCGGGACGAGCCGCTCATCCAGGCCCACGGCCTGCACAAGAGCTACAACCTGGGCGGGCGGCGGCTGCGGGTGCTGCGGGGAGTGAGCCTGTCGATCCGGCGGGGGGAGTTCGTCGCGGTGTTCGGGGCCTCCGGCAGCGGCAAGAGCACGCTGCTGCATCTGCTGGGCCTGCTGGACACGGCCGATGCCGGTGCCGTGGTTCTGGACGGGGCCGACACCGCCACGTTCCGCCCGGCCGAGCGCAACCACATCCGCTGCCAGGAGATCGGTTTCGTCTTGCAGTTCTACCACCTGCTGCCGGAGCTGAACGTGCTCGAGAACGCGCTGCTGCCGGCCATGACGTCCGTCGGGGCGTGGCGCTGGTGCGGCTCGCGCCGGGCCGCGAGGCAGCGAGCGAGGGAAATCCTCGCGAAATTGGGTCTGGCCGACAGGGTAACGCACCGCCCGCGGCAGCTCTCCGGCGGCGAGCAGCAGCGCGTCGCCATCGCCCGGGCCCTGATGAACTCCCCCAAAATCCTTCTCGCCGACGAGCCCACCGGCAACCTCGATTCCAGGACCGGCGGGCAGATCATGAAGTTGCTCAAGCAGCTTAACCAAGAAACCGAACAAACCATCATCATGGTCACACACGACCAGGCCGTGGCCCACATGGCCACGCGCATGCTGCACCTTCGTGACGGCAAGCTGGTCGCGGCCGGGCGGGACTCGCTGGGAGAATGAGCCGATGAAAGTCTGGATGAACGGGAAGCTCGTGGAAAAGGAGGAGGCGAAGCTTTCCGTCTTCGCCCACGGACTGCTCTATGGGGACGGGGCCTTTGAGGGCATCCGAGCCTACGGCGGCAAGGTCTTCCAGGGCAAGGCCCACCTGGATCGGTTGTTCGCCTCGGCCGAGGCCATCCGACTGAAGATCCCGACCAGCAGCCGGGAGATCCTCCAGGCGATCTACCAGACCATGCAGGCCAATGGCGTCTCCGACGGCTACATCCGCCTGGTGGTGGCCCGCGGTGAGGGCACGCTGGGCCTGGACCCGGACAAGTGCTCCGAGCCCACGGTCTTCATCATCGCCGATCAGGTCGCGCTGTATCCCGAGGAGATGTACCAAAAGGGCATGGCCGTAATCGTCGCCAAGACCCGGCGGACGGCGGCGTCGATGCTGCCGCCGTCGGTCAAGAGCCTGAACTACCTGAATAACATCATGGCCAAGATCGAGGCCGTCGACGCCGGCGTGCCGGAGGCGCTGATGCTCAACGTTGACGGCGACGTGGCCGAGGCCACCGGCGACAACATTTTCATCGTCGAGGGCGGCACGACCGTGACCCCCCCGCCGGCCGCCGGCATCCTCATCGGCATCACCCGCAAGGTGGTCATGGATCTCTGCGGCGAGCTGGGCATCGCCCTGAAGGAAGATCGCATCAACGTCGAGCGGCTTTACGCCGCAGATGAGTGCTTCCTGACCGGAACGGCGGCCGAGGTCATCGCCGTGACTAAGGTCGACGATCGCCCCATCGGCTCGGGCAAGCCCGGCCCGGTGACCAACCGACTGCTGAAGGCCTTCCGCGAACTCATCCGCACCGGGCAGTTCGATTGACCCGTCCTGCCCGTTGGGCCATTGCACCACAGTTGCGACCGGGCGTCGTGGGCGGTAGAATCCCACAAAAGGCTGGGTCGAGAAGCAGATGCGGTGCGGCCGGATCCGTTGCGGGGGTCTGGCCGTGTGCTTTGATGCCCAGTGTACTGCGGGTCCGACCGGCGAATTGACGAAGGCGGCAAGGCCCATGATTACGGACACCGTCACGGAGGTGCTCGAGGGGATTTGGCCCCTGGCGATCCTCGGCTACGGCGTGTCGGTGGTGCTGACCCCGGTGGCGCGGTGGATCGCCTACCGCCGCAAGATCGTCGACCGGCCGGACGACCTGCTGAAGCCCCACCGCCGGCCCGTTGCCTATCTGGGTGGGGTGGCGCTGTGCGGCGGCTTTCTGGCGGCCATGATCGTGGGCGTCGCCGGCCGGCCGGAGCTGTGGCCGCTGGCCCTGCTGATCGGCATCGCGTCCATTATCATCACCCTGACCGGACTGCTGGACGATCTGTTCAACCTGACGCCGAAGTACAAGGTGCTGGGGCAGGTGATCGCGGCGGCAGTGCTGTTTTGGGGGCTGCGGCAGGCCGGCGTGCACACCTCGGCGGCCAGGATGTTCTTCCTGAGCCTCGGCATGGAGCCGCCGGTGGCGCTGGCGGTTCTGATCTCGGCGGCGCTGACCCTGGTGGTGGTGGTGGCCGCCTGCAACGCCACCAACCTGCTGGACGGGCTGGACGGGCTGTGCGGGGGCGTCACCGGCATCATCGCCCTGGGCTTCGTCGCCCTGGCGGTGTGGCTGGCCTGCTGGGGGCACGACTGGCAGACCGATCAGTTCCGCGTGATGCTCTCCCTGGCCATGGCCGGGGCGGTGCTGGGCTTCCTGCCGTATAACATCCCGCCCGCCAGCATCTTCCTGGGCGACGCCGGCTCCATGCTGCTGGGGTTCTTCGTGGCCGCCATGATCATGCTCTTCGCCCGGGAAGGCACGATGCGATGGTTCCTGGCGGCGTGCGTGATCTTCGGGCTGCCGATCATCGACACGGCCCTGGCGGTGGTGCGGCGGACCGTGGCCGGGGTGAACATCTTCACCGGGGATCGCAGCCACCTATACGACCAACTGGTGGACCGGGGCATGACCGTCAAGCAGGTGGTGGTGCTGTTCTACGGGCTGGCGCTGGTGGCGGCGACGCTGGGCGTGGCGCAGGCGATCTTCCTGCGGGCGAGATACGCCCTGCTGCTGGACCTGTGCGTCGCGGGCATCATGGCGGCCGTGTTCATCAAGAAAAAGATGATCCTTCCCGACCGGCGCAGGCCGGCCGGCAAGGACGAGACGGACGGCTGCTAGGGACGCCGACATGGCGGCAAAACTCTCGATCGTCATCCCCATCTACAATGAGCGCAACACTTGGCGCGAGATTTTCGCCCGCGTCGAGGCCGTCGACCTGGGCGGCGTCGGCCGGCAGATCGTTCTCGTCGACGACTGCTCCACCGACGGCACCGGCGAGCAACTGCACGACCTCGCCGCCCAGCGGCCGGACGTCACCGTCAAATTCCACCTCGCCAATGCCGGAAAGGGCGCCGCCCTGCGAACCGGATTCGCCGCCGCCGACGGCGACTATGTGGTGGTCCAGGACGCCGACCTGGAATACGACCCGGCCGACCTTCCCGCCCTGCTGGAGCCGCTTCTGGCCGGAGCCGCCGACGTGGTCTACGGCAGCCGGTTCCTCAGGAAAACCCACCAGAGGGGCTCCTGGAAGAACTACCTGGCCAACAGGCTGCTGACCTTCCTGAGCAACGTGACCACTGGCCTGAGGCTCTCGGACATGGAGACGTGCTACAAGATGTTCCGCCGGGAGGTGCTGGGGCGGGTGAGGCTGGAGCGGGATCGTTTCGGCTTCGAGCCGGAGGTCACCGCCAAGGTGGCGGCGGCGGGCCTGCGGGTGATCGAGCGGCCAATCAGCTACGCCCCCCGCACCGCCGAAGCGGGCAAGAAGATCGGCCTGAAAGACGGCCTGGAAGCGATCTGGTGCATCCTGAAATACCGCCCGCGGAGGCGCCCCCGGCGGAGCCGCGCCGGCGCTCGAGCCCAGCCCTGAGAAACCCGGCGGGCAAGTGAGCCTCGCCCGACCTGCCCGGGACCATCCGCGGCGCCGCGGTCGGCTTCGAGTTGCGTCCCAGCGGCCCGACAGGTACATTAATCCGACCGGCCCCGGCGACCAGCGGGCACGTTACTTCATCCCGGAGAGGCTATGACACGTTTATCGCAGACAGATCCCCAGGCATACCAAATCCTACAGGCCGAGCGCCGCAGGCAGCAGAGAACGCTGGAGCTGATCGCGTCGGAGAACCACGCGTCCGCATCCGTGATGGAGGCGATGGCCTCGGTGCTGACGGACAAGTACGCCGAGGGTTACCCGAAGCGGCGCTACTACTGCGGCTGCGAGGAGATCGACCGGGCCGAGCAGCTCGCCATCGACCGCGCCGTGGCGCTCTTCGCCGCCGAGCACGCCAACGTCCAGCCGCACGCCGGCACCAGCGCCAACATCGCCGTATACCTGGCGGCGCTGAAGCCGGGCGAGACGATCATGGGGATGGCGCTGTCCCACGGCGGGCACCTTTCCCACGGGCAGCGGGCCAACTACTCGGGCATCCACTTCGACGTCGTCAGCTACACCGTCAGCGAACAGACGGAAATGCTGGACATGGACGCGATCCGCGACCTAGCCCGCAAGAGTCGCCCCAAGCTGATTATCGCCGGCGCGTCGGCCTACCCGCGGATTATCGACTTCGACGCCTTCGGCCGGATCGCAGAGGAGGTCGGGGCATATCTGCTCAGCGACATCGCCCACATCGCCGGTCTGGTGGTCGGCGGGGTGCACCCCTCGCCGGTGCCGGTCAGCACCTTCGTGACGACCACCACGCACAAGACGCTTCGCGGCCCGCGGGGGGCGATCATCCTGTGCAAAGCCAACTGGGCCAGGAAGATTGACGCGGCCGTGTTTCCCGGCATCCAGGGCGGCCCGTTTATGCATGATATCCTCGCCAAGGCCGTCGCCCTGGCCGAGGCGGCCAAGCCGCAGTTCGCCGACTACGCCCGGCAGATCGTGGCCAACGCCAAGGCCCTGGCCGAAGTGCTCATGGAGCGCGGCTGGAGGCTGGTCACCGGGGGAACCGACAATCACATGCTGCTGGTGGACCTCCGCGCCCGCGACGAGGACCTCACCGGCCGGGACGCCGCCAACTGGCTGGCCGCGGCCGGGCTGATCGCCAACAAGAACAAGGTGCCCTTCGACCCGCGCCCGGCGGGCCAGGCCTCTGGCGTCCGGCTGGGCACGCCCGCCGTCACCACCCGCGGACTGAAAGAGCCCCACATGCGACAGATCGGATTGTGGGTCGATCAGGTCCTCTCGGCCAGGGGTGAGGCGGACGTGCTGGCAAGTGTTCGCGGGCAGGTCCAAAGCCTGTGCGATCAGTTCCCCGTGCCGAATCAGACAACCGTGGGACCGTAAGGCCGTGAGACCGGGGACCGTGAGACGGTCCACCCGGCGCGGCGGTAGCCAAAGATGAAACATGTCTACCGCATTCTGGACGCGAACTTCAACCGGGCGCGGGAGGCGCTGCGCGTGATCGAGGACTTCGCCCGCTTCGCCCTGGACGATGCGGGCATTTCCTCGACCGCCAAGCATCTACGCAGCCGCCTGCACGAGGCGTATCAGCTCTTCCCGGCCGAGGCCCTGCTGGGCAGCCGCGACACGCGCGCCGACGTCGGCACGCGGATTTCCTCGCCCACCGAGGCCCGGCGGGCCGATGCCGGCGAAGTGGTCTCGGCCGCCTGCAAGAGGCTCACGGAGGCTCTGCGAACGCTGGAGGAGTACGCCAAGACGGTTGCGGGCGAAGCGGCACCGCAGTTGGAGGCGATGCGGTACGACGCGTATACGCTGGAGCAGCGCGTGGCTCATCGGCTGGCGGCGGCGGGCCTGTTCGAGCCGGTGCGGCTGTACGTGCTGTTGACCTCGCGCCTGTGCCGGGCCGAGCCGGCGGCCACGGCCGAGGCCGCCATCGCCGGCGGGGCCGACGCCATCCAACTCCGCGAGAAAGACCTGCCCGACCGCGAGCTGCTCGCCCTGGCGGTGCGCCTGCGCGAACTCACGCGGGCGGCCGGCGCGCTGCTGATCGTCAACGACCGTCCGGACATCGCCGCCACCGTTGCCGCCGACGGAGTTCACCTGGGCCAGGACGACCTGCCGATCGCGGCCGCACGGCGGCTGCTGCGGGCCGGGGCGATCGTCGGCAAGTCCACGCATGACATTTCGCAGGCGCGATCGGCCGTGGCTGAGGGGGCCGACTACATCGGCGCGGGACCCATGTTCCCCACGGACACCAAGGACGCGGGGCCCGTCGCCGGCGTGGAATACCTCAAGCAGATCGTCGCCGAGATTTCCCTGCCGCACGTCGCCATCGGCGGCATCACGGCCAAGAATGTCGGCCGGCTCGTGGCCGCGGGCGCGCAGCGCGTGGCCGTCTGCTCGGCCGTCATCGCCGCCGCCGATCCCGCCGCCGCGGCCGAGAGAATCAAGAAGCAGCTCCCCCAGCAGCCCAAGCCATAGGCATCACCGGGCGGCAACACGTCTGATCCGGGGCGGCGGCACATCCGGCGGCTTGTCCCGGAAATGCCGGCAACCATATACGGCTTTGTGTCATTTCGGTCGGAGAAGATCGCCCCCGCCCGGCAGGAGTGTCCCCACAAAAGAAGGGCGGTAGGCAAGTGGCGAGCGGGGGGAGACTCGCCGTGGGTCCATGCCTGACCGCCCGTGGAACAACACATTCAGTAATAACTACTACTTTAATACTACTCCGCGCGGACGGGCCTTTCAACCCTTGCGGACTAATAATTCCCCGCCGCCGTTGCTCTTTCGGACGGGATGGACGGCGGCGCGGGCGTCCGCCGTCAGCCCCACCTGCGGACGAAGGAGGCCAGCTTCCGCGGCTCGTTCAGGACGCTCAGATCGCAATCGTACGTCTTGGTCTCGCCGGGCGCCAACTGCCCGGCGGGCACGCCGCAGCCGTCCATTCCGCCGCTGATCGGCTCGATGGCGCTGACGTACTCCCCGCCGGGGCCGAAATGCTGCCAGTTGACCAGGCGCGGGAACTGCCGCTTGGGGTAGCGCACCTCCACGCCCAGCTCCAGGCGGTCATTGACGATCCCGACCCGGCAGCACCCGCCGGAGTCCACCGGCGGATCGATGAAGGCGACCGCCTCACCGGCGCCGCGGTGGGCGGCCTGGGGGCGGCGGATGAGTTTGTAGCGCTTCGGGTCGGCGAACCACCTCTCGCTTCCCAGCCGCGGGACGACCTTCCCGCGGTAGACCAGCCGCGCCCCGGCCTCCAGCAGCGGCCAGCCGAAGTTGATGTGCAGCAGCCAGCAGTGCCGCGCCGGCTCATTGCCGCGATTGAGGAACACGTCGTGGACGTGGATGACCGGCTGGCCCAGGACCGAGCGGATGGTCCGCCTCAGCTCGACGTTCGGCCCGAACATCCGGGCCGTGCGGACCAAGCCGGTGATGCTCATGTTGTCGATACCCGCGGCCGGGTCCGGCTGGCAGATGACCTCCACCTGGGCGGGTGTGTTGGAGTGCGTGCCGTGCAGGCCGTACTCGACGCCGTCCACCTCGGCCGGGGCGCCGACGTGCTGCGGCCCGCAGGAGCACAGCAGGCCCCCGTGGAACCCGCTGAGCCAGTCCAACCCCCTATCCAGGGCGCGCGTCGGCGGCGTCGGCCCGGTCAGGCTCAGGAAGGCCAGCGAAACCGAGCTGTAGAAGGCCTCGGCAATGTCCAAGCCGCGGTCGATCAGCACCTTGTACCGCAGCGGGGAGCCGGTGTTGACCCAGGCGACGCGCACCCCCTTGGCCGGGCCGGCGTCCAGAACCGAGGTCTCGATCCCCCCCACCTGGGCCGGATTGATGAAGCGGACCGAATCGAGATCATACGCAACTGCACGTTCGCGGGATGATTTTCGGGCCATCGCAGGGCCTTTCCTTGCCAAGCAGCCGTCCGATCGTTTCCGCCCCCCTGATGTCTGCACGAAGTTGCCCGGGGGTTCTCGTATAATACTGTCGATGCCAAGCAAACGCGAGAAGGTGTTGGCGGAGCTTCGCCAGCGGCTGGCCGAACTGCCGGGCGAGCCGGGGGTGTATCTGTTCAAGGACGCCGCCGGGCGGGTGCTGTACGTGGGCAAGGCCAAGTCCCTCCGGCCGAGGGTCGCCAGCTATTTCCAGCCGGCCGCCGACCTGCTGGCCAGCCGCGGGCCGGAAATCGCCAAGATGATCGCCGACCTGGTCGTCGACGTCGACGTGCTCGTCTGTGACAGCGAGGTTGATGCCCTGCTGCGGGAAAACCGCCTGATCAAGGATATCCGGCCCCGCTTCAACGAGCGGCTGAAGGACGACAAGAGCTATCCGTATCTGCAAATCCGCACGGGCGAGGACTTCCCCCGCGTGGAGGTCACGCGCAAGCCGCTGACGAAGGGCGTGAAGCTCTTCGGCCCGTTTATTTCGGCGGCCGACCTGCGGGCGGCGGTGCCGCTGCTCCAGCGGGTCTTCCAGTTCCGCACGTGCACGCTGGAGATCGTCGCCGGCGAGCAGAAATGGCGGCACTTTCGCCCGTGCATCCTGCACGCGATCAAGCAGTGCATCGCCCCGTGCAACCTGCGGGTTTCGCCGGTTGAGTACCGCGGCAACATCAGAAATCTGATCCGCTTCCTGGAATCCAAGGCGGCGGCCGTGAGGCGGCGGCTCAAGAAGGAGATGGCCGCCGCGGCCGAGAAGCTGGACTTCGAGCGGGCGGCCAGGCTGCGCGACCAGCTCCAGGCGATGGAGAGCCTCCAGAAGCGCGGCCTGGTCCACGAGCACGTCCAGCCGGAGGTGTTCTACGTGGACCCGTCAGAGGGCCTCGCCAAGGTGGGGGAGCTGCTGGGGATGGAGACGCCGCCGCGGAGCATCGAGGGCGTCGACATCGCCCACCTGGGCGGGGGCGAGACGGCCGGCTCGCTGGTGTGCTTCATCGACGGGCGCCCCTTCAAGGACGGATACCGGCGGTACAAGATCCGCACCGCGGAGGCCGGCGACGACTACGCCGCCATCCGCGAGGTGGTCGGCCGGCGATACCAGCGGGCGGGGATGGACGAGGAGCTTTTCCCCGACGTGATCCTGATCGACGGCGGCAAGGGACAACTGGCGGCGGCGTTCGGCGCATTCGATGAACTGCTGTCGGGCCCGCCCGCGCTGATCTCGCTGGCCAAGCGGGAGGAGTTGATCCACGTCCACGGGCGGTCTCGTGCGCTGCGGCTCAAGCGGAACGATCCGGCCCTGCGGCTGCTGCAGAGCGTCCGCGACGAGGCGCACCGCTTCGCCCAGGCATACCATCACGTCCTGCGACGGCGGAAGACCCTCGAGCGCGACAAGCCCGTCCGCGGCCGAAAACGCAAGCCCGGAAAGGCCGACTGAATCAGCTTACTCGTGGCCTCTTCCGGGCGACCACGAGCAGCCTCCCGCCAAGCTTACCCGCCCTTGGCCGGGTGCCGGAGGGCCTCCGCGCAGCGGCCGGCCTCGGTCTCCGCGGCCGGCTGGCCGGAAAGGGCCGCGGCGATCTCGGCCTGGCGGCGGCACTCGGCCGCGGCTTTCCCGCGGTCCAGAGGCTTGGGGGCGGCCCCCGCGAAGGCCTCGAAGTTTCCGGCGTAGATCCTGGCCAGCACTTCCTGCGGCAGGTCCATGCCGTGAATTTCGCTGGCCCCGCCCGGCTCCAGCAGGTCGTCCGCCTCAGCCGGAACCGTGAACGTCTCGCCGGCCTCCAGGAACCGCCGCACCAGCTCTGCCCTCGCCGCCGCCTGCTCCGGCGTCTGCCCGCTGCTGATGTCGGTGCCGAAGACGATGCGGTCGGCGTGGGCGACGAAGAATTCCCTGGCCGCGGCCGGATCGCGCGAAAGGTTGAACAGGAACTCGACGCCCGGGGCCAGGTCGATGCTGACGTTCGGATTCTCGGCCAGGAACGCCGCCGCCCGCGGCAGATCGGCCGAGAGAAAATAAAAGTGGGCGAAGATCACGCGCAGCTTCGGATGCCGCCGCAGCACCGCCTCCACCTCCGCGTAGAGCTGCTCCTTGGGCACGTCGTCGCCGCCGTAGCCCCAGCCGTGCTTGGCCGCCCAGGCGGGGATTTTCTGCGGGTCCCAGAACTCCTCCGGGTCCGCCACGTGCCACAGCACCGGCACGTCGCGGCCCTCGGCGCGGGCGAAGAACTCGCGGTAGTAGTCGCCATCGAGGCCGAACGGCAGCCGCTCCCGGGCGGTGGGCTTGCCCTCGATCAGCTTGATGCCGTCGCAGCCGGCGGCCAAGAGATCGTCCACCTGCTCGGCCAGCGACGGCGCGGAGACCTTGCCCTCGGAGACGGCGGCGGCGTGGTTGAGCCCGCCGAAGCAGTAGAACGCCTCCGGGTCGGCGGCCTTGGCGCAGAGGCCCTGGGCGTGGCCGGCGCCGGTGGCCGGATTGACGATGGAAACCAGGTTCATCCGGTCGAAGCCGACGTGGCGGCGGATGCGGATGATGGCCTCCACGGAGGCAAGGTCGCCCAGGTGCACGTGGCAGTCAATGACGCGGTCAACTCTTCGGCTGAATGTGCCCATGGTGTTTGCGTCTCCCGTCTGGTCGCGGCATTTTCGGCCCGCGGCGGCCCGCAGACAAGCCTAATGCCCGCTGCGGCAATATCTTCGCCTCGCGGCCGTTTTGCCTAATGGAGGCTGACCTGATCGGGCCGGCCTGCGCGATTTCTATGAATACAATAGAATGGCAAAAAGGAATTCAAGTGCAAGCTCAGTATTCAGGAGAAATGCCATGACAGGTCGAACGATTGCGGCAACGATCATGACCCTTTCGCTTCTGGCGGCATCGGCCGTCTGCTTCGCGGCCGATCCGCCGACGGCTCCGGCGGCGGAGAAAACCGCCCGCGAGGCTCGCGAGATCAGCCGCTGGCTGCGGGAGCACCCCGATTTCGCCGAAAAGATCATCCAGAACCTCCGCCAGCATCCCGGCAACCCGGCGGCCGATGCCCCGCGCCGGCGGCCCGCGCCGCCCGCGGTGAAGCGCCCGGTCCGCCCCGCCGCACCGGCGATGATGCCGGGAGCGCCGGCACCCGGACAGGGGCGAATGATGCCCGGACGCGGTCGCGCGTCGGGCGGGCCGCAGGCCGGCATGCGAGGCGGGATGATGCGGGGAGCGCCGGCGCCCGGACGGGGGCGAATGATGCCCGGTCGCGGCCGTGCGTGGGCCGGCCCCCAAGGGCAAATGGGACGTCCAGCTCTCGGCCCACGGGCGGGACGGGGTCGGATGCCGATGCGGCCGATGATGGGCCGGCAGATGATGCAGCGGATGCGCGGGCGTTCCGGGCAGGCAGGCCGCCGCCGCGGGCGCTGGGGCATGGGCGGCATGGCAAGGCCCAGGGGTCCGCGCGGGCTGCTGGCCCCCCGCCTGCGCGAGAAAATTCAGCAGCGCCTGCAAGGGAGGCGCAAACGGATGCGCCGTGGCCCGGCCCGGGAGGGCCCCGAGCCGCGGGAGCGCGCCGAGAGACGCCGCCCTGAGGAAATGGAACGCCGCGAGCGAGAGGAAAGGGAGCATGCCGAGCGCAGCCAGCGCGAAGAGATGGAACGCCGCGGGCAAGCCGAGCGCGAGCGCGCGGGCGCCAGGCTCCGTGAAATGGCCGAGCGCCTCGACCACGCCAGTGGGCAACTGCGTGAAAGGATGGCAGGCCTGGAGCGGCACGAGCAGGAGCTCAAGCGCTGGGCGGAAAAACTCGAGGCCTGGGAGCGGAAGCTTGAAGCCCGTCAGCGCGAGCCGGGAGATCCCGGCCGCCGGGATGCGCCCCGCGAAAGGCGCCCCGAGCGCGAGCGAAGGGAAGATTGACACGCGGCATTTTCAGAGGCGCGCAACGGCCCGTCGGCGCGAGCGGCGGGCCGTTTATTTTCCCGCCGGCCCGCCCGCCGGCCGTGCGGGCAGAGCTTCAACAGCGAGCAAAATTCGCAGCGCGGGCTTCGCGCTCGGCAGACGGCCCGGCCGTGGGCGATCAGGAGCACGTGCATGGCGTAGCGGTCCTTCGGCGCGATCAGCGGCGTGAGGACTCGCTGGGCGTCCTCGGGCGAGGCCCCCGCCGGCAGCAGCCCCAGCCGAGTGACGATGCGATGAATGTGCGTGTCCACGGGGAAGAGGTTCTTGCCGAAGGCGAACATCAGCACACAGGCGGCGGTCTTGGGGCCGACGCCGTCGAACGCCAGCAGGTATTCGTACGCCTTGCGGTCCGGCCAGCGGCGCAGGAAGCCCAGGCTGACGCGCCGGTCGCCGCCGCGGTCACGAATCTGCCGGAGGATTCTCTTGATCCGCGGGGCCTTGACCCGGCTGAGGCCGCAGACGCGGATGCAGCGTTCGATCTCGCCGACGGGCGCGGCGGCCATGGCCGAGAACGAGCGGAACCGCCGCCACAGTTGGCGGAAGCCCGCGCCGGCGTTGGCGCTGGTGGTGTTCTGGGAGAGGATGGTGCCGATCAGCTCGGCCGTCGCCGAGCCTTCCGGCCGCCAGCGCCGAGGGCCGAAGTCCCCCCTCAAAAGGCGCAAGACACGCTGGAGCTTCTTCCTGGCCTCGCCGGGGCGCATCAATCCTCCGCACGCTTCCTCGCCGCCGCGAACAGACCGAGTTCGTACAGCAGATACATGGGCACGGCCAGGGCCACCATGCTGCCGACGTCCGCGGGCGTCACGATGGCCGAAACGATACAGATGATCAGGAACACGTACCGACGAACCCGCCGCATCCTCTGCACCGGCACGATGCCGCTGCGACCCAGGAACAGCACCACCAGCGGCGTCTGGAAGCCCAGCCCGAAGACCAGGCTCAGCAGCGCCACGAAGGAGATGTACTCGCCCAGCGTCAGCCAGGGCTGGACGAACGTGCCCGCCTTCGCCGGCCGGCTGGTCGCGGCCGCGAGGTCGTTCCTGCCGAGGTACTCACTCAGCCAGCCTCCCCAGGTCGGCGGGGTCGGATAGCTGCTCTGGGCGAAGTGGAGAAAGAACCCCGTCACCAGCGGGGCCACCACGAACAGGAAGAACGCCACGCCCAGGATGAACAGCACCACGCTCGGCAGCAGGTAGCGCCGAACCGCCTGGCGCTCGCGCCGGTACAGCCCGGCCGCTATGAACAGCCACATCTGGTAGAGGGCATACGGGCTGGCCAGGACCGCCCCGGCGATCAGACTCACACGCAGGTACGTCGAGAACGCCTCCGGCAGGGAGCGGAAGTACAGGTTCGGCGGCCGGCCGCCCGTCGCCACCGCCAGCGGCAGGAAGAGTATCTGGAAGATGTATTCGCCCAGGAAGAAGCACACCACCATGCCCGCGACCACGCCCAGCACCGCCCGCAGCAGCCGCCGCCGCAGCTCGTCCAGATGCTCACCCAGGGTCATTCTGACTTCTTCTTCCGGCATGGCAGGATGCGGCTATTCTGGCCGATGCGGTGGTCGCATACAAGAGGCCGCCGGCTCGGGTCGAAGGCCCGACGGGAGTCCACGAATTCCACCAATCACACGAATGGACTGTTCTTATAGAGCTGCTTCACCCAGCTTTCCCCGGAACCAAGCCCAGCGGCCTTGCTCAACTCTAACGCTAAGCCGAATCAGGGCCACCCCGCCGACGGCTAGCAGCGCCAGCGGTCCCTTGCCATCGCCGACACCTATCCCGAACTGGACCAAGCCGTAGCCATCGACGCGGCCAAGAAGCTGGGATGAGGTTCGAGGCGCACAGCGCTCCGGTAGGTGCTTGGGCTTCGGTACGGTGGCAGCCGCATTGACGGCTCAAATCTGTACTTGCTCAGCGCCGCATTGACACCTCGGACAGCCACGCACGAGTGTGAAACAACCATCGGTAATGCCAAGCTGCTCGGCGATTTTCATCTCCCCCTCCGTGCATCTCGCCAATTCCCTGCCGCCGTTGATAAGAATGCCGCAAAGCCTCGTCGCCGTCGCTTCATCTAAGCTGGTTGCAGGAATGTTTGCCCGCCTGCCTGGCGGAGGTCGGCAGGGAGGTGGGCAGGTCCACTGTTCAAATATTGTTGCCGTCCGCTTAGCACGACGTCGCGACGTAGAGATCGCGCTGCTGTGCAGGCGGTAGATCCCGGCGTTTCCTCCGGCGCGACGCCGCTGTCCTGGAGTTCTTCTGCGCGTATCGGAAGAAGGTCTAGTCCCTCATGGAAGGACGTGTGCTTGCTGCCGTTTCCACTATCGCGATAGTTTCGCATTGTAACAAACGCTACTTGCAGTGCTTGCACTATGCGAGGATGCAGGCAACATGCTTCCTCGTTCAGGGCGCTGTGCAGCGGCACAAAAGCCCCTTCCCGTCGGGCCGAAGCTGACACGATCGCGATCGCTGCCGTTCACCGGAACAGCCCGACGATGCCCGGCAAAGGCAACCTCCTTCAGTACATAGGATTACGAAGACGAAACTGTCTAACTCGAAACGGCACTAGTGGCGAAAGATGGGCCGCCGTCGTGAGAGTCAGGGAGGTCTCCACCATGCAGCCGAGCAGCTCCATGCCGTCCACATGCGAGATATCGTTCTCGCGTTCAGTAATGATTTACTGCATTCGACTGATCGCCACCTCAGCCGCGTTGACCAGCGGATAGGCGATAGGCGAGGCGGTCAGCGCCGGATGCGTTTCCAGGACGGAGTCCGGGATGAGATTCTTCTCCGGGCTGCCCAGCGTGCCATAGATTTAGGGAATCCCGCAGGGGATGGATACCTGCTTCTCCCTGCGAACCAGGAGGATGCTCTTGTCCGGGTAATGCCTGCGGGCCGTGATGGCGGCCGTGACTCCGGCGGCGCTTCCCCCAAGGATAACAATGTCGGCTCCGGTCATGTGACGTCCTTTGTCCCTTCGGTGGTTTCGGGTTGGTGTCTTCCCTTATAGAACAGCTTGCCGCCAGAAGATCGCTTCTCAAGCAGGCCTTCGGCGTTGAGTTCTTCGATGTACTTGATGGCCTGGTTCCGGTGCATGCCCAGGCCGTCCGCGATATCCTCCAGGGAGCACGGTCGTCGCTGGATCATTTCAAGCACACTTTCACGTCCGGCCTCGAACTCGCTTTGGGCGTGAACGCCGCGATAGTCGGCGATCACTTCGGCCGGAGGTTCAAACCTGGCCGCCAGGTCGGCCATCCTCCTGGCGTCCACCGTTACCGCGTAGTCCTCGGCTGTGGGCCGGGTCGCGGTGTTGAGCTGGACCCGGTCGGGCTTGATCCGCCGGACGCACTCGGCGATTTTGCTGATCTCGCTGTTAACGACGGTATGCCCCGCCAGGAGAAAGACCTCCAGCCAGTATTCCCCGTGGTATTCGTTTCGGAAGTCGATCAGTCCCTCCAGCATCCTGTCAAACGAGATGCTCTCGTGCGGTCGATTGACTGCCTGGAACATGCTGGCATGCCCGGCGTCCAGCGACGGTATGACCAAGTGGGCGTCCATCAACTGCCGGCGCAGCTCCTCCCGCCATAACAGCGAGCCGTTCGTCAGCACCGCGACTGGTATATCCGTCATAGAGCGAATGCCGGTTATCAGCTCGTCCAGGCGTGAGAAGAGCGTCGGTTCGCCCGAGCCGCTCAGCGTGATGTAGTCGGGCTTGGTGGCCAGTTTGTCTTTCAGCTCCGCTAGAACGCCATCCAACGGAACCCACTCGCGTCGTTCGACCGTCTTGTTGTTCGTCCGACCGAGCTGGCAGTAGATGCAGTCGTAAGTGCACGTCTTGAACGGCACCAGGTCCACGCCCAATGAGCGCCCCAGTCGCCGCGAAGGCACAGGTCCAAATATGTATCCCATGGTGTCACCTCATTCATCACACAGCCTAGCGTCACACGGCCTATCCCGGCCGCAGCCGGGTCTGTCGCGCCCGCAGCTTTTTCGAGGGTGACGGTAGTCAGGCGCGTGAAACCCGGGGCCCTTGAAGAGGACCTCGCTTCTGGACGACGACCTCGTTCATCTCTAGGCCGCCGCCCCAGATGCCACCGCCGGGGCTGAGGCGTTTCTCCAGCACCACAACCCACCGACCTGCCTCGGCCAGCCGCCACGCCGCCATCACTCCCGACGGCCCCGCGCCGACAATGACGATATCGCTAAGAAGAGCCTCGGCGAACTTGCCGTGATAGGCGTCGAGGATCGCTCACGATACGTCTGTTTCCCTAAAACACTCCATGCATCATACCTCATATTGCCTTTGCCGGATTCAGCAGAGCTTCTCCGCGCCGGAATAGACTTCTTCAATGCATAAAGCCGCCGCGGCGTGTCCGGGGTGTGTGGGGGGATTCCAGGTCTTCATGTGCTGGAAGATCTCGCCATCTTTGTGATATTCCAGCGTGCCTTTGACCTGGTAGGCCTTGCCGTCCTTGGAACGAAACAGCAGTGATCCCTTCCCGCCGCCCAGCAGGTTCCTGCGGGTTTTGTCGAAATAGTTGTCGGCCACGACCAGCCGATCCTCGCCGAATGCACCGACGCAGCTGGCATAGATGATATTGGGGACTCCGTCCGGGCTGACCGTCGCCAGGATGACGGGGCCGTCACGATCTTCCCACGCTTGGCGGATACTGTCGGGCAAAGCTGTCATCAATCATTCCTTTCTGCTTGTTCAGCACTATCTGGAAGCATAAAACCGCCGTGATACTTCTTGAAGTCATTCAGCGTCCTGACGTGGATGGGAACCAGGTCGTCTGGTAACGCATCCATGGGCCAGAACCGAACCTCAGAGCCCTCGACGCCGTCTGCTTTGGGCTCACCGGCCCAGTGGCGAACGATGAAGGCGACTGCGAAGGACTGGATTTCGTCGCCGTTGGGGTACACGAACCGCTGGCTGGGGCCGGAGTACAAGGCCATCGGCTCTGCATCACGCACCTCCAGGTCGGTTTCCTCGCGGACCTCCCGTTTGAGGCCCTCAAGGGCCGTTTCGTCGAGTTCCACCGACCCGGATGGCAGGCTCCAGCAGGCCAGATCGGTCCTGCGTTGAAGCAGGACTTCCTCGCGGTCATTGAGGATGATCGCCCGCACGCCGGGCAGCAGAATGCACTGTGGCCCGAGGCGCGACCGGATGCTTTCGAGGTAAGGGCCCATCATCCTGGCACCTCGACGACGGTGCCGACGGGGCAAGCCGCACACTTTCCCGGGAACTCGCTCCACAGCCGGGCCATGGCGTCAAAGCCCGTGCAGTGGCACGGCAACAGGCGATGCACGTCCAGGCGGCGCAGCTCGGCCACTGTCTTGTCCATTCGTTCGGCGCTGGCGTTGAGCAGGTGCATGCCGCCGATCACGGTATGTATGCGGCGGCCCCCCGTGAGATCGTGGACGTAACGCAAGGTGTTAATGACGCCAGAATGGGCACAGCCGAGGATCACGACCGTGCCGGCCGGTGTCTCGATGAACGCCGACTGATCGTCAACGAGCAGATCCGGCTCGGTGCAATCCCGGTCCTTGAAGAAAGCTCCTCCGGTGTCCTCGAAACCGGTCGTGCGGGTCACGGGGCCGGTCAGGTGCAGGCCGTCGCTGATCTCGACGGGGCCTTCGACCCATACGAGTTCGGCCATGTCACGGACCATCTGCTCATCCAAGTTGGGCATGCCGATGTTGCGGCCGATTCCATCAGGGTTCCGGGCGTACTTCGCCTCGAACGCGGCCGGGTGGGCGTAGACGGTCGTTGCCCGCGAGCTTCGCAATGCATCGCCGAGGCCACCGGTATGGTCGTAGTGGCCGTGGCTGAGCGCGATGGCATCGACCTGGTCCAGTCGAATGCCGAGCCGCCGCGTGTTGCTCAGGAGCACATTGCCCTGGCCGGTGTCGAACAGAATTCGCTTGCCGTCCAGCTCGATCCAGAACGACAGGCCGTGCTCTCCCAGCAGGCCGTGCCCGCCGGCCGTGTTCTCCACAAGAACGGTGATCTTCCCGTCAGCCATTCGACGTCACCCTCTGTGCCACGCATGCCAGGGCCTGCTTGATATCCTTGATCAATGCCTCTGGCGGCTCGATGCCGACAGATAGCCGGACGGTGTTCTTCCGAACGCCGAAGGTCATTCGCCGTTCCGGCGGCAAGTATAACATGGTCGTCAGGTACGGGATACAGATGAGCGACTCGGTCGCCCCAAGACTGACGGCGTGATAGATCCTTTTCAGTGCCGCGATAAACCGCTTCGCGTCCTCCTCGTCCTCGCCCACGTCGAAAGCGAGCATCGCGCCGAACCCTCGCTGCATTTGACTCGCAGCCACCGCATGGCCGGGATGGCCGGCCAAGCCGGGGTATGAAAGCCGGGTGATCTTGGGGTGTTCGGCCAGGAATTCAGCGACCGTCTGTGCACCCCGGGCCATGGCCTCCGCGCGAAGTTCGAACGTCTTGAGTCCTCGATCCAGCAGAAAGGCGGAATAGGCGTCGAGCGTTGTCCCGATGGCCTGGCGGGTGAACCACAGCCTGTTGTAATGCTCCTTCGAGCCGGCGATTGCGCCGGCCATCAGGTCGTTGTGTCCGCCGAGGGCCTTGGTGGCGCTGTGCACCACCAGGTCCGCGCCCAACCTCAGCGGGTTCTGGTGGTATGGCGTGGCGAAGGTGTTGTCGACCACGACCATGGCCCCGACGGCATCGGCCGCCTTGCGGATGCCGGCCACGTCGATGACCTTACAGAGCGGGTTGCTGGGCGTCTCCAGGAAGATCATCCGTGTGTTCGGGCGGAGTTGCCCGCCAACCCCGCCAGCCTCATCGGCGTTCAGCCAGGTGATCTCCACGCCCAGTCGTTCGAGGATCAGCGACACCTTGTAATTCGCGCCATACGTGTCGTGGAAGATGACCAGGTGGTCGCCCGCCTTGAGATACGTCAGGTAAACCATCGTGCAGGCCGCCATCCCTGTCGTACAGACGACACAGTCCTCCGCTCCTTCCAGTTTGGCGATCTTCCTTTCGACCTCGCGGACGGTCGGGTTGTCATCGCGGTGGTAGGTGTAGCCGTCGATCTCGCCATCGGTGATCTGGCGCAGCACCTCGAAGGAGAGATACTCGTAGTTCACGGCGTTGACGATGGGAGTGACCATCGGCCGGTTCCCGTACGGGGTCAGTGGATCGGGGGCCATGTTCCTATCTTCCTTTCCTGCGGCGTAGTCTTCGTGGCGATCCGCTGATTCGCTCATTTGGCGTCCTTCATCAAAGCCTGTCGCCTCGATGCCGCGTCTCGGCGACACGTTACGTACGTCCTGCGCCTGCTCATCGTTCGGGAAAGATCATGGCCTCGGCGAACTCGGCCTGGAAATCCCCGTCGACCGACAGTTCCACGTGTCGGGTTCGCCGGGCAAGCTCCTCCCCGTGCTTTCGGGCCTCTAGGGAGAGCACCGCCCATTGGGCCCCAGCTAGAGAGACGTTGCCCACGTAGTGAATCCGCTTGTGGTCGACATCCGGGGGGAGCAGTCCGATCCGTTGCGCGTTGCCCCGACGGATGAAGCTACCGAAGCCACCGGCGATCAGGATCGTCTTCAGGTCCGCCGGCCTCAGGCCGACCTTCCGCAGGAGCATGGAAATTCCCGCCCGTATGGCCCCAGAGCCCAGTTGAAGTTCCCGGATGTCTCGTTGGGTAAGCGACAAGGGCTTATGCGTGGTCCCGCCATCAGGCTCCGTCAACACGAAGACAGTATTGCCGTTGTCATCGGCACGGACGCGATCGGCGAGCGCCGGCGGCACGTCTGCCGGCGACTCATCGGTCGGAAGCAGCCGGCCCTCGCGTGAAACGATCCCGACCCGCAACATCTCCGCCGCCAGATCGATCAGACCACTGCCGCAGATGCCCATGGGAGGGACGTTGCCAATTACGCCCAAATGCACATCCCCGTCCAGAAGAACCTTCTCTATCGCGCCTCTCGTCCCCCGCATTCCGCAACTGATCCGCGCCCCCTCAAAGGCCGGGCCTGCCGCCGTGGATGCGCCGAATAGCTCGCCGTCATGGGCCAGAACGATCTCCCCGTTGGTGCCGATGTCCACCATCAGCACGGGCCCTTCCAGCTCGTCGATCCGGGTGGCCAGCATACCGGCCACGGTATCGCCGCCAACGAATCCGCCAATGACAGGGAAGACGTAGCACATCCCGTGAGGATTGATCGGTATCTCCATGTCTCGGGCGGATAGAAGCATTCCCCGGGCATAGGCGGGCGCGAAAGGAACCGCGCCCAACGGGGATGGGTCCACACCGCAAAGCAGGTGCTGCATTGTCGTGTTGCCGGCGAAGGCGGCCTCGTAGATGAACCGCGCGTCGATCCCCGCCTCATCGCAAAGGGCACGAACCATGCCCGCAATCTCGTGGACGACCGCTTGTCTCAATTCCTCCAGGCCGTGCGGGCACGATGCAGAATGCTGAATGCGAGAAAGCACGTCGTCGCCGAAGCTCACCTGCGGGTTTATCCGCGACATGATGGCCAACTCCCGGCCATTGCAGAGGTTCAGCACGGACGCCACCATCGTGGTCGTGCCGATGTCGATGGCCACACCGAAGCACCGTTGCGTGGTGTCGCCCACCTCCAGATCAATCAACTGGTGGTCAGACAGCACCGCCGTGCCCTTGTAGCCCTGCTGCCGGAGTTGCCCGGGGGCGTGCCGAAGCATGGCCACGTCCACATTGAACGAGCCTATCTTTTCCTCCAACCGCAAGAGGTCCGGCCGGGGGTCTTCCAGCGTGGGGGCCGGAAGTTCGACATAAACCTTTCGGATGGCAGGCTGGACCTCTGAGGGGCCGCCGACCGCCGAGTCGCGGGCGATCTGATGGTCTCCACCGAAGAGAGACCCCGTGGGTACGTGGATCACCATGTCGCCGTCGACGCGGGTCTGGCAGGCCAGTCGCCAGCCGTCCGCCAGTTCGGCCACCGTGAACGCCTTCCGCTCCGCGTCAGAAGGTTCAGTCGCGCCTTGTGCCACCTGAACGCGACACTTGCCGCAGGTCCCGGCGCCGCCACACGGCGTGTCGATGACCAAGCTGGCGATGGCGGCGGCCTCCAGTATCGTCGTGCCCTCCAAGACCGAGACGGCTCGACCCTGCGGTTGAAACGTCACTCTGTGCTGACTATCTGACATCTATCGTCTATCCTTCCATCGCGCCCTCTGACGGGCACGCATTTGACACCTTCAAGACCAGTACCACCCGGGCGCTATCGGCGACGGTCGTGAAGGCCCTGCCCATGGCCGCGAAGACCTCGCCGACCTTGCCCGACAGCATGGTACTCATATTCCCTTTGTACACGGTCAGTCCGGCGCGCTCCAAGTCGTTCACAAAGCCGTCAATGGCTTCGCCGATCTCTTGGGTCTGGAGCGGATACAGGCTGACCTCGGCCTGCACGTTCATAGGTGGACCTCCGCGACAAGCAGGGGACCATCAAGTCTCCCCCGGAAAACCGGAAGCCGCCTGACGATACACGTGGGCAGGAACGACCGACCCTTGCGCGGTCCTGGAGACGAAGCCATCATGCGAACGTGCCCCCACGGAGCCAGAAGCCTCCGCAGTTCGTCCGGCGAGAGGAGATGGGCCGAGGCGTAGGGCTGCTTGCCCTTGGAGAGGCGATGCCGATTCAGCGGTGCCAGCCGGTTGAGCGTGCCGATCAGAAGGCCCCCACCCGGCTTTGCGCAGCGGACCATTTCCCGAACCGCAGCAGAGCGGTCCGTTATGAATTCCAGCGTCGCCATCGACGCCGCCACGTCGAATGACCCATCCTTGAAGGGCAGCTCGCAACCATCGGCGACCTGGAAGAAGCACTCCGGCGCAGCTATCCGTGCCGCCTCGATCATCTCGGGGGAAATATCGATCCCCGTGACCTGGTAGCCCAGCTCCGCGAAGAAGGAGCTCCAGTGCCCCGTGCCGCATCCGACATCGAGCAGTTTCTCTCCGGCCTGACCTCGCCGAAGCAGACGTCTTACATCCTCCTTCTGGGCGCGGTCATGGGCCTGGCCGACTGACGTGGCGTACCATCGCTCATATCCCTGGGCCAGCGGACCGAAGTCGAAAAGGCACGAGGACCCGGGTATTGTGCTGCCAGCGGCCATCAGGACACCTGCTCCCGGACGGGACGGGCGCCTCCGCCCAACTCACGCTGGACGACTTCCCAGACGTGCCGGATGTCTTCGGCACAGCCGTCCTGCCGGTACTCCACCACAGCCTGTTTGTGAATCTGCGCCTCGGTCACGGCGCGGTCATAGCGTACCCGGCCGGCAACGCCGAGGCCCCTTTCTCGCGTCCTGGATTCGATGCGGGTGGTTATCTGCTCGTTCAGATCCCACTTGTTGACGCAGACCATTGCGCGGATGCCAAAATGGCCGGCCAGGTCCGCGACTCGCTCCAGGTCATGTTCTCCGCTCAAGGTCGGCTCGGTCACGATCAAGACGAGGTCGGCCCCCGCGATGGACGCGATCACCGAACAGCCGATCCCCGGCGCGCCGTCGATCAAGACCATGTCCAGTCCGCGCTCTTCGGCCAGTTCCTTGGCCCGGGTTCTCACCGTGCTGACGAGCTTGCCCGAGTTCTCCTCGGCGATACCAAGTTTGGCGTGCACCATGGGCCCGTGGCGGGTTTCCGAGACGAACCACTCGCCATTGACCACCGGGCCGAAGTCGATGGCGTTTTCGGCGCAGAACCAGGCACAGACGCCGCAGCCTTCGCAAACAATCGGATCCACGCGGTAGGTCTTGGGCACGCGCCCATTGCCCGGACCGTCGTAGAAGATGGCGTCAAACCGGCAAATCTCCTCGCACTTGCCGCAGGCGGTGCACTGGCCGGACTTGATCCGTGCCCGCTTGCCGCCGGAGAAACTTTCCCGGCGGACGACCTTCGGATCGAGCACCAGGTGCAGGTCTGCGGCGTCAACATCGCAATCGGCCAGGACAACCCTCTCAGCCAGCGCCGCCAGTGACGCCACGATGGACGTCTTGCCGGTGCCGCCTTTGCCGCTGATGACAACCAGCTCGCTTGATGCGGTCACTTCATGTTCCTTCTCACAATGTTTCTCTCTTCAGGCGTTGAGCAGAACGTTTCGAGTGCCAACGCTCGTTTCCAGCGTCGGAGGCCGGGGATGCCTTTGCATCGATTCGGATATGTCGCGCAATAGATCATATAGCCGCCACTGAGGTCCAGCGGTCGGTACCCGTGCTGCTTGAGCACACGACAAACGTAGTAGCTTCTGATGCCGGTCAAGCAGTACACCAGTATGACTCCATTCATGGGCAGTTCGGTCAGGTGTGAACGGATCTCGTCTGTGGGGATGTTGACTGCCTGATCGAGGTGCCCCCGGCGGAACTCGCCCACGGTACGCACGTCGAGCAGGAGTGCCCCTTCGCCGACCCAGTCATCGACTTGCTCGGCGTGGGCAATCTCCACATCGCCATCAAGGATATTGCTGGCGACATATCCGGCGATGTTCACGGCATCTTTCCCGGTGCCGAATGCTGGGGCGTACGCCAGTTCCAGACGGGCCAGGTCGGAGACAGTCGCCCCCAACTGCATTGCCGTTGCCAGTACGTCAATGCGCTTGTCGACCCCGTCGATGCCCACGAGCTGTCCGCCCAGCACGCGGCCGGTCTCGGGGGCAAACAGCAGCTTCATCACCATCGGCACGGCGCCGGGGTAGTAGCTGGCGTGCGACGCCGGGTGCGTGTACGACTTCTCATAAGGGATCGCCCCCGCGGCCAGGGACCTCTCGCTGGCCCCGGTTGAGGCGACGGTCAAATCAAACACCCGCACCACGCTGGTCCCATACGCATCGGCGCCGGCGATTTCCTTGCCGCCGATATGGTCCGCGGCGAGACGCCCCTGCCTGTTGGCTAGGTTTGCCAAGGGGATCCGTCGCGGGCCACCGAGGATGCCGTCTTGCACTTCAATGGCGTCTCCAATCCTGTAGATGTCCGGGTCGCTCGTTTGGAGACGGTCATTGACCCTAATGCCCCCCAGCGGGCCGAGTTCCAGGCCGGCCTGGCGCGCCAGGCCAACCTCGGGCTTCACCCCGATCGCCAGAACGGCCAGATCACAACGCACCTCGTTGTCGCGGTCAGTTGAAACGACGAGGGAACCATCGTCCCCGGCCGAAAAACGCGCCACCCCCTCTTCCAGGATCAGCTCGACGCCCTTCATGCGCAGATGCTGATGGATCCACTCGGCCATCTCCCGGTCGAGGGAGGGCATGACCTGGGCCGTCAGCTCAATCAACGTCACGCCGACTCCAACGTGCGAGAGGCTCTCGGCCATCTCCAGCCCAATGAAACCGCCCCCCACAACCACCGCTTTCCGGGGATCGTTGCTCTCGACATAGGACCGAATCCGCTCGGCATCGCCTATGGTTCGCAAGCTGAATATCCGGGTGTCCTCGATCCCGGGCAAGCGCGGCCGCACCGGTGCCGCTCCGGGAGAAAGGACCAGTTTCTCATACCGCAGTCGGTATGTCCGACCCGATTGGTGGTCCCGCACCTCAACCGCCTTTCGCTGCCAGTCGATGGCAATCACTTCATGACGGACCCGAACGTCAATACGAAAGCGTTTCGACAGCGGGTCCGGTGTGGTGATCAGAAGCCTGTCGCGGTCGTGGAGTTCTCCGCTGATGAAGTACGGAAGGCCGCAGTTGGCGAAAGAGATGTGCTCACCTCGCTCCAACATCACGATGGAAGCAGATTCGTCCAGACGGCGCAGTGGGCTTGCGCACGACGCCCCGCCGGCAACGCCACCGACAATGACAATCGTCCTAGCAATAATCCTATTGCTCCTGGTTGATCAACTTATCCAACATGACGGAATACTCGGTTTCCCGACGCAGACCCACAAGACGCTTCTGCACCTTGCCGTCCTTGAAAATGAGAACCGTTGGAACTGCACTGACCCGGTATCGTCCTGCCAAACGTGGAAGATCGTCCAAATTCACCTTACATACCGTGGTTCTACCGGCGTATTTCTCGGCAAGTGACGAAATGGTCGGCGCCAGGACGCGACAGGGCGGGCACCTGTTGGAGAACATGTCGACCAGGCAAATTCCTTTTGTCTTAAGCACTTTCGTATTGAAATCAGCTTCGCTGTCGATGTGAACAGGGGCATGGCCCGATACGCCCGCGACAGATTCATCCTCGGACATCGGCCGAGCCGGCTGGGGCGACTGGACGTTCGAGCGCCGCGAAAAGCCCAGTGCCACCATGACCCCCAACGCCGCTCCGAAAAACGCCCCGCGGTATGGATTGGCGGTAAATGGACATGCTCCGGAAGAACATTTCCCGAAGTGCCCCAGGGCAGCTCCGATTCCGGCCCCTATCAACAGTCCCAATAGAACCTTTACAATCACAATCCCGTCCTTTCCCAAGAGCTTCAGCAGGTGCACGCTTCTCGTCGTCCAGGGCCTTCCAGGCTTGGGCGATGTCCCGTGATCCACATCACCTGTCCCTGTTCGATGAGGCGGACCTGCACCTTCTCGAATCCCGCTTCTTGGAGCAAGACCTTCACCTCAGACGGCTGGAAGTACTTCTCATTCCAAAGTCTCTGAGCCAAGGAGCCCTTGGGGAAATCGACCACGACAATCTCCCCGCCCGGGCGCAGCACTCGGCGCACTTCTCGAAGAATCGCTTGATGCTTGGCCATCTCGTGCAGCGCCCACATGGAGACGACCGCATCGGCCGATCCGTCTTCCGCAAAACTCATGCTGACTGCATCTCTCTTCAGGCACTGGTAGCCGCTCCCATCTGGCGTATGACGTCGCGCGGGGAAGCTACCGGCGGAGATGTCGACGCCGGTGACCTCCTGGCTATATGCGCTGGCCAGGTAACGAACAAGATCGCAGGAGCCGCAACCAAGGTCCAGGACCCGGTGAGCTAAACGCACTTCGCGGCCGATGCGCCTGTGGAGGCGCGGCTTCACCCCCTCGTAGAAGTTGTCCGGTATGGTCGTAGTCATATCATGAAAGCGGGCAGGTTCCCGTTGGGCAGCTTGAGCTGGAGGACGACGACGTTCCCGACTTGGCCGCGAACGTCGAGAAGATCTTCTTCGTTCCTTTGGAGCCGCACTTCTCACAGGCATGCGCCTTGTGATTATCTGGTTTTTCCAAGAACGGGGTAACGTGCTCGCATTCGGTGCAACGGTATTCAAAGATCGGCATGGTCTTTCTCCTTCATTCCATCGCTCCCGCAGTCCCCATGCTGGCAGCGCCGGCAGGGCCACTGCGACTGTCCTCGTAGGTCTCATGTTCCACGCAGCTCATGCAATACTCCCGCCCGGCCTCAATGACCCCACTGGCGGGCTTCGTCCACCATTGCCAGGTAGTTCCGCACCGGGATGTAATTGGCCA
>CAYNYF010000014.1:0-60283 GCA_964401385.1 uncultured Planctomycetaceae bacterium | reverse complement strand
CAGGTGAGCAGGGGACAGGGGAGCAGTAGAGGAGAGGCTGACGCCCGGTTGAGCGCACCGACGCTTGAGGCCGCCATGTCCGCTCGCCTGCGGTCTCCTGCTCCACTGTTCAACTGCTCAAACGCCCGCTGGTGCGGGCGTTTTTCATAGAGCAGGTGAGCAGGGGACAGGGGAGCAGTAGAGGAGAGGCTGACGCCCGGTTGAGCGGGCCGACGCTTGAGGCCGTCATGTCCGGATATAGGAGGTACCAGAGGGAAGTGGATACCTCCTTACGCAAAAAGCTGGGAGGTGTGTCGAAGTTCAATCGCGACGGTGCGCCAGGGCGCCGGGGGAAGTGCGGGTCGGCGGCAGGGGGGTCAGAACTTTCGGATCACCCCGACCACCACGCCCTGGATCTGCACGTTGTCGACGTAGATGGGCGAGAAGTCCGGGTTGGCCGGCTGAAGCCGGACGCCGTCCTTCTCGCGGTAGAACTTCTTCAGCGTGGCGTCCCCGTCGGCCAGCAGGGCGACCACGGTTTCGCCGTTGGCGGCCGTCTCGCGCCGCTCGCAGATGACGTAATCGCCGTCCCGGATCTGCTCGTCAATCATGCTGTTGCCGGCAACGCGCAGGCAGAAGGTTCCCTGCGGGCGGGAGAGCATCTCCTCCAGGTCCAGCGACTCGTCGCTCTGGACGGCCTCCAGCGGTTGGCCGGCGGCAATTCGCCCCACCAGCGGCACCAGCGTGGGCTTGTCCGCGTCGGGAAAGTCCACGTCATCGGTGAGCTGCAAAGAGCGGGCCCTGTGCTTGGGCCCGCGCTGAAGCAGGCCTTTTTTTTCGAGGGCGCCGACGTGCTCGAAGATGGTGACTTTGCTCAGGTGGAAATAGTCGGCGATCTCCTGCATCGTCGGCGAATAGCCGCGCTTGGCGCGGTAGTCGCCGAGGAACTTCAGAATGTCCATCTGCCGTGGCGTCACCGGTTGCATGGTCGTCCTCCTGCTCCGCTGGCCGGAACCCACAAGCCGGCACCGGGACAAACGGCGAGCCGGACCGGGACAATCCCAGCTCGTCCATTTTGGCCGATGCCGACGCCAGAACAGCTCCGTCCTTGAGGGCCACCGTTACCGGCCGTTGCGCCAGGCCGGCGCGGGCGATCCTTCCAAGCAGCCGCCGGGCCGGAGAGAGTATCTTCCCGGCGCGACGGTAGCGAATGCCTTCCGGGCCGAGAGAGACCAACTCGGCTTCCTCGCCGGCGCCCCCGGCCGGGGCGGCGAGGTGGCCCGCGTCCCAAGGCAATTTCCGGGGCAATGGCTCTGCCCCGGCCGGGTAGGTCCGGGCGTAATCGCCGCCGGGACCAAACTGACAAACAGGTGCCTCGAAGTACATTCTGTGCATCCTTTCCTGCTTCTGTCGCGCCGGCCGCGGCTCCGGGCAGGCCGAAGTCGGCCCCGCCCGGAAACCATCGCGGCCCGCGTCAGCCGACGTTTTCGTCCCAGCGTCGGCTCGGCGGCAACGTCTATTTGGCTCCTGTTCGGATAGAAGCTATCCTAACATCGTCCGAACGTCAAGGCAAAGTTTAGCTTTTTTCCGGCCGGCCAAAATCGCGGTCAGGCACGCTCCCGCAAGGCGTTGCGGCAATTCGCTGGGGCGGCCGGCCGCGTGCCTACATGTGCGGCCCCGGCTCTGGTAAGCCACCACAGATTGGGTAGCATAGTGCTATCGGCAAGCCGGGCGGAAAGAATTCAGTCGATTCCACCCGGCCTTTTATGCGGCCCTCGGCCGGGCGCGCCCACGAAACATTTTGACTGCCCGGGCGTGGGCGGTATCATGCTGCCCGGATTGCCCTGCATCGGTAGGAAGGTCGCATATCATGGCCCTGGAACGAGAAACATACGGGGCTGAAGAGTTGTCCGTCTGCCTGAGTCACTATGACCTCGGGGTCATCGAGTCCATCAAGGACTTCCCTCGGGGCTCGCGGCGGTCGCCCAAGGTCGTTATCACCAGCCAGGGCGGGCGGTTCCTCTTCAAGCGCCGCGCCCGCGGCAAGGACGATCTGCGGAAGGTCGCCTTCACCCACCAGATTCAGCTCCACCTGGCCGCCGAGGGCTTCCCCCTGGCCCACCTGATCGGCACCCGCCCCGACAACAATTCCATGCTCGTCCTGAACGACCAGATCTACGAGATGTTCGAGTTCATCGACGCCGGCTACTACGACCGGTCGAAGGAGGCGACCTCCGACGCCGGCAGGATTCTCGGGCTCTACCACAAGCTGCTGGCCGACTTTCGCAGCGAGTACACCCCGCCCCAGGGCAGCTACCACGGCGCCCTCGGCGTCAGCCAGGCCATCGGCAACACCATCACCTCGCTTCCGCTGGAGACGCGTCCGGAGCCGGACGAGCTGATGCAGACAATCTCCTACCTGAAAGACGCCTACCGCCACTGCGCCGAGCAGGGCGACCAAGCCGGCATCAAGGACTGGCCGCGACAGATCGTGCACGGCGACTGGCATCCCGGCAACATGCTGTTCCGCGACCGGCTGGTCACCGCCGTCATCGACTACGACTCGGCCCGCCTCCAGCAGCGGGTCATCGACCTGGCCAACGGCGCCCTGCAATTTTCCATCATCGGCGGCTCGGACGACGCCGCCCAGTGGCCCGCCCAGTTGGACCCCGACCGCCTGAGGCAATTCGTCGGCGGCTACGACTCGGCCAACGTCATCAGCAAGGCCGAGCTGCTGATCCTGCCGTGCCTCATGTGCGAGGCGATGATCGCCGAGGCGGTCCTGCCCATCGCCGCCACCGGCAGCTTCGGGCGAATGGACGGCTTCCCCTTCCTCCAGATGATCGAGCGCAAGGTCAAGTGGGTGCTGGGGCACGTGGAGGAGGTCCAGCAGGTCCTGAACGACTGAGCGGCGCGCCGCAATCTTTGAACGGCGGGCCCGCCCACGGTTTCCACGCATCCCGGCAAATCCGAACACGAACGACGCGCCTGCCCGGCAGGCGCGGATGGGGGCGGCGCCAATATTCCCATGTACGTGGCTGCTTCGCCGACTGGAAATTGCTTGAAATCCGCAGGCCGATCATGAGATTATGAACATTGCGTTTGCCGGCACGGGGGGAATGCAGTGGGATGTGCAAACCCCGGGCCTGCTGCCGGCAGGTGCAGGTGTAATTTCCGCAGGCGCCCACGACGTTTTTCGCACGCCTGAACTCAAAGGACAAACTGGGAAGGGAAGTTCGAAACATGACCAGGAAGCAAGTCTCTTCAGTGAAGCGGCCGACCGCAACGATCGACGGCAATGAAGCCGCCGCCTACGTCGCCCACAAGGTCAACGAAGTCATCGCCATCTACCCGATCACGCCGTCCAGCTCGATGGGCGAGCACGCCGACGCCTGGTCGGCGGCGGGGCTGAAGAACATCTGGGGCACGGTGCCGTTGGTGATGGAGATGCAAAGCGAAGGCGGGGCCTCGGCCGCGGTGCACGGGGCGCTGCAAACCGGCTCGGTGACGAGCACCTTCACCGCCAGCCAGGGCCTGCTACTGATGATCCCGAGCATGTTTAAGATCGCCGGCGAGCTGACGGCGACGGTCTTCCACGTCTCCGCCCGATCTGTGGCCTGCCAGGCGCTGAGCATTTTCGGCGACCACAGCGACGTCATGGCCGTGCGCTCGACCGGGTTCGGACTGATCGCCTCCAACAGCGTGCAGGAGGTCATGGACCTGGGGCTGATCGCGCAGGCGGCGGCGCTGGAGGCGCGGGTGCCGTTCGTACACTTCTTCGACGGCTGGCGGACCAGCGCCGAGGTCCAGAAGATCGAACTGCTGACGATGGACGACATGCGGGCGATGATCGACGAGAAGCTGGTGGTGGCCCATCGCGCCCGCGGCATGTCGCCGGAGCGGCCGTGCGTCCGCGGCACCAGCCAGAACCCCGACGTCTATTTCCAGGGCCGCGAAGCCGTCAACCGGTACTACCTGGCCTGCCCCGACATCGTGCAGAAGGCGATGGACAAGTTCGCCGGCCTCGTGGGGCGGGAGTATCGCCTGTTCGAGTACGTCGGCGCCCCCGACGCCGAGCGCGTGGTGGCGCTGATGGGCAGTGGGGCGGAGGCGGCGACCGAAGCCGTCACGTACCTGGCCGAAAAGGGCGAGAAGGTCGGCCTGCTGAAAGTCCGGCTGTACCGTCCCTTCAGCGTAAAGCACTTCGCCGAGGCGCTGCCGCCGACGGTGGGGGCCCTGGCCGTGCTGGACCGGACGAAGGAGCCCGGCTCGCCCGGCGAGCCGCTGTACCTGGACTGCTTCAACGCCGCCGCCGAGTCCGGCCGGGAGGTCAAGGTTGTCGGCGGCCGGTACGGGCTTTCCAGCAAGGAGTTCACCCCGGCCATGGTCAAGGCCGTGCTGGACAACCTCGCCCAAGACGCCCCCAAGAACCACTTCACCGTGGGCATCCGCGACGACGTGACGGGCACGTCGCTGGAGGTGGACGCGGACTTCCACACCGAGGGCGAGGACGTGGTCCGCGGGCTCTTCTACGGCCTGGGCGCCGACGGCACGGTCGGGGCGAACAAGAACTCCATCAAGATCATCGGCGACGAGACGGGAAACTACGCCCAGGGCTACTTCGTGTACGACTCCAAGCGCGCCGGGGCGGTGACGGTCAGCCACCTGCGCTTCGGCCCGCGCCCGATCCGCTCGACCTACCTGATCGAGAAGGCCAGCTTCATCGGCTGCCACCAGTTCATCTTCCTGGAGCGGCAGGCGATGCTGGACAAGGCCGAGCCCGGCGCCGTCTTCCTGGTCAATACGTCCTACGCCCCGGAGGAAACCTGGGAGAAGATGCCGCGCCCCGTCCAGCAGCAGATCATCGACAAGAAAATCCAGCTATACGCGATCAACGCCTACGAGGTCGCCAAGGCGACCGGCATGGGCGGCCGCATCAACACCATCATGCAGACGTGCTTCTTCCACCTCTCGGGCATCCTGCCCCCCCAGGAGGCGATCGGGCACATCAAGGGCGCCATCAAGAAGACGTACGGGCGGAAGGGCGACAAGATCGTGCAGATGAACTACGCCGCCGTGGACCAGGCCGTCGCGGCCATGAAGCGCATCGACGTGCCCGCCGAAGCGACCTCCACCATCGAGATGCCCCCGGTGGTGCCGGAGGCGGCCCCCGAATTCGTCCGGGAGGTCACCGCCGCCATCATCGACCGCCGGGGCGACGAGCTGCCGGTCTCGAAGATACCGGCTGACGGGACTTGGCCCAGCGCCACCAGCCAGTGGGAGAAGCGCAACCTGGCGATGGAGATTCCCGTGTGGGACCCGCAGGTGTGCATCCAGTGCGGCAAGTGCTCCATCGCCTGCCCGCACGCCGCCATCCGCATGAAGATCTACGACGGCGACCTCCTGGCCGGCGCCCCGCCGACCTTCAAGAGCGCCGACGCCAAGGGCAAGGAATTCGCCGGGATGAAGTTCACCATCCAGGTGGCCCCGGAGGACTGCACCGGCTGCGGCCTGTGCAACCTGGCCTGCCCGGCCAAGAACAAGGTCGAGCCCGCCAAGAAGGCCGTCAATCTCGCCTTCCAGCCGCCGCTGCGGCTCAGCGAGCGCGAGAACTACAGCTTCTTCCTGTCGCTGCCGGACTACGACCGCACGAAGCTGAAAATCCACACGGTCAAGGGCAGCCAGCTTTGCCGGCCGCTGTTTGAGTACTCCGGCGCCTGCGCCGGTTGCGGGGAGACGCCGTATATCAAGCTCGTCAGCCAGCTCTTCGGCGACCGCGCGATTATCGGCAACGCCACCGGCTGTTCCAGCATCTACGGCGGCAACCTGCCGACCACGCCGTACTGCCTCGGCGCCGACGGGCGCGGGCCGGCCTGGAACAACTCCCTCTTCGAGGACGCCGCCGAGTTCAGCTTCGGCTTCCGGCTGACGCTGGACAAGCGGATCGAGTACGCCGGCGAGCTGCTGACGTCCCTGGCCGACCACGTCGGGGCCGAGCTGGTCGCCCAGCTTCTCGCTAACACCGCCGAGGTATCCGAGGCGGGCCTCCGCCAGCAGCGACAGCGCGTCGCCGAGCTCAAGCGGAAGCTGGCCGGCATCGACGATGCCAGGGCCAGGCAGTTGGCCTTGGTGGCCGACGATTTGGTCCACAGGAGCGTCTGGGCCTTCGGCGGGGACGGCTGGGCCTACGACATCGGCTACGGCGGGCTGGACCACGTGCTGGCCAGCGGGCGCGACGTCAACGTCCTCGTTTTGGACACGCAGGTCTACTCCAACACCGGCGGGCAGTGCTCCAAGGCCACCCCGCGAGCGGCCGTGGCCAAGTTCGCCGAGGGCGGCAAGCCCGTGGCCAAGAAGGACCTGGGCATGCTGGCGATGACCTACGGCAGCGTCTACGTCGCCCAGGTCGCCTTCGGCGCCAGCGACGCCCAGTGCGTCCGCGCCTTCGTCGAGGCCGAGAGCTATCCCGGGCCGAGCCTGGTCATCGCCTACTCCCACTGCATTCCCGCCCACGGCATCGACGGGCGGACCGGCTACAACCAGCAGAAGCTGGCGGCTTCCTCGGGCGCGTGGGTGCTGTACCGCTTCGACCCGCGGCTGACCGAGCAGGGGACCAACCCGCTGCAACTGGACAGCAAGCCGCCGTCCATCCCGCTGAAGGACTACGCCTACAACGAGACGCGATACACCATGCTCACCAAGAGCAAGCCGGAGCAGGCCAAGCGGCTGATGGAGCTGGCGCAGCAGGACGTGACCGGCCGGTGGAGACTGTACGAGCAGTTGGCCGCGATGAGCTACGCCGGGAAACAGCAGGAGCCGGTCGCCAGTAAAGAATAGCCGGGCGGCCTGTCGGAGCAGATTGGCGATTGACAACATCCCTTCGGGGATGGCCCGGAAAGGACAGCGCGACCATGGACCTGACGACGAAATACATGGGGCTGAAGCTGCGCGGTCCGCTGCTGGCGGGGGCCTCGCCGCTGAGCGAGGAGAGGGGAAACGTCGAGGCGTTGGCCGAGGCCGGCGCCGCCGCGGTGGTAATGCACTCCATCTTCGAGGAGCAGCTCGCCCAGGAGGCGGCCGAGCTGGACTACTACCTCCAGCAGGGCAGCGAGGCGTTCGCCGAAGCCCTCTCGCACTTCCCGCCGATGCAGGAGATGAAGGTCGGCCCGGAAATCTACCTGGACAACATCGCGGCCGCCAAGAAGGCCGTCGACGTGCCGGTGATCGCCTCCCTCAACGGCATCTCCGCCGGCGGGTGGGTCGACTACGCCGCCAAGTGCCAGTCCGCCGGCGCCGACGCGGTAGAGCTGAACATCTACCTGATCCCGACGAATTCGTCGGTCGACGCCGCCAGGATCGAGCAGGTCTACCTGGACGTCCTGGCGGCCGTCAAGTCGGAGGTCTCCATCCCGGTGGCGGTGAAGCTCTCGCCGTTCTTCTCGGCCATGGCCAACATGGCCCGCAGGCTGGACGAGGCCGGCGCCGACGCCCTGGTGCTTTTCAACCGCTTCTACCAGCCCGACATCGACCTGGACGAACTGGAGGTCGCCCCGGCGCTGCAACTGAGCACGTCGGCCGATTCGCGGCTGCCGCTGCGGTGGATCGCGATTCTCTACGGGCGGCTGCGGGCGTCGCTGGCGGCGACCAGCGGCGTCCACACCGGCGCGGACGCGGCCAAGATGATCCTGGCCGGGGCCTCCGTAGTGCAGATCGTCTCGGCCCTGCTGCAAAACGGGGTGAAACACCTGACGAAAATCCGCCAGGAGATGGTCGAGATCCTCGCCGCCAAGGGCTACGAATCAATCGACCAAGCCCGCGGCGTGCTCTCCCAGCAGTCCTGCCCCGAGCCGGCCGCCTTCGAGCGGGCGAACTACATGAAGACGCTCAAGAGCTGGACAACGCTCCGGCGGACGGTGTAGGGCTTTGCCATTGACGATTCTCGCCCGGGTGGAAGTTTGGGCGCCACGCTTGCCCGTCACGGGGGATCTCCGACTCGCAACCCGTGTTCCTGCCCGCTCAAAGCCGCTGCCGTCGCAACGGCCGCCGCCGAAGACCGCCACGTCGCACTCGGTCAGGACCGCCGTCCGCCGCGCCGGCTCGGCGACGGTCTTGCTGCTGTTGGGTTCGGGCAGGTAGTCCCCCAGCGGAAACTTCACGTCGAAGCGGCGATCATCAGCCACGGCGGACACCTCGGCGGCTGCCTCACTTTCACGGCCCGGCCGGGCCCCGGCCAAAGTCGTGCTTCCGGCGCCATTCGGCCAGCGGGATGTACCGGCCGCGAAACGGGTCCCACACGCCGATCTCCCGGCTGGCGGCGTCGACCTGAAAGCGGTTCCACAGCACCTTTTCCCTGGAGCTTTGCTTCTCCAGGCAGAAGATCCAGGTGAGGCGCGTCTCGCCCGCCTTCCGGCAGTCATCCGGGGTGCGCTCGACATTGTAGATGGGCATGTACTTGCCCCGGGACTCGCGCCGGACGCGGCTGGACCAGGCGGCCACCTCCGGCAGCTTCCACAGGAGCTGCCGCGCATCGGCCCGGCTCAGCAGCCCCTGACCCTCGGAGGGCGGGCGTCGGCCTGATTGCCCTTCCTCGCCCTTGCGCTCGCAGCCGGCAACGCACAGTACCAGCAGCAGTAGCGGAAGCTTCTTCATGGTCTCATTCCATTCCCGCCGGCGGGCCATACTATACCGCCGAACCCGCCGCGGGGAAATGGCGCTCCCGGCTACCGGATGAGCGGGCAATCCTGTATAAAATCGCCATGATCATCACCATTGACGGCCCGGCCGGCTCGGGCAAGAGCACGGCCGCCAGGGAGCTGGCCAAGGCGCTGCGGATCGCCTACCTGGACACGGGGGCGACGTACCGGGCGGCGACGCTGGCGGCCCTGAGCGGCGGGGTGGACATGGAAGACGCGGCGGCCTTGGCCGAGCTGGCCCGGCGGCTCGACCTCCGCCTGGAATACGCCGGCGACGATTTCCGCGTGCTGCTGGACGGTGAGGACGTCACGCGGCGGATTCGCTCGGCCGAGGTTAGCGACAACTCGCACTACGTCGCCCGCGCGCCCGGCGTGCGCGCGGTGCTGGTGGCGATGCAGCGGCGGATCGGGCGCCGGCTTGCCCGCAGCACCGGCGGCGTCGTGGCCGAGGGACGCGACCAGGGGTCGGTGGTCTTCCCCGACGCCGACGTGAAGTTCTACCTGGACGCGTCCCCGGAGGTACGCGCCCGTCGCCGGCACGACGAGATGACCGCCGACGGCCAGGACGTGAGCTACCGGGCGGTGCTGGAGGCCATGCTCGCCCGCGACGGGCGCGATCGCAGCCGGGCCGTCGCCCCGCTGGTCAAGCCCGACGACGCCGTCGAGATCGACACCACCGACATGAGCATCGAGCAGGTCACCGCCGAGCTGAAGCGGCGCGTCCAAGGGGCCGGATGAAAGGGCTGCGGTCACATCCTAACCCGAAGCTGCGCGGGTGGCGCTTCGCCTCGGGGGCGCCGGCGCCGAGTTTGTGGTACCGTCTGTGGCGGCGGCTCTGCCAAGTGAGCTGCGTGGGCATGTGGAGGGTTCGGGTCTTGAACCGCCACCACGAGCCTTCGGCCGGGTCGGTGCTGTACCTCTGCAACCACCAGAGCTACCTCGACCCGCCGCTGATGGGCCTGGCTCTGCGGCGCCCGATGAACTACATGGCCCGCGACGATTTGTTCCGCTTCCCCGTTTTCCGGTGGTTGATCGTCTCGTTCAACGCCTTTCCCGTGCGGCGGGCGTCGGCCGACACGAGAGCCCTGAAGGAGGCCCTGCGGCGACTGCGCCGGGGCGAGCAACTGGTGATGTTCCCCGAGGCCACGCGCACGCGGGATGGGCTTGTCGGTAAGTTCCTGCCCGGGGCGGCGATGCTGGCGCGGCGCGGGGCCGACTGGATCGTGCCGGTGGCCATCGAAGGGGCGTTTGCGTGCTGGCCGCGGACGCGGTGGCTGCCCCGGCCCGGACGAATCGTCGTGATTTACGGCCGGCCGATCGCCCACGATGAAATAGCCGACCTGGAGCCGGCGGAGCTGGTCGCGCGCGTGCGGGAGCGAATCGTCGCTTTGCAGGCGGAGGTCCGCTGCCTGGGCAGTTCGCCGCCGGATGCGCCCGCCGGCACCGGCGCTGCCTGAATCCAGCAAGTATCGTAGAATAAATGACCGGGAACAGTCGCGGGCTTGGCCGTCCGGCTGTGCTAGCGGGGCCTGCCCGCGGCCGGGGACCATCGACGACATGGTCGAGGTCTTCGGCTGCCACCGGTTGGAGCTGGCCAAGCTGCTGGCCGCGCTGAGAGAGGAGGGGCGGATCACCTCCAGGTTCCGGGACAACAAGCTCTACTACCTGGCCAGCAAGAACGTGCAGGGCTGACGGGGCGCTGCTCCCCGCGCGAGCCCGCAGCGGCAATCAATGAGCGCGCATGCCCTCTCCGGAAGCGCTGTCCCCGCGCATTGTCACGGCCGTGGCAAAACGCCCGAGCCGCTTGGAAAACGCTCCGCCCCGGCTATACTAGCGGCTCGAAGGCAGCACGGAAGATAAGGGAGCGAGCATGGATCAGTTCAGCAGGCCCGTTGCGCCGGACGCCGAGGCCCTGTTGGCCAATCTGCGGCGAGAGGGCACGCCCCGGCGCGTGCACTACATGGAGCTGTTCCTGGACGGCGAGGTTCAGCAGGCTATTTGCGAGCGGTTCGACCTGACGGCGGGCATCCGCCCGGGCGATCCGCACCTTGCCGAAAAGCGGCAGATCGCCCTCCAGCGGTTCCTCGGGTACGACTACGTCTTCACCGGCCTGGAAGGGGTGGACTTTCCCGTCTGGCGGAGCACCATCGCCGACACCGGCCCGCTTCCCCGCGCCGGCGGAAGGACCTACCAGGACGAGCACCGGGGGCCGATCATGTCCTGGCAGGACTTCGAGAAATACCCCTGGCCGGACCCGCACGCGGCCACCGACCGGGCGATGGCGTGGTACGAGAAGAACCTTCCCGACGACATGTGCCTGATTCCCACGGCCCGGGGCCACTTCGCCGAGCACCTCACCTGGCTGATGGGGTATGAGACGCTGTGCTTTTCCCTGTACGACCAGCGCGACCTGGTTCAGGCGATTGCCGACAGGCTGCTGGCGATCTACCGGGTGGTGATGGAGCGGCTGCTTCAGTTCGAGCGCGTCCGGGCCGTCTGGGCCAGCGACGACATGGGCTTCAAGACGGCCACGCTGATCTCGCCGGACGACCTGCGCCAGTTCGTACTGCCGGGGCACAAGGCCCTGGCCGAGATGGCCCACGCCGCCGCCCGGCCGTACCTGCTGCATTCCTGCGGCAACCTCCACGAGATCCTGCCCGACCTGCTGGATGACGTGAAGATCGACGCCAAGCACAGCTTCGAGGACACCTTCGAGCTGGTCACCGACGCCAAGGCCGACTACGGCGGCCGCTGCGCCCTGCTGGGCGGAATCGACGTGGACTTCCTCTGCCGCGCCGACGAACCGGCCATCCGCAAGCGCGTCCGCCAGACGCTGGACGTCTGCACCCCCGGCGGGGGGTATTGCCTGGGCAGCGGCAATTCGGTCGCCAACTACATTCCCGTCGATAGCTACCTGGTCATGATGGACGAGGGCCGGCGCTACGCCGGCTGAGCGCTCCGCCCCAGCGGCTACTCCGGCCAGACCTGCTCGCCCGACTCCTCGTCGGTTATGGTGATGGCGTCCACCGGACAGCTCTGGGCGGCGGCGAGGATGGTGTCTTCATCGTCCCCTGGTGTGTCTGCAAGCTCGGCGATGTTATCATCGCGCATCCGGAACGTTTTCGGGGCTTCCTCGGAGCAGTTCTCGCAGCCGATGCAGGTTTCCTCATCGATCTCGATCTTCCACTCTGCCATTTGTGTTCCCTCAAGAGCAAATCCCGATCCCTGCCGGGATAGCTCGGCAACATTGTGCGAAATGGCGGGCGAGAGAATCAAGCGCTGTTTTCGCCTTATCGCCAGCGGCCGCACTTGGCGATAAGCCCGGCCCGGGGGGCTTGTCCGGCACGGGGCGATGGGCTATGCTCGACCTCGACTGCGGGCGGCGATTCGGGGCCGCCCGGCGAATGGAGGCGCAGATGAGTGAGGAGTTTCAGCGACTGCGGAGAGCGGCGCGGCAGGTGATCGAAACCGATCGCATGCTGGCCGGCGAGTTCCTCGCGCCCGGCTCGCCGGTGCCCGCCCGGAAGGCCGCCCCGCCCGCCCGGAAGGCCGCCCCGCCGCCGGCGCCCGCGCCGTCCCGACCGGCTGCGCCTCGGCCACCGGCCGCCGGGCCCGGCACCGGCAAGCTGCGGGTGGACCCGATCCATCCCGTGCTGCGGACGGACGAGGACCGCCGGAAGGCGGCCGAGCTAGAGGCGCTCGAGGCCGGCGAGGTCCGCGGATGCACCAAGTGCGGACTGTGCAAGGGCAGGCGCAACGTCGTCTTCGGCGAAGGCCACCCCAACGCCGACGTCGTCTTCATCGGCGAAGGCCCCGGCCAGGAGGAGGACAAGCTCGGCCGCCCGTTCGTGGGGCGGGCCGGCGGGCTGCTGACCAAGATGATCAAGGCCATGGGGCTGAGACGCGACGAGGTCTACATCGGCAACGTCGTCAAGTGCCGCCCGCCGGGCAACCGCGCCCCCGCGGCCGAGGAGGCGGAGGCCTGCCACGACTACCTGATCGGGCAGTTGCGAATCATCCAGCCCAAGGTCATCGTCTCCCTGGGCAACCCCGCCACCCACGCCCTGCTGAACACCACCACGGGCATCACCAAGCTGCGCGGGCGGTGGCAGCCCCTGCCCATGCTGGATGCCGCCCTGGCCGGCATCAAGGTCATGCCCACCTTCCACCCGGCCTTCCTGCTCCGCAGCTACACCGAAGACAACCGGGCAAAAGTCTGGTCCGACCTCCAGGAGGTGATGAAGGAACTGGGCATCGGGAAGAAGAGTTGATCGGTGAATCGGTTGATCGCCCGGGCGGTGGTCAGCGGGCTTGCTCCGGGTGGACGTCGCGGAAGCGGCGAACGCGGCGCTCGGTGCCGATCAGCAGGCTGACGGGCGTGAGCAGCAGGGTTTTCAGGTCCATCCACCCCGAGCGATGGTGGACGTAGTGCACGTCCCACTCGATTCGCTCATCCCAGGTCAGGGCGGTGCCGCCGTTGATCTGCGCCAGCCCGGTGATTCCCGGCCGGACGAGCAATCGCTGGCGCTTGAAATCGTTATACTCGGCCACCTGCTCGGGAACCGTCGGCCGCGGGCCCACCAGCGACATCCGCCCGGCAAGCACGTTGAGCAACTGCGGCAGCTCGTCCAGCTTGAATTTCCGCAGCAGCCGCCCCACGGCCGTGAGGCTCTCGTGCCGGCTGTCGATCACGATAGCGGGGTCGGGGTTGTGGACGTGCCCGGCCCGCATGGTGCGGAACTTGATCAGGCGGAAGATGCGCCCGTCCATGCCGCACCGCTCCTGGACGAAGAAGCCGCGCCCCCGGCTGGTCAGCCGCACCAGCAGGTAGATCGCCAGCATCAGCGGGCTCAGCAGCACCAGCCCCGCGCCGGCTGCGATGAAGTCAAAGACGCGCTTCGTGATCCGATAGCACCAGCCCATCGCCGGGCATTCTACACGCCCGCGCCCCCTGTTGGTAGCCGCCAGCGCCCAACCCTGGTCCTCCGGCTAAGCCTTGGCGGAGCCGCGTAGCACCTGGATTTGCTTCCTTCGAGGTGAGCCGCGTAGGGTGTGTGCTTGCACGCACCTGGATTTGCTCGTCTGCATCGTCTGAGCCGACGCTCATCCGCTCAGCTTGATGACGGCGACTTCCTTCGGGGTGAGTGTGAGCTTGCCGCGGACGGGCTGGCCGGTGAGAAGCTCCGTTCCGGCCGGCAGGCGGCGGACGATCTGGGGCTCCTGGCTGTGGTTCAGCAGGAAGAGCAGGGCGCGGTCGCCGGCGGAGCGCCTCGTCGCCTCGACGGCCTCGGGCAGGTCGGGCAGGACGGGCTCGATGCCCGCCTCGGCCAGCACCTGTTCGAAGATGGCCGGGGCGTTGTCCTCGGAGAGGTACGTGCCGAGATAGAACGCCCGGCCGGAGCCGACGGCGTTGACGGTCATGGCGGCCGAGCCGGCATAGTGGAGGCGCTCCCAGGTTGCCGCCGCCTCGGCCGAGCCGGTCTCGAGCATCTCATACCACGCGAAGGCTTCAACCTTCGAGCCGTCTGCCAGCAGCAGGGCGTTCTCGGCTTCGCCCAGCCGGCCATATTCGCCAACGGTCACCCCCAGCAGCTCGGCAACCAGCCCCGGCGGGGTCGCCTGGACGATGCGGTTGTGGCGGTCGCGCGTCCCGGTCCAGGCGGTCGCCAGCAGCGTGCCGCCGGCGCGGACGAACTCGGCCAGCCTGCCGGCCAGCTCCTCGTCCATGATCGTAAAGCTTGGCACCACCAGCAGCTTCAGGCCGTCGAAGCGGTCGGACGCCTCCACGTAGCCGACCGGCAGCTTCCGCCGCCACAGCTCGTGGTGGGCGATGCGGGCCTGCTCGGCCGGGGATGGGCTGCCCAGCGGCATGGCCGCGTGGGCTTGCTCCTGGTCGTATTCGACCAGCACGCCGGCGGCGACGTCCACCGAGGTGCCGAGAATCTCCGGCCCCAGACGCCGCAGCTCCAGGCCCTCGCGGCGGAACTCCTCGTACCGCCGGCGGGGGACGTTGTCGTGGTCGAGCACGCCGCACCAGTACTCCTCCGCCCCGAAGCGGCACGTCCGCCAGCGGAAGTGCAGAATCCCGTCGGCGCCGTGGGCGAGAGACTGATACGCCCACAGCCGCATCTGCCCCGGCGGGGGCGTCGGCGAGAGCCAGCCCACCTGCCCGCCCGGTCCGGACTGAAGCTCCGGCACGAGGAAGTTGCCCGCGGCCGAGCGCGTCCGGTCGGCCGAGCCGGCCAGCACGTGATCGGAGGCCGCACCGGCCGGGTACATGTCCACGCTCAGGAAGTCCAGGTCGCGCGCGAAGGCGGCGTAGTCGATGTGCCGCATCAAGCCGTTGTGGGTGATGAACCAGTTCGCATTCGCCGCCCGCAGGATCTCCACCTGCTCGCGCTGGAAGCGGCAGACGCTGTCGGAGACGAACCTTCGATGATCCAGCACGTGGCCGGGGTTGGCCCGGGCCGGGCGATCGTACGGCGGCACGATCTCGTCGAAGTCGCCGAAGCTGACGGACCAGAACGACCCGCCCCAAGCGGCGTTCAGGGCGGCGATGTCGTTATATTTTCGGCGGCACCATTGCCGGAAGGCCTGCCGGCAGGCGCCGCAGTAGCACAGGGAAAAGTGGCAGTTCAGCTCGTTGTCCGTCTGCCAGCCGATGACGTGCTCGTTGTCGGCGAAATGCTCGGCCATGGCGATGGTGATCCGCCGGCTGAAGCGCCGGAAGGTCGGCGAGGTGGTGCAGCAGTGCTGGCGCGTGCCGTGCTCCATCTGCCGCCCGTCGGCGTCCACGCGGAGGACCTCCGGGTACCTGTGGGTCAGCCACCGCGGCGGCGTGGCCGTGGGCGTACACAGGATCGTTTCGACGCCGGCGGCGCCCAGGCGGGCGATCTGCTCGTCGAAGAAGGAAAAATCGCAGCGCCCCTCGCGCGGCTCCATGCGGTCCCAGGCGAACTCGGCCATGCGGACGCAGTTCACGCCGGCCGCCGCCATGCGGGACGGGTCATCCGCCCGCTCGGCGTCGCTCCAGTGCTCCGGGTAATACGGCGCGCCGAAGAGAAAGGTCTTAAGCCCGGTCGGGCGGCGGTGCCGCGGAACTGCATTCTCGCTCATTGGGATTCCTTTTCGAGAGAAAACGGGACGGCCATCTTGCGGCTTGGCGCGCGAAAACGCAAATCGAAGATGCCGTCACGATCCGGCTCGGGCGGCGTCCACGGCCGCCAGCAGGTCGTCCTTGCTGAACGAGCCGACCAGGAGGATGGGCTGCGGCAGCCCCTTGGCGAAAATGGCCGTCACGGGCGGGCCCGGCTGGGCGAGCTGGCCGTAGAGCATGTCATTGGCGGGCATCTCGCTCCTGGTGACGTCGCCGGTGAAGGCCACGACGCCGCGACCGGCCAGGGCCGCCGCCACCTCGGGATCGTTGAAGATCTGCGCGTCCAGCAGCTTGCACTTCAGGCACCAGGAGGCGGAGAACTTCACCAGCACGGGCTTTCCCTCCGCCCGGACGCGGGCGATCTCGGCGGCGTCGAACGGGCGCATAACCACGGCCGGTGGCCTGGGCGGGCTCAGCATCCACAGCCCCGCTCCGCCCGCGATCGCCACCGCCGCGACGCGGACCGCCCACTTCCTCCCGGCCGGGGCGTCGTAGCCGACCCAGGCCCCCCAAACCCACGCGCACGTCGCCAGCACCACCGCGTACGCCAGCACCCAGGCGGGGTAGGCCTCCTTCATCTGCGTGCCCACCAGCCACGCCGCGATCATCAGGAACACAAAACCCACGAACTGCTTGAACAATTCGCTCCAGCGCCCGGCCCGGGGGATGCGAGAGACGATCCCCGGGAATGCCGCCAGCACGGCGTGGGGGGCGGCCATGCCCACACCGATCAGTAGGATTCCCACCGTTCCCAGCCAGAGCGGCTGGAATTGCGCCCAGCCGAAGGCGGTGGCGAGGATGGCAAAGCTGCACGGCGTCGCCAGGATGGCCATCAGGAAGCCCATGCCGACCGCCCCGAGCACGCCCGGGCCGGCTTCGATCGCGGCCAGGCCCCCCGGCACGCCGACGGTGAACACGCCGAACATGTTGGCCGCCAAGACCACCAGCAGCAGGGCCATGGCGATGACGAACGCCGGATACCGGAACGGATCTCCCCACTGGAGCTTGTACTCCACGGCCAGCCTCAGGCCGACGTTCAGGGCGGCGATGGCCGCGAAGAACAGCACGATGCCGACGGCAAAGGCCAACCCCAAGGTCACGAACCGCCGCCGGGACCCGCCCGCCTGAGCTAGCAGAGAAAGCAGCCGCAGGGGAATCACCGGCAGGACGCAGGGCATGATGTTGAGGATTAGCCCGGCCAGCAGGGCCAGGCCCACTCCCGTGGCCACGGTGAGGTCCGCCCCGGGCGGGCGGGCGGCCTGCTTGGCGGAAGCGCCGGCGGGGGCGCCGGCCGCCAGGATCGCGGCCCATTGCTCGGTGGTCTTCGACTGCGAAAGGGCCTGGCTGAGTCGATCGGTCCAGTCCGACCCGGGCGTCGTCGCGGCGCCGATCCTGACCGTCGCGGTCAGGTCCCGCCCGACCATCTCACAGAGCCCGGACTCATGGCAGACCTGGCCGGTGATTTTCACCGGCAGCTCATACAGCCCCGGCTTGAGGCCGGCCGGCGCGGTGACCGGCAGGAATGCGTACCCCTTGCCCTCGTAGACGTGGTTGAGTTCGGTTCCCTTGCCGGTTGGCGTCAGGTGTGTGGTCGTCGGGGCGAACAGCGCCTGCCCGACCCGCAGCTCGGACTCACCCGCGGCGAGCTTCAGCGGCAGCGGCGTCGGGCCGGGCACCGGGCCGTACAGCCATGCGCCCTTGGCCACGGTCATTTCCACGGCCACGTGGAAGGGCTCGCCCGGGCTGACGGTCTCGTGGGAGACGATCACCCTGGCCGAGAAGTTCTCAGCGGGCCTGTCCGTCAGCAGCGGCGAGTCCGCCCGGCGGAGAAGATCACCGCCCGGCTGGGCCGCGGCGACGGCGCAGACCAAGACAGCCGCCACAAACGTCATGCCCTTGATCGAGCCAGACATAGTATTTCTCCACCGATTGCGCCTCATCCCGGGAATTCTACTCCGGCGCTGCCCGCAAGGCCACTTCCGCGCCGCACCCGGCGGGGCGGTCAGAGAATGAGCATGGCGTCGCCGTAGGAGTAGAAGCGGTATCCTTCTCTGATCGCCTCGGCGTAGGCGTCGAGGATCATGCCGACCCCGTCGGTCGCGCCCGGGGCGCAGAACGCCGCCACCAGCATCAGCAGCGTCGATCGCGGCAGGTGGAAGTTCGTCAGCAGGGCGTCGACCACGCGGAACTCCGCCGGCGGATGAATGAACAGGTTCGTCCAGCCTTCGCCGGCCGCAAGCGGCCCGGCCGCCGCCGTCGCCTCCAGCACGCGGACGCTGGTGGTGCCGACGGCAACGACCCCCCGCCCGGAACCCTTGGCCGCGGCGACCGCCCCGGCCGCCTCGGCGCCGAGCCGGTAGAACTCCGCGTGCATGCGATGCCGGTCGATCCTGTGGGCCTTGACCGGGGCGAACGTGCCCAGCCCCACGTGCAGCGTGACGAAGACCGTCTCGACGCCCCTGGCCCGCGCCGCGTCCAGCAGTGCCTCGGTGAAGTGCAGCCCGGCCGTCGGCGCCGCCACCGCGCCCGCGTCGGCCGCATACACCGTCTGATAGCTCTGCCGGTCTTGAGAGTCCGAGAGTCTGCCGGGCCGGCGGATGTACGGCGGAAGCGGGGTGGCGCCGACGCGCTGGAGCAGCTCCGGCGCGCCCGCCCGGCCGCTGACGCCCAGGCGCCAGACGCCTTCACCCGCGCTGGCCAGCAGCACCGCCTTGACCTCCGCGGCACGGACAAAGGTCAATTCCTCGCCCGCCCGGCACCGGCCCGCGCCCTTGAGCATCACCTCCCATTCTCCCGGGGAAAGCTCGCGGAGGAACAGCCCCTCGATTCGCCCTCCGGTCCGACGGCGACATGCGAACTTCGCCGGGACGACGCGGGTGTCGTTCAGGACGAGCACGTCGCCCGCGCCAAGCAGCTCCGGCAGCTCGCGGAAGACGTGATGGCCGCGCCGGCCGGTCCGCCGCTCCAATACCATCAGACGGGAGCTGTCCCGCGGGCTGACCGGCTCCTGTGCGATCCGCTCAGCAGGCAGCTCGTAATCGAAATCGTCACTCGTCAGTTCCAACTGGCAGTCCGCCTCCGGGCCAGGGGGCCTCTCGGGCAGCGCCCGCCGGACGCGCCGGAATGCGCCGGCCGAGACCCTTTGGCCACACGCCCTGACGGCGTGGCTGGTGCCCGCTTTGCCCTTTTTGGAACTGAACTTACACAACCCATTTCCCTTTTTCCAGGACTTGGATGCAATTACGGCCGCCGCCGCGTGCCGCCCACGCGGATGTTCGCTTGGGGCGGTCCGCCCGCCGGTCATGCCGGGGCTCTGCCCGATAGGGAGGGTGTTGGGAAAATGCTAAATTCTCGAGTTGGCGCTATAATTAGACTGACAAAGCAGGGCAAGCTTGTTAAAATGCATGGCCTGGATAAGCTAAGTCGTCTTGGTAGGTTGACGATTATTAGGTAAGGCTGGTAGTTTAGCCTTGCTGCATGCCGCTTCGGGTGCGTCATCTGCGTCAGGAGATCTGGGAGGCAAGATGGGCAAGCTACGACACAAGAGCGTCTTTACCACCGGGGATGCGGCCGAAATCTGCGGCCTCTCCCAACAGACGATCATTCGCTGCTTCGACAACGGCCAGTTGGGCGGCTTCCGCGTTCCCGGCAGCAAGTTCCGGAGGATTCCGCGGGAGAAGCTGGTCAAGTTCATGAAGGAGCACGGCATCCCCCTGGACGCCCTGGAATCCGACAAGTTCAAAGTGCTGGTGGTGGACGACGACCCGGACATCGTGGAGCTGTTCGTGGACGCCCTGGCCAAGGACGGGCGCTTCGAGACGCGGACGGCCCAGACGGGCTTCGACGCGGGCATTGAGGCGAACAGGTTTCGACCGGACGTGATCGTGCTGGACTACATGCTTCCCGACGTCAACGGCAACGTGGTGTGCCGGACCATCCGCGAAAGTGAGGACCTCCAGCACATCCGAATCCTCATCATCTCCGGGGTGATCAAGAAGTCGGCGGTCGACGGCCTGCTGAAGGCCGGTGCCGACGATTTCCTCAAGAAACCGTTCAAGATATCCGCGGTCATCGATCGCATCGTGGAGCTGGTGAAAGCCGGCAAACGGTAACGGATTGGTCCAGGTGTCGGAGACTTTCCACATCGACGAACCGGCAGGAAGCGGGGCTGTCCGGAAGCGGGTTCATCTCCACCAACTCGAGCTGCTCTTCCGCCAGCTCGATTCGCTACCGGCGCGGCCGGCGGCTGTCGCCCGCGTGCTCAGCCTCACCGGGGCGGACCGGGCGGACGGGGACGAACTCGCCCGCGCCGCCGGCACGGATGCGTCGGTCGCCGCCCGGCTAGTTTCCCTGGCGGTCCGGGAGCGACCGGAAAGGACCGTCCACAGCATCCGGGAGGCCATCGACGTTCTCGGCGTGGAGGGGGTCCGCTCGGCCGTGTTGGGCATGAAGGTATTCCAGACGGCCGAGCCGGCCGGTGACGCCCTGGACCCGGAGCAGTTCAGCCGCCACTGCCTGGCGGTGGCGACCATCGCCGAGGCCGCGGCCAAACGCCAGGACGGGGAGGTAGCCCCGCCGGTCGCGTTCCTGTCCGGGCTGCTGCACGACATCGGAAAGCCGGCGATCGCATACTGCCTTCCCAAAAGCTTCCGCCGCATCCAGGAGAGCGCCCGTCGCCGGCAGCTTCCGGCCTGCCGGGCCGAGCGGGAGCTGCTCGGCATCGACCACACCGACGTGGGCCGGCGGTTGGCCCAGCGGTGGCGGTTGCCGGCGCGGCTGCAACAGGTGATCTGGCTGCATCACCAGCCGCTGGAAACGCTGCCGGCGACGCTGAGCGGCGCCCGGCTGGTGGGGCTGGTGCAACTGGCCGACGCGATTGCCGTGGAGCGCGGCTTCGGCTTCGACGGGGCCGGGCTGCTGAGCGGCAGCGTCGAGTTGGCGCGGCAGGTTGGGCTGGCGGGCGAAGACTTGGCGGACCTGGCGGCCGGGGTGCCCGCCAGGCTCGAAGAGCTTGGCGGCGCCGCCTCCCCAGTCGCCCGGGCGCAGGCGGCGTATCCCGTGGTGCTGGCCGAGACGGGGGCGGAATTGGCCGGGCGCAACAAGGCCCTGGCCGCGCGGGCCGCGGAGCTGGAAGGAACGCTGAAGGCCCTGGACCGGGTGCGGGATCTGATCCGGCGAGTCAAGCCGTCCATGCCCCTGCATCAGACGTGCCTCGAAATTGCCCGGGCATTTTCGCGGGCCGCCCGCGCGTGCCAGCCGGCCAGGCTGCCCGTGTGCGCCTTTGCCGTGTGCGACCAGGGGCGGCAGGTGGCGCTGGCGGTCGGCGAGCCATCCGGCCGGGAGGTCTTCCGCTTCGGGGCGTGTCGGGCGACGGCGCCGCCGCCGCCGGGGCGAAGCTTCCCGGCACGCGAGCTGCTGCGGGAGGACCTGCTCGGCGCCGAGGCCTTCTCGGACGTGCTGGACCTGAACCTGTACACGTGTCTGCCCTTGTGGGCCGAGGGTCGATGGGTGGGCGGCGTATTGCTGCCGGGTGCGCCCCCGGCGGCCGAGGCCGACGCCGAGCACGTCGGCCCGCTGCTGGAGCTGGCCTCGTTCGTGCTGGCCGGCGCCGTCGAGCGGGCCAGGGCCGACGAACTGGCGGAGTCGCTGGCCGCGGCCTCGCGACAACTGGCCGAGACGCGGGAGGCCCTGGCCGAGGCGGACGCCCTGGCGGCGGTGGGGGAGATGGCCGCCGGAGCCGCCCACGAGATCAACAATCCCCTGGCCGTCATCGCCGGACGCGCGCAACTCCTGGCCGAGCGAGTTCGAGCCAAAAAGGACCGCGAAGCGGCCAACCTGATCGCCCAGAAGGCCCAGGAGATCAGCGACATCATCACCGACCTGCTGGCCTTCGCCCGCCCGAATGCCCCGGCGCCCGAAGCTGTCTCCGTCCAAAACCTGCTGTCGGCGGCAAGAAAAAAGCTCGGCGGCGAGCAAGTACAAAAGACCGGCCAAGCGACAGTCGATATACAGGTTGCGGACGACTGCCCGGCGGCATGGGTGGACCCCGCTCAGATTGAGGAAGTTCTGGTCGAATTGGTCCGGAACGCGGCCACGGCCACCGGCGGGGCGGTCGCGGTCCGTTTCGAGGCCCGCGGGCAGGGCCGCTCGGGCCGGGTGCTGATCCGCGTGATCGACAACGGCCCGGGGATGGACCCGGCCACGCTGGCGGCGGCGTTCACGCCGTTCTATTCCGCTCGCCCCGCCGGGCGCGGAAGAGGCATGGGCCTGGCCCGGGCCAAGCGCACCGTGCAGGCCAACGGCGGAAGGATATGGATCGAAAGCCGGCTCAACCAGGGTACGACGGTCCTGCTGGAGTTGCCACGGTCCCCCGCCGAGCCGACGCCCTGCTGACCCACCGCGGGCGGGAGCCCGCACACGTCCTCATCGTCGACGACGAGCCGGAAATCCGCGCGATGCTCGCCGACGCCCTCCGCGGCGCCGGTCTGGAGGTGGTCGGAGCCGGCAGCGGGCAGGAGGCCATTCAAGCCGCCCACAGGCACAAGCCCGCCATCGTCATCGCCGACATCCGCCTGGGCGATTGCTCCGGGCTGGAGGTGGTCGACCGGCTGCGCGAGGAGTTCCAGGATCTGCCGGCCATCTTCATCACCGGCTATGCCGATGCCAACGCCTTCGCCCAGGCCTCTCAGCGCAGGCCCGTCGAGCTAATCAGAAAGCCCCTCGACCTCGCCCGGCTGCGCCGGATCGTCACCGGCGAACTCCGCCGCCACGACAGAGAGCGACAATTGCAGCGGCGGTATCGCCGTCTGCGCGAACTCACCCGCCAGGTCAGCCGCCAGCGCCGTCGCGGCTACGAGGTGCTTTCCTCGACGTGCGCGAACCTGACGGCGACCTGCCGCGGACTACAGGAGCAGATCGAGCGCCAGAAGTTCGCAATCGAGTATCAGCAGGACCTCGTCTCCTGCGGGAACGAAGACGAGATCTTCAGCCTGTTCTTCCGCCAGTTCGCCCTCCGCAGCGGGCCGGTTTACGGCGTGGCCATGCTGTGCGACGACGAGGCCGAACTGCAAGTGGCCGGGCGCTTCGGCGTGCCCACCCCCGACGGGGCCAACTTCTGCCAGCACCTGGCCGCCGCCACCGTGCCGGGCATTCTTGTGGAGCCGGAGGTGGCGGTGCTGGACGCGATGGAGCACGCCGAGATGTTCCCGGAGAGCCTGCGGGGGCTCATCGTCGGCATTGTGCTCATGGTGGTTCCGCTGATGATCGGCGAAGGTCAGCTCATCGGCTTGGCGGTGCTCTACCGCAAGGGCGAACAGCCCTTCACGGCCGACGACGTCGCCCTCGCCCGAATGATCGCCCCGGCCTCGGCCGCGGCGATTCGGCGGCTCTGACCACGTCCGATTCTCGACTCTCGACGCGCCGGGCCGGACCATCGGCAACCCAGAAGCGCAAATCGACCATCGACTACGTTCCCATGTGAGACGATCCCAGATACGTTTTCTGCTCGGCGGTGAGCTTGTCGATCTTCACGCCCATGGATTTCAGCTTCAGCCGGGCCACCCACGAATCGACCTTCGCGGGAACCGGGTGGACCGCCACCTCAAGCCGGCCGGCGTTCTCGACGGCGTACTCGGCCGAGAGGGCCTGCACGGCAAAAGACATGTCCATCACGCTGGCCGGATGGCCTTCGGCGCAGGCCAGGTTGACCAGCCGGCCTTCGGCCAGCACGTGGATGCGCTTTCCCGCCTTGCCGCGGCCGCCGGGCAGGACGTACTCGTCCACCAGCCTGCGGACGCCGCGGTTGATCTTCCGGGCCAGCCGCCCCAGGCCGGGCAGGTTGACCTCGACGTTGAAGTGTCCGCTGTTGCAGACGATCGCGCCGTCCTTCATCTTCCGGAAGTGCGGCACGTCGATGACGTTGATATCGCCGGTGGCGGTGACGAAGAGATCGCCCACGCCGGCGGCGGCGGCCATGGGCATCACCAGGTAGCCGTCCATGGTCGCCTCCAGTGCCCGGACGGGGTCGACCTCGCAGACGATGACGTTGGCCCCGGCCCCGCGTGCGCGCATGGCCACGCCCCGCCCGCACCAGCCGTAGCCGCCCACCACCACCCGCTTGCCCGCCAGCAGGAAGTCAGTCGCCCGGATGATGCCGTCGATGGTGCTCTGGCCGGTGCCGTAGCGGTTGTCGAACAGGTGCTTGGTGTCGGCGTCGTTGACGGCGATGATGGGAATTCGCAGCTTACCTCCATCCGCCATCGCCCGCAGGCGGATCATGCCGGTGGTGGTTTCCTCCATGGAGGCGATGACGTCACCGGCGAAGCGCGACATGTTCGTGTGCATGGCGTTGACCAGGTCGGCCCCGTCGTCGATCGTGATCGAGGGGCGGTGCCGGCAGGCGGCGGTGATGTGCTCGTAGTACACCTTCCGGTTCTCACCGCAGGTGGCGTACACGCGCACGCCGAAGTCCTTGACCAGGGACGCGGCCACGTCGTCCTGGGTCGAAAGCGGATTGGACGCGCACAGCACCAGGTCGGCCCCGCCGGCCCGCAGCGTCCTTGCCAGGTTGGCCGTCTCGGCGGTGACGTGCAGACAGCCGCTGATTCGCCGCCCGCGCAGCGGCTTTTCCTTGGCGAACCGCCGCCGGATCAGCGCCAGAACGGGCATGTCACCGTCGGCCCACAGGATCCGCCGCTTGCCTTCCGCGGCCAGGGTAAAGTCCTTCACGTGGTACTGCTTTGTCTTGGCCATGATCGTCTCCGAAAACTGAATGTCTTTTCCAAGCCTCGTTCCGATCCGAACGCCCATCGGGCGATCGGCGGCTTTACTCAGGTTCTGCCTATTTCAACGGCTTCGCGGCAACGGCCACGAACGTTTGCAGCTTCTCGGACGGGCCGCCCCCGACCGGCGAGGCGATTGCCGAAGAGGAATAGGTCACGTCGACCAGGCCGGCGGCGGCGAGCCACTGGCGAATCTGCCCTTCGCTGAAGCCCAGCCAGACGTCGGCCATGACCTCGCGGGCCCATTCCTTCTCGTGCTTGAGAAGGTCGATGATCACGACCTTTCCGCCCGGCCGGATCGCCCGGGCCAGCTCCCGCACGCCGCCGGCCGGATCGGCCAGGTGGTGCAGAAGCATGCTGCTCAGGGCGGTCTCGCACTCCCCGTCGGCGACCGGCAGGGCCTCGGCCCCGCCCAGCCGCAGCTCAACATGATCCAGGCCGGCGGCTTCGGCCCGCTGCCGGCAGGCCTGAAGCATCTTCTCCGAGCTGTCCACGCCGATGACCTTGACCCCCGCCCGGGCGAGGGCAACCAAAACGTCCCCGGTGCCCGTGCCGACGTCCACGGCCACCGTGTCCGGCCGGATGAGGTTCGCCGCTACCAGGTAGGGCAGGGCGTCCTGAATGTAGTCCCGCTTGATCCGGTCCCACTCGCTGACCACCGCGTCGAAGTACGCCTTGGACCGCGCCTCTCGCCTGGCCAGGACTTGCTGGAGCCTCTCCAGGTCCCGGGCGTAAAACGCGGTGCCGTCCCCGTGGGCCCGTACGGCAGCCCATACCGCCTCCGCCAGCGGATTGCCGCCGCCGGCCGACATCCTGTAGAAAATCCGGTTGCCCTCCCGGCGGTCCTCGGCCAGACCGGCCCGCCGCAACAGGCTCAGATGCCGCGAGATGCGCGGCTGCGGGAGTTCGAGTGTATCCACAAGCTCGTTTACAGAAAGCTCTTGCGAACATATCAGCCGCAGGATGCGCAGCCGCGTGTCCTCGGCGAAGGCCTTCAGGATGACCGATGTCTGGCTCATCTTTGGGCTGAATATCGGATAAATCGAATATACGTATATTTCATAGTACCGCGCTCTTCAAGGTTTTTCTTGCCCTTTTTTTCGGGGCCTCCGGCGGGGCGAGGGGCTCACCTGCCTGTCTGTGGGTAGGCAGGCAGGTCCGGCGTGCGAGAGCCGCGGTCTCAATACTGCCCGTATTCGTGGTAGGCGTCGACCAGGGCGAGGATGTTCTCGGTGGGCGTGTCCGGCAGGATGTTGTGGGCCGTGCCGAAGATGTAGCCGCCGCCGGCGGCGAGTACCTCCACGCGGCTCCGGACGTGTTGCCGAACCTCGGCCGGGGTGCCCTTGGGCAGAACGCCCTGGATGTCGATGCCCCCCTGGAAGCACAGCTCCCGGCCGTATTCGCTCTTGAGCCGGGCAAGCTGATCGCCCATGGCCGCCGGCTGGAGCGACTGGAGGATGTCCAGCCCGCAGTCGATGAAGTCCTCCACCAGCGAGGTGACGTTGCCGCAGGTGTGGTACATCACCTTCATGCCGTAGGCGTGGGCCAGCTCGCAGTAGGCGGCTAAGCGCTTCTTGAAGAACTTCCGGTACATCTCCGGCGCCACCCAGGTGGAGGTCTGCGTGCCCATGTCGTCGCCCATGAAGAAGATGTCGATACTGCCGTCGGCGGCCTCGAAGAAGCGGCGGTCGTACTCCAGGTAGTAATTGGCGACGTGGGCCAGGATGCACTCGGCGATGGCCGGTTCCAGCACCAGATCGGCCATGAACTGCTCGGTGCCGCGGAGGTACATGGCCGGCTTGAGCTGAGCGGTGCGGTCCAGCCGGTCGGCGCCGGCGACCACGGCGTAGCCGGCCTGGGCGATCCTCTCGCAGGCGGACTTCACGCCGGAATAGTCCCACATCTCGGCCGTCGGCCAGGCGTGCCGCTCAATGTCCCGGACCGTCGTCGCCTGGGCCAGCGGGCTCTCTTGCAGGTGCTTGTAGGTCCAGGTGTAGTTGGTGCCGTCGCGGCGGGTGCCGTCGATGGTCTTGAGTTTCCGCCGCACGCCCCAGTGGTCGGTAAGGACGCCGTCGGCATCCGGTGGCGCGGCCTCGCCGACGAAGGCCGGCCCGTTGAAGTAGCGCAGGTCGACCCCGATCCGCTCCAGCACGGCCTCGTCATCGGCGAGCCGCCACTTTCGGCGAAGGCGTTCGAAGACCTCCCGGACCGCCCAGAAGTCGACGGGCACGCGGTCCGGCTCAGCGTGGTCGAGCGCCCGGAGAACGCGCTGTCGCGAGCTCATGCCGCACCTCACAACCAGAACTCGCTGTGGAGTTCGTTGCCCTCGCGCGTGGCCCCGATGAACGAGGCGACCTTCTTCAGGTCCTTCACCCCCGGCGACGACTCGACACCGCTGGAGACGTCCACCGCCCACGGCCGGACGATGTCGATGGCGTCCGAGACCACGTCCGCGTTCAGCCCGCCGGAGAGGATCATCGGCGGCAGCCCCACCAGCTTTCCGGCCGCGCGGGCCTGGGCCACCCATTCCCAGTTGAACCGCTCGCCGGTGCCCCCGCGGACGCCCGGCTTGTACGCGTCCAGCAGCACGGCCGCCACCCGCCGGCGCGAGCGCACGCCGTCCAGCCAGCCTCGCACCCGTTCGACCCAGTCCGACTCGCGCATGGCGAAGGCCTTGATGCACGGACGGGCCAGCTCCTCCACGATCTCGGGCGGCTCGTCGCCGTGAAGCTGGAGCAGGTCCAGCCCCACGCGCTCGACGACGCGGTTGATCGTGTCGGCGTCCTCGTCGACGAAGACCCCCACGGCCGAGACCAGCGGCGGCAACACGTCGGCCACCGCCCGGGCCTGCTCCGGCGAGACCCACCGCGGCGAGGAGGCGAAGTTTAGGCCGATGGCGTCGGCCCCCATCTGGGCGGCCTTCAAGGCCTGCATCGGATCCCGCAGGCCGCAGATTTTCACGCGCACGCGCTGCATGACCCCTTCACTATAGCCGACCGGCCGGCTCATGCCAATCGCCCGCCGTCGAGGCCGATTCCCAGGCTGCGACGCCGGATCGTCACGCGAAGCGTTATACGCGGCGGCGAAGCGGCCCGGGCGCGGTCTGAATCGTATGTTACCTTCGAGAAGGTCTCCTGATGCGGCCGGCGCTAGCTCAGTCAGCATTGCCCGACCGCAGCGGGGCGAGGGGACGTCTAAACCGATGCCTCTCGACCCAGGAGGATGAGGAGGACGTTGATGAACAGCGCTACCGGCAAATGCAGGTTTGGGGGCAGCGCTGCGCTGTTGCTGAACGTCTCAGTGGTTCTTGCCATGTCTTCCACGGCCGCGGCGGCGCCCATCGTCGACGGCCGCTTCGACCCGGCCGAGGGTTACACCCTGGGCCGGTGGGTCGATCTTGACGTCCCACGCGCCCAGGCCGGCGCCGATCCCGCCCAGCTCTGGACCTACCAGGACCAGGACACCTTTGACGTGTACGCCTGCTTCGTCCAGCCGCTGACGCTGGTGGACAACACCTACGGCGAAACCGCCATCGGCTGGGGCCCCGACGCCCCCAGCGGCAAGCATCATAACTTCGAGGATCTCATCAGAAGCGACAAGGCCCGGTTCGTCTTCACCGACAGCCTGGGAAACGTGGCCTTGGACGCGACGATGGACTACTTGAGCCAAGCGCACAAGAAGAGCGGGACGTATCGATCGATGGGGGTCACCGGCGGCGACGGCAAGGTCGACCTGGGCTTGGCCGACAGCGTGCTGGAGTGGGGCACTTCGCTGGGCTACAACTTCAACATGCTGCGGTTTGTTCTGACCGATGACTCGCCGGCGACGGACGAGAACTACGGCGAGAATGCCGACTATCCCGGGTGGGTCTTCGAGGTCATCTACGAGTTGCGCGTTTCCGGAGCGCTGTTCGGCACCAATGGTTTCGGCGACGTGAGCGTGCCCGTGGTCCACACCTCGCCCAACAAGGTCGGCAAGAACAAGGTGCGCACCAAGACCGACGAGGTGATCGCCGAACCGGCGACGATACTGTCCTTACTGAGCGGAATGGGCTACCTGCTATGGCGCCGCAACCGGCGCCCGGCGTAGCGCGGGCGATTGCGCCGGCCGCGAATATGACCCGGGCGTCGGCGATCGCATCCGGCTTGGCCCGCCGGGTGGAGGACCGATACGGGCTGAGCCTTCGCGTGAGCATGCTGCCTTTGGACAAGCGGCATGCTCACGCTCGCGCGCGCACGTCACCAACCGGGAGGCGGCCCGCGGCCATACCCTGTATACTGAACGCGCCAACGACGGCAGGTATGGAAAGGGCCGGGCCATGAAGCTATCGGGAAAGAAGGTCGCGCTGCTGGTGGATCAGGGATATCAGGAGCTGGAGGTCTGGTATCCGTACTACCGCCTGAAAGACGAGGGGGCCCAGGTGGTGCGCGTCGGACCGAAGGCGGGGGCGACGTATCCTTCCAAGCTGGGCTACCCGTGCGCGTCGGACGCCTCGGCCGCGGAGGCCAAGGCCGGCGACTTCGACGCCGTGATCGTCCCCGGCGGCTGGGCGCCCGACTTCATGCGCCGCGACGAGACGATGATTCGCTTCGTTCAGGACTGCGCCAAGACGGGCATGGTGCTGGCGGCCATCTGCCACGGCGGGTGGATGCTCTGCTGCACCGACGCCCTGAAGGGAAGACGCGCCACCAGCTTCGTCGCCATCAGACACGACATGATCAACGCCGGGGCCGACTGGATCGACGCCGAGTGCGTCGTCGACGGCAACGTCATCACCGCCCGCAAGCCCGACGACCTGCCGGCCTTCTGCAAGGCGATCATCCAGGCGCTGGGGAAGTGATCCGGCCGCGAGCAGGCAGAGGCAGGCTGCTTATCGCGTGATCGCGGTGCCGATGCGGAGGATGGTGGCGCCTTCCTCGACGGCGACCTGGTAGTCCTGCGTCATCCCCATGGACAGGTGGCAAAAGTCCCTGCCGCCGATCTTCTGGCTTCGCATCTCCTCGAAGATTTCGCGGAGGCGGACGAAGGCGGGGCGGGCCCTTTCCGGCCTGGCGGTGATCTGGGCCATGGTCATCAGCCCCAGCAGGCGGACGTTCTTGAGCGTGCAGATCTGCTCGGCCAGGTGGCCGGCCGCCCCGACCGCGACGCCGTACTTCTGCGGCTCGACCGAGCAGTTCACCTGCAACAGGATGTCGACGACCTTCTCCTGCCCGGCGGCGCGGTGATCGATCTCTTCGGCCAGGCGGAGCGAATCCACCGAGTGGATCACGCCGGCCGCGCCCAGGGCCTGCTTGACCTTGTTTCGCTGGAGGTGACCGACCATGTGCCAGCAAACGGAGTCGGGAGTCTCCTTGCGGCGCCGGGAAAGCCACTCGTCGATCTGGCCGGCCCGGACGGTGAGTTGCTGCACGCGGTTCTCGCCCAGGTCCACCACGCCCAGGTCGATCAGGTTCTTGACGTCCTCGATCTCGGCCGCCTTGGTGACCACGACGAGCTGCACGCCGGCGGGGTCGCGGCGCACGCGCTGGGCCGCGGCGGCGATGTTCTCGCGCACGCGCTGAAGGTTGTCGCTGAGCGTCTTTCGCGTGACCGCCATGGCCGAGAGAGTAGCAGATTCCGGCGCCGCTGCCAAGCGTCCGAGCAGAAGCCCGCGACGGCCGCGTCCGTCAGCAGGCACGGCGCGTCCACCTCGCACTCGATCCGACGCTCTGGCAGCTCGAATATGTCGCGGGCCTTCGTACTCATTCGTTCGCCGGGAAAGTCTATTCCAGTTTGCCTTCGCGGTAGGCGGCCATGTAGTTCGCGCACCATTCGTCGGCGCCGCTGATGACCTCGCTGGCCCGCAGCAGCGCTGTCAGAGTCGGCGTGCACGGGTCGATGATGGCCACGTCCATGCCGCAGCAGACGGCCGCGGCAAGCATTGCCATGTTGACGAACTTCCGCTTGGGCAGGCCGAAGCTGACGTTGGACAGCCCGCCGCCGACGTGCACCTCGGGAAAGCGCCTGCGAATTTCGGTGATCGCCTCGCACACCACCCGGGCCGAGTCCGGCTGGGCCGAGACGGGCATGAAGCACGGGTCCACGATGATCTCATCCACTTGCTTTCCCGCGCCCGTAAGCTTGGCGATGAGCTTTTCGGCCCGGGCGAGGCGGTCGGCGGCGGAGGTCGGCATGCCGTCGTCGCTGATGCAAAGGCCCACGACCATGCACTCGTGGCGGCGGATGATGGGCAGGAACCGCTCCAGCCGCTCGCTCTCCAGCGAGATGGAGTTGAGGATGGGCTTCCCGGCCGCGGCGGTCAGGCCCACCTCCGCGGCGTCGGCGTCGGCCGAATCGATGCACAGCGGCACGTCGGTGTGCTCCTGCACCAGCTCCACCAGCCACTGCATGTTCTTGAGTTCCTCTTCCCGCCGCGGCGCGCCGCCGTTGAGGTCCAGGTAGTCCGCCCCGGCGGCGACCTGCTCGTCCACGAGTTGGATGATGTGCCGGGCGTCCCTTTCGGCCAGGGCGGCGACCACCGCCTTGCGCGTGGCGTTGATCTTCTCCCCGATGACGATCATTTCTGCATCCTCTCCACAGTGTTACCGGCAGGAAAGAACAGCTACTGATAGCCGGACGAATGCCCGTGTGCAAGGCCTCGCCCGGATTTGCCCCGCGCCGCACGCCGGCTACGGCAGCAGGGGGGCCGACTCGAGCTGGTCCAGGAGCCTCTCGAACCTGAATTGCCGAAAGTGCCCGCCGGTTTGCTCGGCCAGGGCCCTGAGCGATTCGGCGGCCTCGGCGTCAGGCGCCAGGAGCACGGCGTGGATGGCGGTGCCCTGGCCCTTGGCCCGCTGGATGAGCGTCTGGGGCTTGCCCACCCCCTTGGCCGCCAGGACCACGAGCGTCCTGGGCGCCAGGGCCAGGCCGTCTTCGACGCCTTTTTCGAGCTTCGTGGCCCCGGCCGGCTGGTGCGTGATGAAGAACTGCCTGGCCTTGGCGTCGCCGGGCTCGCCGCCGCCGGTCCACCCGCTGGAAAGCCTTTCGACGCCCTCCTCGCGGGCCAGCAGCACGTGGAGCCGGTCGCCGCTGCCCATGGATCGGATGGCGTGCCTGACGGTCGCCGCCGCCAGATCGTAGCAGTCCCTCATCCCCGAGGAGGCGTCGATGACGAAGACCACCGGGGCGGTGAAGGCCATGCCCGCGACGCGCGTGCCCGGCAGTCTGAAGGGGTTTTCCTCGGCGCCGACGGCGGCACTGGTGGCAGGGACCTGAACGGGCCTCTCACCGCGGCCGCCGGCTGCGCCGCCCCGGCGATCGCGCAGCACCAGATGAACCGCCACCGCGGCGGCGCCCAGTAGGATCAGCAGCAGCGCCGACATGATTAGCGCCACCACCCCCTGAACCAGGACCGGGCTGGCCACGGGCATCGCCTCGTGCGGCTCTGTTTGCCGGGCCGCCGGACCGGCCGCGGGGGCCTCGGGCATGTCGGGCCTCTCCACACGCGCCCGCTCCGCCGCCGCGGGGCCGCGGGCGGCGACCTTGGTGATCGCCTTGCAGTACGGGCAGCGACACAGGCCCCCGGCAAAGGCCTCGTCGATCGAGATCTTCTTTCCGCACCGGTGACAACGGATCACCATGGCATTTTCCCATCAGCCCGGTGGCCCTTCGGGCGAGCGGCCCCGGTGGCGCTATCGCGCCGCGGCCGGCCTGTCGGTGCTCCAGAGGTAGAGGAAGGCGGGGCGGCGCAGGAGCATGAGTCCGCCGGCCTGCACGTTGACGAGGTTGATCTGCGTTTGCGGGCCCGGCGCCTGGGCGGCCGAGTACACGTTCGCCCGATAGCCCAGCGGGCGGTGATACATCACCACCTTCGCCCGTTTGATCTCGGCGGCGGCCTTAGTCTGGGCGATGGCGTCCTGCAAGTCGCCAAGCTGGTCGACCAGGCCGAGCTTGATCGCCTGGCGGCCGGTGTAGACCCGCCCGTCGGCCAGGGCCCGGGCCTTCTCGACCGTCAGCCCGCTGCGTCCCTCGGCCACGACCTCCACGAACTGGCCGTAGAACTCGTCCACCATCTCCTGAAACAGCTTCCGCTCGGCCGGGGTGAGGTCCTTCAGCGGGCTGCCCATGTCTTTCAGGGCGCCGGAGGTGATCGCCTCGGCCTGGATGCCCAGCATCTTCATCGTCCCGGCGAAGCTGACCGTCTGGACGATCACGCCGATGGAGCCGACGAGGGAGCTGGGCTGGCAGACGATCCGCTTGCCGGCGCAGGCCAGGTAGTAGGCCCCCGACGCGCCCACGTCCGTGATGCAGACCAGCACGGGCTTGCCGGTGTTCTTGGTGAAGCGCTTGGCCCGGGAGTACATCGCCTCGGTGGCCTGAACGGTTCCGCCTGGGGAGTTGATCCGCAGCACGACGGCCTTGACGTTGCGGTCGCCGCCGGCCTTGTCCAGCTTCTCGGCCAGCAGCGAGACGGGGTTTTCGCCGGTGCCCCAGAGGCCCGCCCGGCGATTGACGATCAGCCCGTCCACGTCGATCAGGGCGATCTTCGCGCTGACCCAGCCCGGGTCGGCCTGCACCACCGTCTCGCGCAGTTTCTGATCCAATGGAACGGGCTTGACCACATAGCCGACGCCGCCCCCGCAGCCGGCCAGCAGGGCCACCGAACACATCCAGCCGAGGAATCCTGTCGTGGTTTCCATGGCGGCAATTGTAGGCATGGTCCCGGGCGGAGGCAATTGCCGCCCTGTGGCGGGAAGGGGTGAACTTCCCCGGCGGCTGCGGCGAAGGGTCCGCGGGCGGCTCAGGCGAGCAGATCGGTGGCCTTCTCGATGATCCGCACGACGTCGCGGAGTTCGTAGGGCTGGCACAGCAGAAGGTCGTAGCCCTCCTCCAGCACCCGCTGGCGCTGGTCGGCGGTCAGCGGCCCGGCCATGGCAACGACCTTGGTGGCGGCCAGATTGGGGTTGCCGCGAAGATTGTCGAGGATCTTCCTGGCGTCGATGTCGCCGTTGGCGGCGTTAACGAGCATGACGTGCGGCTCGAACTCCCCGGCCAGCATGCCCGCCTCGAAATCATTGGAGGCGGTGCGAATCTCGTACCGGTCCGACCCCGACAGGTCCTCCGCGATGGCCTCGGCCGAGTCGTCCGGGTCCACGATCAGGATGCGGAGGGTGTGGCCTTCCAGCTCCCGCAGGGGCATGCCGTGGGTCCGCATGAATCGCAGCAGGTGAGTCAGGGGGATGCGCCGATCCCGGCTTCCGGGGATGCGGTAGCCGCGAAGCTTGCCGCTGTCGAACCACTTGCTGACCGTTCGAGGGGCCACGTGGCAGATCTTCGCGACTTGCCCGGTTGTCAAGACTTCTTTGCGTCTCATGGCCGTCCGGAAAGCTGGTGGGAAAAATCTTTTACGGTAGGTTTCATCGGAATCCCGCGGCCAGGCTTTAGTAGCAGTTGGCCAAAAACGTTGCCGGCGCCGCCTTTTCCGCGCCGCGGCGGCGCGATATAGTGCAGCCGGTGCTGGAGGAAATCTTCCAAGGCGATCATTCGGTGCGGGGCCCCGGGCACGGCGTGTGCCGCTCAGGCCTCCGGAGAGGCGATTTTGGACCTGCTGTCTGACCTCACTGAGCCCCAGCTCCGGGCGGTGACGCACGTGGACGGCCCCTTGTTGGTGCTGGCCGGGGCCGGCTCGGGCAAGACCCGCGTCATCACCCGCCGCGTGGCGTACCTGATTGACCAGGGCATCGCCCCGTGGCAGGTGCTGGCCATCACCTTCACCAACAAGGCCGCCGGCGAGATGAGGCAGCGCGTGGAGGTGCTGGGCACGCCCCGCGGCGCGACCATCGGCACGTTCCACGCCCTCTGCGCCCACCTGCTGCGGGAGTTCGCGGCCGAGGCCGGGCTGCCGCGAAACTACACCATCTACGACGCCGACGACCAGCTCCGCTGCGTCAAGGAGGCGATGAAGCGGCTGGAGATCCCCGCCGCCAACTTCGCCCCCGCCGCGGTCCACTCGGCCATCTCCAGGGCCAAGAACCGCCTGCTCGAGGCCGCGGCCTACGCCGAGAAGGCAAAAACCTACTTCGAGCGGACCGCCGCCAAGGTCTACGCCGTCTACCAGCGGATCCTCACCGAGAACCGCGCCCTGGACTTCGACGACCTGCTGCTGTCGACGGCCCTGCTCATGCGCGACCGCCCGGACGTGCGGCAGGCGCTGGCCGATCGCTACCGCTACGTCCTCGTCGACGAGTACCAGGACACCAACCACGCCCAGTACGTCATCGCCCACGGCATCGCCCTGGAGCACGAGAACATCTGCGCCACCGGCGACCCGGACCAGAGCATCTACGGCTGGCGCGGGGCCGACATCAAGAACATCCTCGAATTCGAGGCCGACTACCCCAATGCCGCGGTCGTGCGGCTGGAGGACAACTACCGCTCGTACCAGCCGATCCTGACGGCCGCTTCCAGCCTGATCGGGCACAATCGCCGGCGGAAGTCCAAGCGGCTGCTGGCCGTGCGGCAGGGAGGCGGCGAGGTGCACGTCGTCCGCCTTGCCGACGAGCACGCCGAGGCCGCCGAGGTCGCCTCGATCGTGGCGGGCCTGCACGAGCAGGGCGTTGCGTACGGGGACGTCGCGGTCTTTTATCGCGTCAACGCCCTCTCGCGCGTGCTGGAGGGCGCTTTCCGCTCGGCCGGCATCGCCTACCAGATCGCCCGCGGCGTGGAGTTCTACAACCGCAAGGAGATCAAGGACGTGCTGGCGTATCTGCGGCTGCTGGTCAACGCCGATGACGACCTTTCCTGCCGGCGAATCATCAACGTTCCGCCGCGGGGCATCGGCGCGGTCACGGTCAACCGCCTGGCCGCCGCTGCCGCGGCCGGGGGCACTTCGCTGCTGGCGGCGTGCGCAGAGCCCGAAGCGGCCGGCGTGGGCAAGGCCGCCGCCGCCAAGGTGGGCGCCTTTGCCAAGCTTGTCGGCGAGCTGAGCCGGATGGCCGGCGACGGCGTCCGCGGGATCATCGAGGCGGTCGTCGCCCGAAGCGGCATCGAGCAAGCCCTGCGCAGCGACGAGGAGCAGCGGCAGGCCCTTCGCAACGTCCAGGAGCTGATCAGCTCGGCCGCGGAGTTCGACCAGGAAAACCCCGCCTCCGCCCTGGCGGAGTACCTGCACCGGGTCTCGCTGATCGCCGACATCGACACGGTCGACCCCGAGGCGGGGGCGGTGACGTTCATGACCCTGCACGCGGCCAAGGGGCTGGAGTTTGCGGTGGTCTTCGTCATCGGCTGCGAGGAAGGCCTGCTGCCGTTCGAGCGCGCCGACAAGCGGGGCCGCGACATCGAGGAAGAGCGCCGGCTGGCCTTCGTCGGCATGACCCGGGCCAAGGACCGCCTGTACATGACCTCGGCCAAGTACCGGATACTCCGCGGCGTGCGGCAGCGGCAGGTGGAATCGCCTTTCCTCAACGAGATCGGCGCCAAGGGCGTCGAGCGGATCGACAAGTCCCCGCACGAGCCTCCGCCCCGCCGGCGGCCGGTCAGCGTGGCCGAGTTCAGCCGGCGCGGGCAATCCGGCGGAGGCTTCCACGAGGACGCTGAGCAGCGGGCGCTGATCGAGGCGATGGAGCAGGCCGACCTCATCCCGCCCGAGTTCGCCGGCATCCGCCCGGGCCGGCGGGTCCGCCACCACATCTTCGGCAGCGGCAAGGTGGTGACGATCTCCCACGACGGCGAGCGCACCCGGGCCGTGGTCGAGTTCGACCGCGCCGGGCGCAAGACCCTCATCCTCCAGTTCGCCCGCCTCGAGCCGCTGTGACGACCCCGGCCCGGCCAGCCGACCACGGGGACGTCGCGCCCGCCGGCTCGGCATTCCACGGGCAGCGCCAGCTTGACCCGGCAAGCGCCGTGCAAGAAGGTGTAGCGCGCGTGGCTTGCGATAGGACGCAGAGAAGCTGAAGAGGAGACTTACCCGATGAAGGTGATCTTCATCCTTTCCGATTCGTTTCGTCAGGACCACCTGGGCTTCTATGGGAACCGGAGAATCCATACGCCCCATCTCGACCGGCTCGCCGCCGGGGCGACCGTCTTCGAGCGGATGTACGCCGGGTCGTTTCCCACCGGGCCGAACCGTCGCGACATCCTCCTGAGCAAGGGGCACGCGCCCGGCCACGCGTTCAACCCGTGGATCAACATCCGCGACGACGAGACGCCGCTGCCGGCTCTGCTGGGCGACGGCGGCGTGCACACGATGATGATCACCGACGTGGCCAACGGGGTCGTGCGCGGGCGGAACATGTTCAAGGGCTTCCAGGCCTACCGCGTCAACCGCGGGCAGGAGGGAGATGCGCACTGGTCGGATGCCTCCGTCCCCGAAGAGGTGCCGGTGCCCCCCGAGCTGATCCGCTACCGACCCGCCCATTACCAGCAGGTGCGGGTCAACCGGGCCCATCGCCGGCATGAGGACGATTACTTCGCCCCCGGCACGTTCCGGACGGCCTGCGAGTGGCTGGAGCGGAACTGGAGGCGCGACCGCTTTTTCCTCTGGGTCGAGACGTTCGACCCCCACGAGCCGTGGGACCCGCCGGAGTGGTACGTCGAGCGGTACGATCCGGGCTACCGCGGGCGCGTCATCGAATGCCCGCCGTACGGGTTCTACCGCAAGCTGGGGATCACCGGCCGGGAGGTCCGGCACCTTCAGGCCCGCTACTGCGGCGAGTGCAGCATGGTGGACACCGCGGTCGGCCGGCTGTTGGCGACACTGGAGAAGCTGGGCCTGCTGGAGGAGGTTGCCATCTTCTTCACCTCCGACCATGGCATCTACGCCGGGTACCCCGGCGACGCCGGCTGTGTCGGCAAGCCGTGGGTCGTGAACGACAACGGCGGCTGGCTGATCGGCGGCGACGCGCGGCTCACCTCGCCGAGGTGGCTTCCGCTGCGGACGGGAACGATGCGCATCCCTCTTCTGATCAAGCTCCCCGGCCAGCGGCGCCCCCGGCGCATCCAGCAGATCGCCCAGCCGTGGGACCTGGCCCCGACGATCCTGCGCCTCTTCGGCCTGAAGCCGCCGTCGGAGTATCAGGGCCGATCGCTCCTGCCCGCTCTTGGCGGGCGGGGCATGCCGGCCCGGGCGTACGCGTTCAATGGCTGCCTGCACCGCCAGACCCAGCTGAGGCAGGTGATGACCCGGCGGTGGATCTACTCGTTCTGGCCTTCCGGGCAGCAGCGCCCATTCCTGATCGACCTCCGGAACGACCCGACACAGACCAGGAACGTCGCCGCAAGCCATCCCCGCCTCTGCCGGACGCTGCACGCCGCCCTGTCGCGGTGGGACCCCGGCGGCATGGAGGGGCCGCCGAGCCCGTGATCCAAGCGTATTCGTCAAACCGCCTGCTTGCCGCCGGCAGCCGCCGCGATGTCTGGCATGATGGCGCTATCGCGGTGCGAGAACACGGCAGACGCTCTCAGCAAACCGATTCCGCGGTCTCCCGGGCCGCCCGGACGTGGTTTTGTCCGATCCGCTTCCATCTTCCCCAATGAAACGCGGCGGCAAACAGCAGGCCCTGGGCCACGTTGGAGGCCGCCAGGGCCGCCCAGACGCCGGTTTCCCGCCAGATGACCGACAGTCCCCAGGCCAGCGGAATCCGCAGCGCGAGCATGGATACGGCCGTGATCGCCATCGGCCAGAAGGTGTCTCCCGCGCCGTTCATGGCGCGTCCCAGCACAATGGAAAAGGCCACAAACGCGAACGTGGCCGAGAACCATCGCAGGAAACTCGCGCCGGTCGCGACCACCTGGCTGTCGGCGTTGAAGAAGGCAATCAGGGGTTCGGCGAACGTGCAGAATACGGCCGTCATGACAAGGGCGACCAGGCCGTACATGCCCGTCACCAGCCAGCCGGCGCGCTCCGCTCGCCCGAGCTTGCGGGCGCCGATGTTCTGCCCGATGAGCGTGGCGGCGGCGTTTCCGAATCCCATGCCGGGCATCATCACGGCCATGCGAAGACGTATTCCGATGCCGTACGCGGCCAGGGCCACAGTGCCGAACATGGCCACGATGCGGATGAGGATGATGGCCGAGAGATTCCGCATGAGCATTTGCCCGGAGCTGAAGACGCCGATCTTGAACATCCGCCAGATAATCCGCGCCCGGGGACGCAGATCGCGAACGTGGAGGCTGAAGTGCTCATGACCGTTGAGGAAGAACACTCGTGCCAGCATCGCTGCCGAGAACGCCCGCGCCGTCACCGTGGCCCAGGCCGAGCCGGCCACCCCCATCGCCGGCACGCCCAGCCAGCCGAAGATCAAGATCGGGTCCAGGGCGATGTTGATCAGGTTTCCCAGCCCCATGATCTTCAGCGGCGTGACAGCGTCTCCGGCGCCGCGAAGGGCCGAGGCGAAGGTGACGGCCAGCAGGATGGTGAACGAGCCACCCAGGCTTACCTGGAGGTAGGAGGTGCCTTGGGCGACGACGGCGGGCTCGGCGCCAAAGGCCAGGAAAACGGGACGCGAGAAGACCGACGCGCCGCCGGCAAGCAGCGACACGGCGACGGCCATGGCCAGGCTCTGTCCGGCCACCACCTCCGCCCGGCGGCGGTCGCCGCCGCCGATAGCCTGGGCCACCAAGGCCGTGCAGCCCGTGGTGACCCCGACGGCAAGCATGTAGACGACGCCCATGACCGTGCCCGCCACAGCCACGGCCGCGATGGCAGGCGGACCCAGCTTGCCGACGAAGAACATGTCGACGATGGTGAACAGGTCGCCCAGAAGGGCCGCGCCCATCATGGGCAGGGAAAGGCGCCACGCCGCCTTGATGAGGTGCCCGTCGGTGATCCAGGAATTCGGGTTTGCCCCTTTGGTCGGCGCGTCGCGAATGGGAGGCTCTTCATCTTGCATGCGAAATGCCAACTACAAGGTCACCGAGCGAGTCCCTGTCGCGACGTTCATGGCGCTGTTCCTTCTGCGCGGCACGTACCGGTCCCGGACGCAGCCGGGCGGGCGGGCGGCGCCGGCGCGGCATGCGCCGGTTCAGACCAGGCGCACTCCGCGGGGCTCGCCGCCGGTCAGGAAGGCCGGGCGGCGACGTTCCTGCCAGCGGCCGCGTCGAGCAGAAAGATCAGCTCGCCGTTGGTGGGGGCTACCCGCGCGGCGGGGTACCGCCCGCGCTGCTCGGGGTCGCCCGAAAGCACCGCGGCGACGGCGGCGGCCTTGTCCGGGCCGGTCACGAAGAACATCACGTGCCGGGCGGCGTTGATCAGCGGGAAGGTGAACGTCATCCGGTTGCGCCCGATGACGGGAACGAACTGGGAGACGACGAGCCGGTCCTTTTCGGTAAGCGCGGGCGTATCGGGGAACAGGCTGGCGATGTGGCCCTCGCCGCCCAGGCCCAGCAGGATCAGGTCGAATCGGGGGATGTCGTTTCCCTCGGCCGGCACCAGGCGGCGGATGAGGTCTTCATACTGCCGGGCGGCGGCCGACATGTCGCGGCAGTCGGCCGGCATGGGGTGCACGTTGGCGAGCGGCACCGGCACGTGGTCCAGCAGGGCCGCGGCCACCATGCGGTAATTGTTCTCCACGTGGTCCTGCGGCACGTCGCGCTCGTCGCCGAAGAAGATCCGCACCTTCTCCCACGGAACGCTTTCGCTCAGCGGCGGCGCCGCCAGACTGCGGTACATTTGCGCGGGCGTGGTCCCGCCGCATAGCGCCAGGTAACACTCGTTGCCGGAGTCGGCCCGCTGGCGGGCGATCTCGGCGATGCGCTCGGCGGCGCGGCGGGCGGCCGCGGCGGGTTCGGCTTCCACGATGACCACTGCTGTCTCTGCGTTCACGATCGTATCTCCCCGGTGCAGCACCGTGCGGCTTGTTATGATATCGGCTTGCCGCGGTCGTGTCACGTGGTTTGCCAGGCAGTTTCCTGGTCGGCGAAGATGCTCACCGAGCGATCCGGGCCCCAGGAGCCGGCCGGGTAGCTCAGCAGCGGTGGGGCGGCCGGCTGATCCCAGGCGGTACGGATGGAGTCGACGATTTTCCACGACGCCTCCACCTCGTCGGCCCGAGCGAAGAGCGAGCTTTCCCCCTTCAGGGCGTCCAGCAGCAGCCGCTCGTACGCCTCGGGGCTGGCGGTCTGGAACGAGCGATGATAGTCGAAGTCCATCCACACCGGGCGGAGCAGCATGCTCGCCCCCGGCGCCTTGGCGTCGAAGACGATGGAGATTCCCTCGGCCGGCTGGAGGCGGAAGATTAGGCGGTTGGGCAGGCGCCAGTCGCAGGTTTCCGGGCCGAACAGCGGCGCCGACTCTCTGGCGAAGGTGAAGACGATCTCGCTGACCCTCCTGGCCAGCCGCTTGCCGGTGCGAAGGTAGAACGGCACGCCCGCCCAGCGGCTGTTGCGCACCTCCAGCTGAACCGCCGCGTAGGTCTCCACTTGCGAGTCGGCCCCGACGCCGCTTTCCTGGCGGTAGCCGGCAATCGCCCCGGAGGCGGCGTACTGCCCGCGGACGGTCCGGGCGGCGACCTGCTCGGGGCTCATCGGACCGATCGCCTGGAGGAGCTTGACCTTCTCGTCGCGGATAGCCTCGCCCGCCAGCCGCGCGGGCGGGTCCATCGCGATCAGACACAGCAGTTGCAGCAGGTGGTTCTGGACCATGTCGCGCAGGGCGCCGGCCGATTCGTAATACGCCCCGCGGTCGACCACGCCGCTGTCCTCGGCCACGGTGATCTGGACGTCGTGAACGTACCGACGCCGCAGCAGCGGCTCGAAGATGGCGTTGGCGAAACGGAAGACCATTATGTTCTGGACCGTTTCCTTCCCGAGAAAGTGGTCGATGCGGTACACCCGCGGCTCGTCGAACCGCTCCAGCAGCAGCGAGTTCAGCCTGGACGCCGAGGCCAGGTCGGTGCCGAAGGGCTTTTCGACGACGATGCCCGGCGGCGGATCGACTGCCCGGCCGGCCAGCCCGGCCCGGGCCAGGTCCTCGATGACCTGCTCGTAGGATTGCGGCGGCGTCGACAGATAAAACAGCCGCCGGTCGGCCGTGCCGTGCCGCTGGTCCAACTCCTTGAGGCTGTCCCGCAGCGCCGCGGCGTCGTCGGCCTCGCCCGGCCGGAGGCGCTGGTAATGGCTTCTTGACAACAGCCACTCCAGCACCTCGCCCCGCGGCGGCCTGCGCGAGTGGCTGACGACGGCCTCGCGCAAGATCCGGCGGTACTCATCGTCGCTGCGGGCGGTCCGGCCCAGAGCCAGCAGCCCGAACGACTCGGGCAAGAGCTTGTCATGACACAGGTTATACAATGCCGGCGCGAGCTTGCGCTGCCCCAGGGCGCCGGCGCCGCCGAACAGCGTCAGCACGCACGGCTGCCGCGCCGGCTGGGGCACGAACGACTCCGCCTGAAAGTCGATGCCTCTGCTCATCGAACCTCACCGCCCCTACGTGTCAGAGAATGCTCGCGCTACTATTCTAAGCGGACCGCAGCAATGTTTGAACAGTGCACCTGCCCACCTCCCTGCCCACCTGCGGAAGGCAGGCGGGCCTGTCCGCGGTCGGTGCGCATCCGAACGAATGAGTCCACGAATTACACGAATGGGCACGAATTGCACGAATTAGACAGAGCCGGCTTAAGAAAAGGAGCCCATTCGTGAAATTCGCGGTAATTAGTCTAATTCCCGCCTGACAGCTGTCGGGCAGGCGTGGTCTCCCCCCGGGCGCGCAGACGCATCCCTGCCTCTTTACACTGTGCCTGCCCACCTCCCTGCCCACCTCCGGAAGGCAGGCGGGCGGAAGGCAGGCGGGCAAACATTCCCGTGACCAGCTTAGGGGCTACGCGCGCCGCGCGGACCCGGGTCAGTTATTGAGGCTCTGGATGGGGGCCGGAATCCGCCCGCCGAAGCCCACGAACCGCCCCGAAGCGCCGGCGTTGCGGACCTCCATGATCGGGGCCGAGCCGAACAGCCCGCCGAAGGCGACCGTCTCGCCGACCTTGCCGCCCGGAACCGGAATGATCCGCGCGCCGGTGGTCTTGTTGTTCATCACGCCGATGGCCATTTCGTCGGCGATGATGGCGGCGATGGTCTCCGGCGGGGTGTCGCCGGGCACGGCGATCATGTCCAGCCCGACCGAGCAGACGCTGGTCATGGCCTCGAGCTTCTCCAGCACGAGGTGGCCTTTGGCGGCGGCCTCGGCCAGGGCGGCGTCCTCGCTGACGGGGATGAACGCCCCGCTGAGCCCGCCGACGCTGCTGGAGGCGAACGCCCCGCCTTTCTTGACGGCGTCGGTCAGCAGGGCGATCGCCGCCGTCGAGCCCGGCGCCCCGATCTGGTCGATGCCGAGTATCTTGAGAATCTCCCCGACGCTGTCCCCGATGGCCGGGGTCGGCGCCAACGACAGGTCCAGGATGCCGAAGGGCACTCCCAACTCCGCGGCGACTTCCCGCCCGATCAGCTCGCCCACGCGGGTCACGCGGAAGGCGGTGATCTTGATCTCCTCGGCCAGCTCGCCCAGCGTGAGTTTCGGCTCCAGCTCCAGCTTCCGCCGCAGGGCCGAGCCGACCACGCCCGGCCCGGAGACGCCCACGTTGACGACCGCTTCCGGCTCGCCGGGTCCGAGGTGGGCCCCGGCCATGAAGGGGTTGTCCTGCGGGGCGTTGGCGAAGACGCACAGCTTGGCGCAGCCGAAGCCGCGCCTCTCGGCGGTGGCGGCGGCGACGGCGGGGATGGTCCGGCCCATGAGGGCGACGGCGTCCATGTTGATGCCGGCCCGGCGGCTGGCAAGGTTGATCGACGCACACAGCCGCTCGGTGCCGGAGAGCACTTCCGGCAGCGAATCGATCAGCACCGCATCGGCCGCGGCGATGCCTTTTTCGCAATAGGCCGTGAACCCGCCGACCAGGTCCACGCCGGCCGCGGCCGTCGCCGCGTCCAGCGCCTGGGCGATAGCCATTGCCGCCGCGGCGCCGTGACCGGCCAGCAGCGTCGCCGCCGGGCTGATCGCCAGACGCTTGTTCGTGATCGGCACGCCGTACTTGGCCGCCACCTTCTCGCACGCCGGAACCAGGTTCGCCGCGTAGCGGGCGATCTTCTGGCCGATCTTGCGGCAGATCAGGTCCACTTCCGGCCCGGCGCAATCGTTTAGATTGACGCCCAGCGTCACCGTCCGCACGTCCAGGTGCTCGGCGTGCAGCATGTGGATCGTCGCCAGGATTTCGTCAGTTCGCAGCATGGCGCGAGTGCCTGTAAATCAGTTCGGATTTCCGGGAATTTGTGTTCTCAGCAGTCTCTAGTGCCTCGGCTCCGGGTGCCGCCCCAGGCGGAGCTGGTTGGTGGCGATGAAGATATTCTCGTGCTGGAGGCGGACGGTGTATCCCTGCTGGCGTCCGAGGGCCTCCAGGTCGGCCTGGAGCATGGCCAGGTCCCACTTCTTGGGGATCTGGACCTGGGAGATGAGCACGAACTGATCGCCGTCGAGCTGCCCGTACAGGTCGACGATATTGATGCCCTTATCGGCCAGCAGCGAGCTGAAGCGGTAGATCACGCCGGGGGTGTCCGGGCCGAAGCAGGTGACCACGAAGTTTTCCGCGTCGGCCACGGCCGGCTTTCCGGCATCGGGCCGGAAGGGGCGAATCTGCACCTGGAAGCCGCTTTCCCGCCGGTCGGGCTTGGTGAGGGCGGCCAGGAAGGGCCCTTCGGCCAGCTCCCGCGGGAAGGAAACGATCATGATGAGGGTAAAGTATCCGCTCAGGACGGTCTGGCTACAGGCGTCGATGTTCCCGCCGGCGCCGACTACGGCCTTGCTGACCACGGCCACGATGCCGGGGCGGTCCTCGGCCATGACGTTCAGCACGTAGGCGTTCTCGAACTGCGGCTTCATTTGCCCTCCATGATACCGCCGCCGACGGCTCAAGGAAAGACGCAAGCACCGGAAGCGCGGTCGGGGGCTCGCCGAGAGGCCGCAGCGGCCGAAAACTTTCCAGCGGTGTGGGCTTGACCGCCCCGGCCGAAGCGGCTACACCATCGCCTCAACACCTTCCTGCCAAAAGGAGACAGCGATGAAGAAGATTCGCTTGGCGATCATCGGCTGCGGGGGCTTCGTCCGCTATCACGCCCGCGGGATGAGCGAGGGGCCGGCGGCGTTCCAGTGCGTGGGCCTGGCCGACGTCGACCGCCGGCACGCCGAGAAGCTCGCCGAGGACCACTTCGCCGCCGACGCACCGGCGATCTACACCGACCACGCCAAGATGCTGAAGCAGCTCCGCCCGGAGGCGGTCATCGTCTCCACGCCGCACACGCTGCACTTCCGTCATTGCTACGATGCCATCTCGGCCGGGGCACACGTCATGGTCGAAAAGCCCATGGTCACCAACGCCGACGACGCCCGCAAGCTCGTCGCCCGGGCCAAGGCCAGGAAACGGATCCTCCAGGTCGCCATCCAGGGCATGTACACCGACACCTTCGCCTACGCCCGCAAGCTCATTCACGACGGCACCATGGGCCCGCTCCAGTTGATCACCGGCATCATGGCCCAGGGCTGGATGGTCGGCACCCGCGGGAAGTGGCGACAGAACCCCAGACTTTCCGGCGGCGGGCAGCTCTACGACAGCACCGCCCACGTGCTCAGCGCGATGATGTTCCTGGTGGACTCGCCCGTCCGCGAGGCTTTCTGCTGGGCGGACAAGAAAGGCAGGCGCGTGGACATCAACGCCGTGGCGGCGATCCGCTTCGCCAACGGCTGCATGGGCAGCCTCACCAGCGGCGGCAACTGCCCGAGCTGGTGCAGCCGGCTGACGCTCCAGGGCGCCGGCGCCATGCTGGAGATCAGCGCCCACGGCGGGGAGTTCCGCGTCAACAGCCGGAAGATGAAGAAGGAGATCACGGGCGTGCCGCGGGGGTGGAAGATTCGCACCGTCTCGCCGATTCGCAATTTCGCCGACTCCATCCGCGGGAAGGCCAAGCCGCGCGTCACCGGGCGGCTGGGCGTGCTGCTGGCCGACCTGATGGACGCCCTGTACGAATCCGCCCGCACCGGCCGACCGGCCAAGGTCACGCGCCGCCCGCCGAAGGCATAAATCGCCGGCCCAAGCGAGGGATTGCGACTGGCTCCGCGTCGTTGCCAGCGGGCCAAGGCGCCGGTGTTGACAGTGGGGCCGGCCGGGCCTACCATTCTTCCGCGGACAGCCGGCGGGGCAGCGCTGTCGCCGCGGCCGTGATGTAATAGCTCTTGATTGGGAGAGGATTTGATGATCAAGCAGCGTCTTTTCACGCCGGGCCCGACGGACGTGCCGGTCGAGGTGCTGGTGGAGATGGCCAAGCCGATGTTCCACCACCGCACGGACCGCTTCAAGGAGATGTTCGGGCAAGTCAACGCCGCTCTGAAGAAGCTGCTGATGACCGCGAACGACGTGCTGACTATCGCCGGCTCGGGCACGGCCGGCATGGAGGCGGCCATCGCCTGCGCCGTGCCGCGGGACAAGAAAGTTCTCGTTTCCAACGGCGGTAAGTTCGGCGAGCGCTGGGTAAAGGTGGCGAAGGCCTACGGCCTCAGCGTCGACGAGGTGAAGCTGGAGTGGGGCACGGCCCTGGAGCCGGAGCTGGTCAAGAAGAAGCTCGCCGGCGGCGAGTACGGCGCGGTGGTGACGGTCCACAGCGAGACCTCCAGCGCCACCGTCTGCGACCTGGAGGCGATCGGCAAGGTGGTGGCCGACACCGACGCCATCCTGATCGCCGACTGCATCACCTCGGCCGGAACGCTGCCGCTGCGGACCGACCAGTGGGGCGTGGACATCGTCGGCGCCGGCAGCCAGAAGGCCTTCATGCTGCCCCCGGGGCTGGCGTTCGTGGCGGTAAGCCCCAAGGCCTGGAAAAACGTCGAGGCGATCCAGCCGCCGCTGTTCTACCTGGACCTGAGGGCCTTCCGCAAGTCGGTCGCGGACAACGACTCCCCCTGGACCCCGGCGGTCTCGCTGATCCGCGGGTTGCAGGTCTCGCTGGACATGATCCACTCGATCGGCATCGAGACGGTCTGGGCGCGGACGGCGCTGATGGCGTCGGCGACGCGCTCGGCGGCCGAGGCCCTGGGCATGAAGATCTTCTCGCGACGGCCCTCCGACTCGGTGACGGCGGTCATGCTGCCGCCGGGCGTGACCGACAAGCAGTTCCGCGGCACGCTCCGCGACAAGTACGGCTGCTCGGTGGCGGGCGGGCAGGATTCGCTGAAGGGCAAGGCGTTCCGCATCTCGCACATGGGCTACGTCGACCCGCTGGACACGATCGGCCTGATCGCCGCCGTCGAATACACGCTCATCGAGTGCGGCGTGAAGGTAGAGATCGGCACGGGGTTGGCCGCGGCGGCAAATGTACTGAAAGACTGGAAATGACGGGAGCGAGGGTATGAAGGTCCTGATCGCAGACAAGCTCAGCCAAGCCGGCATTGATTGGCTCCAGCAGCAGGGCGGCGTCGAGGTGGACATCCGCCCGGGCCTGCCGCCGGAGGAACTGGCCAGGATCGTCGGCGGATACGACGGCATGATCATCCGCTCGGGGGTGCAGGTGACGGCCGACGTGCTGGCGGAGGCGGGCAACCTCCGTTGCATCGCCCGGGCCGGCGTGGGCGTGGACAACGTGGACGTGCCCGTCGCCACGACCAAGGGCATCATCGTCATGAACACCCCCGGCGGCAACACCGTCTCCACGGCCGAGCTGACTTGGGCGCTGATGCTGGCGATGTCGCGCAACGTCGTGCCCGCCAACGTCTCCCTCCGCGGCGGGGCGTGGGACCGCAAGAAATTCCAGGGCACCCAACTGGCGGGAAAGACCCTCGGCGTCGTCGGCATGGGCCGGGTGGGAACGGCCGTGGCCAAGCGGGCCCTGGCCATGGAGATGCGGGTTCTGGCATACGACCCGTACTTCGCCGGTCAGTGCCCCCAGGGCTCCTTCGAGATCGTCGACACCCTCGATGAGCTGTGCCGCCAGAGCGACTACATCACCGTCCACGTCCCCAAGAGCGCCGAGACCACGGGCATGATCGGGCGCAAGCAGATCGCCATGATGAAGGACGGGGTGAGGCTCTTCAACAGCGCCAGGGGCGGGATTATCGACGCCGAGGCGCTGCTGGAGGGCTTGAACTCGGGCAAGGTGGCCGGGGCGGCCATCGACGTCTGGACCAGCGAGCCGCCGACCTCCGATGTCGAGGCCAAGCTGATCGCCCACGAAAGGCTGCTGGGCGTTCCCCACCTCGGCGCCAGTACCGAGGAGGCCCAGGAGCAGGTAGCCTTGGATGCGGCCAGCCAGCTCGTCGAGGCCCTCAGCGGCGGGCAGATCCGCAACGCCCTCAACGCCCCCGGGTTCGACCGGGTACTCGAACCGTTGCTGCGGCGGTACGCGGCCTTGGCCCAACGGATGGGGACGATCCTGGCATCCATCACGCCCGGCGCGATTCAGAACGTCCGCGCGGTCTATCGCGGCGAGATCAGCGGCGAGAACGTCTCGGTGCTGACGACGTATCTGACGCTGGGGCTGATCGCCGCCCACATGGAGACGGCCAACATCATCAACGCCCCCGTGCTGGCCAAGCAGCGCGGCATGGAGGTGGAAGTCAGCACCTCCGGCGACAGCAAGGACTTCGCCTCCCTCATCGAGGCGGAGATCCGCACGGACAAGGCTCGGCGCTCGGCCGTCGGCACGGTCTTTGCCAACCGGTTCCCGCGGATCATCTCGCTGGACGGCTACCGGATGGAGATGCGGCCGGAGGGGCCGCTGGCGGTGCTGATCACGGACGACAAGCCGGGCGTGATCGGCAAGGTCGGCACGGCCTTCGGCAACGCCGGAGTCAACATCGCCCAGATGACCTTCGGCCGCAAGAGCGCCACGAAGAAGTCCATCTTCGCGATCAACCTCGACAGCCCGGCCCCGCCGAAGCTCCTTAGAGAACTCGAGGGCATGGACTTCGTGGACGCGGCCTACCTGCTCGTCTTGCCCACGCTGGCCGAAGACGAAAAGTAAGCGAGTCCGCCCGGCTTTCCCGGCTGCCGGGTCCCCGGCGCAGCATGGCGCCGGCGCTGCACTGAGCAATACCGGCGCGGAGATCGGGCCCACATTTTGGGCAGGGGGAGTGAAACTTTTCTACCGGTGGCGCGTCAAAAGGAACGTAGAAGAGATAAATGGCTTTCGCTCGAAGCGGAAGATGAACGCGCCTGGGACGGGCAGAAGGAGACGTTGCCATGAAACGCACGGGTGTGGTCGCGTCTATGTTATTCGTATGCGTGTGGTTGCAGATGTCTTCGCCCTGCATTGCGGAGCTACTCGGGCCCGGTCGATATCACGGTTACGTTGGTGTCGACCGATGGGGGCAAAAAGTCTTCCACACCGGGCCGTATCATTTGTTCCTTGCGGACGGGATCTTTGAGAAGCTGAAGAGCATGACCGGCAGTGCACTCGAGCTGCACGTTACAAACATGCATCAGCCCCACAATCCCGGCGGGGCGATGATCCGCGAATTCTCAAAAGTCCAGGTCAAGCAGCTAATACCGGGTCTGGAAATTCAGATCAACTGCCCGCAAGGAAAGGTCAAACGCGGGCGAGGACTGTCGGTTGGAGTCAGTCTCAAGAATACCTCGCGGAGGGTAATAGAGGTCCATCCTGGTGCGATCGGCATCGTTCTCGTGACCAACACGCCCACCAGCAACAAGGCAATGGGCTATCACGACCCCGATGATTGCGCGTACTGGTACTATCACAGTGTCTACCTGGGTCTCGGCGCGGATGACGCCAGAAAGGAGGTCGCGTGCCGAAGGGTGATCGTGGACTGGACGCCGCAGGTCATGGCGGACAAAGGCGCAGGAGTTTCCATTCCCAAGGAGGGTTGGGGCAAGGTTCTCATAGCGCCCGGGGGCGCCTACGCCGGCTCAGCGACGGTTGGCAAGCTCTTACTGCCGGGGGAGTACCAGGTCTTTGCCTACTATGCCTCGGGTAACTTTTCCAACGCGGCCGGTCCCATGTCGAGGCGCATGAACTTTGACGTTGGCGGCGCTGACGCTAACAAGCTCACGCCGGCCCGAGCCGGCAACATACAACAAGAGCTGATTCGCCAAATCTTCATCCACACCATGTCCGCCGAGCACTGCAATAGTCGGCTGGCCTCCTTCCGGGACCGCGGGAAAGACCTTGACATTGGAGCCTCTCCGGAAGAGACGATCCAAAGGGCCAAGCATGCCAAAGAGATTATGAGTCGGCGGATAGCCACATTGCGGCTGGGCTTTTGCAAGAAGAGCGATACGATTCTCGGTGCGCTGGTCGAGCTGCTTGCCGACAGCGATGGCTTGGTGCAGTTGAACGCCGCCCGCGGCCTTGCTTATCACGGGCGGAGGGAGGGTGTGCCGTTGCTCAAGAAGGTCGCGGCCGGCGAGATGGTGCTGTCAAGTTCAGAGTTCGAGCGCGAGCGGGCCGCCTGGGCGCTGCTATCGCTGGGTGAAAAGTTCGCAAGACCAGCAAAACCCTATTACAGCAAGGTCTTGAACGAACTGTCTGAAGACCCGGGCAAGTAGGCTGCGCGGATGGCAGGGGAAGGCCGGACCCGAGCGAGAAGTCCTGTGCCGGGGGACGCCGCGGCCGGGATCAGTTGGCCCGCAGCATGGTGTACGGCCCGTCGGGGATGACGGCGACGCGGGCGTCGGGGCGGGCGGCGAGGCATTCGTCAATCGCCCGTTGGGCGCGGGCCCCGGCGTCGCCGCGGCCGAGGATCGGCGTGACGCCGATGTGCTTCTGCATCTCCGCGGGAATCCCGCCGCTGACCAGCCACAGCTTCTCGATGCCGATGCGGTCCAGCACGCGGGCCTGCATCTGGAACTCCCACTGGTCGAGCCTGGTCTCGTTGCTTGCCGCGATGTCGGCCAGGAACTTTCGCCAGTCGCCGTCGTAGGCCAGGATCAGCTCGGTAAATTCGCTTGAGCCGAGCTTCTCGGAGCATTCCGAGACGATCAGCAGGGCCGAACCGGCCGCCAGCGCCGGCAGGGCGGTGCACATTCCCTTGACGGTCTGATAGAAGGTCGCGTCCAGCGGGTAGCCGCCGCCGTTGGTGACGACCAGGTCAAAGGGCCCGTCGATCGCGGCCGAGGTCCACTCGGCCACGTCCTTGCAGCCGGCCAGGTGGGCCGCCTCCAGCTCGCCGCAGTAGATGCCGGCGATCTCTCGCTCGCGCGTGATGGCGACGTTGAAGAGGAAATCCACGCCGACCTTCCTGGCGACTGTCAGGGCGATGCGGTGGCAGGGGTTGCCTTCCAGGACGCCGTTGTCGGCCCGGGGGTCGGCCAGCGTCTGGTATCCGTGGAATCGCTGGATCGTCGCCAAGTCCACCAAAGCCGGGCAGACCCCCTTTCGCCCGCCGGAAAAGCCGGCCATGAAGTGCGGCTCGATGTAGCCGGTGACGATGCGGAAATCCGCCTCGGCGAAGCGGCGGTTGACGCTGACGGGCGGATCGTCGCTGACCTTGACCAGCGCGTGCGGGTCGGCCGCGACGTGGTCGAGCACCTCGATCCGCTTGAGGATGTCATCCCCCAGCAGCACCTGGCGTTCGGCCGGCGTGCTCGGGCGGTGCATGCCCGTGCCGATGATGATGACGATTCGGCCCTCGTCCACGCCCGCGGCCTTCAGGGCCGCCAGCAGCGGCGGCAGGAAGACCTTGTTCGGCACGGGGCGGGTGATGTCCGAGATGGTGATTGCCACCGAGGCGGGCTTCTTCGCCGCGATCAGTTCCGCCAGCGCGGGCGAGCCGATCGGCCCGGCCAAGGCGTGCTTGACCGCCTCCGACGGGCGGCCGATCGCCTCGACGTGCTTTCCTTCCAGAATGGCCGCCGATTCCGGCACGCGGACGGTCATGCCGTCGATGCCGTAGAGCAGATGGACTGTCTTGGTCGATTTCATGCAGCCCTGCCAGCGGAGACGCGCCGGCCGTTGAGGCTATTTTCTCGGCTTGCCGCACTTGGGGCACACGTCCAGCGTCCAGACGTACCACGTGTTGCAGTGCGGGCACTTCACCGCCCTGGCGGCCGTTCTCTTGCCGCAGTAGGGACACTTCAGTGCTTCGTTTCCCGCCAGCACGTCGGGGGGAACGTCTTTTTCGGCAACTTGGTAAACCTGTCCGTGCTTGGGGCACTGCGCGTCGTTGGTGCAGATAAACGGAACGGTTTTCTCGGTCGTGGGCGCCGGCTGCGACGCGGGCTCCGACTGCGGCGCCGGCATGGTTTCCGGCTCCAGTGCAAGCGCCACGGCAGTCTCATCGCCCATCGCCAGGGCCGCCAGGACAAACTCCCGGAAGCCCGGCAGCAGCTCCGCCAGTGCCTCCAGGCCGTCGCTGCCCTTGCCGGCGATGCGAATGTCGCCGTTCTCGGCGACGGCGATTAGGGGGGCGACCAGAGCCGGCAGGTCCCAGGCGGTCTCCAGGCTGGCCCTGGACAGCACGAGATCGGCCCTTCCCGTCGGCTTGGGATCGATGGAGAAGATCAGCACGGTGGTCTGGCCGGCCCAGGCCGGGGGGATCTTCTCGATGCCCGTGGCCGCGCTCAGGCGGCTTCTGGCGACGGCCAGCCGCACACAACCCAGCACGGGCCTCTCGACCGGCACCTTCCTGAGCAGCTCGGCAAGCCGCCGGTGCAGGTCTTTGTCGACCGTCGAGCGCCCGGCATCGTCGATCGTCTTGACCGTGCCGATGAGCATTTCTCCGGGCCTGTCGGCGTCGGCGACGGCCGGCGGAACCACCCGCAGCTTCTCGTGGGAGGCGAGCTTGTCGGCCTCGAAGGTGCCGGGAAGATTCATTGCCTTTGCCCGGCCGAGCAGAGCGGTCGTATAGTTTTCGGCGGCCGGCCCGGTCAGGCGAAGCAGGAAGTGCGGCACGGGTGCGTCGGGCCCCACCAGCGACCACAGCCCCGCCTCGGCGCCGGCGGGGGCATTGCCGAGACGCGCCCCGTGGAATTTCCCGAACATGGACGCGGCCGCCTCGCCGGAGGCCGTCAGGTACAGCGTGGCGACTCGGGGAATGCCGCCTTTGCTGATTTCCTCTTTCGCGTTGGCCCAGAATCTGTTGCTCGCCAGCGCGGAGACCGTCTCGTCGCCCTCGCCCGAGGCCTGGGCCAGGGCCTCGGCGGTGCGTTCGAAGTCCACGCGGAACATGGCGAACGTCTCGGCGGGGGCCTCATCAACGGCCGCCGTGATCGCCGCCGAAAGCTCAAAGACCTGCGCCGCTTGCTTCCGGACCGGGGTCGTCTTCGGTGGAGGCTGCGGCGTCGGCTCCGGTCTGGCGGGGGCTGTTGGAACCGGCCTGACCTCGGCCAGACCGGCCTGTTGGGGAGTCTTGGCGATCGGTTGCTTTTGAGGCCGCTTCCAGATCAGCAGGACAGCTCCGGCCGCAATTGCCACCACCAGACCGGCCGCCACGCCGACTAGCACCGGCTTCGGCAAGCCTTTGACGCCGCGGGCCTTGCCCTCGGTCACCAGGTCGCCGGGACCTGCCTGCCCGGCGTCTTCCTCCGCAGGCGGCTCCGCCTCGACCGCGGTCTCCTCGGGCATCGCGTCGAGCCTGTCGGTCTTGTGTGAGGGGTCGCCGGCCGTGTCTAGCTCCGGCTCGATGTCCTCGGTGTCGGGGACTTGTGCAGCGCTCGGGGCCGCGGGCCGCGGCTGCCGATCCGCCTCTTCGGCCGCCGACACGGCCGCGGCTAAACCGGCGGCTTCGGCCTCCTCCAGCGACGGCTCGGCGGGCGGGGGGATGTTCACCACGGCGTTGCAGAAGGGGCAACGGCCCTTCTTCCCGCCGAACGTGCTTGGGATGCAAACCGGTTTTCCACAATGCTCGCAGGTGAACCGGATCATACTTGATTCTCGACCAACGGGTCCGTATCTGGTAAACGACTCGACTGATCGTCCTTTGAGAATCTTAACAGGTTCGTTCCCATCGGGAAAGGCCTTTTGGGTCGGTCCGTCCGCGGGCGCGACCGGCCGATACTCATCCGGCCGGACGCAACGCACATAGGAGTGTTCCGATGCCCTCGAAACAGACGCACCCCAGGGGCGAGTACCCCCGCCCCCAGCTTTCGCGCGACCAGTGGCTCTGCCTGAACGGGCCGTGGTCGTTTGACGTCGACGCCGGCGGCAACGGCGAGGGGCTCGGCTGGCCCGAAAAGCCGCGCCTCGGCCGGCGGATTATCGTGCCTTTCTGCCCGGAGAGCAGGCTTTCCGGCATCGGCACGAGGGATTTTATGCCGTGCGTCTGGTACGCGCGGAAATTCTCCATACCCCGTCCGTGGAGGCGCAGGCGCGTGCTGCTGCACTTCGGCGCGGTCGATTACGAAGCCACCGTCTGGGTCAATGGAAGGCGAGTGGGTTTTCATCGCGGCGGGTACACCCCGTTCACCTGCGAGATCACCGACGCCCTGGTAAGCGGGGCGAATCTGCTGGTGGTTCGCGCGGTCGACGACACCCGCAGCCGGCTTCAGCCCAGCGGCAAGCAGTCGATGGGCTACGATAGCCACGGCTGTCTGTACACGCGGGTGACCGGCATCTGGCAAAGCGTCTGGGTCGAGCCGGTCGGCCGGTCGTTCATCAAGTCCCTGCGGATGATCGGCGATCCGGCGGCCGGGCGGATTCGCATCGAGGCGGAACTGGACTCGCCCAGCGAGTCGCTGGCGTTGTCGGCCGAGGCCCGCGCCGGGCGCCGCATCGTCGGCCGCACCGAGGTGTCCGCGGCCGGCGGCACGGCTCTGTGCACGATCGACCTCGACCACGTCCGCCTGTGGGACGTGGACGATCCGTTCCTGTACGATCTCAAGCTGACCCTGCGCGACGAGGGCGGCGCGGTCGATTGCGTCGGCAGCTACTTCGGCCTGCGAAGCGTCACGCTGGACGCCCCCGCGATCCTGCTGAACGGCCGGCCGGTCTTCCAGAGGCTCGTCCTGGACCAGGGCTACTATCCGACCGGGCTGTACACCGCACCCCGTGACGCCCAGCTCAAGAGGGACATCCTCTCCGCCCAGCAGCTCGGCTTCAACGGCGCCCGGCTGCATCAGAAAGTGTTCGAGCCGAGGTTCCTGTACTGGGCCGACCGTTTGGGCTACCTGGTGTGGGGCGAGTACGCCGACTGGGGGATCGACCGCGGCCGGGGCGAGGCCGTCCGGCGGCTGGCGGCGGAGTGGACCGAGGTTCTCCGCCGCGACTTCAACCACCCCAGCATCGTGGGATGGTGCCCGTTCAACGAGGCCCGGGGCTGGTCCGACCCGCAGATGCTGCGTGACGTGTATCGACTGACCAAGGCCCTGGACCCGACCCGCCCGGCGATCGACGCCAGCGGGTACGACCACTTCGAAACTGACGTGTATGACTGCCACTCCTACCAGCAAAATCCCCGGAAGTTCTCGGCCCTTTTTGCCGCGTTCGCCACGGGCGACCGGCCGTTCAGCAACTACCAGGACACGACGCCATATACCGGCCAGCCCTATTTCGTCAGCGAGTACGGCGGAATCTGGTGGAACCCCGGACAGAGCAAAGCCGACGCCGCCTGGGGCTACGGCGACAGGCCCGGGACCAGGAAGCAATTCATCGAGCGCTATCGAAAGCTCACTACGTCGCTGCTCCGGCATCCGCGGATGTGCGGGTTCTGCTATACCCAGCTTTACGACATCGAGCAGGAGGTCAACGGCCTGTTGACGTATGACCGGAAGATGAAGTTCGATCCGAAGGCCATCGCCGCCGTCAACAGCCAGGTCGCCGCCATCGAAAGGGCGCGCCGACAAGGGACGCCGGCGCGGTCAGTCCGGCGGTAGTCGCAGGCGCTTCTCGGCCCGCAGCGACTCGCCGGGCCGGTACAGCACGACCACCCGACCGGCCAGATCCACCAGGAAGGCGCCCGCCTTCTCGGCCAGCTCCTTCGCCGCCCGGCGGCGGTCGTCGGCCGCGGTTTCCAGCAGCCGCACCTTGATCAGTTCGCGCCGGCCCAGCAGCACGTCCACGTGAGCCAAGACCGCCTCGCTGAGCCCGCCCTTGCCCACGTTTGCCTGTGGCGTCAGCCGCCGCCCGGCCGAGCGCAGGAATACGCGCTGCCGCGTTGTCAGCTCCGCAGCCATCTTCGTGCCCGCCGCCCCGAACGAAACGGACAACGGGCCGCCCGACCCGAGGCCCTGGCGGCCAAGCCGCCGCCACGCGGCCCCGGACCGAACGGCCCGCGTTCACATACCCGATTCGCCCAACCGTGCGCCGGCCGGCTCGGGACTACTGCTTGGTGTTGTCCACGTTGCCCGCGTCCAGCCACAGGCAGCCGAACTTGCTGGGAACGTGCGAGTCCGTCCCGCCGGTGGGGCTCCAGGCGATGTCCTCGGTGGCCTCGATCAGGTATGCCATCCGGTTGAAGTTGACCGCCCAGACGCGGTTGATCTTCTTGGCGTTCTTGACCAGTTCCGAGAACGGAATGGCCAGCTCCATCGTCCAGGCCTTCTTGCCGACCTTGGTCTTCACCCGCATCTTGGGGTCCCAACTGGCGTCGGCGTCGCCCTTGGGGCCCTTGGCCTCGTAGCTGGTGCCGAGGGCGTTGATGGCAAAATGCATGTACCCGTCGACCTGGCGCTGATTGGTCGGGTCGACGAACATCTCGATCGAGTCGTCCTGCCAGACCGACCCGTCGTGGTCGCGCACGTCGGCCAGCAGAACGTCCATGTCGGGAGACTCACAGTTGTAGAATACGAACAGTTCCTTGGTGGTGCTGACCACGTACACGGTGGTCGCGGCCGTGGGGTCCGCATCGCCGCCGACAAGGAACTTTAACTTCAGCCCAGTGGCGCTGTTCTTGTAGACGTCGTCCAGCACGCCGTCCAGCTTCGGCGCCGCCGAGACGACCGGGACGCGAGCCACCGGTACCTGCTGCGCTTTCTGGAACGCTGCAAACGCGCCCGCCGGCGCCGGGGCGGGCGTCGGGGCCACCTTCACCGTGGGCGTTGGGGCGGGCGTTGCTTCCGGCTGGGCCGCCTTGGTTTCGGGGGTCGGTGCGCCCGTTTCTTTCTCGCCACATCCGACCGCCACAAACATGACCGCCAGCCCGGCCAGCACAACCAGAATCAACTCGTGCGGCTTTCTGCTCATCGTCATCACCTTTTCCCTTTACAGGAGGAGCTTCTTACGCGGACATCGCACGATCCACTCGACATCGCCGTCTGTCTCCGACAGACCCGTTTGTTTCCCTGCAAAGTTCCTTTCAGTTCCAACGCTGCCGGCCCTCTCGCCAGAGCCGTTGCATCCTCTCGGTCCCGCCTAGCTGCCGGCGGAACTCCCGGCGGCCGCGCATTATACCGGACCGAACCCCAGGTGCAAGTTCCGTCCGGGGAAGGCTTGCCCGGTTTTTGCGACCCTCGCCGTGGTCCTCCCCGGCAGGCGGCGAACCCGCCTGGGGTATTGTTTTGCTTCGTGTGGCGGCTACAATGTTTGCGAAAAGTCCAGCCGCGGGAAGGTGAAAATGTCCGAAAACAACTTGTTGAACGAGCGACGCGTCGGCGACGTCCTCATCGCCACCATCGAATCCTCGGAGCTGACGTCCGGTATGGCCGACGCGCTGTTGGAGAAGCTGCGGGAGCTGATGGCGGCCGGCCAGACGGCCAAGCTCGTATTGGACCTGTCCAACGTGAAGTTCATCGACAGCATCGCCCTCGGCAGCCTGGTGGTGCTGCTGCGGCGGGTCAAGGAGGCTCAAGGGCGACTGGCGCTGAGCGGGCTGACCGGGCACTGTCGCAGGGTCATGGAAGTCACCGGCCTGGAGAGGGTCTTCCAGCTTCACCCCGACGTGCCGGCCGCGACCGAGGCCCTCCAGAGTCCCGGATGACCCGCCCGCCCACGAGACGACCAACGGCGCGACGCGGAGATGGGGGGCAACGCTGGGAACCCGCCGCCGCTGCCGGGCCGCACTCCCATCTTGTTGAGAATTCCGGCAGGAGTTGATTTGAAAAACCGTGGCAAGCTGGTAGCATAAGGGGTTTAGCCCGGTGAGCTGACAATGTCGCAACAGGAGAATGCACAGTCTGATCGGTTGGCGCGCGTGCCGAAGGAGCTGCGCGATCGCGTCCAGAAGGATCTCCCGCTCGAGGAGGTGCTGGCGTGGTCGCCGCACGACCTGAGCGAGGAAGGCAGCTACGTTCGGGGCTACCTGGCCCTTGCCCAAGGCAAGCTGGGGCACTTCCACAGGGATAACGGCGCCTGGCACGGACAGTGGCTGACCGTCGAGTCCGGCCAGGAGGCGCTGCTGGTGGAAGGGCTGGGCATGGGTGTTCTGCGCCTGCTGCACGACTCCGGCGCCGTGGGCGAGTGGCGCTTCACCCGCCGCCACGAGAAGGAGGTCGCCCAGCTTCACCGCCAGTTGGAGCGGCAGATCAGCGGCAAGGAGCCCGAGTCGCTGGAGGGGAAAACCACCGCCGAGCACGAGAAGAAGATCCGCTGCGAGAAGTGCGGGCGGGTCATCCCCTCCTGGTCGGAGGTGTGCCCGGCCTGCCTGAGCCGGCGGAAAATCCTGGTGCGGCTGCTCGACTTCGTCAAGCCGTACAAGGCCCGGGCGATCACGGGAGCGTCGTTGGCGGTGGGGTTGACGGGCCTGGGCCTCATCCAGCCGTGGTTGACCAAGCCGATGCTCGACCAGGGGCTGGGCGCCTCCCCGAAACACGACCCCAGTTGGCAACGTTTCCTGGTGTACGTGCTCGCCTTGACGGGCCTGATCGTGGTGCTGTCCGTGGGGCGCGGGCTGCAGTCGCGGCTGATGGCCGGGCTGGGCTCCCGCGTGGCACGGCAGGTCCGCGACACCGTCTACGAGCACCTGCATAAGCTGTCGCTGAGCTTTTTCTCCCGGAAGCAGACCGGCTCCCTGGTGACGCGAATGACCACGGATTCCGACCGCCTGTGGGACTTCGTGGCCTTCACCGTGGTCGAGGTGTCGATTGCGTTCCTGACCATCACCGGCGTGGCCGTGGCCATGTTCCTGATGAACTGGAAGCTGGCGATCTTCGTGCTGCTGCCGGTGCCGCTGATGGTCGCCATGATGGTCTTCTTCCACAAGAAGCTCCACCGCTTCTTCCGCCGGATCATGTACCGCTGGGGGCAGATGACCTCGGTGGTGGCCGACGCCCTGCCCGGGGTGCGGGTGATCAAGGCCTTCAGCCAGGAGCGGCGCGAGATCAGCCGCTTCAACGAGAAGAACTACCAGGTGTACGAGCAGGAAGTGGGGCTGATCGGCGTCTGGACGGTTTTCGGCCCGGCGATGCAGCTTTGCACGCAGATCGGGGTGCTGGTGATCTGGCTTCTGGGCGGCTGGTGGGTGATCCGCGACCACTACAATCCCCCGCCCGAGGGCCAGGCGGTGATGACCGTCGGGGCGCTGATGGCGTTTCTGGCGTACATGTGGAGCTTCTACCGTCCGATCCACATGATCGCCCACATGGACCGCATGTTCAACCGGGCGGCGGCCTCGGCTCAGCGGATTTTCAACATCCTGGACACGCCGCCGGCGGTGTTCAGCAAGACCGGCGCCCGCCCGGCCGACAACCTCCGCGGCGAGATCGAGCTTCGCAACGTCACCTTCAGCTACGATGGCGTCCGCCGCGTGCTGAAGGACATCCACCTCAAGATCGAGGCCGGCCAGATGGTCGGCCTGGCCGGGCCCTCCGGCGGCGGAAAGACCACCATGGTCAACCTCATCTGCCGCTTCTACGACGTGCTGGAGGGTGAGATCCTCATCGACGGCGTCGACGTTCGCGACTACGATGTCCACGACCTCCGCCGCCGGATCGGCGTGGTTCTCCAGGAGCCGTTCCTGTTCTACGGCACGGTGGGCGAGAACATCGCCTACGGAGATCACGACTCCACCCGCGACGCCGTCATCCGCGCCGCCCGCGCCGCCAACGCACACGACTTCATCGTCGGCTTCCCCGACGGCTACGACACCATGGTCGGCGAGCGCGGGCAGACGCTCTCCGGCGGCGAGCGCCAGCGCATCAGCATCGCCCGGGCGGTCCTGCACAACCCGCGCATCCTCATCTTCGACGAGGCCACCAGCAGCGTCGACACCGAGGCCGAAAAGCTCATCCAGGAGGCCATCGCCCGGCTGGTGAAAAACCGGACGACCATCGCCATCGCCCATCGGCTCTCGACCCTGCGGCGGGCCAACCGGCTGGTCATCCTGGACAAGGGCAAGATGGTCGAGCAGGGCAGCCACGAGGAGCTGGCGACCAAGCCCGACGGGCTCTACGCCAAGCTCCTGCGGACCCAGACGGAGATGCAGTCCGCCGTCGCCATCGGCAGCTAAGGACGCATCCGGCCGATGGCCGCAATTCAGCAATTCAGCAATCGGGAGCAAGACCGCAGAGAAACCCAGCCGCGAACAGCGCGAACAAAACACCGATCGCAGCTCCGTCTTCCGGCCTGCCTACCTGCCGTAGGCAGGCAGGTCCCTCGGTATCCGGTCTCCCGGTCTCACGGGCCGTTCCCGGTCCCAAACGCAACGACCCGCCTGCCTGTTGCCCGTTGGTGCCATGCTTCTGCCTGCCCACCTCCGGTAGGTAGGCGGGCTGCAGAAGCATGCCACCCTGTGTTGCCTGGTCCCAAACGCAAAGACTTGCCTGCTTGGCCGGGCGTCGTTGCCCGGGCAGGCAGGTTCGCAACGATTCGCAACGATTCGCAACGATTCGCAACGATTCGCAACGATTCGC
>CAYNYF010000013.1:60745-61967 GCA_964401385.1 uncultured Planctomycetaceae bacterium | reverse complement strand
CTGCCCGCCTACCTACCGGAGGTGGGCAGGCAGAAGCATGGCACCAACGGGCAACGGTCTTTGCGTTCCTACCTGCCCAGCAGCGCCAGGCAGGCGGGTCTGCCCGGCCGCCGGCAGGCAGGAGCCGTGCGTCAAGTGCTGGATTCGCCGCTGGCGGTCTGCTATCTTTCCGATGGCCGACGGGTCCGAGGGCCGAACTCAAGGGAAAAGAACTCGAATGGCCGCCCGCGGACATGGGACGCAGGGCGAGCTGGATCCTCTAACCAGACAGGAGAGAAGCCAATGAAGCGCACGATCATTCTGATGGGCGTCGCAGCACTGGTGGCGACGGGATGTGACAATGGCGAGGGCGGGCCGGCCCGGCAGATCATCGCGACGCGCGGGGTTCTCCCGGCCGTGATCGTCAAGAAGGGCCCGCCCATCGACGGCACGCTGAAGTCCGCGATCTGGCAGAAGTGCCCGCCGCTGGTGCTGGGGCAATGCCAGAGCGAGGAGATCGGCGAGCTGAAGACCTTCGCCCGGGTGCTGTTCGACCCGACGCACCTGTACGTGGCGTGGGAATGCCTGGAAGCCGACACCGCCGGCATGAAGGCCGACGCCGCCGAGCGCGACGACGACGCCTGGAACGACGACAGCGTGGAGATCTTCATCAGCGGCGACCCGCGCGTGGGGAGCTTTCACTTCGCCGTCAACTCCCGCGGCGTGCTCCAGGACTGGAAGCTCGACCCCTACGGCGACGAGGACCTCCCCTGGAACAGCACCGCGGTGGTCAAGAGCTCCATCGAGACCAACAAGCGCTGGATCGTCACCATGTCGGTGCCGCTGAAGGAACTCGGGGCGTACGTCGGCGAGAACCAGACCTGGCCGATGAACCTGAACCGCACCAAGCCGCTGGGGGCGAGTGCGTGGACCGAATCGTCCTGGTCGGCCGAGGGCAGAAGCAAATACGGCGACGAATCCGGCTGGGGCAAGATCGTCGGCGCTCGCATCCGCCGCCGCGCCGATGGCGTGACCCGAACCGCCCAGGCGCCGAAGCAGTAGCGGCAAGTCCGTGCCTGGGCGTCGCCGGCCGAGCCGGCAGGCGGGAACCAGGCAGGGCTCGCCCAAGAAAAAGAAGCCATTCGTGAAATTCGTGTCATTCGTGGACTCCCTGCGGGCAGACGGATGTTCGCGGACGGACGCTGAGAGATGCTACAGCTCTTTGACGCATATTCGGGTTTCG
>CAYNYF010000013.1:0-60645 GCA_964401385.1 uncultured Planctomycetaceae bacterium | reverse complement strand
TTCGCGGACGGACGCTGAGAGATGCTACAGCTCTTTGACGCATATTCGGGTTTCGGCGGAAACAAGCCCGCCCAGCGGCGGCCGGTCGGTGCCGATGAGTGGCTCGCCGAGATGTCGCGGCTGTCGATCGGCCGGGCGCTGGTCCGCACCGCGCCGGAGGAGTTGGACTCTGACTACGCCGCCTCCAACGACGCTCTTTTTGGAGCATGCGAGAATCGCGCCGCCCTTGTCCCCTGCCCCATCCTCATCCCCAACACGGCCGACGACGCCATCCCGGAGGATCGGCAGGTCGAGGCCGTGCTGGCCTGCGGCGCCGGCGCGGCCTGCCTCCGGCCGAAGCGGGATCAGTGGACCCTCAGCGAGTGGGTCTGCGGGCCGCTCTTTGCGGCCCTGGAAAGGCGCAAGCTGCCCGCCTTTTGCAGGGAAGGCGAATTCAGCCTGGCACAGGTTGCCGAGCTGGCCGGGAGGTATCCGCGACTGCCGCTGATCCTGGCCGGAGTGGGATACCGATCGCAGCGCGTCCTCCTGCCGCTGCTGGAGACTTTCGGCAACGTCCACGTTTCCATCGGGGGCGCATTCTCCGTCCATCGCGGCCTGGAGCAGTTGGTCTGGAAGGTCGGCCCGGAGCGGGTCCTCTTCGGCAGCGGCTTTCCCGCCAGCGAGCCCATGGCGGCGGTGGCCCAACTGATGTACTCGGAGGTCTCCGAGAGCCAGCGGGAGCTGATCGGCGCCGGCAACCTGTCGCGGCTTGTGGGGGAGGTTCAACGATGAGTTCCCTGCTCGATCTCGGCCGGCGGGGCGAGCCGCTGGCGGGCCTCGACGTCATCGACATGCACGGACACCTGGGGCGATATGACTTCGCCGTTCCCGACCTGTCGCCGGCGGGCCTGGTCGCGGTGATGGACCGGATCGGCGTGCGGACGGTCCTTTGCAGCCACCTGAGCTGCACCCGGGGCGACGTTCATCGCGGCAACCAGGAGGTCCTGGAAGCCATGCGGGCCCACCCCGGCCGCATTAAGGGCTACGTCACGCTCTGGCCGGGCGACCGGGAGGAGGCAACCGGCGAGACGCGGCGGCGCCTGGACGAAGGGTTCGTGGGGCTGAAGCTGCACAACATCAACGCCTTTGCCTACACCGACCCGGCATACGCGGCGGCCATGGCCATGGCCAACGAGCGGCGGATGCCGGTCCTCCTTCACACGTGGGCGGCCGAAGAGGAGTTCGCCCAGTTCCGAAAGCTGGCGGCGGAGTACCCGGAGGTCTCACTGCTGCTGGCCCACGCGGGGGTCGATAACCCCCGGGAGTATGCCCGGCTCGCCCGCGATTTTGAGAACGTCTACCTGGACCCGTGTTTCAGCATGGCCCCACGCGGGCTGATCGCCCAACTGGCCGAGGACGCGGGCGTCGAGAAGCTCATCTGGGGCTCCGACGCCATCTTCCTGTGCATGCCCCAGCAGCTCGGGAGAGTCCTGGGGGCCGACATCCCAGACGCAGACAAGAGAAAGATCCTCTCTCAGAACGCACGAAAGCTGCTGGACAGGATCAGGACGTGAGCGGCCCCTCGGACGGAGGGCGCGTTGCACGGCATCAGGCACAACGGGATTGAGCCATGACCGCATACGGCAAGCGAACGGCCTACGAGGGCAAGCACATTGCCGGGATTTCGGAACGGGATTTCTGGTCGGCCTGGTCGGCCCGCCGGGCGGGAATGAAAGAGGCGGTTGCCCTCGGCAGCCCCGCCCGGAACGGCCGGGCGTACCTGGCCCTGGCCGAGCATCACCGCCGGTCCCTGGCGAAGGAATGGGCCTTCGTGCAGGCGGCAGCGGCCGGGCGAAACGCGGACCCGCAGGTGCGGCGCGAGACATTCGCCCTGGCCGGCGACGTCCGCCGCGGCCGCATCCAGGGCTGGCACGCACAGACGGTTGCCTTCGGAAAGCAGATCGATTTCAACGGCAACTTCGGCCAGTCCGGACAGTACGGCTTTCACTACCTGGGCTGGCTGGTGCCGCTGGTCGACCGATTCCTCTTGAAGCGCGACCGGGCCGACCTCGACCGCGTCGTCGACATCGTCAGGCAGTACTATGCCCAGCGCAACCGGATCCGGTGGCGCATCGCCGGGCTCGACCCCGTGTATTACGAGTTGGGGGCCTACGCCAAGACGCGCACCCTCCTGCCGGCCTATCTGGCCCTGATCAACCAGCCCGGCCCCGACCCCGCGGACGTGGAGCGCTTCCTGAAGCTCTTCCTGGGCTTCGGTCGGTCGCTGCTGCGGCTTCAGCGGACCGGCTATCGCGCCGGCAACTGGCAGATCGTCGGCTGCGGGACGCTGTTCCGGTTGGGGGCGGTCTTCCCCGACCTGCGCGAGGCGGCCCGCTGGCGAAACAGGGGCCTGGAGATCATGCAGTCGCACCTGAGCGAGGACTTCTTCTCCGACGGCGGGCACAAGGAGCGCTGCTGGAGCTACGGCTGGATGTCGCTGCAAGGCGTCATTGAACTGTACGAGACGGGGCGGCGGACGGGCTACCTGCCCGCCGATTCGCAGCGGCGGTTCCTGCGGACGATGCGCCGCTCGCTGAGTTGGTTCCTGAAGACGCTCACGCCCCGGGGGATATGCCCGGCCTACGGCGACGGCGACCTGACGCGGGCCGACGACATCCTGGCCGCGGCGGAAAAGTACTTGCCCGACAGACGGCAGGCGGGCCTGCCCGACCGCGACAGCGCCGCCCGCCTGCGCGAGGCCTCGGTGTGCCTGAGACCTTCCGGCTACGCCGTCATGCGCGACGACGGCTCGAAGGACGGCCGCTACCTGAACGTGAACTTCGGCCCCACCGGCGGCGGCCACACCCACCTGGACCTGCTGGACTTCAACATCTGGGCCTTCGGCCGGCCGATCATCGAGGAGGTCGGCCGGTTCGACAGCTACGACCATCCCCTGAACCCCTTCTTCCGCTCGCCCGAGGCGCACAACCAGATCGTCCTGGACCACCTTCCCATGCACCGCGACGAGTCCAAGGGCCAGGCGGTCCTCTGGCACAGCACGCCGGAGATGGACTACTTCAGCGCGTTCCACGACGCGTTCGGGCATGAGCGGGGCACCGGCCAGCGCCTCGCCCGCATCCATCGGCACATCCTCTTCAAGCGCGGCGGATATTGGGTCATCTACGACGTGATCGAGCCGACCCGGGAGACCATCTTCACCGTTTCAAGCTACCTGCACTCGCCGCGCCCGTTCCGCCTGCTGGGACCGGGCCGGGCGCGGGTCAAGGGCAGCCCCGGTTGCGTCATCTGCTTCGCCCATCCGGAAGAGCTGAAACGGCTGGAGACGGGCGTGGACGTGGCGGCGGCCGAGGTGACCGCCCCGCGACTATACCCCGAGCAGCACTTCCTTCGCGCGCGGACCTGGGCGCCGACCGGCTATCTCGGCTGCCTGCGGCTGGCCATGCTGATTTATCCGTTCAAGGGAAAACTGCCGAAGGTCGGCATCCGCCCCGTGCCGACGCGCGGGCAAGCGGCGGGCGTGAAAGAAGCGTTTGAGATTGCCACCCCGCACGGCCGCGACCGCGTCGTCTTCAACCGCTCGACGCGCCGCCCGCCGGTGCTTCGAACCGGTAGCCGATCTGGGGGATCGTCTTGATGAAGGTGGGTTCGCCGGAGTCGGGCTCGACCTTCTTGCGGAGGGTGGTGATGCAGCGGTCGACGCTTCGGGAGGTGACGAACACGCCGTGGCCCCACACGGAGCGCAGGATTTCGTCGCGCGTCAGCGCCCGCCCGGAACTTTTTTCCAGAAAGGCCAGCAGGGCGAACTCCTTGGGCGTCAGCCGAACCTCCCGGCCGTTCCGCTTGAGCGTGCGCGAGGCCAAGTCCAACTCGCAGTCGCCGAATCGGTGAACCTGCTGGTCCTCCCGGCGGCGGCGACGGAGGAAGGCGTTCACCCGCGCCAGCAGCTCTTTGATGCTGAACGGCTTGGTCATGTAGTCGTCGGCCCCGAGATTGAGCCCCAGGATGATGTCCGGCTCCTGCCCCTTGGCCGTGAGCATGACGATCGGCATGTCCAGGCCCTCCTGGCGGATGAGGCGGCAGATCTCGTAGCCGTTGATCTCGGGCAGCATGATGTCCAGGAGGATCAGGTCCGGCCTGGTATTGAGAGCCGCCTCCAGGCCCTCCTCGCCGGCCTCGGCCGTGATGACGCGATAGCCCTCGAACTCGAAGTTGTCCTTCAGGCCCCGCAGCATCGTGGGCTCGTCTTCAATAATGAGAATCGTTTCACCTGACATCTTGCCTGCCGTTCCTGCCCGATTCGTTCGCGCTTGCGGCGCCCGCGATCGGCAGCCTCACGGTGAACGTGCTGCCCTTGCCGAGCTGAGAGGTCAGGTCGATCGTGCCGCCGTGGGCGTCGACGATGAATTTTACGATACTCAGCCCCAGCCCGCAGCCCCCGGCGCCTCGGGAGAGCGTTCGGTCCACCTGGTAGAAACGGCCGAAGATCTTTTTGGCCGCCCAGCGCGACAGGCCGATTCCCTCGTCAGTCACCTCCACGCAGACGTTCCCGTCGGCGGCGTACGCCCGCAGCGCCACGCGCTTGTCGTCCCGGGAGTATTTGTACGCGTTGTCCAGCAGGTTCAGCAGGACGGTGACCAGCGCGTCCCGGTCGCCGGTGATCGGCGGCAAGTCCGGCGCCACGTCGACCTCCAGCCGGCAGCCGGGCTTGTTGAACTTTTCCTGCACGCAGGCCACCGCGGCGGAGATGAACTCCTCCGGGCGGAGGCGGGTGAAGTCAAATGCCACCTTGTTTCGCTCCATCCGCGAGAAGGTCAGGAAATTGTCGATCATCCGGGTGAGGCGCTCGTTTTCCCTGGCCATGAGCTGGAGGTACTCGCGCGCCTGCTGCGGGTTGCGGACCCGCCCCTCCAGCAGCGTCTCCACCAGCATCCGCACCGCGGCCAGCGGGGTCTTCAGCTCGTGGGAGACGGTCGCGATCAGATCGTTCTTCAGCCGCGCGAGCCGCATCTGCCTGCTCACGGTCCGGGCGACGATCAGCGCCAGCATGGCAATGATTCCGATTGCCACGATTCCCGTCCAGAGATAGGCGGCGTTCTCCCTTCCGGCGGCGGCGGCGAAGGGATCTTGCCCCTCCAGGTGCACCTGCAATTCCCAGCCGGGCAGGGATGTTGCCGCGGGAACCGTCAGGAATACTTCCCCTTTGGGCGCGGCCGGCCGAGGCGGCACAAGTGACAGCGCGGCCCCCGCGAACCGATCGGCCAGTCCCGCGGCCGATTTCATATCGGCCAACAGCCGCTCCCGCCGGAAGATCAGGACAACCCTCTTGTCCTTGGAGGCCGCGTGCCACAGGCTCCCCGGGCGTGCCTTTGACAGGCGCCACGCTTCGGCAAGGCCCTGCCGGGCCGCCAGGTAGTCTGCGGCCAGGTTCTCGGCCGCGAGCGTCCGGAACGCGGCGGCCGATGCCGCGATTTCCCGCAGCCTTTCCATCAGAAAGCGGCGCTGGCTTGAAGGCATGCCGGGCCCGCCGTAATCGTTCAGGCGATTGGCCAGCTCCCTTGCGACGCCGCGGAACTCCGGGCCGTCGGTCTCTTTCATCAATCCGAGGGCAAGCAGGAGGGCATTCGGCCCGATCAATCTCCCGCCGGCGTCGCCCACGCCGCGAAGGCTGTCGCCCGCGAGCGGGCCGGTCAGGATCCTCACCGCCTCCTGCCGGCGGCCGGACCCGAGCAGACACCGAGCCTGCGCCTGAAGCGCCCGGGCCTTCAGGTTAGCCTCCGAGGCCCACTCGGCGATCCTCGCGTAGGCATCCGCCGCCTCGTCGGCTTGAGAGAGTTCGTATTCAAGCTCCTCCGCTTCCTGCCAGCCGGGGCCGCGTTCCGGCGGCTCTGCCGGTCCGGCCGCGGCCGCGGAAGGATATGCGGCCCTGCCGGCCTCGTCGTACACGATCACGCTGTCGGCGACGCCGGCCCGTACCAGCGCGGCGAAGACCCGCGCGGGCGCCGCTTTCGGGACGTTGTCCAGGGCGACGGCCTTCTGGGACCAGAACTTCTCCAGGCCCGCCCGGGCGGCCGAGAGGCGCTCGCGATAGACCTCCGTGAGCCTCTGCCGGGTGGCCAGGCGCACGTTGCGCATGGCCGCGGTCATGAACCACAGCACGCACGCCGTCGGCACCAGCACCGCCAGCAACAGGACGAGCAGCACAGCCCACGGCCCCCCGCCACGGCCCGCGCCCGCGCTGTCCCATCGCAGAGGCATGTTCAGATTCTATCCCAATCGCCCACGACACGATACGGAAGCTCAGCCGCGGTGCCTGCCGGAGCCGACTGACGGTCGACTAATCATCGCATCATCATCATCGCCGCTGAGAACAGCTCGCCCAGCGGCGGCAGGTTGCTCACGCCCAGCCGGACGGTCAGTCGGTTTGCGGTTTCGACGCTGTTTACCTGCAAATTGGTCTCGGCAAGGGCCTTGGCCAATTGGGAAAAAGCGTCCATTTGCTTCTGGACGCTGGGCTGCGTCTGAGCGGATGGTGGCATCTGTGCCATCCCGTGGGCCGTCGCCAATTGCAGCGCCCCGCCGGCGTTGACGAGGATCAGCTTGCTGGTCCCGCCGGGCATCTCGCAGAGGGCGGGTTGCAGCGGGCCGGACTGGAGCGCCCCCTTGCCGGACTTCGCCGCGGCCAGCGCCGCCGCCAGGACGCGCTTTTCCAGGGCAATGACGGTGGACTTACCGGCCTGTCCGACGTAGCAGTAGACGTTCTGGTTTCGCGGCCGGTACAGCATGTAGCGCCCGGGGACCTTCTCTTTGAAGGCGGGCTCGTCCAACTGCAAGGACCAGAACATGCCGGGCAGAGACAAGAGCCTGTCGAGGAACACACGGGTGTGCTCGGGGTCACGGCTGGTGATCGCTAGGCCCAGGCACGGGACAATGGGGCTGGCAACTTTCGCCAGGACGCTGTCGGAAGGCGGATTGCCGGGAGGCAGGACGAACAGGTCAATCTGTTCGATATTGGCGAAGATCTCCCGGCCGATGTCCAGCCCGGTCAGCCGCTTGAGGGCCCGCCGGCGGGCCTCGGCTTTCTCGTCTGCCTGCTGGGCCTCGCCCAGGGCCAGGCTCACGATGCCCACCGCCTGGGCGGGCACCGCCTCAAAGCCCGCCTTGCTCAGATGCGGCGTGCGGACCAGGTCGTAGGCCAGGCACTCGTGGCCGTCCTTGAAGGCGACGGTCGCCTCGACGTACGGGTTCTCTTCGTCGATGACGAGGCGGGCAACCGCCCCTTCCATGTTCTGGAAGTCAAAGATGGCGTCTATGGCACGGAGCTGCCGCACCATGTGGCCGCCCCGAGAGGTGCCGGCAAATTGCTTCTGCACGGCCGCGAAGACGGCAGGCGGATTCACCCACACCGTCAGCGCGTCGGACTGCCGGGCCTTTGCGCTCGTGAGCGCACCAAAAGACTTGTTGGCCGTGGCAAGCGATGGTTCCTTGCTGATGCCTTTGTACTGCTTGATGCACCAAGCAAGTTGCTCCTTGGGGTATGCCAGGATCATCACGTTGTCATCGTACGCGCAGACCATGTCTACGGGCTGCTCCATGGCAACCGTCTCCATCCCCTCAATGGGCTTGGCCTTCTCGCCGGCCATCAGCAGCGCCGCGATGAGAACGCCGCGCAGGGCGTCGCTCTCACCCGGAAACAGAACTGCCACGAAGGGCGGGGGCTTCGCGCCGCCCATGTCCACCCCTGAGAGGCCCACGGCCATGCTGCGAACCTTCTTGAACTCCGCCAGCATGCTCGGGTTCAGCAGGGCGGAGATGATGTCCGCCTGCGTCTTGTGCCTGGGCCCGGTGCCGCTTGGCGCCGTCATCGGTTGCCGCCCGCCGCCGAGAACGGCCAGCGGGTTGGCCAGCGGCGTGCCCTTGAGCATGTTGAGGATCTTCTCCACCTGGTGGCCCGGGCTGCCGATCTCAGCGTAAACCAGTGTCCCCGGAGGCATCAGCGCGGCGGGGTTCGGACTGATCAGGCGACCCAGACGCAGCTTCGCCCCGGCGACCAGTTCCTTCTGCTGGGGGTACTTCTCGATGACCGTGTTGAAGGCCTCGACGGCCTGGGCCTCCTGCCGCTTCCTCATGTAACACATGCCGATGCGAAACTGGGCCTGGGCCTTCTGATCGGCCTTGGCCTCGCCGTGAGCGATGACCTTCTTGTAGATCTGAATCGCGGCGTCGAGGTCGCCGACGGTCCGCTCCGTGTAAAGCCCGTCTTCCAGCAGCGTCGAGACCGATTCCGCCCAGACCGCCGAACAGATCGACAACGCCACCACCGCCACAAACAGTAAGTGCATTTCCCGTTTCATCGTCAGATCCTTTCCTGTCTGAGGGCGACTGTGCCCCTTTTCGATGCGGCGGATTATAGCGGGCCGATGTTACCGCTGTGTTACCGCGCCGTCCCTTTTATGTCCTTTTCCCGGGCACGTCGCCCGGAACCTGGTCGCCACGGCAGTTCGCGCCGATGCCGCCGGTACCACCGCGGCAGCGCGGCGTGGATCGCCCGCAATCTCTCCTGTTGCGTGAATCGCACGGGAGCCATCCTGGCAAATCCGACCACCCGGGGCACAGCCCGGCGGTGACCGCCTCGGCGAAAACGAAGCGGCGTAAAGGGTAGACTTGGAATTTGACGCCGGCGCCGCCCGAGGCGATGATATCAGGTCATTGACAACAGGGGAGTGCTATCATGAGATCGAGAGGTTTTGCAGTCGCCGTCGTCGCCCCTGTGGCGATGATGCTGCTGGCCGCGGGCTGCGGCCCCAGAACGCCTGCCCGGCGATGGCTGGGCCGGGAATACTGGGCCAACCGCCTTCAGGACTGGCAATGGGCGAACGGGCGCATCGAATGCCTCGCCGACAGGCCCGGACTCCCGGCGCGGACCGCCTTCCTTCTGACCCGGCAGATCGACAAGTATCCCGGCGGGGCGAGCCTGCGCGTCCGCACGGGGATGCTCGCGCCGGCCTCGGCCGTCGGCTGGTCGGGCTTCCTGATCGGCATCGGCAACGGCCGGCTGGACTACCGGGCGGCCGCACTGGTGCACCATCTCTCCGGACAGGGCGGCGGCATCATGGCCGTCTTCCAGGCGGACGGGCGCTGCGCGTTCCGCGAGCACACCAGCGAGACCCAGCCGAGAGCGTTCGACCTGATTCCCGGCCAGCAAAGCGCCGAGTACGTCCCCCGGCCGCGGACGCCGAAGGAGGACGTCGAGCTGACGCTCGCGATCGCTCGCAGCCCGCGCCTGGCCGGGGGCTTTGACCTGACGTTGACGGCCCGCCAGGCCGAATCGGGCGAGAAAATCTCCAAGGCCGTCCTGACCCGTGTCGGCGAGAAGCAAATCCTCGGCGGGATCGCGCTGATCTCGCATCCAGGCCGCCCCGCCCCGCCCCAGGGCGGCGGGCGCTTCTGGTTCGCCGATTTGGAGGTCACCGGCATGAAGGTGGGCAGCTACCCTCAGCGCGCCTGGGGCCCGGTGGCCGGGACGCTGTTCTCGCTCAACGGGTCGGTGCTGCGCCTCAACGCCCAGTTCATACCGCTGGGGCCGTCCGCTCGCGACGCGCCCGTGGAATACACGGCGGCGCGGCTGGACTACCTCCCCGGCCGCGGCGAGCAGAGAGAATGGATCCGCGGGCCGGTCAGCAAGATCGAAGCGCCGTCCCAGACGGCGCTGTTTCGAATTGCCGATTGGAGCAGCCACCGACCCCATGAATACCGGGTGGTCCCGCTGCGCCCGAACGGCTCGGACGCGCCGAAAAAACTCTGGTACCACGGGCAGATCCCGGAAGACCCGGTGAGGAAGGACCCGCTGGTGATCGCCGCCTTCACCGGCTGCTATTTCATGGGCAGGTGCCCCGACCGGTCGGCCCGCCCCGGCCCGGCCGAGACGTTCTACGGCCGATACAGCCCCGAGATGATCTGGATCCCGCACGTGCCGATGCTCAAGGCGCTGTGGCGCCAGAAGCCGGACCTGATGTTCTTCACCGGCGATCAGATCTATCAGGGCGTTCCCACCGGGGCCGAGGGCCCGCCGTTTCCGGCCGACGATTTCCTGTACAAGTGGCTGCACTGGATCGCGAGCTTCCGCGAGCTGACCGGGGACATCCCCACCATCGTCCAGACCGACGATCACGACGTGTATCAGGGCAACATCTGGGGCTGGTCCGGCCGGAAGAACACCACCGGCAATAACGCCGACGGCGGCTACATCTACAGCGCCGAATTCGTGAACATGGTCCAGCGATGCATGTGCGCGCACAACGCCGACCCGTACGATCCGACGCCGGTCTTGCAGGGCATTTCCGTCTACTACACGGCCTTCAAGTACGGCGGAGTGAGTTTCGCCGTGCTGGAGGACCGGAAGTTCAAGACGCCGCGCTCCGTTCCGCCCGAAACCGGCGAGGTGCTGGGCTCGCGGCAGGAGAAATTCCTGGCCGAGTGGGCCCGCGACTGGGACGGCGTGGTCGCAAAGGTGGTCGTGACCCAGACGACCTTCGCCTCGATGAACACCGACGACGCCGGGCGGATCTCCCGAAACGTGGACACCAACGGCTTTCCCAAGCCCGCCCGGGACCGCGCCGTCGGGCTGATTCGAGACGCCGGCGCCATCTGCATCGCCGGCGATCAGCACCTCGCCAGCACGGTCGTTCAGGGGCTGGACAAGCACGACGACGGCTTCGTGCAGTTCATGGTGCCGGCCGTTGGCAACACGTTCCAGCGCTGGTGGGACCCGGCCGAGCCCGGCGCCGACCGCGAGCCCGGCGCCCCGCCCTACACGGGGAACTTCATCGACCCCTTCGGCAACCGCTTCCGCATGCTGGCGGCGGCGAGCCCGAGCATCCCCCGCAGGCGGGCCCGCGGCCCGATCATCCGCGACCCGGGCCTGACCAAGACCGGCTACGGGCTGATTCGCGTCGACAAGAAGGACCGGCAGTTCATCCTGGAGTGCTGGCCGGGCGCGGTCGATCCGGTCGGCGGCGGGGAGCAATTCCCCGGCTGGCCGATCCGCGTGCCCTTCCCCAAGTCCAGGTATGGGCCGAAAGAATAGTCCCCGGCCTCGACCCCGCGGGCGGAAGTCCGCCGGCACCGCATCCGGCGGCGACCTGCCGGTGCGGACGTTGCAAACCACACTACGGTCGATAGAATACCCCCTGATTGTCCGGCGAGAGCCTCCGCCCCTGCGGCGGGCTCCGGCCGAACGCGCCTTCAGAAGTCTTGCCCAGCCCCGTCGAGGCCCATGGAGAGCCGGCAAACTTGAAACACCTCCGCGTCTGCATGCTGACCAGCAGTTTCCCCCGCTGGCCGGGCGACTACCCCGGAAGCCACGTCCTGCACTTGGCCGAGCACCTGGCCGACGAGCAGGACGCGGAGGTGACCGTGCTGGCGCCGGGCGATCCGGAAGCGCCGCCGCGGGAGCGGATGGGTCCGGTGAAGGTGATCCGCCTGCAATACTTCCGGCCGCGGCGATGGCAGCGCCTGGCCTACGGGCACGGCGTGCTGTGGAACCTGCGGAGAAGCCCGCTGGCGTGGCTGAACATGCCGGGCTTTGCCTTCGCTCTCGCGGCCGGGCTGACCCGGCACGCTCGGAAAGCGGACGTCATTCACGCCCATTGGGGCCCGATCGGCGCCCTGGCGTTGGCGCTGCGGCCCACGATCGGCCGCCCCGTCGCGGTCACCATTCACGGAAGCGACCTGACCACGCCGCTGGCGCCGGTGCGACGGCTGACCAGGTTCGCCATCCGGCAGGCCGACGCCACCATTGCCGTCTCCCGCGAGTTCCAGCAGTTCTGCCGGGAGCTTCGCGGCGAGTCGGCCGCTTGCTTCTGGATCCCCCACGGAGTGGACGACGTGGCCGCCAATCACCTCCAGCGGCACGAGCCCGGCGCCGGGACGGACCGGTCGGTGCGAGTGATCAGCGTGGGGCGGTTGATTCCCTCCAGGAGGCACGACCTGCTGCTGCGGGCGTTTGCCCGGGTCAGGCAACGGCTTGCGGGAGTGACTTTGACTATCGTCGGCGACGGACCCCAGCGCGAGCCGCTGGCCAGGCTGGCCGGCCAGCTCGGCGTGGGCGAGGCGACGAGGCTGCCCGGGCGCGTGGTCAGAAGGGAGGTCCCGCGGTGGCTGGGCGAGGCCGACGTGTACGTCTCGCCGACGACGGTGGAGACCTTCGGATTCGCCACGGCCGAGGCCGCCCTGCACGGTCTGCCCGTCATCACGACGCGCGTGGGGTTTCCGGCGGAGCTGGTGGTGGATGGCCTGACCGGCTACGTCGTCGCGCCCGGCGACGAGGGAGCAATATTCGAGGCGCTGATCAAGCTCTGCAAGGATCCGGCCGTCCGACGGCGGATGGGCCGGGCAATGAGCCGGCGCGCCGAGGCACTGGGGCTGACCTGGCGGAAATGCGCCCAGCGCACCGCCGAGGCGTACCGCGTCTGCATTGCAAACGCTCGAGCACGACTATCGGGCCGCGCCGGCCGGCCGACATAGAAGGACAGTTGCCATCGAACCTCGCGGGAAAAAGATTTCGCTGCTGAAAACGCCGGCCAAATGGGCGTTGTTCGGCGTCGTGGTCATCTTCGTCGCCCGCGCGCTGGTCCACCGGCTGGCGGGGGTCCGGTGGGAGGAGATCCATGTCCAGCCGTACTTCCTGGGCCTTTTCATCCTGTGCATGTTCGCGATGACACTGCCCGCTGCCGTGACCAGCCGGCTGCTGCTGGCGTCGGTCTGCCGGCCGCCGCGATGGCGCGAGATGCTGGCGATCAGTTGGCTCTCGCGTATGGGCAAGTACGTGCCGGGCAAGGTCCTCAGCGTCGCCGGCGCGGTGTACCTGCTGCGGCGGCGGGGCGTGCCGGGCGCGCTGGCCACAAGCATCATCTTTCTCAACAGCCTGCTGCTGGTGATCGTCGGCATCATGATGGCCGCGCCGCTGGTGCTGTGGGAGCCGGTGCGAAAGGCCACCTCCGTCGGTTGGGTGCCGGGCCTGGCACTGATCGGAATTGGCATTCTGCTGCTCCACCCGCGCATCCTGCTGGCGACGGTCAACGCCGTCCTGCGCAAGCTCAATCGGCCGCCGCTGCAGCGGATGCCCCGGATGCGGGATTACTTCAAGCCCGTCGTGTGCGTGCTGTGCCATTTCCCGCTGGCGGGACTGGCCACCTGGCTGCTGGCTCGCAGCCTGACGGACGTGCCGGCGGCCTGGCTGGGCATCTACATCTCCGGCACGGCCCTGGCGGCCACGATGGGGTTCCTGGCCCTGTTCGCCCCCGGCGGACTCGGGGTACGGGAGGGAATCCTCCTGCTGATCCTCACGCCCAGCGTCGGCGCCGAAATGGCCGCGCTCATCGCCGTGACGCTGCGGCTGTTTCAGATCCTAATCGAGCTGATCATGGCGGCGTGCGCGTTGCTGATACTGCGCCGCGAGCCGAACATGGCCGGAACCGCAACCGGAGTCGCCGCCGAGGGACGTCGGTGACCTTCGTAGGAAGTTCCGCCTCTGTGGGACGGGAAAATACCACATGGCCGGAAGCAAGTTGACCAGACTGCTGAGAAATCCGTTCGGCCTCATGCTGCGGGCCGTCCGTAAGAAGATCATCGGCCCGCTGAAGTACGGCAAGGGCGCCGGCTATGACGTCGAGCGCTACTGGCGCGACCGCTTCAGCAAGCACGGCTTGTCGCTGAGGGGCGCCGGAAACGAGGGACTCAGCGAAAACCAGAACCGGCAGCTCTACGAGGAAGCGGGACGGACGTTCACCGACCTGTGCCGGGCCGAAGGCGTCGAGCTGGCCAAGGCGAGCGTGCTGGAGATCGGCGTGGGCACGGGCTTCTACACGGGGCTGCTGCGGCAAGCGGGCGTCAAGCAATACCTCGGCCTGGACATCACCGACCTCCTGTTCGACAAGCTCCGCGGGCAAGTCCCGGGATTTCGCTTCGCCAAGAAGGACATCACCGCCGAAACGCCGGAGGGGAAGTTCGATCTGGTGGTCATGATGGACGTGGTCGAGCACATTGTGGAGGAGACTCATCTGGAGGCGGCGATGGCCAACGTTCGCCAGTCGCTGGCCCCCGGCGGCGTGTTCGTAATCTCCGGGGTCCACGACCGCAGCAAGCGGACGCTCTTCTACGTCCGCTGCTGGTCGGCCGAGGAGATCGCGCGGCATTTCCCCGACTGGGTCGTTACCGGGCCGATCCCCTTCCGCGACAACAACGTCCTGGTATTCCGCCGGCCATGACAGCGGCGGGCCGTTTGAGGTTGACCCCCTCGGCCGCCGCCAATACAATCCCCCTCGCCATGGAAGACCGCATGGAAGCGACCGGCTCGGGGCAAACGTGTGGATCGACTCCCCTACTGTCGCTTCCCCTGGGCTTCTCAGATGTGCAGCGGCGCCGCTGGGCCGTCTGGGGGGTGCTGCTGACGCTGCTGCTGTATTTTGCGGCCGTCACCGTCCACTGGCGGATCGGCAAGGACGCCGGGCTGTACCTGAACCTGGGGCGCAACCTCGCCCGCGGGGAGGGCTACTCGCTGGCGGGGAAACCGCACGCATTCGTCCCGCCCGGATATCCCGCCTTCCTGTCGGCTCTCATGCTCGCCGGGGCAAAAGGCTTCCTTGCGATCAACGTGGCCATGTGTCTTTGCGGTCTGGCAGTGGTGGCCTTCAGCTACCTGATGCTGCGCGACGTTGTCGGGCGCGATTACGCCATCCTGATTGCGGCCGTAACGGCCCTTGCCAATGAGTTGCATCTCCGCAGCGGGGAAGTCCTGACCGACGTGCCCTTCACGCTGCTGGCGGTAGTAGCCCTGTGGCTCTACTATCGCGGCCTGCGGACGGACCGGCCGGACCGGCGGGGCTGGGAAGTGGCCTCGCTTCTGCTGGTGGCCGGCTGCTGGGTTCGGCTCGTTGGATTCGTGCTGGCGTTCGGTGCGGCCGCAGGGCTGGTGCTCTCTGCCGGCAGGGGAGGCAGGCGGCGGGCGCTGCTGGCGGCGATCATCGTGCTGGCGGGCCTGGCGGCCACGCTGGCCGTGTTCTATGGCTGGCATGCCGCCTACCATGACCCGATGGCTTCCACCTACGCCAGGAATCTCGAACGGCTCGCAACGGGTCCGTCCGTCCTGGAGCGGGTGTACCGTCCGATCAAGAACGTCTACATGACTTCCGGGCAGTTGAGCCGTCTGTACACCGCCCAGCAGATGCCGCGTCCGGTTTGCATGATTCTGCTGGTCGGTCCCGTGCTGGCGGCCATGGTCGTCCGCATCCGCCGGGGCGACCGCCTTGGGCCGCTGGTTGTGTTCTGCTACGTCGCAGGCCTGTCACCCGTGACGTGGCTGCGGACGCGGTACCTGCTGCCATTGCTGCCGCTCCTGATCCTGTACCTGCTGGAGGGTTACGGGTGGATCCTGAGCCGGCTGGCCCCCAAACGCCCTCGGGGTGTCATTACCGCCCTGGTGGTGCTGATGGTCGTAATGGTCGGGTTTAACCTGCCGAAGATCGGCCGCAGGCTCTACTACAGGCACCGGCCGGACTATCCGTCCGTCCAGCAGAAAGGGATGTGGCGCGACTCGCTGAAGGCGGTGGAGTTCCTGCGAGGGCAGAAGCCGATCCGAGGAACGCTCTTTGCCGAGCAGCCCGTGGGCTACCTCGTTGACGTGCCCTGCCCGAAGACCTCCCACACTCTGCTTCGCACCGCCCCGCCGCCGGAGGAGATTTCCCGGCTGCTGCGGGTCTGGCAGACGCGCTACGTGGTGATCGACCTGGGCGACGAGCGGCTTCCTTTCCAACTGGCACTGGTGGACTACCTGGAAAACTTGCACGCCAAGCGCAAAGTCTTTGGGGACGTTCGCGTATATCGGGTTCCCCAATCACGCGACCGAACTGTCGGGCCGACCAGCCGGCCAGTGACGGCGGGCTAGGCCGCTCGTCCAGCGTCCCTGCGCATCGCGCACGGCCACAGCGCAGGCAGCGCCAATGTCCTGAGGATTCCGGCGTATGCACGCAACGCGCAAACCGATCCCCGAATGCGAGTTGGAGGAGTACGATCGCTCGTACTATGAGAGAATGCTCGCCGGCTACCGCAAGCCGATCCCCTCCTCGAGATTGCGCATGGCATGGGTGGACCGGGTCGTCAGGCCGAAACATGGCGACAGGATTCTCGACCTGGGCTGCGCCGTCGGCACGATCGCCCACTTCATGGCCTCCCGCGGGGCGGAGGTGACGGGCGTGGACCTGTCGCCGGTGGCCGTCGAGCAGGCAAGGCAAGTATGGGCCGGCCAGACCAACCTGACCTTCCTCCGCGCCGACGCGTCCAGGCTGGACATGTTCGAGGACGCGACGTTTGACAAGGTCACGGCCGCGGACCTGCTCGAGCACGTTCCCGACGCCATTCTCAGCGACATGCTCCGCGAAGTGCGGCGCGTGCTTCGCGACGGCGGAACTCTTTTTGTGTACACGCCGAATCCGTACCACTGGATCGAGCTGCTCAAGGCATACACCCCGCTGCTAAAGCAGGACTCCACGCACATCGCCCTCCGCGGCGGCCGTGCCATCATCCGGGCGCTGGAGCGGCACGGACTCCGGATCAAGCAGTATCCCTTCTCGCCGAGCTGGCTGCCCGGGCTGCGTTGGATCGAGAAGCTGGGCGGCGGCGTGCCCGGGCTGCGCGGCTTGTGCCGTTACCGGATCGTGCTCCTGGCCGAAAAGCGAAGCTGACAACGGGCAGAGGACGGCAGAATTCACAACCCCGAGCATCGTCACGGCCGCCCTACCCCCGCAGCAGCTCCGCCAGGGCGTCAGCAATGTCCTATTTTGTGACCTCGCCCGGATGAGCCGCCTTTTTCCGCCGATCGCGCCGGCGGTGGAGGAACTGCAACCGCCGGCCGTGGACACGCTGGACCACCCGCTCCAGCAGCTCGCGCCGGCGGGCGGAGACGCGGCAGACCGTCGGCAACGCAATCCCCCGCGCACCGGGCGGCCCTCCGCGTGTCAGGGCGTCTGAACGCGAATCCCGCTGCCATACCCATAGAATGGCGAAAGCTCCTCCTGAAGTCTGCGGGTCAGCATCGCAATGTCCGGCTCGCTCAGGTAATCGACGTAGCCGCCGACCTTTCCGCGGCGCGTCTTGTACGAGTCAGGGTCGCCTTTGTCAGTCGGGCGGAGCCGGTCGCTACCGACTGCGTCGGCCAACTCCATCTTCCGCATGTTCTCGAAACTCGCGAACTCGATGGCCTCTTCCACCGTGGCATCGGTTACGTCTTGGATGCCGAGGAATGTGAGTACCCGCCGCAGCTGCCCGACGGAATCGGCATGCAGATCCTCGTATCGGATGAGCATGAAGCCTTCCGGCACGTGTCGATTCTCGGCCCAGATGTTATAGAACCCGATCATCGTGCCCACGCTCCCGCGCCGACAGCGAAGGAACTGGCCTATCTCTCCGCGGAATCGTTTCTCCCGCTTGGTCATCTGGAAGTAGGTCGACACGGCCAGATCGCGAATGTCGCGCACGAGCAGGATAACCTTCCGGTGTCGATATTCCGTCTTCGATGTGACCAACTCCCCGGGTGTCTTCAGGTGCGGGTTGTCGTCATGCTTGGGCTTGATGCGGGGAATGGCGGGGTTTTGCCCAGCCAGACGCTGCAAGTCGATGAGATTTTCGTCATGCACGTTGAAGTGGACAGCCAGCGCCTTGGCCAACATCAGGCGCAGCCATGTCCGCCCGGCCTTTGGGAACGACAGCAGGAAGACGTCGGCCATCCGGTTCCACCGTCGGCGGTACATCGCTCGCCCCAGGGCGGATCGCCGCAGCCAGGCGCGCGCCTTGAAAGACCGTGGCGCGGGTTGGTCAAGCTGGATGTCTCGGTAGCTCATCTGCCTTTGCTCTCAGCGGGCCAGACCGGTTGGAACGAATCCGGATCGGCCCTGCTTGATCTTGCTTCAGCAATATCGTCGGGCTGCCAAGCCGTGCGTGTTGCCTTGGTCAAACCCTTGTTGCGAAGCAGCGTGAAGACGATTCTCTTTTTCTGTTTGCCCTGGACCCGGAGGGCAACTTCAAAGCCCAGCGGCAGGATGTACCGGACGTACCGGCCGTACGAGAATACCCAGGCGACCTTTTCCGGGTCGCGCAGCAATTTGCCGTACCTGCCCTGCTGCGTGAAGCTGGTCAAGTGAGCCGCGGCGCTGGACCAGCGGCGCTTCTCCTCGCCGGACAGGAAGTACATGTTGGGGATCGTTCGTCCGAAGTAATAGACCGTGATGGCCTGGGAGTCGCCCACGCTGGCCACGGCCGCGCCGGGCGGAACGATCTCAGCGGCGCTGCGGGCGAACCCGGCCGCGGGCGCCTGGTCGTCCCACAACGGACCGCCGGCGTGGAAGCCGACATAAATGATTACGATCGACGCCGCGATCAATGCAAACACGCCGGCCAGTCGCTTCCTGAGACACACCGCCAGGGTCGCCCCCGCCGCCACGGCCGCGACAAGTGTAACGATCAACAGGTGCAGCAAGCGGCCCGGCTCGGGCGCGGACTGGAACGCCTTCAACCATCCGGCCAAGCCAAGAGACGCAGCCCAAAACACTGCCACACCCAAAGGGGCAATCAGGAAGACCGCCGCGTAGCAGACGCCCAGCAGCCGCCCCAGCGGCCGGGTGATCCACCGATGTCGGAAGAAAACGTCCTCGGCCACGAAACCCATCAGCAGGCACACCGACGGCAGCCCCGGCAGGATGTAGTGGGCCCGCTGCCCGGCCGACAGCGTCAGCAGGCCGACCAGCACCACCAACCAGAGGAACAGGTAGGTCAGCGCGTGCCGATGCCGGGCGAAGCGCCTCATCCAGCCGACCGCCAGCGCCCCCGGCAGAAATCCCACCCAGGGCAGGACAAGCGTAAGCAGCGGGAGCAGGTAGTAATGCGGCCCGTTCGAGCCCCATTTGCCGGTGCCGGCGGCGCGCTGGGCGACCTGCTCGCTGAACATCCCTCCCCCCGCAGGAAACAGCTTGTGCATGTACCACATCCACGGCAGAAAGGCCGCGAACATGAGGATCGCCCCCGGAGCCGCCGTCGGCAGCAGCCGGCCGACGTCACGCCACGGCCGGGTCCGCAAGGCCAGCCAGACCAGCGGCAGGGCTAACACAAAAGCCTTGTTGATCAGGCCGCCGGCCGTGGCCGATACTCCCAGTCGCGCCCACGCCTTTTCGAGACCGACGGCGGCGAAGACCATACCCGCGGCCACCGCCCCCGCCGTGAATATCAGGCACAGGGCCAGAGTTCTCCTGGCCGTGCCGGCCGGGACGGCACCCGCGGATTCCGCCCGGTCCCGGCTCCGCCAGAAGACGAAAGCCAGCAGCGGCCAGGCTAGCAACAGCGGGAAGAATTGCTTGGACAGGTTGGCAAGGCCCATCGCCAGCCAAAAGCCGATCATCCAGCCGGCGCGGCGAGCGCGGGTGCGGGCCGTCAGGCCTACGTAGAAGCACGCCATGGCCGCTGTCACCCACAGGCACAGCATCGCCTCCGGGCGGGCGTTGCGTCCCCATTTCTGTAGGCCGAGGCTGGTCGCCAGCATCACCGCCCCCATCAAGGCGGCCCGCGATGTGAACATCCGCCGCCCCAGCGCCAGCGTGACCCACACGCACAACACCGCCGAGATAGCCGCCGGCAGCCGGGCCGTCCACTCGTCCACCCGCCCGGTCACCAGCGCCGTTGAGGCGATGCACCAATATGGCAGCGGCGTCTTGACCAGTCTGGGTCGGCCATTGTTGACGGGAATGAGCCAACGGTTGACCGGCGTGTCCGGCGGCACGGGCGGTTCGTGGGCTCCTCGCATCAGCCACCCGGCCTGGCGGACCATGCCCCGAGCGGCTAGAGCGGCCTTGGCCTCGTGATTGTCCAGCGTGGTCGCCCCCAGCCGCACGAAGACGATCACCGCGACCACAGTCCCCGCCAGCAGATACTGAACCGGCGCCTTGTACAGCCAGTAGTTGCTTGGGGAAAGCTTCGTTTTTTCTCCGCTGTGGGCCACGTGCGCTGTCATCCTATGGCCCGGGCATTGGCCGCGTCAATACGCCCGGGGCAGATCGTGGCCTTGCAGGGCGCCATTGGCGGGCAGCGCGCATTTCGCCCGGACCGGCACGGGGCCGACGGGGTTGAACCATTGCGAGCGCCCCGGCGTTGTCGGGCGCTGCTTGAGTTCCAAGAGGTTCACGTTATCTTTGTATTCCGTATGCGAAGTGGATCTGCCGCCGCTCGCCTCGCGAAAGGAGACCCGCCGTGGCTGCAAGACCATTCGGCTTGATCCTGGCCGCGACTTGCCTGTTGTGGAGCTGGGCCCGTGCCGATTTGGTGACAGCTCAGGTCGGGCCCAACAGCCGCAGCCCGGGCAAGCTCGTCGTCACCGGCAGCGGCGACAGGCAGACCTGGGAGGTGGCGGTCGATCTTTCCGGCCTGCCCGGGAACGCGAAAGTGTACCGCGCCTATCTGTACGCCAAGCGATCGGAGCCGCTGACCGGCCGGGAGGACTGGGCGCTGGCCGACATCGTCATCCGCCCGCTGCTGACAGAGACGGCGGACATCCCCTCTCCGCTGAAGCTCGTCGGGCCCTGGTACGACCGCTTCGACGCCACGGAGGTCGTAAAGAAACTGCTCAAGTCACCGGACATCTGTAAAGGCTTTTCGATCGAATCCTTCCCCAAGCTCGACGCACGGAGCATCTGTCTGGACATCGAATATGAGGGCAAGGTCAAGGACCCGCCCAAGCAGCCCTCGGGCCTGCGCGTCTTCCACCGGGCCGGGCAGACCTTCATCACCTGGCGGGAGATCGACAAGCGCATCGCCGAGGAGAATGTGACCTGGGGCGCCCTGAAAAAGGCCCTGGCCGAGATGGACGCCAACGGCGCGGTCCGCTATCGCCTCTACCGCCACACGCAGCCGATCACGGCCGGGAACATCCACCAGGCCGAATGCCTGGCCCAGGTCGAGCCGCTTTCGTGCTACAACGTCGAGGGCCGGTCACTGGAGCGGCTGATCTACATGCACCGCAAGCGCTCGGCCGAGGACATCGCCTTCGCCCGCAAGCTCTCCCGGCAGTGGTACTTCGGCGGCTACACCATGAACATGCCGGAGATGGACGAGGTCGTCGTGGACCGCTTCGTGATCGACGATTCCGGCAAGCCCCTGCCGCGGGGGTCCGGTCTCTACGTGCACAACCCGGGAAAGGCGGAGAAGGCGTATTACGCCGTCGCCACGAGCGTCAACGGCGTGACCAACACGGTCGACTTCTCGGCCGCCAACGCCACGAGCGAGCCGCTGGCCGAAACCGTCGGGGCCGGCGAGCCGGTCTTCCAGGCCGCCGGCACGCTGAAGGTCTTCTGGGACTATCCCGGCCAGCGGCGCTACTACGTGCAGTGGGCGGCGCCGCCGCTTGCGAACCTGCCGAACCAGTGCCACAACTGGAGCGTCTACGTCCCCGCTGATCCGCCCAGGCCGGCGCCGGTGCGCGTGTTCCTGACCAAGGATCAGTTCATGCGCCCGGCCACGCCCCACCGGCGGGACACCATCCTGATCTCCGGGCGCGACGGGCCCGTCCGGTCGTTCTGGTACGGCTGCCACGAGGCGCTGGGCACGCTGAAGTCCTTCAAGCAGGGCGTCGTCCGGCCATACGCCAGGCGGCGGCTGTTTGCCTTCGTCGACTGGGCCATGAAGGAGTTCCACGGCGACCGCAAGCGCCTCTCGGCCGTGGGCGGCACGGAAGCCCTCTACTACGGGGTGAGGCACGGAGACAAGTTCGCCTACGTGCTGACCAACCAGCCCGACCCGAACCCCAAGGCCACGCCGAAGCTGGTGAGAATCGACAACTACAAGCGCACCCCCCCTCGCCTGCAGCGAGAGCACGTCTGGGGCAAGGTCGAATGGAAGATCCCCGATGAGAACGGAAAACCCATTTGGGACGAATTCGACCTGACGACGTACGTCCGGGCCAACCCCAAGGCGCCGCTGGCGTTCCTGTCGATGGGTCCGGCGTCGCTGTCGGCGCCCTGGACCAACCAGGTCGAGTTCATGAAGACGCTGTGGCGGGCTAAGCAGCCCTTTACCGCCCGGTTTTACTGGGGCGGCGGGCATTACCTGCCGCTGCCGGAGGGCCAGGTCGGCGCCAAGGACGCCTTCGACTTCGCCCTGGACTTGCCCCTCCTGGCGCTGCGGAACAACAGCGGCGACCGCGGCATCAACGAAGAGCCCTTCACCACGGGCAAGCCGCGGTACTGGGGCGGCGGGCGGATCGCCGACGGCCGGCGGTGGCTGGCGGACTTCATCGACGAGCCCGACCGCTTTGAGATCACCATCCACGGCCAGGGAAAAGTCACGTACGCCGGCGGCGGAACCAGCGACGTGACCCCGCGACGGACCCGCAAGTTCCGGCCCAAACCCGGCCGGAAGTTCCAGTGGGAAAACGTGGACCTCAAGACCGGGAAGGTCATCCAGTCCGGCCAGGCCGAAGCCGACGAGCACGGGCTTGTGACGATCCCGCAGGTCAGGTTTCGGTCGCCGAGCAGGCTGAAGATTTACGCGCCCGATTAGCACGGGAACGGAGAGCCTTCATGGGAATCCGCAAGAGATACGGCGTGGAGTGGTGGGCGATTGCGGCTGTGGCGATGGCAGCGGTAACGATCGTGCCGGCTGTGTGTCAGGCCGAGCCGGCCCCCCCGCCGGGGGCGCCGGCCCTCAAGCCGGGTACGCTCACGTCGAAGCTGCCCGCGCTGAAGGCCGAGCTGGTCTCCAAGGCGCCCTACAAGCGCGGGCGCGAGGGGAGCGGAACCGCTTACGTTTACACGGTCAAGCTTGAAAAGCCGTACTTCTACAAGCCCGTCACGGTCAGGCCGGAAGTGTACGTCCCGGACCATGCGGAGGCCGCGAAGCTGGCGCTGGAGGTCACCACCCCGCCGTACGGGTCGAAGATCCGGTGGAAGGACCGCCGCTACGTGCCCGGTGCGATCCAACTGGCGATTCCCATCTACTCCGACCCGATGCTCCAGGGCATGATCGAAGGCGGCCGGGCCGTCAGCGGCCGCATCGTCCACAATTATCAGCAGCGGCTCATATTCGGCCTGATCGACTGGATTCGGCAGGCCCACCCGGTCGACCCGGAGCGCGTCATCCTGTACGGCCAGTACGCCCTCTGGGGCGCCCGGCACGGGGACGTGTTTTCGGTGGTCATGGCCGACCCGTACGGCAACTACGCCGAGATGATCGAAGCCCAGAAACGCGCCTGGCAGTGGGGCACCGGCCAGCTGGGCAACACCAACTGGCTGGGCATCCGGCAGTGGGTGTACATGCACCACAGCAAGTGGATCGCCGAGAACCCCGGCACCGAGCTGCCGTACGTGATCACCTTCCCCGGGCTGGGCACGCACGTCGGCGACATGGGGTTTCTGTCGATTCCGGCGACGTTCCGGGCGCTGGCCGACACCAAGCGCGCCTTCAGCGGCACCTGGGGCGGCAGTTGGGGCCTGGGCCCGCCGGCGACGCTGCCGCTGGCGGGGCGGATTCGCCGGCATCAGGCCCTGCCGGCCTTCCGGAACTGTAGCATCGACGATTGCCCCGGCGATGGCCGCCACGGGGCCGACGGCGACGCCAACGGGCAGATGAACGGCTTCCTGATGTGGGAGCCGGAGACGATCCGGGACGAGCCGAAAGAGTTCGGCATCACGATCTACCTGCATAAGAACGCCCCAGCCGCTTCCTGCACGGCGGACGCGACCTTCCGCCGCTGCCGGAAGTTCAAGGCCAGGGCGGGGGAGGCTTTCAAGTGGTCCGGCACGGACGCGGACGGCAAAAAGGTCCTGCAAGCCGGCACGGCCGAGGCCGACAAGTGCGGGCTGGTGACGCTGGAGAGGCTGAAGGTCTCCAAGGCCAGGATTCGCGTTTCGATCGTTGGCGAGTAGAAAGGAACGTGCGCACATGAAAGATTTCACCTGGACTGTCTGCCTGATGACGCTGGCAATCGCCGCGCCGTCGGCGCAGGCACTGATGGTCGTCGAGAGCTGGGGCGGCGAAGGGCACTTCGCCCATCCCGGGACGATGCAGATCGACGAGGAGGGCAGGCGGATCACCTTCGACCTGTCCGCGCTGCCGCGGCGGGCGAAGGTCCGCCGGGCGAGGCTGGTGTGTTTCCGCGAAGCACCGGCCGGCGACAAAGACGCCGCTCTGGTGAATGTCGAGATCGTCCTTGCCGGGCAGAAAAAGCCGCTGGAGCTGATCCCGCCCTGGTACGACGCCTTCGCCGTGCCGGACAGGGCGATCAAGCCCGACCAGAAGCTGAACTTCGACGTCCGCGCCTTCCCCGGGTGGATCAAGGAAAAGACCTTCCTGGAGATCGCCTACGAGGGAAAGCCCGCCAACGGCCTGCCGCTGGTCAAGGGCGTGAAGGCCTTCCACCAGGCCGGGCAGACCTTCATCACCTGGGAGGAGATCGAAAAGGTTCTGGAAAAGGACCGCCCGACCTGGCGCGAGCTGGAGGCCGCCCTGGAGAACCTGGACGACAAGCGCACCGTTCGCTATCGCGTTTACAGATCCGAAAGGCCCATCACCGGCGAAAATCTTCCCCAGGCGACGCTGCTGGGGGAGGTCCGCCCGCTGTCGGGCTACAACGTCAACGGCCGATCCGCCGACCAGGCATTCCACGTGATGCGGAAGCGGATGCTGGAAGACATGGACTACGCCAAGAGCGTCTCCAAGAGCTGGTACGGCATTCCCCGCTCGGCCCACGGCGACGTGGTAATCGACCGGTTCGTGATCCCCGGCGGCAAGGACCCCCTCCCCAACGGCACCGGCCTGTACGTCCATCAGCCGGACAAGCCCGGCGCGGCCCATTATGCGGTGACCATCGTGGTCAACGGGCGGGAGAACACTACCGACCTGCGGAAAGGGCGGAACGTCGTCGGCCCGGTCCGCGAGACCGGCGGCCGGGGCAGGCCCGTCTTCCAGCGGAAAATGGACATGAAGGTCCTGTTCGACTACGCCGGGCGCCGGCTCCAGTACGTCCAGTGGACCGCGCCGCCGCTGTCCAACCTGCCGAACCAGTATTACAACTACAGCGCCTTCGTCCCCGAGGGCGTAAAGACCCCCGCCCCGCTGGAGCTGGTCCTGACCGGCAACGACATGTTCCGCCGGCCCCGCTGGCCGCACCGGACAGACACCATCCTGGTCTCGCCGCACGACGCGCCGCTGAGAACCTGGTACTACGGGCATCACCAGTCGGCCGGCACACTGCGGAGTTTGCGGCAGGGAACGATCCAGCCTTACACCTGGCGGCGGATGCTGGCGTTCCTGGAATGGACCTTCGACGAGATGAAGGTCAACCGCTCGCAGGTCGGCCCGACCGTCGACCGCGCGTGCCTGACGTGCAGCGGCGACCGGGGCTATTCCGCCACGGCCGCCCTGCAATTCGGCATGCGACACCCGGAGGTGTTCTCGCTGGTCTACACCTGCAAGGGCATGCCGGACCCCGCCGCCATTCCGGCCGAGGCCAAGACGGCAAGTTGGCGGCCCAGGAAGTCCAAGACCCTTTCGGGCAATCTGCAAAAACTCATCGGGCTGAAGGAGTGGCAGTTGAAGACCGATGGCGGCCAGGACGTGTGGGAGTTTTTCGATCTGGCCGCAGAGGTCGCCGCACAGCCCAAGCTCCTCCGCCCGATGCTCTCCTACGGCGGCCGCGGGCAGTGGGACTGGCCGCCCATCGCAAAGTTCCTACAGGCCCTGGCCCAGGCCAAGCAGCCCGTGATCAGCGAAGGCACATGGGGGGCGGTCAACCCGCCCGGCCTGAAGAACCCCGGAGGCAGGCGGTTCGGGTTGAACGTCCGCCGGGATCGGCCGATTCCGGTCTTCACCAATTGCAGCAGCGACTACCAGGGCGGGCGAAACGGCGACGGCGGGGCCACCAACTACGGCGCCTGGTGGGAAGATGAGAGCATCGTCGACGAAGCGGATAAGTTCGAAATCATCCTCACCGGCAACGTCACCGTGGACGTCACGCCCCGGCGGATGAAGAACTTCCTTCTCCGGCCCGGCGACAGAGTCCAGTACCAGACCGAGCTGCTCGGCCAGCGGCTGCGACGCCAGGACAAGCCGCAATCCGGCCAGGCCATCGCCGACGAAAACGGCCTGGTCACCATACCCAAAATCAGCCTTCGCGGAAAAGCGAAGCTGACCGTTACAAGGAGCGCGTCATGAAAGCGACGATCCCATACCTGCTGGCGCTCGCGCTGTTCGCCGCCGGCCCGGCCCGGGGGGACCTGGCCACCGACAGCTTCGGGTCAAAGGGCTGCTCCAAGCCGGGAACGATGAGCATCGAGAACGCGGAGGACCTCGGCCGGGTGGTGAAGTTCGACCTGTCGGCCATCCCCAAGAACGCGACCGTGCACCGGGCGATCCTGAAGGTCTCCGTCCGGCGCCGCGGGTACAGCCGACCGGTGCTGTTCTACCCGGTTCTGCGCGGCCAGGATCAAAAGCCCGTCCGGGCGGCGAAGTCCCTGCCCCTCCGGCCGCCGTTCTTCAACGACTTCGACGCCACCGAGCTGGTCCGCGGGTGGGTCAAGGACCCCGCGTTGAACCTGGGGCTGGTAGTGGCCTCCGCGCCGGGCTGGGTGCGCACGGCCACAGCCCTGCACGTTTCCTATGACGCCAGGGTCGCCAAGCCCACGCCGCCGGTAACGGCCCTGGAGGCCGGGCATCACGGCGGGCAGGTGTTCCTGCGGTGGCGCCAAACGCAGGACGTCATCGGCGCCGAGAAAATCAACTTCGCTGATTTCGAGGCCAAGGTGCTGGCCGCACGAAATCATCGCAGCATGTTGTACCGCGTCTACCGCCACAGTCGCCCCATCACCGCCGGGACGATCGGGCAGGCCGAGCTGGTGCGCGAAGTGGCGGAGATCCTGCCGGCCTACAACCTCGACGCGGTGCCGACGACCGAGTTTCCCGGCAAGAACTCCCGCCCGTCCAAGCTGCTCGGGGGAAATCGCCGGCTGGACGTGCTGGTCAACCGATTCCGCGTGCCGATGGAGCGGCAGCTCGCGAGCGGCGAGAACCTGTGCGTGATGACCTCGCGCCGGAACGGCTCGTTCTACTACGCCGTCACGGCCGTGGTGAACGGCTACGAGGCGGTGAAGGACTTCAACGCCGGAAACAGCCTGACAAATCCGGTGACGGAGAAGGTCGAGCCCGTCGCCCCCCTGCTACAGGGCAGGAGCGTCACAAAGCGGAGAAACGTCGAGCAGGTGCGCGAGACCTACGTGTGCTTCTACGAGCCGCCGTACTGGCCGACCCCGCTGCGAGTGTTCATGACCAGCGCCTACGACGCCTCCACCGCGCAAAAGCCCGAGGCCCCGCTGGAGATCTGCACCGGCACGTACGGCGGGCAGTCCCCCTACAACCTCGGCCGGCGGCACGTGCCCGGGGCGTACTACGTGGCCCCGCCGGTCACCGGGGCGATGTGGCAGGGCATGCACGAGTGCGTCGGCACGCTGAAGACGTATGACGACGGCCTCGTCCGCAACTACACGCACCGGCAGATCTTCGCCCTAATCGAGTGGGCCAGCAAGAAATGGCCGAACATCCATCCCGACCGGGTGGTCATCAACGGGCAGTTCGCCATTTGGGGCCTGCGGCACGCCGACAAGTTCGCCATGGTGATCGCCGACCCGTACGCCAACTTCTCCGCCGGCATCGAAATGCAGAAGCACGGCTGGGCCTGGGGCGCCTACCCGCGTGCGGCCAAGAACGAAGACGGCATGGTCGACCAGTGGGAGTACCTCAACGTCGCCAAATGGATCCGCGAGAATCCCACGGCGGAGCTGCCGTTCTACGTGGGCAAGGCATCCAGCGCCAGCCACGTCGGCGACATGGGCTTCATGCCCGCCCCGGAGCTGTACCGGGCGCTGCTGGACACCAAGCGCGCCTTCGCCGCGCACCACGGCGCCAGCCAGGGCTTCGGCGGGCCGCCGCGGGCGGTCTGCGCCATGCCCATCCGCCGCGGACAGGCAGCGCCGGCCTTTTCCAACTGCTCGCTGGACGACATGATCGGCGAGGGCGACCAGTGGGGCGGCGCGGCCGGCGGGACGATCGGCAGCGGCGATCCGTGGGGGCGGTTCAACGCCGATCTCCGCTGGGGCTTCGACGACCTGATCGACGAACCGAAGCGCTTCGAGGTGACCGTCTGGCTCGACAAGGCCGCGAGAAAACCAGAATGCACCGTGGACCTCACCCCGCGCGGGTGTCGAAAGTTCCGGCCCAAGCCCGGACAGAAATTCACCTGGACGGTCGCCGACGCCGAAACCAAGGCCGTCCGCGGCAACGGAACGGGCGCCGCCGACAAGTGGGGCCTGGCAACGCTCGAGAAACTGGCCGTTCCCAAGGGCAAGATCCGCGTCTCCATCGTGTCCCCGTAAAGAGAGACGAAGGCAACCGGCGCCGCCGCGCTTTGCCGCCGGCGCCCCGGTCTCGGTAGATAAGGAGCGAAAGATGACTTCGAGAATCATGCACGTCGCCGTCGTTCAAGTGGCCGTTATCGTCCTGATCGGCGGCTGCACCATGGCCGCCAACGAGGTCCAGGTGGACCTCAAGAACGTCTCCGGCGAGGCCAAGACCAACTGGCCGGTGATCCTGCGGGTCTACACCGTCTTCGGGCGCAACCTGGACCCGGCATTCGCCGCCGACGGCATCCACGTCCGCGACCCGTCCGGCAAGCGGGCGCAGTACCGGATCGAGCAGATCCCACCGTACGACCGACCGGGCAATGACGAGATCATCCTGGTGGTCCCGAAAATCGAGCCCGGCCAGACGCTTTCCTACCGCTTCAGCCACTCGGACTGGGTAGTCGGCAATCCGCCCGAGATCGACGTTGTGAACAGCCCGCACAACCTGATCGCCAACGGCGGCTTCGAGGCGGCCGATGGCGACCGGGCAAAGGGATTCTCCGCCCCCGCCAAGCGAGACAAGCAGGTCAAGCACGCTGGCGACGCCTCCCTGATGCTGACGGCCGACGGGCGGGAAATCTCGACCCGATACTCCCGGAAGATCCCGCTCCACAAGGACTCGTGGTATTACTTCGGCGTCTGGAGCAAGACCGACAACGTCAGCCGGTTCGGCTACCAGGCCGGCAGCGCCGCCCACTTCCGGCTCCAGACCGTCAGGCCCGACCCGAAAGACGCAACGAAGACCAAGACAGTCGCGGCCTTCCGCGGCGGCATTACCCCCCAGTGCAGCACTCGCCCGTGGGTGAAGGCCGTCATGGAGGGCGGCGTGACCGACTGGGGGAACGACCGGTATACGGCCCAGGCGGCCGAGGCCGAATGCACGCTGGAGTTCGTCCTCCAGCAGCGAAAGCACTTTTACATGGAGCCGGGCAAGACCCGCGGCAGGTGGTGGCTGGACGGGGCCGTCCTGATGGAACAGCCCCAGGTCAACGTCCGTTTCGACCTGGCGCTCAAGCCGCTCATGAAGGGCGGCATGTTCCTGTTCACCCGCCCGCCGCTAATGCCGCTGGGCCGGCTGGACGAGAAGAAGCGCGGCCGGCCGGAGTGGTGCGCGATGCCCTACCCCCACGAAAAGCTCACCGCACTGGACAAGTTCGCGCTGAAGGGTCAGCGGGTCAGCTACTGCGTCGGCGTCTACCACACGCGCGAGATCCCCAACTTCGTCTGCCGCGTCGCCGGCGGGGCATTGGCCGCCGGGAAGGCCAAAATCCCGGCCGAACTCATCGAGTACTGCCCCGGCTACCTGGGCGCCGGCCGCGGCCGCTACATGAAGATCCTCAACGACAAATCCTCCGTGCGCCCGGTGACGCTGAGCGGCGAGAAAGGCGTGCGGTATTTCTTCATCACCTTCCACGTCCCCACCGACGCCAAGGCCGGAAAGTACACCGGCAAGGTAGAGGTTGCGTTTGAAGGCGGCGGGTCCGCCCCCGCCATTCCCATCAGCCTGCGCGTGCAGGACATGGTCCAGCCGACGCCGACGGACGCCTTCGTGGGGCTGATCTATCAGGGCAACAACCCGCGCTGGGACGAAGAGGGCCTGAGGGTCTACAGTCGCAGCGGGTTCAACTGCATCACTCGTTTCGGCAACTTCCTGGACTACGAGAAGGACGCCGATGGCAAATGGCAGGTCAACCTGGACGCCCTGCACAAGCAGATGATGTGGATCAAGGGCCACGGGTTCGCGGCGGTGTCGGCCTTCAGCGACTTCGACGTCGGGCCGAAGTGGAACGGCGGGCGGCTGTTAAAGCTGGTTCGGCCGGCCAACTTCAACGAAGGCACGCGGACCTGGGCCGAGCGGCTGAAAACGGCCGCCGAGGCCTACAAGCGACAGATCGCGCGGATCGAGGCCGCCCACAAGGCCCATCCCGAGTGGCCGACGCTGATCTACATGACCTTCGACGAGCCGAATCTCGGTGGCGGACGCAACGGCCTGCCGGTGCCCGCCATGGGCTGGGTCAACCAGGTCGCCCCGGACGCACTGACCACCCTGGACGTGCAGTTCGACCCCCTGCCGGTGTGCCTGAAGTGGTTCACCGCGCCCGCCTTCGACGATCCGGCTAACTGGGCCGGGCCGGAACTCTACCGCTGGGTCAAGAAGCAGGGCAAGGATTTCGGCTTCTGCGGCGGCGCCGACAAGGACGAGGCCGCCCGCTACCAGGCGGGCTGGCTGATGATCTCCAGCGGGGCGAAGTACTTCCACGCCTGGCACCTCACCGGCGGGCACATCGCCGGACAGGTCGCCTACGACGGGCGGACCAAGAAGCTTCTGCGGGCGCCGGCCATGATCAACTGGGGCGACGGCATGAACGACCTGAAGTGCCACAGCCTGCTCAAAGCGGCGATCGCCGAAGCGGAAAAATCGTCCGACCCGAGGAAGCGCGCCGCCCTGCCCGCGGCCCGGGCGAGCCTGGCGAAGATCCTGGAGGTCTTCAACGGCGACCACAAGGACCGCTGGTCGCTCCAGCCGTACCTGGGCACGGCGTTCTCCTGGGGCTACGAGCGGTTCTACGACGACTGGCAGGAGCGGCTGGCCCGGCACGCCGCGACCTTGAAGGGTCTCAAATGGGTAGAGTAGGCGCCGCCCCTCCGAGGAGTCGTCCGGCCGGTTTTTGACTCGGCGCGAAACTTCGTTGTAAACTTCTTGGGCCCGGTCGAAATGCCGGCCGGGCACGGCTTCCAGCCATGAAGGTCCGACTGGCCCGAAAAATGGGATTCTGCCGGGGCGTTGAGCACGCCATCGAGATGGCCGAGAAGGCCCTGGCCCAGCGCGGCGGGGAGATCTTCTGCCTCGGCGAGATCATCCACAATCGCCAGGTCGTGGAAAGACTCGCCCGCCAGGGGCTGAAGGTGATAGCCGACCCCGGCCAGGCCCGCCAGACGGTGCTGGTTCGCTCCCACGGCGAGCCGCCGCAGGTCGTCGAGAGGCTCCGCGCCCGCGGCGTGCGGATCATCGACGCCACCTGCGTGCTGGTCAAGCGGGCCCAGCGGGTTGCGGCCGCCCTGGCGAAGGAAGGCTACCGCGTGGTCGTGGTCGGGGAGGAAACGCATCCAGAGGTCCGGGCCGTCTGCGGCTGCGCCCCGGACGTGATCTGCGTGGACTCACCGGAAGAGCTGGACCGCCTGCCGCGTCGGGGAAAGCTGGGGATCATCTGCCAGACAACGCACTCGGTGGAATACTTCGGCGAGATGGTCGGGCGGATCGTCGCCAGGGGCCACAGCGAGATCAAGATCGTCAATACGGTCTGCGGCGAGGTCCGGGCGCGCCAGCACGCGGCCGTGGAGGTGGCCCGCCGGGTGGACGTGATGTTCGTTCTCGGCGGGAGGCAGTCGGCCAACACGCGGGAACTGGCGCGGCTGTGCGCCGAGCAGCAGGTGCCGACGCATCACCTGGAGAACTGGGAAGACTTCCGGGCGGAGATGGTCGCGGGCAAGAAGGTCGCCGGGGTCACGGCCGGGGCGTCCACGCCCGAGTGGATCGTCGAGGACTTCGTCAAGAACCTGCGAGCGTTCGAGCCCGGCGGTTGAGAAGCGCCGGCCACCTCCTACGGCGCGATGCGGGAAGCGGCCCGGCGGAGCTTCCCAACCAGCCATGCGATTCCCGCGCCGGCCGCCACGGATAGCAGCGGCGCGATCGGCACGCGGAAGCGGGCGTGGGCGACCGGCCCGGGGACGAGCCCAAAGTACAGGATCGTCAAGAAGATCAGCCAGATCTCCGCGCTCATGTTCCATCGCAGACGGCGCACGGCCCCCATCGCGGCCCCGGCATACTTGGCGCCGGTCAACAGCATTAGCGGCACGCACAGCCACAGCGGCCAGAGCGCCCCGCCGAAATAGTGGCGGATCGCCGCGAGCAGCCCTTCCCGTCGCAGCACCCCCAGCGTGCCTTTGCCGCCGGTCGTCACGCCGGCGACCTCCAGCACGTCGGTGGCGGCCGGCAGCAGAACATTGACTGTCGTGCGAAGATGCACGCCCGCATATCTGAGCGGATGGGCCGTCAGAATCGCCAGGCCCTCACGCCGACAGCGACTGACGAAGGCAGGGTCGTTCAGCGTCTTCACGCTCGGCCACGATGCCGGCGACCGGGCCGGCAAGGCCAGCAGTTCTCTTTGCCCTTCGTTCAATTGGATCTGCGGATGGGCCTCCACCAGGGCCGTCGCGTTGTTGTAGAAGAGGTTGAAATCAGCCACCGAGGAGAGCTTCCCGTAGCCGGCAGCGGTGTAATTGCGCACCATCCACGGCGCGATCACTGCCGCCGCGGCCGCGGCGAAAACGACGGCCTGGCGCCACCGACGAATCCGGCTGAGCTGCACGCCGAAGAGGACCGCAACGACGGGCAGGCCGATCGGCCGGACCAGGCACGCAAGGCCCATCAGCCCCCCCGCCAGCAGCGCCCGCCAAGGCCGCCGGCCCCGCAGACAATCCACCAGCAGGATCAGCACGACCGTCAACAGCAAAGTGAAGATCCCCCCCGAGAGCAGCCGCACCGAAGACACCACGGCGGCCGGCGAGACGGCCTGTACCCCGGCCGCGATCAGCCCCACGCCTGGAGAGCACAGCCGCTTGCCCAGCAGATACACCAGCAGGCACAACATCACATCGAGCAGGACCTGCACGGCGACGGCCACCTGGACGCTCCCGCCGGAGAGGGCGTACACGCCCGCCAGGAACAGCGGGTATCCCGGCGTGCGAAAGATCTCCGCCCGCCCGTCGCCGGTCCGGGAAAACTCCCCGCGCTCGATCATCGCCCGGGCCAAGGCGTCGTAGTCATGGGAATCGGGCGTGAAGAAACTCCGCGGCCTGTTCCAGCCAGTCAGCAGGAACGCCCCGCGCAGAATCACCGCGACCGCCAGGATCACCCAGATGGCTCTGTTCTTCATGACCGGCGTCATGGTATTGCCGGCGCGTGTGTGCGGCAAGTGGGCCGATCCGATACAATGGCCCACCATGCCCGCCACTTTGATCGTCAACGAGATCTGCCACACGGTTCAGGGCGAGGGCGCCCGCGCCGGCCGGGCGTGCGCGCTGGTCCGCCTGACGGGCTGCAACCTCCGCTGCAAGTGGTGCGACACCAGGTACGCCTACGACGAAGGCCGCGAAATGCCGCTGGAGAAGGTACTGGCCGAGGTGCGGCGGGTGGGGCGCAGATGCGTGCTCGTCACCGGCGGCGAGCCGCTGCTGCAACAGGGCACGCCCGAGCTGCTGTCGCGGCTGTGCGACGCCGGCCACGAGGTCCTGCTGGAGACCAACGGCTCGCAGGACATCTCCGGAGTCGATCCGCGGGTGATCCGGTGCGTGGACGTCAAGTGCCCCGGCTCGGGGCAGGCCGAGACGTTCCTGACGGCGAACCTGGGGGCTCTGCGCCCGAGCGACGAGGTCAAATTCATCCTCGCCGACCAGCGCGACTACCGGTTCGCCCGGCACACCATCGAAAAGAATGACCTGGCGTCACGGTGCAGCGTCATTCTGACCCCGGCGGCCGGTCTGGTGGAACCGGCAACGCTGGCGAAGTGGATCCTGGGCGATCCGGACCTGCCCGGGGACGTGCGTCTGGGATTGCAGCTCCACAAGGTTATCTGGCCCGGGGCCGATCGCGGCGTGTGAGGAAGCAACCATGAAAGCCGAAATCAGCAAGACATTCAGGTTTGAGGCGGGGCACTATCTGCCCAACGTTCCGCCGGATCACAAGTGCGCCCGGCCGCACGGCCACAGTTACCGAGTGACGGTCCTCGTGGCTGGCCCCGTGGACCAGCAGCTCGGCTGGGTCATGGACTTCAGCAAGATCAAGGAAGCGGTCGAACCCCTCATTCGCCAGGTCGACCACGCCAGCCTCAACGACGTCGAAGGCCTGACAAACCCCACCAGCGAGACGATTGCCAAATGGTTCTGGGACCGAATCCGCTCGCAGCTTCCCGAACTCAAGGCCATTTCGGTCCACGAGTCCGACACTTCCTGCTGTACGTACCGGGGTGGTTGACGGCCCCGCGCTGAGGCCGTTACCCCCGCCTCAGACAGGCGCGCTCGATGAGCGTCCGCGGGCGGTGCCGGCCGGGACCGCGCGAATCATCGCCTGAAGGCCTGCTCCAGCAGTTTGAAGCCCAGCGGCGTCTGCGAAATGATCAACTGGTTGTGGAGGATCCGGATGGAGCCCTTGCCCGTGCCCGAGTCGGCCCACATGTCCGCCCCGATCGACAGCTTGATGATCTCGATCAGGGTGTCGCGTATTCTCTGCCGTTGGGCGCCCATGTCCTCTTCTTCGCCGGTGCCGGAGGAGGTGCCGGTGTTGGTGTCCGAACTCTGGCTGAAAAAGCCCCCGCCGCCGCTCCTGTTGCCCGTATTGCCGCTGCCGCCGTTGGTGCTGGCATTGCCGAGGTCGATGCGAGGGCCCGTGAAGTTCGGCACGACCATGAGCAGATCGCTGATATCGTAGACCCGCACCCTCGTGGTCCGGTCCAGCGACTCGCCCGTGGCGATCTGCACCACGCCCTCATCAATGACCCAGTACAGGCTGTTGTAGCGATCGTGCCCCACGTTGAGCTGATCGAGCACCAGATCCAGTGCCCGACCAACGGAGACGTCCTTGACCTTCAACGTGACCGGTGTTTCCTTGGTGATGCCGGCCGACTCCAGCGCCCGCCAGTTCACGTGGAAGTTCACTCCGGCGAGGTCACGGAAGAAGTCGATCACCAGGTTCAGCGGCGTTTCCTTGAAATTGATCTCCCGCGCGCCGCCCGAGGACCGGGCAACCGGTACATCTCGGGCCAAGCCCAGCGGCAGCCGCGTCACCTGACCCCGCAGCAGCACCTGCATCTGCGTGCTGATGATCACTTCCTTGCCCGACAAGCGCCAGGCCAGCGGGCGGTTCTTCCGGGCGATCGAACTGAGCGTGAAGTCCAGCAGTTTGGAGAACCGCATGGGGCGAGTCTTCAGCGTCACCAGCGTTTCCTTGGTGACGCCGGCGGCCTCCAGGGCTTTCCAGTCGGCATTGATGGTCAGCCCCGACAGCGCGCTGTACCGCTTCAGCACCCGCATCAGCGGCATCTTGGCCAGCGAGACGCTGGTCACTCTCTTGATCAGCAACTGTCTGGGCGTCAGGGTTTGGGGGGCCTTGCCGGCGGCATCAGCGGCAAATGCCGCCGCCCAGACGAACGGCACGACCAGCAGCGCAACAGCCACTTTCTTGGCGATCATCTTCCACCTCCGCGGATTTCCCAGGTATGTTCCGTCTGACCGTCGGAGGACACGCATGTATCATACCAGCGGCATCGGCTACGCCGAACCATCAATTGTATTATATCCGTACGGACCCCCGTTGGCTAGACAATCCTCCGCCTCCGGTCGGCAAGGGGTGCATCCCTCGTTTGTGGGTGGATTCAGGCGGCAAGGGGCTTGGACTCCCACAGTTCCAGCCATTGGCCGTTGAACCAGGCAATTCGCAGGGCCAGGATGGCTTCGGCACCAGGGCACGTCCATCGCATGCCGGGGCCTTTGAGGCGACCGCCGACCAGGCGCTTGCAGGCCGACTCCACCGGACCCGTTGCCCGCATTCTCACATCATTTTACCTGCTCAAATGGGATGCAGCCGCCAGCATGCGATGGTCGGGAAAAACACTTGCTGTCGTCAGCACGCGATTTATAATTCATCAGGCTGGTTGCGAGGCTTTGTGGAGTAAAGGGATAATTTCCCATGGCAGAAGCGATTGAGGGAAACTGCCGCCGCCCCGTCGGCAGCGCGGCAGAGTGGACAATCGTGGCTGTGCTGGCGGCGATTGCCGCGTTTCTGGCGGTCGAGCTGGCTTTTTCGCCCTCCCCGGCCGGCGCCCAGACCGGCTCGGCCGGGCCGCCCCGGGCCGCCGGCGGCGTCTTCGCCGTGGCCGGGCAGGTCACGCGCGACAGCTACGGGCTGTACCTTGTAGACTTGCGAAATGATACAATATGCTTGTACGAATACGTCGGCGGCGACCGCCGCCTGTGGCTGAGGGCGGCGCGGACGTTCGAGTACGACCGCCAATTGGACTCTTACAATACTGAGCCGGTGCCCGCGAAGATCGCCGATCTGGTCTCCCAGGCGCGCCGGTTGAAAGAGGTAGAGAAGACCCCCAAGCCGTAGCGCGGCGGCGGCGTTCCTGGCGGCCGCTGGAGCCGGACAAAGGAGCAAGCAAGCATGGGGAAGATGTACTACAGTGAGGAAGAGACGGCCCGGAAGCTGGGCGTAGGCGCGCAGGACCTGACCAAGCTGGTGCAGGAAGGAAAGCTCCACGCGTATGCCGACGGCGCCCAGAAGATGTTCAAGGTCGAGGAAGTGGACGTGCTTGCCCCGGCCGAAGGCCTTGAAGGCGAGGAAATCGAGTTGACTCCCGCCGACACCGCCGGCCGGGGGGACATCGGGCTTGCCCAGGCGGACCAGTCGGCCGCCCCCATCGGCAAGGAAGACACCGTCATCACCACCGAGGGCATCAGCATCTTCGACGACGAGGACCTGGAGGTCGAGGCGGCCGACCCCATGGCCAAGACGTCGATCGCCCCCGCCGCCGAGGGGGGGATCTCCGCCGACGGCGTCGGCAGCGGCTCGGGGCTGCTGGACTTGACCCGCGAGCCCGACGACACCTCGCTGGGGGCGGTGCTGGAAGATATCAGTGTGGAAAGCGCCGTCGGCGGCAGCGCGGCGGCCGAGGCCGTCGCCGAAGAGCCGAGCTACGCCGAGCCGGAAGCGGCCGCAGTCGAAGGCCCCGCAGTGGTCGAGGAGATCGACCCCAGCGCCGGGGTGTTCTCCGGGCTGATCGTGGGCTGCTGCCTGGTGATGCTGGTGATGGGCGCGATTGCCATGGCCGTCCTGCTGCAAGCCGAGCCGCCGTACCTGAAGATGCTGCAGCAGAACATGCCGGCGTTTCTGGCGGTGGTGGCAGTCGTGGCGATCATCCTCGCCCTTGTCGGCTACTTCATCGGCAAGTCGACGGCCAATCGGGCCGCGGCGATGCAGCGCGGCGGCGGATCGTAAGACCGCACCGGGCCGCTCGCCGCGCGGGTTCCGCGTCGCCCGAACGGGCGATTCACGCGGGCGCGGGACGCGCAGCCGTTACGCCTTGTCGTACATGCCCGCCGGAGCGGTCTGGCGGGCGTTCCGAGCGGGAAAACGCCGCAGCAACCGTATATCGCTGTTGTCTGGGACTACGAAAGGATGCGGAAAATGACAAGGTGGTTGGTTGTCTCGGTCGTGCTGGCCTTGCTAGGCGGCGCCGTAATTACCGGGTGCGTGCCGAGGGAGGTGCATAACAAGGCGCTCGCGGCAGCACAGCGGGCCAACGCTGAACTCAGGCGGTCGCAACTGGCACTCCAGGTGGCGCAGGATGAGAATCAAAACGTCCGGGCCGACCTGGCCAGGCGCCAGCAGGAGGTCGGCCGCAAGGACAAGCTCATCGCCAGCCTGGAGACGGAGAAGGAATTCCTCAACGACAGCCTGACCAAGCTCAAGGACCTGTACGACAAGGTCGCCGGGCGGAAACCCCCGCCGCTGGGCACGATCCGCGTCCTGCCGGCCAGGGTGGACGAGGGCCTGCGCGCCCTGGCCGGACAGAACGCCGCGCTGATGGAGTACCTGCCCGAATACGGCATGATCAAGCTCAAGGGCGACCTCACGTTCGACAAGGGCTCCACCGTCGTCAAGCCCCAAGCCGTCGCCGCCCTGAAGAAGCTGGCCGAGATCGTCAACACCGACGCGGCCAAGGAGTTCCACGTCTACGTCGCCGGGCACACCGATGACATCCCGCTGGTCAAGCCTCAGACGATCCGCGACCACGGGACCAACTGGGGCTTGTCGAGCCACCGCGCCCTGGCCGTGGTCAAGGCCCTCTTCGAGGCCGGCGTCGATCAGGCGCGGATGGGGGCGGTCGGATTTGGCAAGCATCATCCGATTGTGCCCAACCGCGCGGGCAACAAAGGCCACCCGCTGAACCGCCGCGTGGAGATCTGGATCGTGCCGCCCGATCGCTTCCTCACCGCCGGCGGCACCGTCGCCCCGGCAGCGCCGGAAGAGGTCGCGCCGCAAAAGTAAGCGACCCTTTAGCAGCCTTTCGGTCCATATCGGCCCCGTCGTCGCCCGAGACGGCGGGGCCGTGCTTTGCGCCGCCCGCCGGGCCCGCCGGCGCTTTCGGATCGTTGACGAGGCCGCCGGCCGGCAGTAGGGTAGTTGCCGAACCCTTCCACTTCAGAGGAGCGTCTCATGAACCGCAATGAGATGATCGAAGGCGTCATGCGTCACGCGGGAATCTCCAAGGCCAACGTCGGCCGGTTCTACGAGGGGCTGGTCGAGCTGGCCCGCAGGGAGCTGCTGCGAAACAAGGAGTTCGTTCTGCCCGGGCTGGGCGCGCTGCGGGTGCGGCAGCGCCGCGCCCGCATGGGCCGGAACCCGCAGACCGGCGAGCAGATCCGCATCCCCGCCAAGAAGGTCGTTCGCTTCCGGGCGTATACGACGCTCAAGGAGCTTCTCAACGGCCCGAAGGCCGCAGCGTCCGCGGCCCCGCCGCCGGAGCCGACCGGGCAGTTGCCGCTAGAGGAGACCCCGCCGGTCGAATCGTAGTAGGGACGACCTCCCCGGAGGATCTCCGGTAGAGTTGCCGCGCCGGGGGACGGCGCCGGCAGCCTCCGCGCCGCGGCGCCGCGCAGGCCGTGCGCGACACGAACTCCCGCGCCAACGGGGTCTCTTGATAGGGTCGTTCTGTTTCTGCTGTAAGTTTTTCCCGCCAGGCGCGTCTAATCATGACGGATATGGACGACACTGCGGCCGCGGCTTCCAACATCCAGACGGCCGGCGACGGCAAGGCCGCCTCGGGCATCGACCGGCTCGCCCACGGCGATCCGGCTGCGTTCGAACGGCTCGTGGCCGCCCATCAGCAGCGCATCGTCCGGCTGGTGTATCGGCTCCTGGGCTGGGACCAGGAGGCCGAAGACGTCGCCCAGGAAGTCTTTCTGGCGGCGCTGAAGGGCAAGGGCAAGTTCCGCGGCGCCGGCAGCGAGGGCGTGTGGCTGACGCGGATCGCCATCAATGCCTGCCGCACGCATCAGCGGCGGCGGGTGCTGTGGCGGAAGCTGAAGGCAGCCGTGCTTGGCCGGACGGGTGCGGCCACCCCGCCGCCGCCGGACGGCGAGGCCATGGAGCGGGAGAAATTTCTCAAGGTCCGCCGGGCCGTGCAGGCGCTGCCGCGATCGCTGCGGGAGGTCGTCGTGTTGCGATATCTGGAAGGGATGAGCACCGATGAGATCTGCCAGGCACTTTCCGCCAAGCCGGGCACCGTCCACGTCCGGCTGCATCGGGCCCGGCAGGAGCTGAGAGATTCGCTGGGCGAACTGTTCCGGCAGGAGCTGCGATGAAGGCCGATCCAATCGACGAGCTGCTGCGGCGAGCGGACCTCGCGGCCGGTGAGCCGCCGGTGCCGGACGACCTGGCCGGGCGGGTGCGGAGAAAGGCCCGCAGGCGCCGCCTCGCCGCCATCTCCGCCGGCGCGGGCGTGACAGTGCTCCTGGCGGCGGCGGTCGCCGTGGCCCTGTGGCCGCCTCGGCCGCAGACAAGCCGTCCCACGGCGCAGGCGCCGAGCGCCGCCTCGCATGAGGAGGTGCTCCGGCTCCGGGCGGAGATCACCGCCCTCCGGGCCGAGGCCGACTCGCGAGCGGCCGTCCTCAACCAAGTGGTCGCGCGCCTGCGACAGCAGCAGGATCATCTCGCAGACCTACAGCGCCAGCTCGACCGCCCCGACCCGCTGGAGCAGGTCCGCCGCCAGATCGACCGGACCGCCTACATCATGGTCTACCAGGCCGATCACAGTCGCGGCGAGCTGGGGTTCGTCGATTCGCCCGAGCAAACGTACCGCCGTGTGATCGAGCTGTTTCCCGACTCCAGATGGGCCAACGTGGCCCGGGAGAGAATTGCTGAGATGCAATCTGGCAAAGGAGATACGCTATGAAGCCGCGCATGTTTCTGATGATTCTGTGCCTGGCGTGCCTGGTCGCCTTCCCCGCGTCCGCCGTCGAGGACAAGCCGTGCGGCAGCGCCAACTACCTAGTGAAGATCGAATTCGATCCGAACGTGCTGCCGCTGGACCTGCAACTTGCCAACAGGCTGTTGGGCACCTCGCCGATCTGGGCCCAGGCCGTCAAGGACGCCGGCCTGCCGTCGGTTCCCCACGCTCCCGGTCTTGTAGATGTCGACGCCCCGGCGCGTCCAGCAGATGCGCCCGTCCCGCCGTCTGCAACCGGGGCGCCGCGTCCAGCCGGGGGGCGGACCCGGTACCGTGGGCCGGCTGTCGCGCCGACACGTCGCCCGATCGCCCCAGGGAGCAGCAGGCAGCCTTGGGCGAACGTGCTGCTGGGCGAACTGGTGATCCGCTCGCACCCGGGCGGCAGCGATGCCGATGCCGAGCGGCTCGCGGCCGCCGTCTGCAAGCGGTTCGAAAAGGTCCTGCTCGACGCCCACGGGAAGTGGCTGGCGCAGGTTGACCACCGGCGAGCCGCCCTCAAGGACCGTCTGGGCCCCGCGGAGAAGACCGTCGCCGCCCTTCGCGCCGAGCAACAGGAACTGCTGAAGAAGGTTGCAGTGTCCCTGCTGTCGCACAAGGACGCGCTCGCGGCGGGTTCAATGCTAGCGGCCAGCATGAACCAGATAGCGGACTGGGCTAGGGACCGTCAGCGTTTGGAAATGGAGTTGAGCACCGCTGTCGCCGAAATCGCGGCGCACGAGGAGCAGATCGCGCGGATCGGCAAGCTGGTCACGGAGCGAGTGAAGAAGGACGAGCTTCTGGCCGAGTACGGCAAGATCGTCACGGCCCGACAGCAGGAGGTCGACAGGCTGCAGGAGATCCTCCGCAAAGACGACGAGACGACCGAAAGGGAGGTCGGCAGCGCCAGGCGATTGCTCGCCCAGGCGAAAGTCGACCTGCTGAAGCGCCGCGCGGAAGTGGCCGCCTCCGCCGGCGGAGATCAGCTTGCCGGGATGAACAAGGACTTGACCAGCCTGGCGCTGGGTAAGGCCTCTCTCCGGGCGTGTCTGCTGGCGGCGCAGGCGAACCTCCAAGACTATCGCCAGCGCGACGTACTCGGACTGTCAGCGAGGCACGACAGGCTGTCGGGGGAGATCACCCGGGCCGAGCGAACGCCAGCAGAGCTGCGGGCCGAACTGGACGGCTTGGACCGGCAGATTCGGGCGCTGCGCCGGCCAGCGGTGACGATCATCGGCGAGACGCCCGAGGCCAAGCCAAAGAAGAAGTAGCAACGTTGGCGGCGCCGATTCGCCCGGTTCGGCTCCGTCGTTGGCAGTGGCGGCGCTGTCGGTTAGACTCTCGCGGCAGCTTTCTCTTACCGACAGCGCCGACGCGACCCCGGCCGAGAGCGGGAGCCGAGCCCTTGGGCAACATCGCCGTCAGCCCGTGCAGCAACCCCGAGATGACCCTGGAGGAGGCGCTGGCGGCCTACTCCGGTCTGGGCTATGCGAAGCTGGAGGCCTTCACGAGCTGGGCCAAGTCCTCCCTGGACATCGCCGGCGATCCCGCCTTCTACCTCGACCGGGCCCGGCAACGCGGCATGACGTTCTGCTCGGTCCATCTGCCGCCGATTACCGACGATCTCGAGTCTTCCCTGCGCCGGGCCGTTCAGGCGGCGCGCTTTGCCGAGGCCATCGGCGCCAAAGTGGTCCTTTTCAAGGCCGACAGCCGCGACGGCTACGTCAAGGCGGCCGGGCCCTTCCTCGACGCAATCCAGGGCCTGCGGGTCGTGCCGGTCCTCCAGAACCACGCGGGCACGCCGATCTCCACGCTGGCCGACTACCGCTGCGTGCTGGATGGAATCGCCGACGGCCGGATGAAGTGCCTGCTCGAGGTGGGGCACTTCCACTCCGTGGGCGTCTCCTGGCGCCAGGGATGCGAGCTGCTGGGCGAGAGGATCGCCCTCGTCCACGTCAAAGACCAGATCGGCCGGCAATCGGTCGCCTTCGGCAGCGGCGAGATCGACCTTCCGGGTCTTTTCCGTCACATGCATTCCGCCGGATACGCCGGGGACTACGTCGTCGAGATGGAAGTGCAGGACAAGGCCAACACGCTGGAGTATCTCGGGGCGGCGCTGAAGTACCTCGGTGACAACTGCGAAGGAGTCGATCCGTGAGCGATCCGAGAATCTGCATCGTCGGGGCCGGGGGCCTCTCCACGCGTCGGATTTATCCCTACATGGGAGCGGCCGGGGCCGAGCTGGTCGGCGTGTGCGATCTGGACATTGAAAAGGCCCGGCGAAACGCCCGGCGCTTCGGCGGCCGGCCTTACCGGGACATGGAGCGGATGCTGGATGCGGCCAAGCCCGACGGCGTCATCATCTGCATCGGCCCGGCCGAGCACGCCGCCATCGCCCCGGTCGTGCTGGGGCGGGGAATTCCCGTGTACACGGAAAAGCCGCCGGCCCCGGACGCCGCCGGCGCCCTGGCGGTCGCCCGGGCCGCCCACAAGGCCGGCGTGCTGTGCATGGCCGCCTTCAAGAAGCGATACGCCACCGCCTACGCCCGCGCCAGGGAATGGATCGATCAGTTCGACCCGGCCGAGCTGCTGTCCATCTCGGTCGACTACGCCTCCGACGGCTACGCCAACGACTCGCCCCGGAATTCCTTCCTGCTGGACTTCGCCATCCACGCCATCGACCTGGTCGGGTTTCTTTTCGGCGAGGCCCGGGAGGTGTTCTGCTTCGCCAAGGGGCTCGACGCCTACGCCGTGAGCATTCGGTTCGCCTGCGGGGCGGTGGGATCGCTGCATCTCAACGACGGCCGGAGCTTTCAGGTTCCCACCGAGGAGGTCGAGATCACCGCCCGGGGCGGCAACTTCATGACGATTCACAATTCGTCCTGCTGGCGGATCACCCAAAACGGCACGTGCTGCGAATGGCGCGAGCCGCCGACCTTCACCAGCGCCGGCGACAGCGGAAACGAGACCGGGCACCTGGCCGAGATCGCCGAGTTCCTCTCGGCCATCCGCGCCGGCCGCGGGACGCGCTCGAGCATCCACGAGTCCTACAAGTCGATGGTGCTGTATGAGGGCATCGCCGCATCGGCCCGGACCGGCGCGGCCGTTCGCCTGGAATACCAGCCAATCGCCTGAGCGGACCGCCCGCGGTCCGCACACGTTCCGAAGAATCCGTCCACGAATTACACGCGTGCCCGCCAGCCGGCTGGCGGGCAGGCGTGGACTCCCCGCGTCATAGCAACAGGAAGCAGACGCCCAGCACCATCAGCACCACCGCCCCGATCATCTCCGCGGGCTTTCCCAGCGACTTTCCGATCCGCTTGCCCACGACCACGCCGGTCAGCGCCATCAGGGCGGCCACCAGGCCGATGACGACGCTGGGCCGCCAGATCTCGGCCCCCTTCAGCCCCAGCGAGACCCCCACCACCAGGGCGTCGATGCTGGTGGCCAGCGACAGCGCCATCAGCGACCAGCCGCGGGTGGGGTCGCGCCGGCGGAGGTGGAGTTCGTCCTGTATGAGATGCTCGGCCCTTGCGGCCACCGCCCCGGGTCGGGCCCGGATCGCCTCGTACAGCATCTTGGCCCCCACCGCGAAGACCAGCCCGGCCGCGACGAAGGTGCCGATGCTCTTGAGCAGCCCCGCCAGTTGCTGCCCGGCCAGCCAGCCCAGGATCGGCATGAGGAACTGGAAGAGCCCCATGTGCAAGGCCAGGCGGAGCCTCTGCCTCCGCTCGTGCCAGCGCACCCCCACGGCCATGCACACGCTCATGGCATCCATGCCCAGCCCCACCGCCAACACCAATACCTGACTGATCGGCACGCTCACGAAACGATCTTCCCGGCTTGGGCCGCCTGCGAGTGCCCAGGGCCGCGGCGACCGCTCGCCCGCGGCAGAGTATATCGCCATGCCGCCCGAGCCGGATAGAAAATGTCGGACGCCGGCGCCGTTTGCGGGGGCGTCGCGCCGCCGCGCCCGGCAAAGGCCCGCCTTGCCGCGGCCGGATCGGCCGATCCGCCGCCGGCCGCAGCCTTGGCAAACGCACCCCGCTTCCGCACAATGTGCGTCCGAAGCGTCTTCGCGATCCTTCGAGAGGTTGAATGACCTTCCGGGCCGTCATTTTGGGTATGCTGGGAGCGCTTCTGCTGGCGGCCGTGGGCTACCTCAACGACCAAGTGGTGGTTCTGGGCAGCATCACGGCCGGGAGTCTCCTGCCGATCAGCGTCTTCGGCGTGCTCTTCCTGATGGTGATCCTGATCAATCCCCTGCTGTTCTACCTGCCGGGGGCCCGCCGGCTGCGCCCGGCGGAGCTGGCCGTGATCGTGCTGCTGATGATGGTGGCGTGCAGCATCGCCAGCCGCGGGCTGCTGGACACGTTCACCCCGGCCATGCTGATGCCGCTGTACTACTACGAGATCCGGCCCGGCTGGAAAGACCTGCGGCTGCTGGAGTACGCCCCGAGGCAGGCACTGCCCTGCGGCGGGCAGTACCACGACCAGACGGTGCGGAGCTTCATGGAGGGTCTCGGCCGCCCAGGCAGCCCGATCGGACTGTCGGAGGTGCCGTGGTCGCAGTGGACCGGCCCGCTGATGACCTGGATGCCGCTGGCGGTGCTCATGGCCGTGGCCGCGACCTGCATCGCCCTGATCGTCCACCGCCAGTGGTCCAAGCGCGAGCACCTGCGCTACCCCATCGCCGAGTTCGCCACCTCGTTGATGGCCCAGGACGACGGCCGGGCCGCGGGCAGCATCTTCCGGAACAAAGTCTTCTGGCTCGGCCTGGCGATCGTGCTGGGCATCCGCGTGATCAACGGCCTGGCCGTGTGGTATCCCCGCGTCCCCCAGATTCCAATGATGTTCAACTTCCTGGCCATCCGGGACAGGATGCCGGGCATGTGGGGAACCATGTTCGGGCACTATCTGCTGGTGCTGAGGCTGTACCCGACGATCGTGGCGTTCTCCTTCTTCCTATCGTCGGAGATCGCGCTGTCGCTGGGGCTGTCGCAGTGGATTCTGATCCCGGTGGCGTCGTACCTGATCGCCCACGGGGTGGACTTCTCGGAGGGCTACATGTCCGGCGGGGTGACGGCGTGGCAGCGCAGCGGGAGCTTCCTGGCGTTCGCGCTGATCATCGTGTACATGGGGCGGCGGCACTACTGGCTGGTGCTGAAGGGGGCCTTCACCTTTCGCCGGCACCCGGAGGTGGAGGGCTACACGACCTGGGCCTGCCGCGTCGGGCTGCTGTCCACCGCCGCCGTGGTCGCCATTCTCATCGGACTGGGCCTGGACTGGCCGATGGCGATCCTCACCGTGGGGATGATGCTGATGACCTTCGTGTGCGTCGCCCGCATCACGGCCGAGACGGGCATGTTCGTCATCGACCCCAGGTGGCAGCCGCTGGGGGTGCTGCTAGGGCTCTTCGGCGCCTACGCCCTCGGCCCGGAAACCATCGTGATCGTGGGCCTGGCGTGCGCGGCCCTGTCGCTGGGCCCGGGCCAGACGCTACTGCCCTACCTGGTCAACGGCCTGAAGATGGCCGACGACACGGGCGTGAAGCCCAGGCGGGTCGGCCTGGTGGTTATGGCGGCCTTCGTCATCTGCCTGGTTCTGGCGGTGACGGTCACTCTCTGGGCCAACTACAACTTCGGCGTCAAGTACAACAACTTCACCACCGATCGCGTTCCCACGATGACGTTCCGGGCGGCGGCCAGCGCGGTCCACGAGCTGCGCTCCTGGGGCGGCCTGGAGGCGGCCGAGGGGCTCGGCCCGCTGGAGAGGTTGGCGCACATCCGGCCGGGCGAGAAATTCCTGTGGTCGGCCGGCGCCGGCTTCCTGCTCGTGCTGGTCGTCGGGGCCCTTCGCCAGCGGCTGCCGCGGTGGCCGCTGCACCCGGTGATGTTCCTGGTCTGGGGGACGTACCCGGCGGCGATGCTGAACCACTCCTTCCTGCTGGGCTGGCTGATCCGCAGTGCGGTCACGCGGTTCGCCGGCCCGGGCGCCCTGCGGAAGGCCAAGCCTTTCATGATCGGCGTGATCGCGGGCGACCTGCTGGGCGGGGCGGTCTTCATGGCGGTTGGGGCAATCTACTACGGGCTCACTGGCCACCAGCCGCCGCCGGTCGAGATCTTTCCCTGAGACCGGCCGGCTTGGCATCTTTTGCTTGCCCGGCCGGGGGGCGTTCGGCATATTGGCACGCGACCGGCTCGGGCGAACTTCACCTCGCGCGGGCATCGATGACGAAAGGGACAGGCAATGGCCGAACTTCGTGAGGAGCGGCGCGAGAATTGGGGTTCGCGTCCGGCCTTTGTGCTGGCGGCCATCGGCTCGGCCGTGGGGCTGGGGAACCTCTGGGGCTTCCCCTACAAGCTCTACAGCTATGGCGGCGGGGCGTTCCTGATCCCCTACATCATCGCCATGGTGCTGGTGGGCGTGCCGCTGCTGATCGCGGAGTTCTCCCTCGGCCACCTGACGCAGCGGGCGACGCCGGAGGCCTTCGGGCGAGCACACCGGCGTTCCGCCTTCGTGGGCTGGTGGCAGATCATCCTCAGCTTCGTCATCATCACCTATTACGCGGTCATCCTGGCCTGGTGCCTAAGCTTCCTGTACTACTCGATCGAGGGAATCGTCAAAGGCGGCCTACCCTGGGCCGGCCAGGGCCTCGAGGGCGTGCAGAAGGCCAAGGACTTCTTCCGGAAGGACTACCTGCAGTTCAACGGGGGCTTTTCCCTGGGCCAGCTTCGCGGGCCCATCGTCGTCTCGCTGGTGGTGACCTGGGCGGTGATGTACCTGTGCATCTTCCGCGGTGTCCGGCTGGTGGGCAAGGTGGTGATGTGGACGGTTCCGCTGCCGTGGCTGATGCTGCTGATCCTGACGATCCGGGGGCTGACCCTGGACGGGGCCGTCCGCGGGCTGGAGTACTACCTCGAGCCCAACTGGAGCCGGCTGGCCGACCCGACGACCTGGCGCTGGGCCTTCGGGCAGATGTTCTTCTCCATGAGCCTAGCCTTCGGCATCATGATCACCTACGCCAGCTTCCTGCATCGCAAGAGCGACCTGAACAACAACGCCGCCATCACCGGGCTGGCCGACGTGGGCACCAGCTTCGTGGCGGGGCTGGCGGTCTTCGCCACGCTGGGGGGCATGGCCTACGCCAGCGCCATGGCCGGGGCGGCGGTGCCGGTGGAGAAGGTGGCCGCGGCGGGCCCGGACCTGACCTTCGTGGCCTTTCCCTACGCCCTGGCCCAGTTGCCGTACGCGGCCTACTTCAGCGCCGTCTTCTTCACCAGCCTGCTGCTGCTGGGGATCGACTCGGCCTTTTCCATCACCGAGAGCGTGCTGGCCAGCATCGTGGACAAGACCGGCTGGAACCGGGGCAAGACCCTCATCGGCCTCAGCATCGTCGGGCTGGCGACCGGGCTGCTGTTCTCCACCCAGGGCGGGCTGAGCTGGCTGGGCAGCTTCGACGGGTTCATCAACGGCACCTGGGGGATCACGCTGACGGCGCTGCTGGAATGCCTGGTGCTGGGTTGGCTGTTTCGGCTACGGCGGCTCCGCCGGCACGCCAACGAGCGCAGCGACTGGAAGATCGGGCCATGGTGGGAATGGCTGGTGCGGCTGGTCATACCCGTGATCCTGGCGGCCCTGTTCGCCTGGAGCCTCTTCGACGGCCTGGCCGATCCGGCAGGCTACGCCTACAAGTACGAGCCGGACGAGGTGACCGTCCACGTTCCCGCGGCCGCCGCGGACGCTCTTCCCGCCCGGCCGGTGCTGGAGCTGCACTTCGTGGCGGCGTTCAGCGGCGAGGCCGCGCACAAGTTCAACCTGGATGAGACCAAGGCCGAGAAGACGGCCAAGGGCTGGAAGGTCGTCGGCGGCGACGGGCCCGAAGCCGTCGCGGAGGGCTTCACGGCCGCTGATCTGGCCGGGCGGCCGCTGACGTTCACCACCAAGTCCGTCAGCGCCCGAACGGCCTACAAGCTCAGATATCGCTGGGCCTCCCTTCCCGCCAAGGACCCCAAGACCGGCGAATTCAAGCCCGTGCCGGAAAAGGCCCAGCCCAAGTGGACCTCGCTGGGCGAGCTGACCACCCATAGCAGGAAGGCCGGCATCAACACGGGCAACACGGCCGGCCTGTGCCTGATGGTGGTCGCCCCGATCCTGGCGATTGTAATCGCCTCGGTACGGTTCCGGCGCAACCGGCAGGACGAGGCCGTCGCTGCCGCCCCGCCCGAGCAGGCTCCGCGGATCACGGCGGCCGGCACGCTGGCGGCGGCCGTGAGCGGAATTGGCCTGGGGCTGATGGCCAGGGCGTTCATGGAGATGCTGTGGGTCTCGGAGGTCGTCCGGCTGGCGCAGCCGCTCGCCGCCGGGGCCGAATCACTGATCGTCGTGCTGCTGGTCCTTGGCGGCCTGGCGGCGCTGGTCGCGCTGCTTCTGGGCGGGACCACCGTTCTGCGCCACCAGCGACGAGGCGGAAGCGCCCACGCCGCTTCGCAACTGGCGGCCAGCCTGGGCGTCGTGGGACTGGGAATCTGCGGCGGGCTGGCGCTGGCGTTCACGACGCTGAAGATGCGCTTCGCCGTCAAGCCGATGACGTACGATCACCAGCTCTCCGGCACAAGCTACCTCGTCCTGGGCGGCATGCTCGGCCTGATCGTGCTCGGCCTGCTGTGGTGCTTCTACCGGGCCATCAGGGCGGCCGGGCCCGAACCCGGCGAGGCGCAGCTCTCCGAGGGCAACCAGAGCAACTAAGCTGGTCACGGCAATCTTTGCCCGCCTGTCCCGGCGCGCTGGGATCAGGCGGGAATTAATTGTTCCGATCCACTAGCGGCGCCGGCGCATCTGGCGCTGGATGTCCCGCTGGTGCTCGCGTCGCTGGATCGCCTGGCGCTTGTCGTACGTCCTTTTCCCCACGGCCGCGGCCAGCTCGCACTTCGCCCAGCCGCGCTCGAAGTACAGCGACAGCGGCACCAGCGTGTGCCCCTTCTGAAAGGCGTGGGCCTCCAACTTGCGAATCTGCCCGCGATGCAGCAGCAGCTTGCGATCACGGAGCGGATCGTGCTGCAAGGCCCCCACCGCTTGCGGGTAGATGGCCACGTTGGCCCCGCACAGGAACACCTCGCCGTCGCGGATCCTGGCGAAGGCGCCTGCCAGCGAGGCGTTGCCGGCGCGGAGGCTCTTGACCTCCGTGCCCGTCAACTCGATTCCGCACTCGACCTTTTCCAGGACGTGGTAGTCGAAGCGGGCGCGGCGGTTTCGTACGCGCGGCCCCTGACGCTGCTGCTTGCCCTTGCTGTCGCCGCCCTTGGTGGCCATCGACAACGATGATATACCAGCGGTCCGACCCAGACCAGACGAAACGAGCCGTCCGCTTAGTCGGCGGTCTTGATCTCGATCCGCCGACTCCTGGCGGCCGCGGCCTTCGGCAGGCGGACCGTCAGCACGCCGTTGGAAACCGAGGCGCCGATCTTCTCCCGGTCGATCTCGTCGCTGAGGGCAAAGGCCCGGAAGTACTGCCCGGGCTCGAAGCCCAGATACGTCCGGGCGTACTTCTCGGGCGGGGTTTCGTAGCTCGTGCCGGCCTCCACCGTCAGCACGCCCTTGTCCACCCGCAGGGAAACATCCTCCCGGCGGGCCCCCGGCACCTCGGCCACGAGCACCACTTCCTTCTCGGTTTCGTAGACGTCCACCAGCGGGCTGAAGGCGCTCTCACCCAACTCCTGCCCGGACCGGCTGGCTTCGACTGTCACGGCGTCGTCTTTCGTCATGGTCGGACCTCCTCTGGCCCGCGGGGCTTGATCTCGATCTGCTTGGGCTTCGCGGCGGCGGCTTTGGGCAGCCGGATCGTCATGATCCCGCTGTCCAGGCTGGCCTCGATCCTGTCCGCCTCGACGGCGTCCGGCAGAACGATCGTCCGCGTGAACTCGCCGCTGCCGCGCTCCCGCCGGACGAAGTTCAGCTTCTCCTCGTCGGGCAGCGGGCGCTTGGCGCCCTTGATCGTCAGCGTTTCACCGGTGATCGAGACGTCCAGGTCGCCGGCGTCCACGCCCGCGACCTCGCACTGGATCAGGACCTCCTCGGGCGATTCATAGACGTTCACGGGGGGATACGGGCCCCCGCCGATCCGCCGGGACTCGCCGAACCAGCTCTCGTGCAGCCGGGACAGCTCGCGCTGGATGTGTCGCAGTCCCACGAACGGGTCAAAGTTGACACCCCATCTGAACATGGCCATTTCTCTTCTCCTTGCTCCGTTTCAAGGCATCTAAGCCATCGTTGTGCAATCGCCATACCACCCGCCTGCGTTATGTACGTCTCTTTGCGCGAAGGGTTTCCGACTCTGGTCTCGACCGCTGCGATGCCGCCTCCGGCCGAGGGCGGCCTAGCCCTGTCATTTTGGCAGACCCATCCGGCGGCAGGGCCGGCCCGCCGACCGAGGGCGGGCGGCCCCGCCCGGGCCCACATCGCCTATTGAAGAGCGGCGCGGGGCGAAGGTATACTACCGGGGCCCCCTTCGCAACGGTGCCGGGGGTCCGGCGATGCAGTATAGGCTCCGGGACAACTGCGGCCAGAGCATGCACTGAGAAGGAGCCATCGTGTTCGAAAACAAGACCGTCGCCGTCGTGGTGCCCTGCTGCAACGAGGAGACGCAGATTGGCGGCGTGCTGGCCACCATGCCCGACTTCGTCGACTGCATCATCGTGGTCGACGACGCCAGCACCGACGAAACCATCGAGGTTGTGAAGGACCACATCAAGAAGGAGCGAGGCGCGTCGCGAGTTGTGCTGATCGGGCACGAGATCAACCGCGGGGTCGGGGCGACCATCGTGACCGGCTACAAGGAGGCCGCCGCCAGGAAGATCGACGTCACGGCCATCATGGACGGCGACGGACAGATGGACCCCGACGAGCTGCACACGCTCGTCCGCCCGGTCGCCCGCGGCCAGGCCGACTACGCCAAGGGCAACCGGCTGTTCTACCGCGGCGTCTGGGACACCATGCCTAAGTACCGCTACCTGGGCAACGCCTTCCTTTCCATGCTGACCAAGATCGCCAGCGGCTACTGGCACGTGACCGATTCCCAGTCCGGCTACACCGCGATCGGCCTCAACGCCCTCCAAACGATTGACCTGGACGGGCTGTACTCGCGATACGGCTATCCCAACGACATGCTCATGCGGCTCAACGTGTTCAACTTCTCCGTGGCCAACCTGCCCGTGCGCCCCGTGTACAACGTCGGCGAGCAGTCCAAGATCCGGCTGTGGAAGGTCGTGCCCACCATGAGTTGGATGCTGTTCCGGCGGTTCTGCTGGCGGATGAAGGAGAAGTACGTCATCCGCGACTTCCACCCGCTGGTGCTGTTCTATCTGTCCGCCTGGGTGACCTCCCTGGCCGGGGCGGGGCTGTTCGTGCGGCTGCTGTGGAAGTGGATCGCCGACGGCAGGATCCCGCCAATGAACGCGCTGGCCTGCGGACTGTGCCTGATCAGCTCGATACAGTTCAGCTTATTCGCCATGTGGTTCGACATGGAGATGAATCGCGACCTGAAGGCCACGATCCCCACGCGAGGGACGGGCTCCGAGTCCGGGCCGGGCTGAGCGACCCCCAGGAAAGCGGCATGCCGTCTTCGGCCGCAATGCAAGGTTCAATCCGCCGGCAAGCTTCCGTTGCGGGGCGCTCTCGAAATGCCAGCCACTCCCAGGGCGAAAGACAGGCGGCTACACATCCACGTCATACGCGTACTTGGTCATGCGGTCACGGCAACACGCCAGGACGGACCGTCTGGTCTCGATCAGCAGGTCCTGCCAGCGGGGAAATCCCCTGTCCCGGCTGGCGTTCACTTTCCCCTCGCGGGCCTTGCCGATCAGATCGGGACTGCCCGGCAGGCCGATCCACTCGGTCAGCCTGAGAAGCTCGCGCCCGTCCGGTTCAAAGAGATCTTCATAGCGCACGCGCATGTACCTGTCGCCGAAGAGTCCCTGGCCGCGGTCCAACTCGGCGTTGATCGCGTTCCAGTACCATGCGATCCGCTCAGGCCTGGGCATCCGTGCCCATCGCCGGACTGGGGCCTTCTCGTACTTCTCGGGCTTGAGCAGCCAGAACGGGCAGTATCGTCCGGCCAGTCCCTTCAAGCCCCGGAATACGCCGAAATTGATCCATGAGCGAATGAACGTCCGCGGGTCGCGGACAATGTGGAGGACACGAGGATCGTCGAAAATGTCGTCGAAGACATCCAGAAAACCATGCAGAAAGTTGTTCGCCTCAATGTAGACCGGCTCTGAGATGCTCTGGAAGAGCCTGGCGCGGGCCTTCACGAAGCTTCGAATCAGCTTGTTCCGGGTAAGCCGGCCGCACAAATAGCGGTTCGAGGCGATCCGCAGCCGCCGAGACGGCCGAGGCTCGTGGACAGCCTTGACCTGTGGGTAGCAGGCGTCGAAATATCGAGCCAGCGCCATCGTCCCTGTCCGCCCGGTCGAGACGATGATGACCACCCGGTCGAATTCTTCAGGAAACGCGGGCAAGCAACTTCTCGTTCCTAGCCGAACCGCCCAACGGCTCGACGCGCGGTAGTCTACACGGCAATCGCGCCTCCAGCCAGACCATACACAGCCGAAGCGCTCGGCAATTTCCTGAAGCTCGCCGTAGCCGCGCCGCTCCAGCCTAGGCGACCGCTGCAAAGGGCGGACGGCTGACTGGAATAGCGGCCCCCACGGCAGAACGGGTGCCTGCGTTGTGCGCAATTCCGGGCAGTGCCGGTCGGATGCAGGTGCCGATGTCCAGGAAGAATCGTTGAGCCTGGATCGGCTTGGTCTTTGCGTCTTCACCGAGGAGTTCAGCCGCCCCGGATCTTGAAGGGGTACCCGCCATCCGGCCGCCGAGCAAAACATCAGCTACGCTGAAGGCGCTGGCGAAGTGGATCGTATTCGCGGCGGTGGCGATTCTTGTCGGGCGAGAGCTGCTCCGCCGGCTCATGGCGGTCAACTGGGAGGTCATTCGCTTCACCCCGTACTTCTTTGGCCTGGCGGTACTGTGCATGTTGGCGATGACGTTCATGGCCGCGATTTCGCGCCGATCACTGCTCGCCTCAACGTGCCGCCCGCCGCACTGGCGCGAGTGGTCCGACACGCAGGTGGCGCAGTTTCAGCGGATCTGCGGCGAGCTGATGTCACAGTTGGGCTACGGCCACGAGCCGCAGTGGCAGGAAAAGTGCGCCCGGGCGGCGGCGACGTCGTGACCGGCGTTCCCTGCCGGCCATCACCGGCCGGCGCAAATTTCAGCGAGCCCGTTCGGCGACGAGCTTGCGGGCATAGGCCAGGTTGTGCTTGAGCCCGGCCATGATCCGCAGGTGGAAGGGGCAGCGCTGCTCGCAGCGCCCGCACTCGATGCAGTCTTCGGCTTTCGCCAGGTAGTCGGGAATGCCGTCCTTGAGAATGCGCTCGGCCCCCATCTGCCTAACGTAGATCGGAAAATACAGCACGCGGAAGATGGAAATCCCCTGCGGGCAGGGCTCGCAGTAACGGCACGCCCGGCAGAACGTCGTGCCGATCGTCTGGCGAATCTTCCGAATCGCGCGCATGTCTTTCGACGTCAGCTTCGGCGGGCGGTCCGCGATGCGGGCGAGCTGCCGGACCTGGGCCGGCGTTTCCACGCCCACGACCGGAACGACGGAGCGGAACCTGTAGATGTAGCCCAGGGCGACCCTGGCGTCGGTGATTCTTCCGCCGCCCAGGGGCTTCATCGCGAGAATCCCCACGTTCCGCTTCCGCGCCTTGCCCAGCAGGCCGCTGCGCGGAACCTCGGTGTTGATCAGGCTGATCGGATACTGGATGGAGTCGAAGACGTCCATCTCCACCGCCTTCAGCGAAAGCTTCAGCGAGTGGCTGCTGATGCCCAGGGAGCGGATCTTTCCCTGGCGCAGGGCCTTGGCCGCCGCCTTGACCGCGCCTCGCGGGCCCAGCGCCTGCCGCAGCGATTCGGCCGAGTCCACCCCGTGAAGCTGATAGATGTCGATCGTCTCCCGCCTGAGGCGCTTCAGGCTCTCGTGCAGGTGCTTGGTGAAGGTCTTGCCGTCGCGGGCGCCGCTCTTGCTGGCAAGGATCACGTCGTCCCGCCGGCCGCGCAGGGCCGCGCCGATCTTCTCCTCGCTGTCGAAATAGCCGTAGGCGGTCTCCAGGAAGTTGATGCCCGAATCAAGGGCCGTGCGCACGACCTTCGCCACCTCCGCCTTGGTGATCTTGGAGAACTGAATCCCTCCCAGCCCCACGGCCGAAACGCTGATGCCGCTTTTTCCCAGAACCTTCATCCGCATGCCGTCTTGCTCCTTGTCTGGGTGCTCGCTGGCCTCGCGGCCGATCAGAAGCCGCCCCAGCCGCCGCGAACCGCCGCGAGGACCTTTGTGAGGCTGTCTTCGTGCTTCCATTGCAGGAACCGCCACCAGGTCTTCATGTCGTCGGGAGGGGCGAGATCGCCCATGATCTGGCGGTCGCTCCGCCCGGCGGCGACGGCCTGGCGGACCTGCTCGCAGAGCCAGCGGATGTATTCCATCTGCCGGACCAGCTCCCCCGTCGTGCACAGCGGGCCGTGCCCCGGAATGACGACGGCCGCGTCGAACCCGATCAGACGCTCGTACGTGTCCGCCAGCAATTTGGCGGTCTCGTCGGTCAGGCTTCGCGACAGGTTGAGCAGGCCCCACCCGAACAGGTCGCCCACGAAAATCGCCCGGTCATCGGGCACCCAGACCACGCAGTCCTCGCTGCTGTGGCAGCCGCCCATCGGCAGCATCTGCACGCGCCGGCGCGGGCCCTCGAACCACCGGCCCTCGGGCGGGATGCGGCTGGTCCGCTGGTTGACCACCTCCGTGCCGAAGCGCTGCTGGAAGGCCGCGTTCAGGGCCACGTGGTCGCCGTGCGTGTGCGTGTTCAGGAGGTAGCGAACGGGCTTTTCGCCGAGCGTGGACCGGATGGCGTCGAAGACCTCCGCCTCCAGCCGCCGCTGTTCCAGGGCGTCCACGGCCAGGGCGCAATCGCCCAGGTCGATCCAGCCCATGTTGTCCACCGCCTGGCGGATGTAGAGGCCCTCGCTGACGGTCACGATCTTGGCTGTGTCCGCCGGATCGGCTGCCATCACTTTCTCCTTTGCCTCCGCCCGGCCGTGCATGATGGCTCAGCTTACCGCATTTGCGGCCGGTGTGCCTCATGCTCCCGTCGCCCGCGCGATCGCGGCCATGGGGGCTTGGGCGTGGAACAGTCGGCAAATCCCTTGTGTCATGGCCCGCTGGACAAGCTCGGGAAGCCTTTCCGCGGGGCGGGCATTTTGGTCGCTCGGCAAGGCCGCGCAAGCGAGATTCCGCAGACGGTTCACTACGATACGCCGAGGACAGCTCGCGCGGAGAACGCAGCCGACGGCCAAAAGGCCCCGCCGCACGTGAGAAGGTCATGAAATGTTCGCGCTAATGCCCCCCCGGGCGAACATCCGATAGCGCCAGTATGACGGGCGTTCCGACTGCCACTCCGCCGCCGGCGCCGAAGGCCCCCGCCGACGCGCCGCTCTCGCCCGAGCAGCTCTGCCAGCTCGAACAGGCCAACCAGCACTGCCGCAAGGCCCTCGGCGCCGCTCACATGGCCACCTTCGACGGCTGGGCCGCGGGCATCTTCGCAGCCATCTCGCTGCCCTTCGCCCTCATCCAGCCGATTACCGTGGTGATCTCCCTCGGCCTCGGCATCGTCGCCTGGACCGCCTTCCGCGGGCGCAGGCTCGTCCGGCGATTCGATCCTCGCGGCTACCGCCTGCTGGGGCTCAACCAGCTCGCCCTGATGGGGCTGGTGATCGGCTACAGCCTCTGGGGCATCGCCGCCCTCTTGGCCAGCCCCAGCCCGTATGAGGAGCAGATCCGCCGCATGCCCCAGTTGAAGTCGATGCTCGCCCCCATCGACAAGCTGCACATAACGCTGACCCTGGGCGTGTACGTCAGCCTGATCGTCCTAACCGTCCTGTTCCAGGGACTGACCGCCCTGTACTACTTCACCCGCACGTCCCACCTGCGAGCCTACCTCGAGCAGACCCCGCCCTGGGTCGTCGACATCCAGCGGCGCTCCTCGGGTCTGTAGCACCCGCCGGATCGCCTGCCCAGCAGCAGCGGTCCGGGCCCCCGCGAACGAATCCACTCCCGCAATCAAGAATCTGCGGAGCAAGCAGCGCAGCCCGATCGGGGCGTCTTGAGATGGTGGGGAGCTAAGACGCCCCTACGGGGCTCCAGCCGGGTAAGCCCTCCACCTCCCAGGGCTGGCGCCCTGGGCTAAGAAAGGCGCCCCTGCCGGGGCTACCCATGGAACTGGGGATAAGTCAGGATGGGACGGGCTTGGCCGGGCCGGGGACAACTGGTACAAGCCACGCTTTCATGTCCACTGGAGACGTGACGTGACGTGCCCTCGTCGGCACCCCTTGTCAGAGAGGAATACCGCATGAGAAACTGGACGCGTCTGGCCGGTCTTGCACTGGCGTCTTGGGCGGCGTTGAACTCCAACCTGCATGCGGCGGACTGGAACCAGTGGCGCGGCCCCGGCCGCGACGGCACGGCCGCTGCGTCCCCGCCGCTGGCGGAGAGCTGGCCCAAGGCAGGCCCGGTGAAGCTCTGGCAGAGCGAGAATATCCCCAGCAACAACGCCGGCGGGCTGGGCAGCCCCGTCGTCGCCGACGGGAAGGTCTACCTGTACGCCAACTGGCAATACATTGAGCCCATCGCCACGTGCAGCTCGCCGGCCTTTGCCGACGGCAGGCTGTACCTGCGGCTGGGCGGCGCGGTGGCGTGCTACGACCTGTCGGCGGCCGCGAACGCCACTCAGCCGGCCGCGGCGGCGAAGGACTGACGCCGGCCGGAGCGACCCCGGCCTGGCGAAGGTGACGCGGACTAATCCGGCTGTGGTCAAGCACCTGCCGGAAACCTGACCGAACCGCCCGAGGCGTAGGGCGCCGGAATCTCCGGAGCCTCCAGACCGTAGACCGTGGCGGCAGGCGCGCTCCTTTTTTTAAGGGTTTTCCGAGGGGGTTGGGCCACCCTAACTGCAATAGCCAAGCAGAATAGCGGAGAATACTCCCGTGTCCGCCCCGCGCAAAAGAACGGGCGGACTCGAAGGCCCGCCCAATTCTCTCAGTGCGCGCTTGGTCTATTCAGCGGCGCCGCCGGACCAGAGCCAGCGCGCCCAGGGCCAGCAAGGCCAGCGTGGCCGGTTCGGGGGTCGGGTCCACGGACAGATTGTCGTAGTACACGGTGTGATAGGCGTTTTGCCAGATGTCGTTGGTTGCGAAGGCATCCTCGTTTGGCATGCCTTGCGTGACCGTGTCGGACCCGGTGAGGACCACGGCACCGCCGCCGCCAGCAGGGGTGTACGTCCAACTGGCCTGGTAGGCGGCGCCGTCGATGTCCACCACGAGGTCAAGATGACCCCAGACGTCGGCCTCGCAATCCTGCCAGCCAGCGCTGTCGAGCTGGACTGCACCGGTACCGTCGCCGTCGCTTCGGATTCCCAGGATCTTGTGCCACAGGCTCACCTTCGGGGACCCATATCCCTCGAAGCTGTAGTCGGTGTCGCCGGTGGTGTTGCCGGTGAGGTAGACATCGACCTGGTAGCGCATCCAGCCGGTATTGAAGTCGTCGCCGGTGCCGCTACTGGGCCCGAAGGTGCCATGGGCGTCCCACAGGACGTCGCCGCCATTCATCTGTCTCATCACCTTGTTGGCGCCGCCCGCCGGATCGAGCTGCACGGTCGTGTTGGGATCATCACCACCACCCCATGCGGACCAGCCAGCAAGGTCGGAGACCATCTGGTCCACTGTCCCGGCCTCGAAGTCCTCGATGTTAGCCGCCGTGGCAACGGACGCGCCCACCGCCAGTACAAGGATCACGCCCCACTTGCTCATCACCCTCTCCTTCCCAATGCTGTATCATTTGCGTCGGACATGCGGCCGCACGAGCGATCCGGCCCGAACCCAACTGCGCCCAATAGTATATCAGAGCATTCAGATTCGGCAAGGAGATTCCGGCGCCTTACGCGATCATTCTCCGATCGTACGCTCGTGGTGACCGCCCCTTAAGTTGCCCGGCAAACTGTAAGACACAACACAGCAAGCCGTTACTGCTAATTCCGGGCGGCAGACCACCCGAAACCCGATGACGTTGATCCGGCCGGCGGGCGTGCTGCCGTGGCGATTCGCCGAGCGGCACGCTTATTCCCATATAGAACGGCTTCGAGATCGTGACGCGGCGCTGAGGCCCCTCATCGTCATGTCGGCCCTTCTCCGAGGCCGGTCTGCCCCTTGTCAAGAATGCGGGGAAAACGCACCCGCTCGGCACAGATAGACGGTCGACGCGGGAACTCCCGTTAGGCCCGCCAGCGACGGCGGGTCAGCGCCACGCCGCCCAAGGCCAGCAGCGCCAGCGTGGCGGGTTCGGGGATGCTGCCGCCAGTGCCGCGGCCGCCAGCGGCGAGCCCCGTCGAGCCGTAGTTGTCGGCCCAGAGAGTGAAATCACCGCCGTCCACGACGGTGTCGTCGTTGAAGTTGCCGAACTCCCACCCGCCGTCGGACCACGCGGCCACGCCCGTGCTGCCGTAGTTGTCCGCCCAAAGGGTGTAGTCGCCGCCGTCCACGAGCCCGTCGGCGTTGGCGTCGCCGAGGATTGGGTCGGCCATGGCGAAGTGGTAGATCGGCTGGTACGTCCCCTCACTGACGGTGTAGTACCCGCGGCCGGCGGCGTCAAAGGCGATCGCCTCGCCCTGCGGCTCGCTCTCGAGCGGCGCGTCGACCGGCGACGTGCCGAAGGCCTCCCACAGCTCCCCGCCGGGCGGACGCGTCCACACCGACGCGTTGTCGTGCCCCCGGACCGCAACCCACCGCCCGTCCGGCGAGACGTCCCCGCCGGTGGCCCCTCCCCACGGCAGCTCGCACTTGAACTCCATGGTCACCGCCGCCCCGCCCGCCAGATCGTCGGCCGCGACGCGGTACACCCGGGAGCGGCTCTCCCGCTTGGAGACCACGTACAGGTCGCCCGTGAGCGGATCCACAATGAGGGTCTCGGCGTCGCGTGGTCCGTCGGGGTATGTCAGCGTGACCGCTTCGGCACCGGCGAGGCCGAACACGCCCGGCGTCTGCCCCAGCGACACCTCCGGCTCCGGCACGCGGTAGACGGCGATCGGGGGCAGGGCGCTTCCGCGGAGGGCGTGGTTGTCGCCGATGTCGCCGAGGTAGAGGTACTGCCGGCCGCGCGTGGGCCCGGGCCCGACGGCCATGTCCTCCCAGTCCACAGCCGAGGCGCCGAGGATGGTGTACGTCCCCAGCGTCTGGCCCTGCTCGCCGACGGCGAAGGCCCGGGGCGCATCGCCGGAGTCGTTGTGCACCCACAGCACGCCGGGGTTGGCGCGGCTGCCGGCCAGGCCGGACGCCTCGTTGATCTCCGGCTGCTGGAGTGCGCCGACCTGCACGCCCGGGTCGAACTGCGGCCAATCGGCCAGGGCTGCCGGCGCGCCGGCGACGCAGGCCGCAACCCAGGCCACAAGTGCGATCCCTGCAATCGGACTGCGCGTGGCCACGTCTGCCCGTCCTTTCCTCTCAACGGCTGGCTCCATCATAACCTAAACGGGTCGATCCGTGGACGGCCTTCTCAGCACGGAGGATGCCCGCGACACCTACTACGCCGGCCGGAAGCGGCGGGGGAAGATGGGTCGAGGCACGCGCAGGCCGTCTGAGCGGTTCAGCAGTGGAGCAGGGGACCGCAGGCGAGCGGACATGGCGGCCTCAAGCGTCGGCGCGCTCAATCGGGCGTCAGCCTTTTCTGTACTGCTGCCCTGTCCCCTGCTCACCTGCTCTATGAAAAACGCCCGCACACACGCAGGGCGTCTGAGCAGTTGAACAGTGGAGTAGGAGACCGCAGGCGAGCGGACATGGCGGCCTCAAGCGTCGGCGCGCTCAATCGGGCGTCAGCCTTTTCTGTACTGCTGCCCTGTCCCCTGCTCACCTGCTCTATGAAAAACGCCCGCACACACGCAGGGCGTCTGAGCAGTTGAACAGTGGAGTAGGAGACCGCAGGCGAGCGGACATGGCGGCCTCAAGCGTCGGCGCGCTCAATCGGGCGT
>CAYNYF010000012.1:37994-62429 GCA_964401385.1 uncultured Planctomycetaceae bacterium | reverse complement strand
GGAGTCCAAACCCCTTGCCGCCTGAATCTACCTACAAACAAGGGATGCACCCCCCGGCAGACGCCCGCCGGAGTAGGCTTGACAATCGCGGACTGCGCTGTATCCAGGGGAACGTTCCAGCCGGCGGCCAAGAGGCCGGCGCGGCAGCAGCGGGCCGGCCCGCCTGCAAGCTGGTGGGTAGGCCCGCCGGGCGCGCGACCGCAGCGGACAAGGACCTCCAACAGGCGAAAAGGAGAACGCAGGGATGAAACCAAGGAACAGATCAGCGGGGCGTTGGACGGCGGCAATCCTGCTCGGGGCGGCCTGGCTGCTGGCCCTGCCCGCGCCGGCGCGGGCCCAGTTGCCCAAGGTGCCCATCCAGACCACCCCCAGGACCATCCTCTGGGCCGTGCCGGGTGAGCTGCGCATCGATCCGATGAGCGGAAAGCCCCACAACCCCCACGTCGCCGACCGCGACTGGCGCAAGGAAAACACCGTTTGGTCCCGGGCGGAGAAGAAAATCCGCCTGGCCGGCGCCCGCAACGAATGGGTGGGCTTTCAGTTGATCGTCGAGGCCGCCGGCGACAACCTCAAGTACGTCAACGTGCGTGCCTCGGACCTGGCCGGACCGGGCAATAGAAAGATCTCCGCCCGCAGCGCCAAGCTGTTCCGGGTCTGGTACACGGAGGTGACCGAGCCTTCCCGGATCCTGTCCGGCTTCAACGCCATGGGCCTGCCGTCCCTGGGGACCGGCTTCTACGGCGACGCGTTGATTCCCTTTCACGTCCGCGGTTGGGGCGCTCCCTTCGCCGTGCCCAAAGGGCGCAACCAGGCCGTGTACGTAGACCTGAAAATCCCGAAGAACACCCCCGCCGGCGTCTACAAAGGCACGATCACCGTCAAAGCCGACCGGGCCAGGGACGCGGCCGCGGAGGTGGAACTGAGAGTGTGGGACTTCGACATCCCCGACAAGCTCAGCGCCCGGGCCGAGGGGCCGCTGTATCGCGCGACCATCCCCGGCGCGTTCGGCGTTCGCTCGACCGACGAGCGGAACCTCAAGCTGGAGCGGCAGTATTTCCGCCTGTGCCGCCAGCACCGGATGATCGGATACATCTACGACTGTTCCCCCAAGCTCAAGGGCGAAGGCAAGGACATCACAATCGACTGGGCCTTCCACGACAAGCGGTTCGGGCCGTACTTCGACGGCACGGCCTTCGACGATCGCGTCCCCATCGAGCACTGGAACGTGCCGGTGGACACCTACTGGCCAAGCCCCAAAGGCGGCGACGCAAAGGACCCCGACCTGTACTACGGCCGGATCGAGACCGTCCTGAGGCAATACGACCAGCACTTCAAGGAGAAGGGCTGGAACCCGCGGATGTACGTGTTCTTCCAGGGGCTGGACGAGCCCTCCCAGCAGGCCCAGTTCGTCAAGATCAAGAAGCTCGCCGAGACCGTCCACCGCTCCAGCAAGCGGATCAAGATGCGGCACGACTTCTACACCGCCTTCGGCAAGCCGGAGCCGCTGTTGAAGTATTTCGGCGATTCCATGGACATCTGGTGCATCTCGGGGTGTTTCTACCCGGTCAAACTCCTCCAGGCCGAGCAGGCCAAGGGCAAGGAGGCGTGGTTCTATCAGGGCTCCGAGCCGTGGATCGGCTCCGAGAACCTGGACAACGAGGCGTTGGGGCTGCGGACGTGGGCGTGGATCGGCTGGAAGTACCGCGTGGACTGCTGGCACAACTGGTGCAGCGGGCGCTGGGGCGGGGAGAACCTGCTCCTCTGGCCGAACAACTCCGGCACGCGGCAGTACTGGCGGCCGAACCACAACGGCGTGATGATGTTTCCGGGAAAATGCCTCGGCGTGGATGAGATCTTTCCGTCGATCCGGCTGAAGGCGTATCGCCGAGGGAACACAGACTACGAATACTTCGTCCTGCTCAAGCAGCTCGGCGCCGGGGCAAAGGCCGACGAGATTGTGAATTCCATCGTCCGCAAGGCCCTGGGCGAGGCCGGAAACGACGAGGCCCTCATCGGAAAGTTCGGCGACTGGTCCCACGACCCCGACGAGTGGGAGAAGGCCCGGGCCAAGCTGGCCGAGGCCATCCTGTCGGCGAAGAAAGGTTAGAGCTGAGAGGTGAGAGTCTGGCCCGCGGACGCGCGGCGTGGCGGCGGCAGAGTGAGCGCGTGTCCGCTGTGACCTCTAACGTCTCACCTGCGCCCGGCGCCGGCGGGGCGACGATGCGAATGGATCAGGTCCAATGAAAGCCATCCGGATCACCAGTGAGCGCTTCACCTGCGAGTTGGCCGCCGAGGCCGCAGCGGCGCATGAGGTGCCGCCCGGCTCGACGCTGCGGATTCACTGCCGGCATGCCAACGACCGCAACGTGGGGCCGGGACCCGTGCGGGCGACGGCGGCCAACCCCGGCACGGGGCCGATCGCGGTGACCGGGGCGAAGCCGGGCGAGGCGTTGAAGTTCGAGATCCTCGAGGTCGTACCGGAATCGCCCGGCCACGTCTCGGCCGGCTGGAAGGGCGGCTCCCAGGCAGTGGAGATCGTCGACGGCCGCGCGGTCTTTCACGGCGTCCGCATTCCCATCCGGCCGATGATCGGCGTTCTGGGCGTGGCCCCGGCCTCGGGGTCATGGAAGACGATGGACTGTGGGCCGTACGGGGGGAACATGGACACCAACGACGTCGCGGCCGGGGCGACGGTGTACATACCGGTCTTCCAGCCCGGCGGGCGGTTCATCCTCGGCGACGTCCACGCCGTCATGGGCGACGGCGAGATCGGCGGGCAGGGGCTGGAGTGCGCCGCCGCCGTGACCATGCGCGTGGACGTCGAGCCCAAGCCCATCTCCGACCACATCTATCTCTACCGCGACGACCGCCTCATGGTCATCGGCTGCGCCGAAAGCATCGAGGAGGCCGTCCGCGACGCGGCCGTGGCCATGATGAAGCTCATCGAAAACGCCGGCATCATGGACGAGTTCAACGCCATGAAGCTCCTCGGCCTGGCCGGGGAGACCCTCTTCTGCCAGCACTGCTGCCCCATCAAGAGCGTCCGCGTGGCCGTGCCGCTGGAATACCTGCCGGCCTTGCGGCCGAAGTAGTCCACGAATTACACAGATTTCACGAACCGAAGGCGGGGCGGGCGCGACGCAGGGCATGTCACTTCACGGCCGCGTAGGAGCAGCCGGGAACAAGCACCTCGGCGACGAGCTTGCTCAGGCCGCATGACCGGATCAGCCGAAGAGCGGCCGCGTCGCGGGCGTGCTCGATGACGCTGTTGGCGTGGGCAAAGTCGAACTGCTCGCCTGACAGGACGCCGGACGCGACGCCCCTAGCGGTCGGAGATGTCCTGGAAGGAGCTTTCCGGATCGCCGCAGAAGTCGATCGGCCCGGTGAACTTCTCGGAGCCGATGCGCTTGCCGCTCTTCTTCGTGACGGACAGCTTCACCACGGCGCAGTCGCTGTAGCCATCCATGGGCACGGCGATGACGGTGCCGTTGAATTTGAACTTCACCTCCCGCATCTGCTCGTCGCCGGGAAACATCACGCCGACCCCGCCGACGTCCCAGCCGCGCCCGACGCGGAAGAGGGCATACGGCGTCTTGCCGTAGACGATCCTGTCGCCGTCGCCGACGGAGGTATTGACGATGCCGGCGACGTAGCCGTCGGCGACGGTGTAGAGCTTGCCGCGCGAGCCCTTGGGCACGCGCAGCGGGTCGGCGTCGAAGCACAGCACCCGCCGGCGGAACTGCTCGTACAGCGGCAGATACCGGGCGTACAAGGCGACCATGGCGGCGTGGTCCTTGCCGCCGGCGATCTTGGGAAAGCAGCCGTGCAGCACCGCCCGGCGGAGGTTCTCCTCGGTGGAGTGAGCGTCGGAGGTCCACATGAAGAAGTTGGGCTTGGCGACGGAGGCCCAGAAGTACTTCTCCTCGGCGACGTCCCCGCCGCCCTCCAGGAGCTGGCCGTCCACGTACCGCATGCAGCGGATGGTCTGGGGCTTGTTGGCGAACAGGGCCATGTCCCGCCCGGCGGCCCGCATGTGCTTCTTCATCCGCCGGGTGAAGTCGTCGTAGGAGAAGTTGATGCTGTAGGCCGGCTTGTTGTCCACCACGGTGACGCCGTCGTCGTGAGCGAAGTCGACTTCGTAGTGGCGGAAGCAGTCCAGAAAGAAGCCGCAGAGCTGCGGGTACTCGGCGATAATCTTCCGGACGCTTTCGTCGGAGAACTTGCCGAAGGAGGTGGTCGCGTCGGCGTTCAGGTTGTGGCACATCCGCCAGCCGGAGGGGATGGGTTTGCCGTCTTGGTCGCGGGAGATGGCGTCCGGCCAGCGCTGCTCGGCCCAGGGGCGGAAGCCGTCGGTGTAGTTGAAGTACCAGAACGGGCAGATCCCGGCCTGGCGAATGTTGGTGAGCTGGGCCTTGATGTTGTCGCGGGTGTGGTACATCTCCTTTTCCAGGTTGACGCCCCTCTCGCGCCAATCGGGCATGAGCTCGTCGGCGATCTCCTCGTCGCTGTGCCGGGCCATCCATTTCAGCACGTAGGCGGCGTTGGCCCGGGGGGAGTTGTCGGCGTTCTTGGTCAGCCCCTTGGCGCCGGACGGCACTGGCGCCTGCCACTTGCGGTGCAGCGCCTCCATGACGCGGTTGCGGCGCCAGCGGTCCTTGCCGTCCTGGTAGTAGTCGCAGTAGGCCTCGAAGTGGCCGTGGACCTCGAGGGTCTTCAGCCCCAGGTCTGTCCAGCGCTTGGGGTCCTCGCCGACCTCGATGCCGCCGCAGTGGAAGACGCCCTCGTAGTCGTAGATGACCTCGGAATCCGGATCGAAGTACTCCTGCCAGCGCTTGTAGACCCTGCCCAAGCCCGGCCGCCAGTCGCCGGCGTGGAAGGTGAGCATCACCTGCGTGGTCATGGGGCGCTTGCCCACCAGGCCGATGTAGTAGTTCATCGTCTCCAGCGTGTGGAAGGCGTGCGGCTGCTTGCGGGCGTAGCCCCAGGCGAAGCCCTTGTCGCCGTTTTCGAACTGGAAGCGCGCGGCCGGGACCTTCGCGTCCATCGGCTCCAGCATCGAATAGCCCACGTCCAGTTGCTTGCTGTAATGGCTGACCATCGGCAGGATGATCTCTCGCGGGGAGACGAACGTGATCTGCACGTGGTTGAAGTTGAAGTCGTCCATGCCGTCGAAGGTGAACTCGCCGTCGCGGCAGGGCGCCCAGACGTCCCAGCCGGCCTGGAGGGGCCAGTTGAAGCCCACCCGCAGCGATCGGTCGGCAACCTTGGAGTTGGCCTTCTCGGCCCGCACCTGCCACAGCAGGAAGCCCCCCTCCAGCTCGAAGGTGATCGTCAGCGAAAACGGCGCGCCCGCGAACCGCTTGGTCAGGGTGATCCGGTTGCCGCGCTTGGCGGCCTTTGTCAGGCGGAACTTGTCCAGCAGGTCGTTGTACCAGCGGCCGTCGCGCTCGTCGTAGACGCGGAGGTAGCCGGCAAAGCCGGGAATGTTCTGGCGGCGGAGCTGGAACAGGTCCACCTTCGCCTTCTTGAAATACAGGGAGCGGACAAGGCCGGTGGCCTTCTCCACGGCGATGCGGACGCCGCCGTCTTCCAGGAACCAGCAGTTCGCCTTCGTCGGCTGGGGAAACTGTAGCTTCATGGTGCAATCCTCTCTTGAAGCCGGACCACTGCGTCGGCCGGCGGCCTGCGACCTCGAAACGGAGCGGACATGGTATGCCCGCCCCCCCGGCCAGGCAAGCCGGAAGCACAATTCCCGGCCAGCCCGCCCGTTGGAGGGCGTTTTCGACCCAGCCTGGGCGCGGGCGGCGATCGGCGAATCTTCATTGACAGTGCGCAGCGCAGAGGTATGGTCTTGACCTCCGGCGAAAGGAGAAGACCAGATGGCACTGCCCGCATTGGAGCCCGTCAACGAGGTCGAGCTGCACCCGCGCCCGGGCGTGGATGAGTCCGTCCGGCGCTACGGCCGGTTCGACCCCGACAATCGTGAGTACGTCATCACCCGGCCGGACACGCCGCAGCCGTGGTACAACTACATCACCAACGGCTCGTTCAGCGGCTACGTTTCGCAGACCGGCGGGGGGACCTGCTTCGCCGACGACCCCACGGAGAGACGCATCCTGCGGACGCACCTGCACAGCCGCCCGGCCGACCAGCCCGGACGTTGGATCTACGTCCGCGACCGCAAGACGGGAAGATTTCACTCCGCCACCTGGGCCCCGGTGTACACGCCGCTGCGGCGGTTCCGGTACGAGTGCCGCGTCGGCACCGGCTACACCGCCATCGCCGCCGAATGCGACAAGATCCGCACGGCCGTGACCTACTTCGTCGGCCCCGACGCCAACGCCGAGCTGTGGCACCTGACCGTCACCAACGCCGACCGGCGGAAGCGCCAGTTGGACATCTTCCCATACGCGGAGTTCTTCTACTGGTCGCTGGACCGCGACAACAACCTGGACGCGGCCTTCAAGTGCACCGACGTGGCCGTCTTCGACCGCGTGATCATCCACCGCAGCTACTACGACTGGGGCGAGGCCCGCGGCGGCTGGGCAAGGCAGTTCGGCTACTTCGCCGCCTCGGAGCCGGCCGAGAGCTTCGACGCCAACCTCGACGCCTTCGTCGGCGTCCATCGCGGCTACGACCGCCCGCTGGCGATGGCGGCCGGAAAGTGCAGCAACTTCATCAACCGCGGCGGCGAGCCCATCGCCGCCATGCAGATCCCCCTCACGCTCAAACCGGGCGAGTCGCGGGAAATCGTCTTTGCCGTCGGTTATGCCGCCAGCGAATCCGCCGCCCGGCGCGACGCCCGGCGAATCGCCCGCCCGGCCTTCGCCGCCCGCCAACTGGCGAAGGTCAAGAAGCAGTGGGCGGACTACCTCGGCCAGTTCCAGGCGGAGACCGGCGAGCCGACGTTCGACGTGCCCTTCAACACCTTCTCGCCGTATCAGAGCGCCATGACGTTCCTGCTGTCGCGATCGATCGCGCCGTACCTGCTGACCGGCACCCGCGGGCTGGGCTATCGCGACTCCAATCAGGACGCGCTCGGGGCCCTGCCCTACCAGCCCCACCAGGCCACCCGGAAGCTCATCGGAACGCTGCTTTCGGTCCAGCGCCGCGAAGGCGACGCCAGCCATGACTTCTTTCCCGGCACGGGCGAGGGCAGAGGCAGCGGCTGCTGGGACGACCACCTGTGGGCGGTGCTCTCGGTGGAATGGTACGTCAAGGAGTCCGGCGACCTGGACTTCCTCCGCCAGCCGCTGGGCTGGATCGACAGCGACGAGCCCGCCCCGGTCATCGAGCACCTGGCGCGGGCGCTGCGGTTCAGCGACACCCACGCCGGCGCCCACGGCCTGCCGCTGCTGGGCCAGGCCGACTGGAACGACTGCCTCAACGCCTTCCCCGGTGCCGAGAGCCTCTTCACGGCCGGGCTGTACTGCGCCGCGGCCAGGGCGCTGGAGAACCTCTACCGCGCCTCCGGGCAGGCCGACGAAGCCGAAGACTGCCGACGCCGCCACGCCGACATGGCCGAGCGCATCAACCGCCACGGCTGGGACGGCCAGTGGTACCTGCGGCTGATCACCAAGGAAGGCGATCCCGTCGGCTCCAAGGCCAACCGCGAGGGGCGCATCTGGATCGAGTCCAACGTCTGGGCGGTCCTGGGCGAGGCCGCCCCGCCGGAGAGGGCCCGGCAGGCGCTGGACAGCGTGCGAAAGCACCTGTGCACGGCGTACGGCCACCGCATCTGCTGGCCGGCGTACACGCGCGGGTACGACCCGACGGTGGGAACGGTGACGATCTTCTCTCCTGGCTACAAGGAGAACGGCTCGATCTTCTGCCACACCAATCCGTGGCTGGTGGTGGCCGAGTGCATGCTCGGCCGGGGGGAGCGGGCCTTCGACGTATTCCGCCGCGTCTCGCCCCACACCAAGGACGCCATCCAGCCGATCCACTGCGCCGAGCCGTACGTGGTCAACCAGATGATCGTCATGCCGCCGAACCTGGAGGCAGGCCGGGCGAGGAACCCGTGGCTGACGGGGACGGCCTCGTGGATGATCGCCTCCATGTGCCGGGGCATACTGGGCGTCCGCCCAGACTTCGACGGGCTGCTGATCGACCCCTGCGTGCCCCGGTGGAAGGACTTTCGCATCCGGCGGATCTTCCGCGGGGTCCGCTATGACATTCGCGTGAGAAACCCCGACGGCGTCGAATACGGCGTGCGGGAGATCAAGGTCGACGGCAAGACCGTGGCCGGCGGCATCGTCCCGCCGGCCGAGCCCGGCAAGAAACGCGTCCGGGTTGATGTCCGCATGGGATAGCACCCCTGCCCCTGCCTTTATTCGTGCAATTCCCGCCACAATGCTGGCGGACAGGCGTGTAATTCCCGCCACAATGCTGGCGGACAGGCGTGGACTATGAACGACCTGTTCGCGCTCTCACGCCTGCCCGCCCTGGGCGGTCGCCGCTAGTTCCTCCAGCCGGGGCAGTTGTTGCCCAAGCTCGGTAGCCGCGGCCGTGTCGGGGTATTTCTCGATGACCTCCCGGGCCTCTCTCAGCGCCTCGCCGAACCGCCGCCGGGAGATCAACTCGCCGATCTGGTCGCGGCGCTGGCGAACCTCTTCGATGCGGGCGTTGACGCCAAGGGTCTCCAACTGGGCCCGGACGGCGTCGGCCTCGGGGCTGCCGGGATAGACCGCCACCAGCTCTTCGGCGGCCGCCAGGGCCGATCGCCATCGCCGCGAGGAGGCCTCGCCCTCCACCCGCCGGTACATCTGGGCGCGCTGGTCGTTGGCGAAGGCCTCGGCTTCGCGCCGCACCCGCTCCAGCAGGGCAATGGCTTCCGGCGCCGACGGGTGTCTGGCCAACAGCCCGTTGGCGACGGCCTCGGCCTCGGCGTACTCGCCGACGGCCATCAGGTCCTCGACCCGCCCCTGGGCCTCGGTGAGGTCGCGGGCCTTGGCCTCGGCGCGGACCTGCTCGACCCGCTCGCGCAGCCGCTCAATGCTGGAAGTGTCGGGGGCGAGACGGGCAAGCCGATCCAGACACTGCTCGGCCTCGATCATATCCCCGGCCGCGGCGGCCCGCTCGATCCGCTCGGTCAGACGCTTGGCTTCCCGCTCCGTCAGGTACTTGCCCTTCATCAGCCGCTGGGGCTCGGAAAGCAGGATGTTGACGTTCAGTTCCCGCAGCTCCGCCAGCAATCGCTCGGTACTCGTACCCGAGGCGATCCCCCCGGCCTCGTCCGGCTCATCCGGGCCGGCCGCTTCGACCCTTCCGGCGGCGGCCACGGCCGGGCGGCCTTCGGCAAGACCGGGGGCCGAGGGAACCGGCGGCAATTGCACACGACCCGCCCGCGGGGGCGCCTGCGCCGACGCCGCCCGCTGGGCAAGCACCAGCCGGTGGTAGTTCGACTGACACAGCCAGGCCAGGGCGCAGAGAACGACGGCCACACAGCAGCCCACGACCCAGCACAGAATCGCCCACATGGCCGCCGCCAGGCCCAGCAGGTCCGCTTCCGAAGCCAGATACAGAACCACCACGCCGCCGACAAGGCCCAGAACGAAGGCGACAACGCCAAGGGAAAGAAGGGACCAGACCAACACCGACGGCGGGGGCAACCTCACCGGCATCACTGACCTGTCGAATTCCACTGTCCGCCTCCAGACCGAACCCAGAAACCGAGGCGACCGTCCGCCTCCGGACCCGTGACGCCCGCCCGGCAGAAAATCTGCAAAGCCGCCGAATTGTCAGCGGCCGGGCGGGGTTTCACCTTCTGAAAGCCGATCGCCATCGAGTCTATCCCAGCGCCGGGGTCGCGCGGTGCCCATGCGTCGCGCGGCCCTGCCTTTTGCGCATTATTCCCCCCGGCCGGGCCACGTCAAGCAACACTGACGTTGCCTTGCGGAGCGCCCACGCGTATAATAGCAGTTGGTTCATTGAAAGGAGACCACGGCGTGGCCAGGCGCGGTCGGAACGGCTTTACCCTAATCGAGCTGCTGGTCGTGATCGGGATCATCGGTCTGCTGGCGGGGATGCTGCTGCCCGCGGTTCGCGGGGCGTGGTGGCTGGCACAAAGAAGTGTCTGCCAGAACAACCTCAAGCAGATCCTCGAGGGCTGCCACTCATACGCCCTGAGGGACGACCTCCACCGCGTCGTCGAAAAGCAGGCGCTGCCCAGCCTGCCCGCCGTCGACAACAACAGCGGCAACTGGTATAGCGTCGACGTGGACAAAGGCAACTGGGGGTGCCTGTGGCGGCTGGTCAAGGCCGACCTTTGCTCCCCCGGCGTGTTCGTATGCCCCACCGCCGGGCACGAGCCAGCCAGAATTCCCGACGATACCTTCGGCGGCGACCACTGCGATTACAGCTATTTCTCCATGGTGGCCGCAACCGGCCTCGAGCCGATCTTCCTGGACAGCGCCAATTCCAGCCTGGTCATCCTCGCCGACAAGAATCCACGATTCAATCCGGGTGAGTCAGCCATCATTCTAGGGATGGACCAGGAGAATTCAAACAACCACGGAAGATACAAGGGGCACAGGCCGGGACAGAACGTCGGCCGGCTGGACCTGTCGGTGCAATGGACCGACACCGCAAAGGTCATCACTGGCTCCAACTCGGAGGACTGGATATACTCCTCCAGGGATCCTGACAGCGACATCGACGGCAAGCGTCGGGACGACGAAGACGTATTCCTGGTTCCCTGAAGTTGGGCCGAGCCCGGCAGGAAAGGGTGAAAGGGAGAAAAAGCAAAATTTTTTCGTCCCATAAGCTATTGGGGCGTTCGCCTTTGCAGAAAAACTACAGTGTTCCCCTTATATGGCTTGATTTTAATTTCGAAAACACTACAATGTAGTTCGTACTTATAATCGGCATCGGCGATAAGGATGTTTGTGGGCTGCAATATATAGACCCCCTTTCGAACCGGTTTCCCCCGGCCGGTTCGAATGCCGAGGCGGTGCCTGTCGTCTCCCCCCGCGGCAGGCCCGCCATTTTTTTGCGCGCAGGCGCCGCCGGCTGAAGCGCCAACCGCATGAGCAAACAGGAGCGAGTGGGGATTCCGGCCCGTTGGAGCTTCGAATGTAGATATGCGAATCCCGCACACTTCGCCGCGCCGTCATGCCGCAGGCGGCGAAGCCGGCCGAGGCGCGCACATGCGTGTCGCTATTGTGCGGTCGCTATGGCCAGAGCGATGGGGCGAATGACCTGTGGAACCACCACGCGCGCCAGCAGCTCTTCCCCGGCCGCCGATTGCTTGGTCAGCGACACCGGCGGGTCGAGGCGCTCCCCCGGTCGCGGATAGGCGCGGATGGCAAAGTAGATGCTGATGGGCTCTTCCTCGTAGTCGCCGGTGCGCACCTGATAGCTGCTGTTGCGCGTCTCCACCGCCAGCCGGGCCTGAAGCCCGCACTCGGCGTCCAGGGCGACCACCAGGCTGGGCTCGAAGTTCAGGGCGACCGCGTCGGCCTCGCCCACCAGCGATCCCAGCCGGCTGCCGCTGAGCAACGCCTCGCAAACGATCGCGTCGCGGTTGCCCACGTAATCCAGATTAAAGCCGTAGACCAAGTCCAGCGATTCGATGTCGAGGTAGGAAATGCCCAGGTAGTATCGGCTCCGCTCCAGCAGCCAGGCGTGCTGGCGGTAGGCGTCCTCGGCGTCGTTGGGATTGAACGCCCCGCTGGAAAGCCGGCGCGATTCCAGTTCCACCCAACGGTAGGAGCCCGAACTGCGATCGCCCTCCAGGACATACCCGCCGCCCTCATGCTGGTAAAAGTCCGACAGGTCCCGGAATTGCTTCTGGGCGGCCTCGCAGAATTGCAGAATCGTCTCCCGCCCTTCCGGCAGGGGCAGAGAGGTATGCAGGTCGACGTTGACAAAGAAATCGTCGCTGAAGCTGCCGAAATCGGTGCCCATTCCTATCTCACCTCGCTGTTCACCCAAGCACCCAAGAGATTGATTCTATCGCGCCGCCCCCCCATTTCAACCGCCTCTTCAACGGGATTGCGGCCGTCGAGAGCGCCTGCGGCGCTTGGTGCGGACTTGCAGCTCCGGAGGCCTCTCGCCGACGACGGTGTCGGGAGCCACCGACTCGACGATGAACGTGTTGCCGGCGATGGTGGCCCCTCGGCCGATGACGGTCTTGCCGCCGAGGATGGTGGCGTTGGCGTAGATGGTGACGTTGTCTTCGATGGTCGGATGCCGCTGGAGGCCCCGGATCAGCCGCCCGCGCTCATCCTTCGGAAACGACTGGGCCCCCAGGGTCACGCCCTGGTAGATCTTCACGTTGTCGCCGATGCGCGTGGTCTCGCCGATAACCACGCCGGTGGCGTGATCGATGAAGAAGCTGCGGCCGATGCTCGCCCCCGGGTGGATGTCGGTGCCGCTGAGGCCGTGGGCGTGTTCGGTCATGATCCTGGGCATCAGCGGCACCCCCAGCAGCACCAGCTCGTGCGCCAGCCGGTAGACCGTGATGGCGTAGAATCCGGGGTAGCAGTAGATCACCTCGTCGATGCTGTTGGCCGCCGGATCCCCGTCGTAAGCCGCCTGGGCATCCAGCGCCAGCATCTCTCGCACGGCCGGAATCCGGGCGAGGAACTTCCTGGCTAGCGCGGCCGCGCGCTTCCGCGACGGCGTGCAGTCCGGACCGCACTCGGCCTCGACGTAGCAGAGGCAGTGAAAGATCTGCTCGGCGAGCTGCTTGCTGAGCCGACTCAACAGGTTTCCGACGTGATAGCGGACGTTCTCCCGCGTCAGCGCCAACTGCCCGAAACACCCGGGGAAGACAAGCTGGCGAAGTTCGGCGATGATCTCGACGATGGCCTCCCGGCTGGGAAGAAAGGCCGCGCCGATCCGCTGCGTCCGCTTGTCGGAGGCGTAAGAGTCCACGACCGAACCGGTCAACTTGTCCAGCGCGCTGCTTCGTTTGCCCTTCATGGCCGCGACTCCAAAAAGGTGTTCACTTCCAGTCACACCATTCTAGTTGTCTCAACGGGCGGTGTCATCGGACAGCATTCCCGCGGCGGAAAAACAGGGCATGCCCAAGGCGTCGCCGCCTGCGCCGCGGGCGGGCGATTACAGTTGCGCGACAGGGACCGTCGCCGTGCCCGGGCGGGGGAGTGTATAATCTGGGGCCACGTTTCTTGAGGCCGAGACCATGCCCAAGCCGAAGATCGAGACGTTCGCCAACCCGCACCCCAAGCGGGACTACGTCATCCGACACGTGGCCGGGGAGTTCACCTCGGTCTGCCCCCGGACCGGCCAGCCGGACTTCGGCGCCATCGAGATCGAGTACGTCGCCGACCGGCTGTGCATCGAGCTGAAGAGCCTGAAGCTCTACCTGCAAGGCTACCGCAACCGCGGCATCTTCTACGAGGACGCGATCAACGTGATCCTGGATGACCTGGTGGCGGCGTGCCGGCCGCGGCGGATGAAAGTCACCGGCAAGTTCGCGCCCCGCGGGGGAATCCACAGCACGGTCACGGCCGAATACGAGAAAAAGCGAAAAGCGAAAAGCTGAAAACTGAAAGCTGAGAAAGCATAAGGCGTTGGGTCGCACTTGCGGGCCGCGGCGGGTCGAGGGCGGCCGCGTGCATAATTCTCTTGAGTGAGTTTTTCGCTGCGGTTAGCCTTCTTGTCGCGCGGAGTAGGAGAGATGGGCGTTTTTACCGCCGACGAGGTCTTTCAAATCGCCCTGGAGCTCGAAGAGACCGGGGAGGTCTTCTACGAGGCAATCGCGGCCGGCTGCGGGAATGAGCGGGTCGCCGCGATGTGCCGCCGGCTGGCCGCGCAGGAAGCGGTTCACCGGCAGAGATTCCAGCACATGCGCGAACGCCTCGCACAGCAGCCGGCGACGCGCCCGCTGAGCCCCGAAGCGCTCGACTTCGCCCAGGCGACGATCAACCAGCGCGTGATCCCCAACCCCGCCGAGGCCCGGAAAATCGCCGGCGAAGCCAGCCTGAATCATATTCTGGGCCTGGCGATCCAGCTTGAGAACGACAGCGTCTCGTTCTATACGAACATGCTGTCCGTGGTGCAGGGCGATGATGCCAGGGCCGTCCGGCAGATCGTCACGGAAGAGCAAGACCACGCGAAGGAGCTGACGGCGGCCCGGCGGAACCTGTAGCGTCGTTCCGTCCGGGCGGAAGGATGGATCGACATCATGTCAAAGAGAGCAACTTCGATTGCCACGGCGCTGGTGGTGGCGGGCATCGCGGCGCTCATCTGCATCGGTCTGTGGCGGAGCCGGGACGAGGCCGCGCCGCTGGTGCTGGTCAAGACCGCGGCCCTGGGCCTCATGGACACCGACTGGCAGATGCAGGCCGTTACGCGATTCGACCAGGCCGACTCCGCCGAAGACGCCCTCGGCGCCGCCGAGGGGCAGATCCGAGAGATCGAGTCGCTGATGAACGCGTACGACGCGGATTCGGAAATCAGCCGGTTCAACGCCGCCGCGGCGGGGGCGCCGTTTCCGCTGACCGCCGACACGCTGACGGTCCTTTCCCAGGCGAAGCGATTCTACGAAGCCACCGACGGGGCATTCGACGTGACCTGCGGCCCGCTGGTGAAGCTGTGGTCCCGGTCCAGGCAGGCCGAGCCGGCGGCGGAGGCCGTCAGCGACGCCCTGGCCCGGGTGGGCACGCATCACCTGCGGTTCGACCCGGAAGGCGTGACCAAGCTCGTCGAGGGCTTGCAGGTGGACCTGGGGGGCATCGCCAAGGGCTACGCCGTGGACCGGGCCGTGCACACGCTGCAATCGGCCGGCCTGCCGGGCGGATGCGTGGAAGGCGGGGGCGACCTGCGATGCTTCGGCACGACCGAGGCTCGCCGGGCGTGGGTCGTCGGAATTCGCCACCCCTTCGTCAAGGGCAAGAAATGCGCGTACCTGCGGGTCAGGAACGCCGCCGTGACCACCAGCGGGGACTACGCCCGTTTCTACGAGATTTCCGGCCGGCGGTACAGCCACATCGTCGACCCCCGCACCGGGCGATCCGTGGCCGGCGCTCCCAGCGTTACGGTGGTCTCGTTGGCGACGGAATCTCACGCCCCCAGCGCCCTCGAGGCCGACGCCTGGTCGACCGGCCTGAGCGTGCTGGCGGCCGCGATGGGGCCCCAGCGGGCCCTGAAGACCTACCTGGACCAGCAGGAGGGACTGGAGGCGATGATCGTGGTCGGCACGCCCGAGCGGCACGAGCGGTTCGTCAGCGACGGCTTTGAGGCGCTGCTGGTGCCGGACACGAAGATCGAACTGGACTGAGGCATTGGCGAAGAGGGGCAAAAAACGCTACGGCTGGCTGTGGACGGGATCGTTTTTCTTTGCCGTGGGGTATCTGGTCACGGCCATCCCGATGGGCCCGGCAAGGCCGCCCGCCTCTTCCACGACCCGTTCCACCGCGCCTGCGCCTGCCGCCGCCCCGCCGAAGGCCCCGCGTTCGCCCGTATACGCCATCGCCGCCCTGGTCGCCCTGACGATTCCCTTTGCCGCCCGGAAGCCCGGCACGCTGCGGGGGATGCTCCACGGATTGGGCTGGGGGCTGGCGGGGGCGGCGGGCATCTCCTTCGGCCTGGCCCGGCTGGCCGAGCGGATCCGCCCGGAGGCCATGACCATCACTGTCGCCATGACCGGCCTGACCACCTTGATCTGCTGCGGCGCCACCGGTGCGGTCTTTTCCCTGCTGGCCGAGAGGCGGCAGCGAAAACTCTACGGAGGTACCGGGGCATGAGCGAGAGCAAGCGCGCAAATGCGCCGGAGGCCCAGGAAGTATTGGCCGCTGCCAAAGGCGGGCTATGGTCGAGCCGTGCGGGGAAGCTGATCGTCGTCGGCGTCGCCGCAGTCCTGGCAGTTGAGGTTGGCTTCCGCACCCCGTCCCGCAGTCATATTTGGGGTCAGCCGGGCCTTCTGATCGTCGCCATGATCGCCCTGTGCAGCGGGGCCATGTTACGGCGCATGCTGTGGGGCGCACTGGCAGGGGTCGCCATCGGGTTCTTGGGAGGGCTGGGCATGGCATTGCGCCTTACCCCGTATCCGGGCGATGCCGTGGAGTGGTACCTTAGTATCGCGATTTTTGGGGAATTCGGGGCGATTGTGTCCACCATCTCCGGGGCGATCTCGGGCGGTCTGGTCGAGCTGTTTCGGCGCATCGCCCGGTGAGCGCCCGGGCGACCCCGCCCCAGCGCGTGGTGGAAATGTCCCGTTCCTCGCGGCCGCGGGCTCGACCGCTCAGCCGCGGAAGTCGGTTTTATCCACGCTGGTCCTGAAGTCGGCCTCGACGGGCTCGGTCAGCTTTTCCCCGGCCACGGCCGCCAGGTCCTTCTCGGAGGGCTTGCCCACGAAGATCATGCTTTTCCGCGGGCACTTTTCCATTACCGGGCCGAAGTCCATGTTCGGGTCGTAGCGATCGTAGTCGACCCCGGCGAGGTTGTCGGTGACGTTGAAGAGGTCGTTGAGCCGGTGGCAGGCGCCGCAGCCGGTGCAGCCGACGGTGCAGACCTGGCGGACGGCCCTGCCGGGGTCGTGATTGGAGCAGGCCACCACCAGCATCCGCTCGGCCTTGAAGGGCACCATGGAAATGATGTGCCGCGGGCAGACCCGCTCGCAGGCCCCGCAGCCGACGCATTTTTCGTAGTCCACCACGGCCAGGCCGTTGACGATGTGAATCGCGTCGAACTGGCAGGCCCTGACGCAATCGCCCAAGCCCAGGCAGCCGTAGGTGCAGCCCTGCACGCCGGCCACCAGGTTGGCCGAGCCGCAGGTCTGCTCGCCGCTGTAGGCGGCGCGCTTCAGCCGGGCATCGTAACCGGCGGCGCAATGGACCACCGGCCGGAGGGGATAGCTTTCGGCAAGCTCCACGCCCATGATCTCGGCCACGCGCTGGGCGACGGCGGCCCCGCCGACCGGGCACTTGTCCGGCGGCGCCTGCCCGTTGAAGACCGCCTCGGCGTACTCATTGCACCCGACGTAGCCGCAGGCGCCGCAGTTGACCCCGGGCAGGGCGTCCTGAAGCTGCCGCAGTTGAAGCGGCACGTCCACCTTCCACCGAACGTTGGCCCAGCCCAGCAACACCGCGAACACGCCGGCCAGGCCGAGCATCACGCAAACCGCAAGTAGGATTGTCCCGGTCATGGTTAAACGCCCGCCATCATCATTTTATCCGGCCATGCCTTTGAATCCCATGAACGCCAAGGCCATGATGCCCGCCGTGATCAGCGTGATGCCGGCGCCCTTCAGCGGGGCGGGGACGTCGGCGGAATCCAGCTCCTCGCGGACGCCGGCCATGATGATGATGGCCAGGGTGAATCCGATCCCGCCGAAGAAGCTGTAGACCAGGGCGAAGACGAAATTGCCCGCCAGCTTGGGGTCCTTGGCGATGATCAGGCAGGCGAACAGGATGGCGCAGTTGGTGGTGATCAGCGGCAGGTACACCCCCAGCGCCCGGTACAGGGGCGGGGCGAACCTGCGGACGTACATCTCCACCAGTTGCACCATGCCGGCGATGACAAAGATGAAAACGATGTACTGAAGGAAGAGCAGATCCCGGACCAGCGTCTTGCCGGCGAGGGAGTTGATCGCCCCCACCAGGGCGCTTTCCGGCAGCAGGGCAAAATAACTGATCAGCCAGGTGATGCCGCCGGCCATGGTGATCACGAAGGTCACCGCGCAGCCCATGCCGAAGGCCGTGCTGATCCGCCGGGAGACGCCCAGGAAGGGGCAGATGCCCACGAAGTAGGTCAGCACCAGGTTGTTGATGACGGCCGTGGACAGGCCGATCAGCAGAATGTCGACGACGAGGGTCATTTCCTCTTCCGCATGGAATAGCAGTTCACCAGCCCCATCAGCACGCCCAGCGTGATGAACGCCCCGGCCGGGCCCTGCATGATCGACCAGCCCGGCCAGCTCGACGGCAGAACCTGAAGGCCGGGGTTGGTCTTGGTCACGAAGATCCGCCCGGTGGCGAGGATCTCGCGGACCACCGCGATGCTGGTCAGGCCGACCAGGAAGCCCAGGGCCTGCCCGAAGGCGTCGGCGATCGCGGTGCCCACCCTCTGGCGGGAGGCGCAGACCTCGCAGCGGCAGATGATGATGCAGTTGACGATGATCAGCGGCACGTACGGCCCGAGCAGGTTGCTCATTTCGAACAGGTAGGCCTGGAGGAACCGATCCACCATGGTCACGAAGGCCGCGATGGTCAGGGTGAAAACGAGGATGCGGAGGTGGCCCTTCAACCGCTTGCGCAGCAGGGCCACCACGGTGCTGGCCATAATGAGCACGAAGGCGGTGGCTCCGGCCATGGTGACGGCTCCGGCCAGCGTGGCGGTGACCGCCAGCGTCGGGCACATCCCCAGGAGCTGGCGGTAGATCGGGTTGTCGTCCAGCAGCCCGTTGCGGAAGCGCCGGGCCGGGCCGGGAAGTCTCATCGCCTCAGCCATGCTCATTTTGCCTCACCCGCGAGCTTCGCCAACTGCTCGCGGACCGCCTGGAGGTTCTTGTTAACCGTTGCGATCACGCCCGTTGACGAGATCGTCGCCCCGCTGATGGTGTTGACCTTCTGTCCGCCGGTCGGGGTGTCCGGGCCGACCGCCTCCAGGGGGCTTGTTGCGTCCTTGTCCTTGAACCGCTCGTAGAACTCGGGCTTTTCGATCCGGTCGCCGATGCCCGGGGTCTCCAGGATCTTGACGACGCGGTAGCCGATGATCTTTTTCGCCGGCAGGTCCACGCCGACCAGCAGCAGCAGCGTGTCGTAGCCCTTTCCCTCGGCCAGGATGCCCCAGCCGATTTGCTTGCCCTCGCTGATGGCCGGATAGCATTGGACCTTGCTGCTGCGGCCGTCAATGGTCGCCGAAACGACCTTGGGCGCGTCCGTGGTCGTGCCCTGCCCGAACATCTCCACCAGCCGGCGGGCGATCAGGTCTTTCCGGTTCTGCACGATCCTCGGGCGGGTCACGCTTTCCACCCCGGCCAGGGCGATGCCGAAGGCGACGGCCAGCACAATCACCAGCCACGCCTGGCCGAAGTAGTGCAGCAGTCCGCTCTTGGGCTCCTCGCTCATCAGTCCACAGCCGGCCCGGCCGCTCATCCGCTCAACCGGGCAGCGCTTTCACCTTTCAGCTTTCAGCTTTCAGCTTTTTCTTTCGTCGGTCCACCGACCGGGCGCGGCACCGTCCAGCGGTCGATCAACGGCACCGTCATGTTCATCACCAGCACGGCGTACATCACGCCCTCGGGCACGTTGGCGAACAGCCGGATCAGCATCACCAGCACGCCCACGCCCGCCCCGAAGATCCAGCGTCCGCGCTTGCTCAGCGGGCTGGTGACCGGGTCGGTGGCGATGAAGAACGCCCCGAACAGCATCGCCCCGCCCAGCATGTGATGGGCCATCGTCAACGCCGCGTCCGGGTGGACCGCCTGGTTGACCCCGGCCACAGCGGCCGCGGCCAGCAGGACGCCCAAGGGAATCCGCCAGGCGGCGGTGCCGCGGAGGATCAGGTACAGCCCGCCGAGGACGCAGGCGATCGCGCTGGTCTCGCCCAGCGAGCCGTTGACCGTGCCCAGGGCGAGGTCGCGCAGGGGGTAGGCGATGCCCTCGAACTTTCCGGCGCCCATGGGCGTGGCCTTGGTGACGGCGTCGACGGCCCCGGGCGGCAGCCGGCCGTTGAGGGTGTACGTGGTCATCTCGCCGGTGAAGCACGCCTGGAGGAACGCCCGACCGACCATGGCCGGGTTGAAGATGTTGGAGCCGAGCCCGCCGAACAGCAGCTTGCCGATGATGATGGCCGCCCCCGAGCCGATGAAGCCCACGTACCACGGCGCCGTCCAGGGAATGGACAGGGCGAGGATCAGCCCGGTCACCACGGCCGTACAGTCCCCCACCGTCTGCCGGCGGCGGCGAAGCCGCTGGAAGAGCCATTCGAAGAAGACGCAGCTCGCCACGCAGATGCCGATCTGCATCCCCGCCCGCCAGCCGAAGACGTAAAACGCCATCGCGACCACCGGAATCAGGGCGATCAGCACGTCGATCATGACGCGCCGCGTCGACCTACCGGCGGCGAAGATGTGCGGGCCCGGGGCAACGCCCAGCATTTCCGCCGGCGCGGGCCCCTGCGATTCCTTGGCGGCCTCACTCATCGTCCGTGTTGTTCCTGCCTGTCATTTCCGCGTTCCGCGCCGCTATGCCTTCGGCGCCTGGGCCTTTCCCGTGCGAATGAGCTGCACCAGCGGGATCTTGGCCGGGCAGACGTACGCGCAGCAGCCGCACTCGCAGCAGGCGCTGACATAGTACCTGCGCGCGGCCGGCCAGTCCTGATTCCGCACCGCCAGTGCGATCCGCGTCGGCACCAGCCCCAGCGGGCAGGCGTCGACGCACCGGCCGCAGCGGATGCAGGCGGTCTCCTCGGCCCGGCGGACCTGATCGGCGGTCAGCACGACCACCCCGGAGGTGCCCTTGGTCACCGGCACGCTCAACTCGGCCAGGGTGAATCCCATCATCGGGCCGCCGGAGATCACGCGGGCGGCGTCCGGCGCGAGCCCGCCGCAAAAGGCGACCAGGTCGGCGTACGGCGTGCCGATGGGCACCAGCAGGTTCTTCGGTCGGCGGATGCCCTCGCCGGTGACGCTGATCAGGCGGTGGGTCAAGGGCTTGCCGCGCAGCACCGCCCGGGCGATGGCCGCGGCCGTGGCCACGTTAACCACCACCACGCCCACGTCCAGCGGCAGCCCGCCCGTGGGCACTTCGCGGTTCATCACGGCCGGGATCAACTGACGCTCCCCGCCCATCGGATACTTGGTGTGAACGACCACGACGGAAATGCCGGTGCCCGCCACGGCCGCACGCATCGCGGAGATCGCGTCGGGCTTGTTGTCCTCGATGGCGATGAGGACCTGCCCCGCCCCTGCCGCCCTCGCCGTCAGCAGCGCCCCAGCCACGATCGGTGCGGGCGCTTCCAGCATCAGCCGGTAGTCGCTCGTCAGGTACGGCTCGCACTCGCAGCCGTTGACGATGAGCGTTTCCACCGGCCGCTCGGGGTTGGGCTTCAGCTTCACGTGCGTGGGGAAGGCCGCCCCGCCCATGCCGGCGATTCCGGCCGCGCGAACCGACTCGATGATCTGCTCGGGGGCGTATGCCTCCAGGGCGTCGACGGGCCAGTCGCCGCCGTAGACGTCCGCCCACAGCGCCGCCCCGGAAAGCCGCTGCCCGTCCGGGTTGGCGGCGATGGGAATGGCGGCGACGTGCCGCCCGTTGGGCAGCGTCGTAACCGTCGGGGCGGCGGTCTTGCCGTCGACCGTGGCGTGCACCGGGACCGAGACGAAGGCCTTGGCGTCGCCCACCACGTCGCCCAGGGCGACCTCGGCGCGGGGCTTGACCGTCGGCTCGCACGGGGCGCCGATGTGCTGGAGCAGCGGAATCAGAACCGACGCCGGCGCAGGCAGCACCTCTGCGCCCTGTCCGGAGGAGATGGACTTCTTGTCCTCGGGATGCACGCCTCGGGCGAAGTTGCCTTTGCCCGGTAGTGTTGTTGTGCGGGTCACTTCCGTCAAACTTTCATCTGTCCCGGCGCGCCGGGACGCCTCCTGACGTTTCGGGCCCTCAGCAGGCGTGTCGCCACGGTCACGGCCGCGACCGCGCCCACGAAGCCGCCCCCGGCCGAGGCAACTTGTGCCGCGGCGCCATTGGCGACCGCAGCGCCCACGATTGCCGCCACCAGCGGCAGCAGAAAATACGCCGCCGCGTAGGCGACCAGGCTGCCCGGCGAGAGCGCCGGCCCGCCTGCAAGCTGGTGGGCAGGCCCGGCTACAAGCTGGTGGGCAGGCCCGCCGGCGGGCTCGCCCGTCCGACCCGCCTTGTCGGGCAGGCCCGCCTGCAAGCTGGTGGGCAGGCACGACGAACGCAGCGCGCAGGAACGACAGAATGAATCCTCAGAAGCCATCATGCGCTCCGGACCCCGACGCCGTCGCCGGGGGCAAAAGGGATTTGATACGCTAACTTCCCCGCCCCCGACGAGCAAGAGCATTTTCCGCCCTCCCCCTGAAAGCCGACGCCGAGAAGCTGCTGGGCAAGGCGTCAAGGGATCAAGAATTCACCCCTGGGACGGGCAGCCCACGGTAAGGCGCGCAACGTACCGGCGTACCCGTCACCATACCCTCACGTGGAATCTTGAGTTCTTGAGTTCTTGAAGCCTTCCCCCTCTAGTAGTGTAGTAGCGTAGTAGTATGTAGTAGTAAGTATAGTAAAGTACCGTATTTGTGAAAGCCGGCGCGTACGCGGTCTGTCTGTGTCTGGGAGGGTCTCAGCGGGCGGAAGGCGTCAAGGGGTCAAGGGATCAAGAATTCAACATTTCGTCACGGGCGGAGGCGAGATGTTGCCCCAGAAGTCTCGCCCCGCCAACCAGGGCCGCGCCGCCTCAGCCTTCCCGCGCCTGCCAGAGACGCCACCGCCCCAACACCGGCCAGAAGTTTGGCGACTGTGTTCTTGGCCGCTCGGGTCATGCGGACGGTGGCCTGAATGGAATTGCCTTGGACCAGCGCCGCAATGACTTGCGCTCGTTTTGCCTTGCTTAGCCGGTTCGTGGTGACCGAATATCCATGAGCGGTCAAGCATTGTAAGCAGAATCCGAAAAAGAAAATGGGAAAATGGGGAATTCCCACTTGACCATAGGCCCACTTCAGCCGTATAGTACTAATGAAAGGAGGCGGGCAATGACGGTGATACAGAAAACAGTTGACGACAAGGGAAGGCTAATGCTTGGGAAGGCCTTTGCCGGCCAGATGGTGATCATACGACAGGTTACCGAGGGGATGCTAGAAATCATGCGGGCCAAAGCTGTTCCAGAGCCCGAACTGTGGCTACACAAGAACGCCAAGGCAATCAAGATGGTCATGGAGGGCATTGAGGACGCCAGGAAAGGCAATTTGGTAGATGGCCCTGACTTGCACGCCATGGCGAAGCTCGCCGATGAAATGGGCGTGTAATGGCCTTCTGCCTCAGGTGGTCGTCGCATGCCGAGGCCCAGTATAGAGTCATCACGGATGCTGCACAGTCAGCGTTCGCAACTCGCCAGAAATCAGGGAAGACCAAGGCGTCTAAACAGGAAGGCCTATTTGGGCAAGTGACTAAGGCCTTGCGGCTCTTGGCACAAAACCCCCGGCACCGCAGTTTGCAGACCCATGAATATCTGTCGATTGCAAATCCGTATGAGACGAATGGCAAGGTCTTCACGGCGTATGCGCAACAGAAGACTCCCGGGGCATATAGAATCTTCTGGTGCTATGGACCCGAGAAGGGCCAGATGACGATTCTGGCCATTAGCCCTCATCCCTAAGATGATTTCTTCTGTTGCCAGCGCTTCTTCGCCGCCTTCTTGGCAATAGCCTTGCGTTCTTCCGGCAGCAGCGCGGCAGCCCTAGCCTTGCCACCTTTCAACCCCCCCAGCCTGCCGAGGATTCTGGCGATGGCGCTTCGTTCCTCTTTGGTGAGTTCTGGCTGCTCGGCCTGATCTTGCTCCGATGTGGCCTGATCGACGATGCTCTTGGCGAGCAGATTCAGGTCTCGCGGGTCCTTTCTTGACCGCTCAGGCATGCCCGCATTGTGGCAAATGGGCAGGCGCGGTCAAGAGAGTTCACGGAATGACGGTTCTAAACTCACCCACTACCAGATTTCACCCCCAGGCCGGGCGAAATCTTCCTCCACACCCCCCCTACCATACTATGAAATATTGAAGTCTTGAAATCTTGGCAATAGTACGCTGTGGCGCACCGCCCACGGCGTCAACAATTCGCCCCTCGGACGGGTAGGCTGTGGCAAGCCCGCCCTGCCTCAGCCTTCCCGCGCCTGCCACAGACGCTGCCGCCCCAGGGGAGAGATCCTCAGCAGCGCCTCGAAGCGCCAGGCGCACAAGGCAACGAAGAGGACCAGGACGCAGCTTCCCATGATGATGCTTCGCAAGACTTCCTCACGTACCAACTCCTCGCCAAGGCGGTAGCTGACGCCGAGAAGGTTGCCCTCGCGGAAGAGCCCGGCCGGCGTGGCGCTGGCCACGGGCTCCAGGTTTTCGATGCTGGAGAAGCCCAGCGGAATGCCAACGGCCAAAGCCAGCAGCAGAATGCCGATCGGCCCGCCGCCGCGGCGCGTCAGCAGGTTGGCCAGCAGGAACACGCACACATAGGCCAGCAGGAAGATCAGCAGCACGCCGCCCGCCAGCAGCAGCCGGGCAATTGACAGACCGCCCAGCCAGTACAGGTAATTGATGCCCAGCACGGCCACGACGGTGACGCCCCAAAGCAGCACCACCGGCACAAGGATGGGTGTGCGGATGTCGGTGAGGGCCTCGGTAATGAGCCTGCCCGGCCAGTTGCCCCTCCGCTCGACCCACTGCATCAGCGAGCCATAGCCGGGCGTACTGTATACGCCCCAGATCAAAATCACCACGAAGAACGAGGCCAGATACACGGCC
>CAYNYF010000012.1:0-37894 GCA_964401385.1 uncultured Planctomycetaceae bacterium | reverse complement strand
TCACGGCCGCGAAAAAGGAAAGCCCCGCCAGGAACAGGTAAAACGCCACCGGGCAGAGCTGCCAGGGCACGGCGTAGCCAAAGAGATGATAGCCGCCGGCCTGGAACACAGATGACAGCCCCAGCGGATCGGACAGCGAAGCCCCCAGAAGGCCGAAGGGGGCGATCGTCAGCAGCGGCACGGCGCGGAAACCCTCGTCTTGGATCACCGCGCTTGTCGCCCCGCCGACACCGAGCAACAGAAGCACCAGCAGCCAGGCGGCGCGGCGCTTGCCCATCCCGCTGCTGCCGGCCACGCCCATCAGGCTGACCGCCAGGAAGCCGGAAGCCATAATCGCGTACAGCCACAGCAGATTGCCCAAGGGGATTTCGCCCGCCAGGCCGAAGACCAGCCCCAGCGGCGTCAGCAGGACCAGCAACAGCAGCGGCAGCAGGTTCGCCCCCACGCACAGGCCGATGACCTTGTCCACGGCGCTGATGGGCAAGGTGGTGAAGAATTCGTGCGTGTTGGACTGCCGCTCCTTGACGATCGAGTCCAGGGCCATGCCCAGGCAGACGTAGAAGGCCGTGAAAAACTGTACCGTTAGGACGACGGCGCTGAGCCCCACGAAGACCTTCGGCCAGTCGATCACCTCCTCGCGGGGGTGCATCAAATACGCGGTCCGGCCCTGCGTCTGCTGGAGCACCAGATACACGAATGCCAGCGCCAGCATCCCGAAGACCACGATCAAGGTCGTCCACAGCTTGGCCGGGCGGAAGGCGACGCAGCGCTCGCGATAGATCAGCGGGTTTCTATGCAGGGCCAGCATGCTCGTTCCTTTCGGTGATGGCGAAGTAGAGTTCGTGGAGGCTGGTGCGGATTTCCTCCATCAGGGCCACGCCCGCGCCGGCCCGGACGAGGGCGGCGTTCAGCTCGGCCAGCTCGGCGTCGCTTCCGTCGAAGCCGAACCTGATCTGATTGGGCTCGGTCTGGAGGGCGGAAACGCTGCGATGCTCGGAGAGGACCTTTCCGGCCGCCTCGGCCCCGCCGGCCAGCCGCAGTGTGATCTGCCGAGTGGGCATGATCTTCCTGATGATCTCCTGCGTCGGCCCGGTCTCCAGGAGCTTCCCCTCGTGCATGATGATGACGCTGGTGCACAGGTCGGACAGCTCGGCCAGGATGTGGGAGGAGATGATGATGGTGGTCCCGTCAGCGTGGATTCGCTCCAGCAGGTCGAAGAGGTTCTTCCTGGCCAGCGGGTCCAGCCCGGAGGCCGGCTCGTCCAGCAGGACCAGCTCCGGGCGGTGGATGATGGCCCGGCCCAGCCCCAGCCGCTGGACCATTCCGCGGGAGAGGCCCTTGCACGGGGTGTGGGCCTTCTCTTCCAGGCCGATCAGCCGGATGACTTCGGCGACGCGGTCGCGAAGCTGGCGTCCGCCCAGGCCGTGGGCGATGCCGAAGTACGCCAGCAGCTCCGCCACGCGCAGGCCGTCGTACATCTGGAAGAAGTCCGGCATGTAGCCCATCTTCGCCCGGACGGCCTTGGGGTCGCGGCGGATGTCCACGCCCTCAAAGAGGATTTCCCCGCTGGTGGGCTCCAGCGTGGTCGCCAGCATCCGCAGCAGCGTGGTCTTGCCGGCCCCGTTGGGACCGATCAGCCCGTGGATTTGCCCGCGCGCCAGGGACAGGTCGACGTCATCGACGGCCACGACCTCGTAGTATTCCTTGCGCAGGGCCTGCATTGCGACGATTTCGTCAGACATTGACTTTTCCCCAAACCGGCCCGTAGTTGAACAGGCGAGCCCCACCTGCCGCGGCGGGTAGGCAGGGCGAAATTCTTGACGCACTGACGGTACACCGGCGGCGCCGCCCTGTCAATGCCCGCCGGACTTCGGCGAGCTCAGTCGAGCCGTCGAAGAGAGTCGAGCCGCGCTTCGCCGCGGTCGAACAGGAGCGTCGGCAGGCTCTTGATGAGTCCGACGGGGTGGTAGAGGCTTTCGATCTCGCCCCGGCAGTTGTACCAGCACATGCGGCAGCGGCTGCCGTCGGCGGCGGCGCGCAGGCGGCGGCGGATGGTTGGCATGTCGTGGCGGAAGAGGTTCGCCACCGGATGGGCGCGCTGCTCCACGCACACGGCCACGTCGCCGGTCTCGTCGATGTTGAAGAACGCCCTGCCGGCCTGGCAGTTGGGCACGCCGCCGGCGAGGAACTGATCGAACCGGCCCAGGTAGTACGGGTTCGACAGGAAGTTGCGGTAGCGCGCGTGCAGGTCCAGCAGCCGCGGCGAGACGGCCCCGTCGTTGTGATGGTACGCGGTCGAGCCGGTCTTCAACTGCCCGTAGGGCTGGACCATGAAGTAGGCGTTTCGCTCAGCCGCCATCCGCAGCAGGGTTTCGAGCTGGTCGAGGTTGTCGTCCATCAGCACGGCGATGACGTTGACGCGCTGCCACTTGTGGACCCTGGCGGCCGAGAAAAGCTCCACCGCCCGCCAGGCCTGCTCGGCCGCTCCGACCATGCCGCGGCGGGCGTCGTGGCGGTCGCCGTCGGCGTAGTCGATGCTGACAGAGGCCCCCCACAGCCCGGCCTGCATCAGCTCGGAGGCCAGGGCGGGCGTGAGCAGCCAGCCGTTGGTGGTGATGAAGGGGAAATGGTACCTGCCGACGGCCGCGACGATGCCAGCGATGTCGGTCCGCAGCAGCGGCTCCCCGCCGGCCAGGCTCACCAGCAGCGTCCCCATCTGCGCCAGCTTGCGCGAGCCGACCTCGTAGGAGTCCACCGACGGCTCGTCGGCCGCGGACGCCGCCATCGCCCAGTACTGGCAGAACCGGCAGCGGAAGTTGCAGCGGTAGGTCACCTGCCAGGAGCACCAGACCGGGTGCCCGCCCGACCAGGCGCGGAACAGCCGCCACTTCTTGTCTACCGAACTCAGCATGCATCCGCCCGCAACGTCACCGACCGGAAGTTTACCCCCCGCGGCAGGCAAATTCAAAGGCGCCCGAGCCGCCAATTGCGGGTGGGCGATTGCGGATGTCGGACGGACGAGAGGAGATGGGCTGCTGGTCAATTGAGGGTAGGACGACCGGAAAGCTTGTTATTGCTGGCCGGCCTTGGCTACCGAATCGTCGGCAGTGACGGCCTGGGGGACGTAGCCGCGCTCGACGGGCGTGCCGTCGAGCTTGCGGAGGACCGGCTGAGGGTTCTGCTTTTCGTGATTGAGCAGCTCCAGTTCGAGGGCCTTCCGCCGGTCGGGCTTGAGGGTTGTCCAGCCCACGCGGGCGCGGCACTTGGGGAAGGCCGAGCAGCCCAGCCACGGTCCGCGCCGCCCGCGGCGGAGATACAGCGGCTTTCCGCATTTCGGGCAGGCCAGGTCCACCTCCAACGGGGCCGCCGCCGGGAGCTTCACGCCGCCTTTCTTGTCGAGGTTCACCACCCCGTCACAGTCGGGATAGCGCAGGCAGCTCAGGAACGGCCCGAAGCGCCCTCGCCGCAAGACCATGGGGCCGCCGCACTTCGGACAGGCCACGTCCACCTGCTGCCGCTCGACCTTCTTGCCGTCCCTGTCCACGGGGAAGGTGGTCTTGCATTCGGGGTAACCGGTGCAGGCGAGGTATCGGCCGGTCTTGCTCCAGCGGTAGACCATCTTTCGGCCGCAATCGGGGCAGGTGTACTCACTGGGCTGGGTCTCGGCCTTGGCGTGGACCATGTTCTCGCCGGCCTTTTCCAGGTCGGCCTTGAACGGCCCGTAGAAGTCCTGAAGCACCTTGACCCAGTCGGCCCGGTCGGCCTCGATGTCGTCGAGCTGGTCCTCCATGCGGGCGGTGAAACGCAGATCAAAGATGTCGGGGAAGTGCTTGACCAGCTTGTCGGTGACCATCATCCCCAGCTCGGTGGCGTGGAAGCGGCGCTCCATGAGCTTGACGTAGTCGCGGTCCTTGATGGTCTGAATAATGGCCGCGTACGTGCTCGGGCGGCCGATGCCCTCGGCCTCCAGCGCCTTGATCAGCGACGCCTCGGTGTATCGCGGCGGCGCCTGGGTGAAATGCTGTGCCGGCTCGATCGTCACTGGAGCCACGGGCCGGCCGGCTTGGACGTCCGGCAGCATTTGCTCTTCGCGGGTGGGCAGGCCGGCCACCTTCAGGTACCCGTCGAAGAGAAGCTGCCGCCCGACCGACTTGAAGACGGCCTTGGCGGTCCGCCCGTCGGCCGGCACGTCGGCGGCAACGGCGATCTCGGTGGTGTTCCACTCGGCCGGCGGCATCTGGCAGGCCACGAACCGCCGCCAGATCAGTTCGTACAGCCGCTGCTGATCGGAATTCAGCGCTCCGGACAGAGACTCCGGCGTGCGCCTGGCGTCGGTCGGTCGGACGGCTTCGTGGGCGGCCTGGGCCCGCGGGCCGCTGCGGTAGACGTTCGGCTTTTCCGGCACGTACTTCTGTCCGAACGCCTCGCCGATGAAGCTCCGCGCCTGGGCAACCGCCTGGGAGGCGAGGCTCACGCTGTCCGTCCGCATGTAAGTGATCAAGCCGACGCTGCCCTCGCCGGGCACGTCCACTCCCTCGTAGAGCTGCTGCGCGATGCGCATGGTCCGGCTGGCCGAGAAGCGGAGCCGCACGGCCGCGGCCTGCTGCATGGAGGCGGTGGTGAACGGGCCGGGCGGGCGGTTCCGGCTGGTGCGGCGGTTCACCGACTCCACCGAGTAGTCGACCGCAGCGGGGCGCCGGACGTGACCGGCGACGGTGATGACCGTCCGCTCCTTGCCCTCGCCGTTGCGGGCGACCTGCTCGTCGACCGCGTCCTGCACCCAGCCCAGGGCCTCGACGACCTTCCGGGCGGCGGCCAGGTCGGCGCATTCCAACTTCTTTCCGTCCCACTCGACCAGCTCGGCCCGGAAGGCGCCGTGCTCGGCGAGGAACCGGAACTGCCGGGCTGCCGGCGGGTGCTGCCCGTTGGGCCCGGTTTCGCCCAGGAAGGCCCGCCACTTGCTCTCCAGCTCGGCCGCGGCGGACACATCCGGGGTGAAGATGGCCGGGATCCGCCAGAACTCCTCCGGCTGGAAGGCCTGGATGGCTCGCTCGCGATCGACGATGAGCCGCACGGCCACGGTCTGGACGCGCCCGGCCGACAGGCCGGTGGCGACCTTCCGCCACAGCAGCGGGCTGAGCTGGTAGCCGACGATGCGGTCCAGAATCCGCCTGGCCTGCTGGGCGTCGACCTTGTGCGAGTCGATCTGTCCGGGGCTGGCGAAGGCCGCCTTGACGGCCGACTTGGTGATCTCGTTGAAGATGACCCGACGCAGCCGTTTCGGCTCGATCTTGAGGGCCTCGGCCAGGTGCCAGGCGATCGCCTCGCCCTCGCGGTCGAGGTCGGTCGCCAGATACACCTCCGACGCGGCGCTGGCGTACTTCTTCAGTTCGTTGACGACCTTGCTGCGGCCGCTAACGATCTCGTACGTCGGGGCAAATTCGTTCTCCAGGTCCACCCCGAAGTCGCGTCTGGGCAGGTCGCGGACGTGGCCCATCGAGGCCTTGACGACGTAGTCTCTTCCCAGATAGCTGTTTATCGTCTTGGCCTTGGCCGGCGACTCGACGATGACGAGCTTCCGGCCGTTGGGCTTGGCCCGGGCTTTGGAGGCCGAGCCGGCAGGAGCCGCCTTCGACGAGGCGGATTTTCCCCGCCTGGCCGCCGCCGCGCCCTTTGCGCGCGATGCCCGTCTTGTCGCGGTCTTGCCCATAGCCTGCGCCTATTCGGCCTATCTCATACTAGTCCTGAACAAGAAATTGGCGGGCAATCCTTCGCCCCTCCGGCCTTCTTGTCAAGCCTGTTCCCAGGAAAAGCGTCCGCACTCCGCCGCGCGGCCGCATGTAATTCAGTGTAAAAGCGGTACTTATCTGCAAAGTCCTGTGCTGACAATGCATTGCGCGAAAGCGGCGAAAGGTTCGTAACTCGCGTTGACAGCTACCTTGCGATACCTTATAGTCCACTCTGTGAACAGTAGTTTCTTCGAGAACTGGAGCACGCAGGTTCGCAAGGGGCTGTTGGAGCTGTCGATCCTCAACTCTCTCCGGTCCGGAAGGCAGTACGGCTATGACATCGTCAAGGCCCTCCAGGCGACCGGGGGGTTGGTCATCGCCGAGGGGACGATCTATCCAATCCTGAGCCGGTTTCGCCGCGAAGGGCTGGTGGAGGCGACGATCGAGCCGTCGCCGGACGGCCCGGCGCGGCGATACTACACGCTGACGCCCGCCGGGGTGGAGCTGCTCGAAGAGATGAACGCCCGCTGGGACCGGACCAAGCGTGCCGTCGACGCCACCATGAAAACCAGGGACATCGCGCCGTGATGCAATATGAACTTCAGGCCCAGGCCCGACTGGACGACTATCTCCAAGCCCTTCGTACGTCTTTGCGCCGCTGCCGCTCGCTCGACCCGGCCGAGGTCGAGCGCGGCGTCCGCGCCCGCATCGAAGGCGAGCTTGCCGACGCGCCCCGGCCGGTTCCCCTGGATTTCCTCCAGCCCGTGCTGGACCGGCTGGGCAGTCCCACGCAGTGGGTGCCGGACGAGGAGCGGCCCCGGTGGTGGCGGGCGCTGTGCCGGCTCCAGGGCGGGCCGGAGGGGGCGCGGCTGTCGTACCTGGCGTTCGGAACGTGCTTGGCGGGGCTGGGGCTCTTGGCGTTCTACCCTTACGCCGGCGTGCCGCTGCTGCTGGCTGGCTTTCTCCTGGCCCGGGCGATTGTCTGGTTCTGGCGGCAGCGGGGCCGCGTCGCCGGCGCCCGCTGGGCGGTATATTCGCCGCTGATCGTCGCGTACCTCCTGCTGGCGGCCGCGGTGCTGCTGTGGCCGGCGCCGGCAATGTGGAAAGCGACCGGCAGGTTCCTCCGCGGGGAATATGGCGTGGAAGTCGTCCTGTGGGAGCAGTCGAAGGGGCGAGACGCGATCCTGCTGGCCTGGTGTTCCGCGGCGGCCACCGCCGCCTGGTGGGCCGTCGCCGGCTTCGTGGCTCCCTTCTTCTCCGGCCTGTTGGCGACCACCTTCGCCCCGTTCGTCCCCCTCCACCGGGAAAAGCGCCTCGGCCGACGAGTCATGGTCGCCGGCCTGATCCTGATGCTGGCGGCGACGCTGATCGTCGCCCTGGGGCTGACCTCCCTGATCTGACCCGCCGGCCCGGTCGCGCCGCAGCGCCGCCAGAACCCGCTGCTCAGTGTTCATCCGATCCTTCACCGGCACCTTCGCGCCCCGGTCGCCGCGCCGGCTCGCCGCTGTCACCGGCCGTTGGCGGCCGGTCTGTAGCGGATGCTGCGGACCTCGATACGGCAGCGGCTGGCGGTCAGGCCGATGGTCCCGCCGCGGGGCGCCGCGTCGTCGTAGGTCAGCACCTTCTCGCCGTCGCGATAGCAGTGGATGACGCCCTCGTTCATGACGAATCGCCACAGCTTGCGCCCGGGCGCCCTTTCGAGGCGGACCTGCTTCTCCGGCCGGGGGAACCTTTTCAGCCAGGAGGCCCGGCAGGCCTCTAGGGTCTCCGGCCGGCAGACGAAATAGACGCTCCGCCAGGCGATTCTCGCGGGCAGGCGCAGGCCGACGGTGTACGGCCCGTCGTTGGCGTCCGGCGGGTGGCGGCGCAGCTCCACCTCCACCGTGCCGTTGCGGAGATGCAGGCGGCGGGCAATGACGGTGGTGTCGCCCCTCCGGCCGTCGAGGATCATGGCGCCGCTTTCGCACTTGGCGTTGCCCTGGACGGTCCGCCAGCGGCTGATGTCTTTGCCGTCAAAGAGGACGATCCACGCCGAAGCGGCCGTGGTGGTCGGGGCGGAGGCGACCTGCGGGCGGGAAGTGACCGTCGCGGGCTGGCTGGCCGGCGACCGGCGGCGGGCTTGCGGCTCCTCCGGCGTGCAGCCCGGCAGGCACAGAGCGGCCGCCGCCAACAGCCACACGCCCATGCTCCACAGTGGCAATCTCACCCGGCTCTATTCCTTTCCGCTGCCGAGCGTATTGTAGCCTGCGGCCATTTCGCCCAGGCGAATGACCTGAAAAAGGTCGCCGTTGGGCGGGAGGATGTCGCCGACGTTGAGGATCGCCCTGCCGGCAAAGGCGTCCAGGATCCGCCGGCCGAAATCGAGGATCAGCTCGTCGCGGAGGTGCTGGCAAAACAGCGTCGCCGGCACGCCGCAGTAGGAGCTCATCCCCCGCGGCAGCACCGCCGCCAGCTCCTCCACCTCGTAGTTCATCATCGGCGCCGGCGTGCAGCCGTCCAGCAGATCGAAGCCGGTCCGGCCCAGCAGCGGGAAGTAGCCCTTGAAGTTCCCGTCCAGGTGGGTCGAGACGATCTTCCCCCCCTCGTGCAGAATGGGCGTGATCTTCTGATAGTACGGGATGCAGAACTCGCGATAGTAGTCCGGCGAAATCAGGTTCTCGTCGGCGTGGTCGGAGAGGATCACGATCCGGGCCGGGGCGGCCGCCGCCAGCTTGACCAGCTCCAGGTCGCGGACTTCCTGAAAGGCCATGAACTCCAGCACCGCCGGCCGTTCGTCGTACAAGGCGTAAATGACCTTCTCAAAGCCCATGTACTCGTGGACGAGCTTGCCGAACGGCGAGCGCATCAAGGTGACGTCGGCCACGCCCTGCTGGCCGATGCCGTCCAGAACCGAGCGGACGCGATCGTCCCGCGGCACGAACCGGCTGTGCTCGACGACGTATCGGACGATCTCCAGGTCACCCAGGCCCTTGGCCAGGTGAACGGTCGGCGCCCAGGAGCCGTCGGCCGCGAGCGTGTCCACCTTCTCCAGTGAGCCCTTGGGGGTGCTGAAATGCGTGATGCGCTTATTGGCTTCCTCGGTGACGGTGTGATCGACGCCGTCGTACTCGACCGCGTACCAGTCGTAGATGTGCACCGGCAGGCCCCAGTCGAACCTGCGGTAGAAGTCCAGGTAGGTCATGCCGGCGAAACGCTCCGGCATGGAGCCCGGCTCGCCGTGCATTGGATCGTCATCGGCGATGAACTGCCCGCTGCCCGCCCTCCGCGGCCGGCCCGGCAGCGTGCGCTTGCCGGCGTACCAGTCGCTGACATCGGGGAAGAACGCCGGATGGTCGACCGGCTCGCCGGCCAGCGTCGCGAAGAAGCGTTGCCGGTGAGTCATGGCCGCCCCGATCCTCGGTGCCTCCAGGTCCGCTGCGCTCATCGGCTCCTCGCGGGCCGGCGCTTCCCGCCTCGCCGCGTCGGGCGGGCCGTCAGGGCCCCTTCCAGGGAAAAGATCGCCACGGGATTGTCGTGCAGCAGCATCCCGGCGAGCTGTTTGGCCCGGTCCGCGTCGAAGGCGCCCTGGCCGACCTTGATCGCCAGGGCCCGGGCGACGTTCTCGCGGGCGATGTACTGGTGGCCGTAGATGCCGTCCACGAACAGATAATCGCCGCCGAAGCCGCTGATCTTGTTGGCCGGGACCGAATCCAGATACTCCACCAGGGCGTTGACCGCCGCCGTCGGCGAGACGATGTGCGCCCAGCAGAAATCGATGAAGACGTTGCGGAAGTTCTTTCCCAGCACCGCCAGCGCCTGCTGGTAGGGATAGCCGATGTGGAAGCAGTCGAACCTGACGTTGCGGTACTCCATGAACAGGTTGGTCAGCAGCGTCGGGTCGCTGTGATAGACGTAGTTGCCGTTGCCCTCCTGGATGCCGGTGTGGAACTGGAAGGTCAGCCCGCGGGCGTCGGCCAGGCGGCAGACGTGGTGCATCATGTAGTCCTGGAGCTTGGCGGTCCGGCCGCCCCACGCCTGCTCCATGCACGGGTAGCTGGTGTCGGCGAACAGCTCGTTCAGCTCCGCCTCGGCGGCGGCGCGCGCGACCTTCTCGTACCGCAGCGGGCGCTGATAGGCGAGCCCGCTCTTGAGGCAGGACATGCCGCGCCGGATGGCCGCGTCCAGCGTCTTCTCGCAGGCGGCCTCCAGGTCGTCCAGGTTGTGGATGGCCTTCATGCCGGCCCGCCGGGCGAGGTCGCGCAGCCCGCCCTGGTTGGAGACCGTCACGAAGTCGTCCAGCCGCAGCGTCGAGCGGAAGAACCTCCGGTCGCAGTCCAGATCGCTGTCCAGGATGCTCAGGCGGATCTTGGACTTTTCCTTGAGGACGTTTTCGTACGTCCGGCCGGCCGCCCGGGCCGCGCAGAACGCATCGTTGAGCGGGCCGATGGTCTTGCCGTCGATGCGGTCAAAGCCGTACAGGTCGCGGGCGGTCACGTCCAGCGCCCGCCCGTAGCCGGTGTTGCGGGCCGCCTCCCAGTACGGCTCGATGAGCTTCCACCGCTGCCGCAGCGGCTTGGACAGGCTGCGGGCGGCGTCGAGCTGCTCGGGCGTCAGCCCGGCCGAGACGAGATCGCAACTGAAATAATGGCTCAGGTATTCGCCGAGCACGTCGTTTTCCCGCGGCCGGCTTTCCTCCCGGCCGGGCACGTGCTCGTGCGTGTCCAGAATCTCCAGGGAAAAGACGTACTCGCGGAGCTGGTCGTAGATTCGGTCCATTGCCTTCACTTCCGTCTGAATGCTTACTTCGGTTTCTCAGCCAGAATCGTCGCGGCCACGCGGCGGCGTAGCTCCTCCAGCTTTACCGACGATAGGTTGGCGAACCGCCACAGCGGCTCGCCCGGGTCGTCGCAGTAGGCCGCCAGGGCATCCCGCACCCGGTCTCGGTCCCAGCCCCTCCGCCCGGCCAGCAGGTGCAGGTACTCCACGTCCTGCTGGACGCGGCGGGTGATCTTCATCCGCACAGTGGCGATGGGCCCGGGATAGTTCTTGCCCGAGCCGGCGTAGTTGCGCCCGCTGTAGTAGATGGCCAGGTTATCGGCCCGCTGCCAGGCCCCGCCGGTGCCGCGGAAGGTGTCCCACCACGGCATCCATCCGCTGGCCCCGAAGGACCACCGCAGCAGGGCCGACTGCGCCTGCCCGACGGGCGCCGCACCCACGCCGATGCCGCCGCCGTAGCACCAGTGCTTCTCGTCCGGCAGCCACCGCCGGCGGGCGGCGGTCATGGTGGAATACCCGCGCAGGCCGCCGATGCACCAAACGGTGGCGATGTCGTCCCACAGGCCGCGGGCCATGTCCGGCTGGGAGACGTCCGCGCGCCCGTCCATCCTGACGTCCGGGGCCCCGGGCGTCTCCCGGCGGGCGCGCTTGCCCAGGGCCATGACGAAGGCGTTGGTGTCGTAGTCGTCGAAGTCGGTCGGCTCGTCCATCAGCCAGAAGCTCACGCCGCCCCGGCCCATGCCGCCGAAGTAGGCGACCTTCCAGTAGTACTTGTTGTTGTTGAAGAATTGCAGCGACGTCCGCGTCCAGCCCTTTTCCTGGAAGTGCTCGTAGAACTGCTTGGCCACGGCGATGAAGCCCTGTTTGTAGGCGGCGGTGAAGGCGACCTCCGGCCGGCGGGATTGCTTGGCGTACTCGGCGAATTGGAGCCGGTCGCTCACCGCCATCCAGTCCTTGTAGGTGGTCTTGTCCAGCCAGATGGGCCAGGCCTCGTGGAAGGCCGTGTACATGTGGTTGATGGGCACGCCCGCGCCGGGCCCGAAGTAGCCCCGCTCGGCCGAGAAGGCCGTCCCGTCCAACAGCGGGCCGAAGCGCTTGTCGTAATCGGCCCAGTCCTTCACCCGGACGTTCGTGCCCGTGCCCTCCATGACGGGGATGAACCACCCGTCCACCCGCCCGCTGTGACTGTACGGCACGGCGTTGATCACGCAGCGGTGCTGGTGGGCCAGGCGATAGAAGTCCAGTGTGGTCTCGATGGCCTGGGCCGGGTCCTTGCGGACGTCGACGCCGGCCCAGCCGGCCACGGAGTGATACCGGTTCAGCTCCAACACCCAACTGAACTTGTCCGGCAGGGAGATCGGCAGGACCTTCAGCTTCAGGTCCACCGTCACCGGGCCGGCCAGCTCCTTGGCGGCGACGGTGATCTTGCCGGCGTACGTCCCGGCCGCGGTGCCGCGCGGAACGTACACGTCCACCCACACCGACTGGAGCTGCTGGTTGGGAACCTTGTTGTCGGCCGCCGGGACGCCGAAGCTCTCGTCGAAGGGCTTGCTCAGCGGCAGGCAGGCCGCGCCGCACCAGCGGGGCGCCGCGCCCCGCCCCCGGTCGCGACCGCGCCCGCCCCCGCCCGCGCTGACGTACCACAGGCGAAACGCCCGGATGCTCCTGGCGGCGTCGATTTTCCTGCCGCCCGCGCCGGCCAGGTCGCCGAACGTGACGCGCACGTCGCTGAGCTTGCCGGCGCCCTTCCGCAGCAGGAGTTGGAAGGCCGCCACCTCGTTGGCCGCCGCCAGCAGGTTGACCCGCCCCACGTCCACCGGCTGCCGCGCCTGATACGCGCTGCCGTCGCTCAGCACGCCCCCGCCGACCGGGTCGACTTGGACCATGTCGGAGACGGCGTCCACGGTCAGCTTGGCGCCGGTCGGCCTGCGCCGGCTTTGCACGGAGAAGGCCGGTTCGGCCGGCCTGGCGAGCTTGGCCTCCGGCCTTGTCGGGATCGTCACCTTCACGGCGGCGGGCGCGCCGCGGTTGCCCGCCTCGTCCACGCCCATCACGTGAAGCGTGTAGCTGCCCGGAGCCGGCGTGAAGACCGGCATCCGTTGGGTCTTTCCGGCCGCGACCGGCTTGGGAAGCGACCACCGCGGCAGCAGCGGCAGCTCGCCGAGATTGCCGGCCTGCCCGGGCCCCTGGCAGCGGACCTCGTAGGCCAGCACGTTCCCCTTCGACCCGTCATCGCCGGGGGCGGTGAACTCCAGCACGACGCTGCCGTCGCTGGGGCGGACCTCCGCCACCTTCAGGCCCTTCGGCGCCGCCGGGGCGGTCTTGTCGGTCGCCGCTCCGAAAACCTCCAACTTCGGGCGCAGGGAGGGCTCCTGAATGTCCCTGGTGAACATCCAGATGTCCTCGGCGGCGTTGTAGCGATATGGCTTGGCCGGGCCGATCAGCGAGTACGACTCGCGGACCTGGCCCTTGTCGTCGGTGAGCACCAGCCCGCTGGCCACGCCGGCCGCCAGCGACTCCACCAGCTTCGGGTCGACCGGAAACTTCAGGTGCAGGAAGCGCCCGTCCTTGGTCTTCTCGCGCTCGATCTGTCCGGGCCCAGCGTTGCTGTAGCGCGCGGCCGGGTGCGAGAAGGAAACGCTGAAGAAGCGGCTGCCCGGCCAGGCCCACCAGTTCTCCGCGGTCGGCTTCGCGTCGCGCGCGGGCGTGGAACGGTAGTACCAGCAGGGCGCGCCGGGGCTTTCCACGTAGTTCAGCGCCCTGCCCTCGCGCCAGTCGGCCAGCACGGTGCACAGCCCGATGCCGTACAGGTCGCCCTTGGCCAGGTAGACGTGCATAGTGGCCTTGCTGACGGTCCAGCCCTTGATCGCCGTGGTGTCGAAGGCCATCAGCAGGTTATTGTTCTCGAAGCCCGACCAGTTCTGATTCTGCATGATCGCCGTCGACGGGCCGGTACCGTTGCCGAGGCCCATCTTGCCCACTACCGAGGAGATCCCCACGTCGCCCGTGACCGGCAATTCCGCCCGCTGCTGCGCCGCCGACGGGCCGGCGATTGCCAGGAAAACAACGGATATGACCATCGCATTGCGTAGCATGTTCGCCTCCGGAACCAGATTTCCCTTGGTCAGCCGTGCCCGGCACCGCGCCGGGCGAAAGCATCCAGCACTGTAAGCACCCGCGGGGGGAATTTCGAGGGGATTCTCCGCTTGGCTGACGGGGGGTGCAACCGGCAACAGGGCACCTGCCGATCGGCCCGCGGCTGAGGGCCGCGCCTGAAGGGAAGGCGCGGCCTGACCCTCGAAGCCGCCAGCTTTTGCCGCGGCGGCTCGCGCCGGTGGGGCAAATCGCCGCCGGAGCTTTTTCCCAAGAATCTGCTTTACATATCATGACGATTATAATATATTGTGAGAATAGGGCGACACGAGCGTCGCCTCCGCTGGCCTGCCGCGCCGGGTCGGGGCAACTCCCCAGCCTGGTTGAGCACTGCACCGAAGGAAAGGAGCGCAAGATGGCCGGAAAACATGCCAAAAGAGCCAGGACCAAGCCAACGGCTGCCCGCCCGGGCCGGGCCAAAAAGAAGAAGGTCCGCCCGCAACCGGCGCCGCGTCCGCCGGCCGAGGGGGAGCTGCTGGACATGAACCAGGCGATCGCCATGCTCAAGACCACCCGCCCGACGTTTTACCGCTGGCTCCGCAGCGGCAAGATCAAGGGCATGAAGGTCGGCCGGCAGTGGCGCTTCTACCGCGAGGACGTCGACCGGTTCCTGAAGGGGCAGCAGCCCCGAATCGAACTGCCGACCGACATCGGCCCGCTGGTGGCTACCCTCTCCGAGCGCCTCCGGCAGCTCGGCGGCAAAGACTCCTCCCCCGCCGACGTCGAGCCGGTGCCGCACGCGGTGAATCTGATCATCATGATCGGCGTGACCATGTCGGCCAGCGACGTCAGCATCGAGCCCTTCGAGGACGGCGCCCACGTCCGCTACCGGGTTGACGGCGTGCTGCACACGGCCGCCCGGTTCGACCTTCGCCTGCTGCCGGCGATCGTGGAGCAGCTCAAGTCGATGGCGGCCTGCGACGTTCGCCAGAAGCGGCTTCCCCAGGACGGGCGGATCCTGCTTTCCCTGCCCGAACCCGACGGCGAGGTGGACCTGCGGGTGAGCTTCCTGCCGGCTGTCCTGGGCGAGTCGGTCACCCTCCGCGTGCTCAAGCGGCTGGAGCTCCAGATCTCGCTGGACCGGATCGGCTACGCCCAGCGCGACCGGGAGAGGCTGATGCGGGCGCTGCACGCCCCGTGGGGGCTGACCGTCGTCTCCGGGCCCACCGGCAGCGGCAAGACCACCGTGCTGTACTCGGCCCTGATGCACCTGGTCAGCCCGGAGCGCAAAATCCTCAGCATCGAGGACCCGGTGGAATACCTGCTTGGCGGCGTCACCCAGATTCAGATCATGGAAAAGGAGGGGATGACTTTCGAGCGGGCGCTGCGGGGCTGCCTGCGGTCGGCGCCGAACGTCATCATGGTCGGCGAGATCCGCAACTTCGACGCGCTGATGGTCTCGCTCCAGGCCGCGCTGACCGGGCACCTGGTGCTGACGACGCTGCACACCGACTCGGCCGCCAACACGCTAAAGCGGATGGTGGACATCGGCGCCCAGCCGTTCGTGATCGCCGAGGCGACCCGGCTGGTCAGCGCGCAGCGGCTGGTCCGGCTGCTGTGCGAGGAGTGCTGCGCCGCGGCCGAGCCGGCGAACCATCTGCTGGCCCGGGCGGAGGAACTCGCCCGCGCCGGCGGGCTCGACTGGGCCGCCCTGCCGAAGAGCTTCCGCAAGCCCACCGGCTGCGCCAAGTGCTCCCAGACCGGCTACCGGGGGCGCACGATCCTCGCGGAGATGCTCGAGATCACGCCCGAGATCGGAAAAGCGCTGCGCGACGGGGCGCCGGTCGAGAAGTTGCAGGCCATCGGCATCGGCCAGGGCATGACCACGCTGGCCGCCGACGGCGTCCGCCGCGCCGCCGAGGGCCAGACCACGCTGGAGGAGGTCTTCAGCGTGCTGGGGGTGGCCGAGATGCCCAGGGCCGGCTGGGGCGAGCCGCCCACCGGGGGATGACGCCCACGGCACGGCGGGAAAGAGACCACGAATTTCACGAATTTGAACGAATTGCACGAAGAAGGCTGAGGGAAAAAACAATTCGTGCAGTTCGTGTTCCCATTCGTTGGGATGTGTGGAAGTCGCGGTCGAGTTCACTGTTCAAGCATTCTTGCGGTCCGCCTGGCCGCCGCGGAGCTTGCGCAGGATGTGCCAGTAGGCCCCGCGAGCGCCGGCGGCGATGGCCTCGACCAGCGGGGTGTTGTCGTTGTAGTTGTAATTGGCGCCGGGGTCGGTTTGCTCGGCTGGGTCCTCGGCCGGCTCGAAGAACCGCTTGTCGCCGGCGATCAGCTCCCGCACCGCCGCCGCCGGCCGATCGCCCAGAGCGTCCGAGATGTAGAACGTCGGGCGGAAGAAGTCCACCGGGCCGGCGTACTTCCGGCGAATGGCGGGGTTCGTCTCCAGCGGCCCCTCGGCCGCGATGGCCTCGGCCACGGGCGTGGTCGGATAGACGCGCAGGCCCAACGCCGCCCCCACCGCGTCCGGGTCGATCCTCTTCATGAACTCAATGGTCTCCGCGAGGGTCTCGCGGGTCTCTCCGGGCCCGCCCAGGAGCAGATCGATCATCACGGCCATGCCGCTTTCCTTGCACAGCCGCACGGCCTCGGCGATGTCGGGGGGGCGGTGGGCGTGGCGGTAGCGGGCGAGCATCTCCTCGCTGGCGGAATCCCCGGTGAAGTCGACGCCGACGCATCCGGCTCGGCGCATCGCCCCCGCCAGCGCCGCATCGAACGGGACCACGGCCATGTACGTATACCAGCGCACGCGCTCGCCGAGGCCGCGGTCAATGAATTCCTGGCAGACGGCGGCGGCGTGCTCGTAGGGCACGTTGAACTCCCCGTCGCACAGGTGCAGCACGTCCACCCCCTGCCGAAGGAGCGAGGCGACCTCGTCGGCGACTTCGGCCGGGGCGCGCAGGCGCGGCACCGGGCCCTTGGCGAGCGGGTCGGCGCAGTAGACGCACTTGCGATCGCAGCCGCGCTTGGTCTCCACGCCGCCCTGCCCGCCGAGGCGGAAATACGCGGCGTTGTCGACGGCGTCGCGACCGGTCGCCAGCGAAAGCGGCTCGCCCCAGGCGGGCCGGTTGGCTCGAAGCCGCCCGTCCGCCCGCCAGAGGAGCCCCGGCACGTTCTCCAGCCGCCGCCGGCCCCGAAGCTCCGCCAGCAGCGACAGCGTCGCCGCCTCGCCGTCGCCGCGAATGCCGAAGTCGGCCCCGGTGTATTCGAGAACGCGCTCGGCCACGATGGAAAAGCCCACCCCGCCCAGGACGACGGGGGCGTCGGTGAGGGCGCGGATGGTCTGGATCGTCTGGGTGAGGCGCGGGACGAACCACTCGCCGCTGGGCCAGAAGCAGTCGTCGACGTTGCGAAAGGAGAGCCCGACCAGCTCCGGGCTGTGACCGGCCAGGTACTCCCACAGGGCCGCCTCGGCGTCCCCGGCCAGGCACAGGTCGACCACGTCCACGCCGACCCCCGCCGCCCGGGCCGCAACGGCCACGTAGTCCAGCCCGATGGGCGCGATCGGCGGCTGCATCCGGTTGGTGTTGATCAGGGCGATCATCTGGGCCGGGTGGAGATGATACCGCGCCGCGGCCGCTCCCAGGTTGTTTTCTCGGCCGTCGCTCCGAGGCCGAGCAGGGGCAGGTGCCGCTCGGCCAGCGATCGGTCGTAGTTGAAGAGCACGAAGCCGGCGGCCTTCTGCTCGCGGGCGATGAGGACCTGCCGCAGCGCAGCGTCCGGGGCAAGGCCCAGCGTGGCCCCGATGCCGGGCATGACGGCGGCCCGGCCGGCCGCCCAGGCGCGGGTCAGCCGGGTGCGGCGGGCGAATTCGGCGTGGTCGGTCACGTACTGCATGGGGCAGACGAAGTCCAGGTAGCCCCTCTCGACCCACAGCTTCCAGTCCTGGCCGACGTCGTCGCGGGCGCCGGGCCAGCGCCAGAACACGGCCGCGGAGATGAGCACGCCCGGGCGGATCTGGCGGGCCCGCTCGGCGACGGCCGCCACCAGCGAAGTGATGTTGTCGCGGCGGAACTGGAGATACTTCCACCGCAGCGGGCCGGTGCGAACTTCCGCCGGCCAGTCCTTCACCCGGACGTCGTATCGTTCCTCGAAGCGCCGCCGGCAGCCCGGGCAGTAACACCCCTGCGGCCCGGGGTAGCGGATGTAGTCGAAGTGAATCCCGGCCACGTCGTAGCGGCGGACGATCTCCAGCATCGAGTCCAGCTCGAGCTTCTGATTTTCCGGGTGGGACGGGCACAGCCACGGCAGCGTCTTTCCCTTGGCGTCGCGCTGAAGCCGGCCGGCCTTTTCCAGTTGCCGGCGGAGAGCCTCGGGGCAGTCGCCCCACAGCCGCCAGTTCACGCGCCAGACGTGGACGGCGATGCCGTGCTTTTTCGCGGCGGCGAGGCACTCGGCCAGCAGGTCCCGGCCGGCGCCCGCGCTCACTCGCGGAAGCACCTCGCTGGGATAGGCCGCGCCGCTGCCCCAGCACATATTCGGCAGAATCGCGTTGAACCCGGCCGAAGAGAGCGCCTCGAGGGCCTCTTCCCAACTCATGCCGCGGACGCCCGTCGGCGAATGGCACCAGACGCCCCGGAACTCGCCAGGGCGCGAGGCGACGCTGGCGGCGAAGGCGCGCCGATAGGCGTGGTGGGCCTCGGCGATGGTCTCGGACGCCTGGACGAAATCGCCGTACTCGGCAATCGCCTTGGCGTCAGCGACGAGGGCGTCGGCGGCGGAGAGCATGCGGGCGACGCGCTCGGTCCGGCCGGCCTTTTCGGCGCCGGCCAGGGCCGCGGCCGTCAGCTCCTTCACGCCGCCCAGGCCCGCGACCTTGCTTATCCGCCCCAGGCGATGCTGGTAGACCTTTTTCCACGCCTCCGGCCAGAGCTGGCCCAGCATCTCCAGGAGCAGCCGGTCCTGTCCGCCGGGGTCGTGGCCGGTCAAGACGTGGCCGACGAAATAGCCGTTCTCATTCCGGGTGACGGCGGGCAGGTCGCTCCGCCTGCCGGCCTGATCCAGCCAGTGCCCGACGACCTTCGTGCCCTTGGCCGGCAGGATGCGGCGGGCGATCCAGGAATGCTGGCGGGCCCGCACTTTCGGGCGGTCCTCCCGGCCCTGAAAGCTGATGGCGTCCAGCCGGCCGTCGCGCCCGTCGATGGCCCCGCCCGGACCGAGGCCCAGAAGCTCACCCAGCGGGGCCGGCAGCCGGTAACAGACCAGCAGCTTTCCGCCGGCGGCGACGAACTTCCGGATCTGCTCGGCCGCCGGGGCCGGCAGGACGGGATTCAGCGGAAGGATGGCGACCTTTTCCCCCGCCAGCCGCCCGGCGGCGACGGCCTTGTCGTCCAGGACTTCATGGCCGAGCCCCAGCCGCTCCAGCGAATCGACCATCAGCCGGGCGTAGCGCCCGACGCCGCCTTCTTCGCTCGCGCCGGCGTCGTTGCGGTAGACGGCCACTTCGGGCGCCGCGGCCGTGGCGGGCGGCGCCTGCGCCGCCAACAGCAGGATCAGGCATTGCAGTTTCATTGGGCCGGGCTCCCGCCGGGCAATCGACGCCGCCTCAGGTGTGGTAGTCGGCGTTGATGGCGACGTATTCGCGCGAAAGGTCGCAGGTGTAGGCGGTGAACTCGCCGCGCCCGAGGCCGAGGTTCACGTCGATAGCGACCGCGCCGCCGGAGAGGTGCTTCTTGACCGCGCGGAGGTTGAACTTCCGCGGCCGGCCGCGCGAAAAGACCGCCACCTGGCCGATGCTGACCGAAATCTTCTCGGCGTCGACCCTGGCCGGGCTCTTGCCGACGGCCGCGAGCACCCGACCCCAGTTGGGGTCGCCGCCGTGGACGGCGCACTTCAGCAGCGGGGAGTTGGCGGCGGCCTTGGCGGCGATCTCGGCGTCGGCGGCGGAGGCCGCCCCCCTCACGCGGATCACGATCAGCTTGGTCGCGCCCTCCCCGTCGGTGGCCATCGCCATGGCCAACTCCCGGCAGACCTCGGCCAGCGCCGCGGCGAACTTGCGCGCGGCCGGGGAGGCGGGCGCGATCCGCCGCCCGGCCCGGCCGGAGGCCATCACCACGGCCGTATCCGAGGTGGACTCATCCGAATCAATCGTCACGGCATTAAGGCTGCCGGCGACCGCGGCCTTGAAGGCCCGATACAGCGGCCGCGAGGCAATGCCGGCGTCGGTGGTGATCACCGCGATCATCGTCGCCAGCGAGGGGGCGATCATGCCGGCGCCCTTGATGATGCCCGCCACCGTCACCGTCTGCCCGCCGATGCGGGTCTGAACGACGGCGGATTTCTCCCTGGTGTCGGTGGTCATGATCGCCCGCAGAACGGACGGGTCGTCGCTCCGCCCCAGCGAGCGGACGGCCGCGGCGATGCCGCGCCGAACCTTGGCCATCGGCAGCCGATGCCCGATGACGCCGGTGGAGGCAACGAGGACTTCGGCCTTTTCGGCGCCGACGGCCTTCGCCACTTGTGCGGCCATCGCCTCGGCGTCGCGGATTCCGGCCCGGCCGGTGCAGACGTTGGAGCAGCCCGAATTGATCACCATGCCGCGAATCCGACCGCAACCGGCCGGCAGCACCCGCCGGCACCACGTCACCGGCGCCCCCACGACCTGATTGGACGTGGTCAGCACCGCCGCCGAGACCGACCGCTCGCCCACAATGACCGCCAGGTCGTCCTGGCGGGTCGTCTTGATCCCGCAATGCACCCCGGCGGCGACGAAACCGGCCGGCAAGGTGATGTGGCGTGGCTTTGGCATGCCGCTTCTCCGAACACGACCCGGAACTCGGTCTTCCGGTATTCCGGTATTCCGGTCAGTACAGTCCGGTCGTTTCGTCCAGGCCGAACATGATGTTCATGTTCTGCACCGCTTGGCCGGAGGCGCCCTTCAGCAGGTTGTCCAGGGCGGAGATCAGGATGACGCTGCCCTTGGCAACGCGGGCGGCGACGTCGCAGAAGCTGGTGGTGGCGACGTGCTTGGTCGCCGGCAGCACGTCGGTGCGGACGCGGACGAAGGGCGCGTCGGCGTAGGCGTCCTGGAGGACCTGCGTAACTCGCTCGGCCGTAACCTCGCCCGCCGGGCGGCAGTAGATCGTGCACAGCATGCCCCGATCCATCGGGCACACGTGCGGCACGAACAACAGCTCCACGGCCGTGCCGCAGATCTCGGCGAGCACCTGCTCCATCTCCGGCATGTGCCGGTGGGCGCCGACGCCGTACGGGCGGAAGTTCTCGTTCATCTCAGGAAAGTGGTACGGCTGGCTGGGCTTCCGTCCGGCCCCGGATGCGCCGGTGACGGCGTTGACGACGATGCCGTCCGGGGCGATCAGGGCGGCCTTGAGCACCGGGGCGATCGCCAGAACCGCGCAGGTCGGATAGCAGCCGGGGTTGGCCACCAGGTTCGCCGAGGCGATCTTCCCGGCGTAGTACTCCGGCAGGCCGTACACCGCCTCGCCCAGACGCGCGGCGTCCGTGTGCGGGCAGTACCACTTCTCGTAGACGGCAACGTCCTTGAGCCGGTAGTCGGCCGAGAGGTCGATCACGCGGATGCCGGCCGCCCGCAGGTCCGGCACGTAACGCATGGCCACTTTGTGCGGCACGCACAGCATGGCCAGGTCGCATCGCCCGGCGAGCTTGGAAACGTCGTACAGCTCCTGGTCCATCTCGACGGTCTTGCTCAGCAGCGGGTGGAAGTCGGTGATCGGCCCGACCTCGTCGACCGGCCCGTAGATGCCGACCAGCTCGACGCCGGGGTGCCGCCGCAGCAGGCGGATCGCCTCGAAGCCGGCGTAGCCGCTGCCGCCGATCACCGCCGCCCGAATCGTTTTCTGCTTGCTCGACATTTCCAGCTCCTGCAAGTCCGCGTCCAGCCCGAACGAACGCCGGGGTGCGCTGTCGCACAGACCCGGCCGGCCCTTGGTGATACCGCCGGCCGCCGGCTCGGTCAAAAGCCAGTTCCCGGAAAAACCTCCGGCCAACGACCCGCGGGCGGGGAGGTCCGGCCTGAACGCCCATACGAAAAAGCCCCGGCGCCTTGGGGGGCGCCGAGGCTTTTGGTCCCATGCTCGTTCAGATCAGCGCTTCGAGAACTGGAAGCGTTTGCGGGCGCCCTTTTGTCCGTACTTTTTCCTTTCCGTGATCCTGGCGTCGCGGGTGAGCAGGCCCTTCTCGCGGAGGGCGCCGCCTACCTCCGGCGCGGCCTTGATCAAGGCGCGGGCCAGGCCCAGCATGACGGCGTCGGCCTGTCCGGTGGTGCCGCCGCCATGGACGTTCACCCAGACGTCATAGTTGCTGACCAGCTTGGCCGTCGCCAGCGGCGCCAGGGCGGCCTGCCGGTCGCGCTCGCGCGTGAAATACTCTTCCACGGAGTGCTTGTTGATGAGGAACTTGCCCGACCCGGGCCGAATTCGCACGCGGGCGACGGCCGATTTCCTCCGGCCGGTGCCCCAGATATACGGCGGCTGCGAAGGCGCCGCCTGCGGCTGCTCGGTGAGGGTCTGCGGTTCCTGACTGGACGTTGCCTTCTCGGACATGAGATCCGTGCCTCTTGTTATCCCTTACAGTTTGAGTTCTTCCGGCTGCTGGGCCTGGTGGGGATGATCCGGCCCGGCGTAGACCTTCAACTTCCGTATCATCTGTTTGCCCAGGCGGCTCTTGGGCAGCATCCGCCTGACCGCCTCCTCAACGATCCTCTCCGGGTGCTTCTGCCGGACTTGCTCGGCGGAGACGGTCTTGCGCCCGCCGGGATGGCCGGTGTACCAATCATATTCCTTCTGGGTCCATTTGTTGCCCGTCAGGCGGACCTTCTCGGCGTTGACGACGATGACGAACTCGCCGGTGTCCACGTGCGGGGTGTACTCCGGGCGGTGCTTGCCCATCAGGATGGTGGCGATCTTCGCGGCCAGTCGGCCGAGGACCTTCCCCTCGGCGTCCGCCACGTACCACTTGGCCGCCACCTCACCCGTCTTGGCCATGTACGTTTTCATCTATCCTTCCGTCCGCAAGAGCTTTCGACCGGTACAGAGCCCCGTATTGTGACCTTTTCGGCGCGAATGTCAATGCATTTGCAGGATTTCCACAATCCCGCCGGGGGGCGCAGGTCGGGCGGCTCAGCCGAACAGCCCCCCGCTCGGTGAGGCGGGAACGTAGCCGGCCTCGAGGAAGAACCGGACCGCCTCGCCGGTCGAGCGGAAGAGGCGGGTGGCCGTTTCGGTGATGAACGGCGACGGCACCGTCTCCTGGGCCGCCCAGATGACGAAGACGTCCTTGGCCGCCTCGTGGGCGTGCTGGAGTTCGCGCTCCACGCCGGAGGAGATCGCGGGGCGGACCTGGCCGGCCGGTCCGCCCGGAACCTGCGGGATCAGCGAGACGATCATGTCGGCCTGATCGATGAGCTTGAAGTCGCGGGCGTAGATCTGCCCGTCGATGTCGGGCAGGATGCCGACCAGCTCGGCCGTTTCGATTCGGACCTGCCGGCCGTCGACGTCGACTGTGACGAACTTGCGCCCTTCCTCGGCCGCGGCCAGGGCCAGCGCCGCCAAGTGCTTTTCCTCCAGGTCGCCGGGGTCGAAGCAGATGAAGTGCCGCTTCATTTCCGAGCGGAAGCCGGCGATTTTGGCCAGCGCGGCGGGGTCGGAGACGTTGGTCATGGGAAAGCTCAGATACGCCTTTTTCATCTGCCTCGAGAACATCAGCCGCACCAGCGCCTCGACCGGCGCGCCCGCCGGCGGGGCCGAGGCCGATGGGTCGGGATCGCTGCCGCGGGTCAGCACGTAGAAGCGGCCGCGGGCGAGGGCCCCGGGCCGCGAGCCCGGCTGGTCCGGGGAGCCGACGATCTGGAAAAGCAGCTCCGTCGCCAGGATCTCCTCCTCCCGCCAGACCATCAGGTCCTTGAGCGTGTGATCGGCGTGTCCGTCGCGCAGCAGCCGGCCGTGCACGCGGTCGATGTTGTCCACCAGGGACACGTACAGATCGGCGTCGAGGGCCTTCATCAGGTCGTAGTCGAAGGCGTAGAAGAGACCGTGCCGCCAGCGGAAGGTGGCGTGGGTGTTGACGATGAGGTCGCCGCCGCGGGCGCACTCGGAGAGGATATCCTTGAAGACGCTCCGCCGCAGGGCCTTCAGGCGCGACAGCGGCAGGTCGAGGATCCTTCCCGGCGGGACGTCGGGCGCCTCGGCGTACATCATCTCGCCGACGTTGAAGAGCGTGACCTTCCGCCCGGCGGAGGCGGCGATGGCGACGGCGCGGGACAGGAACGCCTTCTTGTCCATGCCGACCTGTCCGGTGACGACGACTCGCATGAGGGGAATGTACCCCCGCGGCGGCGACGGAGTCAAATGCCCCGCCGTCATCGCCCGCGGCGAGGCGCGGGCGCCGCTCAGGACGCCGGCGGCCTCGACCGCCGGGTGGTGGGCGGCGCGATGGCCCCTTTGACGGCCGAAACGATATTGCCGCCGGTGACGATGTCCTTCAGCACGCCTTTCGGGGAGACGATCGCCACGGCCGGGACGAACAGCACGCCGTAGTTCTGGGCGACCTTGCTTTCCGGGTCCAGCAGGTTGGGCGCGTCGATGCCTTTGGCGTTGAGGATTCTTGCGACGGCCTCGGCCTCATCTTCGCCGTCGGCCCCGACGGTCAGCAGCACGCCGCCGCGCTTTCCCGCCAGCGCGGCCAGGGCCGACATTTCCCGCAGGATCCTCTCGCGCTGCTCGGCGGCGACGACGCTGGCGTAGAAGTACACCAGCACCGTCTTGCCCCTGTAATCGCGGATGCTCACGCGCCTGCCGCGAACCGAGCGGAAGCGCAGGAAGAAAGGCTTGCCCAGGCACTCGGCCCGGGCGATGTCGGCGCGGTACTTGATGGCCGCGGCCGAGCCGCTGAAGCCCTCGACGACCTTGCGCTTGGCCCGGAGGGCCTTTCCGTCCTGCCCGCGCCTCTCGTAGAGCTGGACCAGGATCATCAGGGCGTTGAGGCTGAAAGGGTCCTTGGGATAGTCGCGGCTGAGGCGCTCGAGGACAGCGAGGGCGGCATCGTCCCGGCCGGCCTCGAGGTAGATTCCGCCGCCTTGAAACAGCGCCGCCGCGGCGTAGGCGGTCTTGGGAAGCTCATCGGTCAGGCGCACGTACTTTCCGGCGATGGCGGCGAGCTTTTTCGCCGCGGCCGGGCTTGTCGTCGGCCGGGAGGTGGTGGTCGTGGTCGCCGAGAATACTTCGGCGGCGGCGACCTCCAGCAGCACGAACCTGGCCTTGGCGCGGAACTCATCGTCGTCGGCCACCGACAGCAGCTTCCGCGCCAGCCGGCTCATCTGCCGGCCGCCGACGGTCGGGTCGCCGGCCCGGCGGCGGAGGATCAGGGCGTCGATGGCCAGGCTGTACGCCGCCGGGCGGTACTGGCTCCTGGGGAACTTCCTCTCCAGAACCTCCACCAGCGCGGGGACCTTCCGAAGGCTCGCCAGCAGCGCCTGCCGCTGCTGATGGTTATCCGCAATGGTGGCGTCGGGCGTGAGAAGCCGCTCGATCTCCAGCACGATGGCCGCGTCCGATCGGTCGGCTTCGACCTGGGCGTGGCCCGCACCGAAAGCCGTGCAGACCACCGCCGCCATCAAGATCCGCTGGGTGGTGGCGGGAGTCATTGCCCCTGTTGTTCCGATTTCGCCTGCCGCGTGCTCGGACCGCTCGAGCTGACGGCCAAGCGCCGCTCCAGCTCCTGGATCCGCTGCTGGAGCCGGTCGATCTCCATTTTCTGGGCGGCGACCTGTTTGGCGAGAGCGTCCCGCTCTCTGGGCGCGTCGCCGACGGCCTCCAGTTGCTTGCGAAGCTGCGTGTTGAGGAATTTCAGTTGCCGGACCTGCTCGGAAAGGCGGCTGCTGCGCTGGCGAAGCTCCTCCGCCCGCTCATCGAGGATGCGCGTCGTCGCCTGGAGCCGGGCGACCTCGCCGGGCTTGGTCGTGGGCTGCTCGGGTTGCTGGTCGGCGGCGGTGTCGGCCTTTTTGAATCGGCACCCGCCCATCCCCAGCACAAAAACCAGCAAGGTAAACCATCGCTTGGGCATACGCCCAGATACTACACCCCCCGACGGGCCTAGGCAACGCCCGGCCCGCAATCGCCGAGCAGGCCTATTGGGGTGAGCCGGCGGGCGCTGCCGCCGGCCGGGTGGTCGGGGCCTTGAGGGCCTGCTCGATCCGGGCGGCCAGCATGCCGCGGGCGCCGGCCGAGGCAACTCTGCCGTCCCTGCCGAGCACCCACATTCTGGGTATGCTCCTGACGCCGTAGGCCCGCGCGGTCGGATCGTCCCAGAACTTCCCGGAATACGTGTGGACCCAATTCATCTTCTGCGCCTGGACGAACCCTCTCAGCTCGGCCTTCCACCCGGGGCGGTCGAGGCTGATGCCGACGAACTCCACGCCCTTGGGCTTGTACTTGGCGTAGAGCTGCTTCATGTGCGGGACCTCATTCACGCACGGCACGCACCAGCTCGCCCAGAAGTCCAACACCACGACCTTGCCCGACAGGTCCCCGGGCAGGGAAAGCTTCGACCCGTCCAGCCGCGTAAGCTCGGCCCGGAAGGGCTTGCCCCGCCAGCTTCTTACCTCCCGCAGCCTCCTGGCGGTCGAGCTTTGGGGATAGCTCTTCACGATCGCCTCCGCCAGCTCGTCGGCCAAGTCGGGCAGCTCGGCCAGCCCGGCGAGGGTCAAGCCCATCACCAGCGACGGCTCGGCCGCATCGGCGCTGCCGGCATAGCGCTTCACGAACTGGCGGATCGATTTCTCGGTCTCCGCGGCCGGCTGGGTCGCCGAAGGAGTGACCGGCTTGATCTTCAGCAGTAACATGCGGGCCTCGGCGGAGACCTTCATCCCGGCCGGAGCGTCGGAGGCGAGAATGGCCGAGGCGATCGCCACCGCCCTGGCTGCCAGGGCGGGGTCCTTCTTCATCCGCGCCAAATAGCCGGCCGCTATCAAGGCGTCCATCCGCGCCTCATGAAGCTCCCGGGCTTGGGGGAACTTCTTTTCCATCTGCCCGGCCAGCTCGATCATCTCGCTCAGCCGCTTGACCACGGTCTCTTTGGTGTCCGCCTGGGACGGCCGGAGGGACCGAATCTTCTCCATCGCCGCGGCCGCCGTCTCGGGCTGCTCGGCGGGCTTTTCCGCGGCGGCCTCCCGCCGGCACGCCGCCGGCACTATCAAAGCCAAAGCCAACAGGCCGGACAAACTCCAATGCCGCATCGGCATACTCCTTCCCTCGCAGACGCCCGGTTCGGTTCCCGGGCAGGTCGCGTTCCATTCCGGTCCAAAGAACTATAGCTTCGCCCCGGCGGCTTTACCATCGCCGGTCGGACCAAAGGGACATTGTCAAACGCCGCGGCGCCAACTATCGTGAGGGGCATGACCGGCGAACAACAGCCCGCCGCCCCCGCTGTCGGCAGCGGCAGCGAGCTGCCCGGCTGGGTGCTGGCGATCATGTCGCTGCTGGGCTGGGTGACGATGCTGGCCATGATGCTGGCCTCATTCTACGGCTTCGTCCAGGCCATGACGGTGATCCTGACCGACGGCATCATGGCCGTGCTGGTGCTGGTCGCGGCCGGCGGCTACGGCTATGCGATCTTCCGACTGGCCGCGCCCGAGGGAACGCCGCGCCTGCTGGGCCTGGCGACGGCGGCGGCCTTGGGGCTGTGGCTGCTTTCCACCGCGGTGCTGGTGGTCGGAAGCGCCGTCGGGGGGGCGCTGACCGGGTACGTATGGTGGCCGATCGTCGCCGTCGGCGTGCTGCTGGCCCTAATCCAGGCGCACCGCGCCCTGGGCAGGGCGCAGATCCGCCCGCGGCTGTCCGGAGGCTCGCTGGTCTGGGTGCTGGTCGCGGTTGCGGCCGGAATCTGGCTGGCCGGGGCCACCATGCCGCCCGGGTGGATGGGCAACCTGACCGCCGATTCCTACGATGTCCTCGAATACCACCTGCAACTGCCGCGGGAGTACTACCACGCCGGGCGCGTGCAGACGCTTACCCACAACATCTACAGCCATTACCCCCTGGGCGTGGAGATGCTGTTCCTGCTGGGCATGTGCCTCCGCGGCGGGGCCTACGAGGGGATATACCTGGCGCAGATGATGGGCGGGCTTTTCGCGGCGGTGGCGGTGGTGGGCGTGTTCGGGGGCCTCCGCGGCACGGCTTCGGAGCCCGCGCTGGCTGAGAGCTTTCGCGCCCGGGCGGCGGTGCCGCTGCTGGCGACCGCGCCGTGGGTGATCTACCTGTCCTGGCTGGCGATGGCCGAGCTGGGGCAGATCTGCTACCTGGCGTTGGCGCTGGTCTGGCTGCGCCTCTGGCTGCGCCGGCCGTCGGCGCGGACGGCCGGGTGGATCGGGGCGATGCTGGGGGCGGCCTGCGCGGTCAAGTACCTCAGCGTCGGACTCATCGTCGCCCCGGTCGCGGCGATCATGCTGGCAGTTTCGCTGCGGTCGCCGCGGCGGCTGCGGCAGGTTGGGCTCGCCGGCGCGCTGACGCTGCTGCTGTTCTCGCCCTGGCTGATCCGCAACGCCGCCGCCACCGGCAACCCCGTCTTCCCGCTGGCCACCAACATCTTCGGCAACGGCCACCTCTCCGTGGAATCCGCCCGCCGCTGGCGCGACGGCCACGCCCCCGGCTACCACCCGCCGGTGCCGCAGCCGCCGGACTACCAGCCACCGGAGCGGAGGATCTCGCGGGCGGTAAGGTTCTCGGCCTTCCTGTTCGAGCGGCCGCTGCTGGGCCATCCGGTGCTCACCTGGGGGTTCGTCTTCGTCCTGATGGGCACCATCGCGGCGATGCTCGCCCGCCCGCGGGGTGTGGCCGGGTGGGACTGGGCCCTGCTGGGGGTGCTGGCCATCCAGATGGTCGTCTGGGCGCTGTTCACGCACGACATGCCGGCCAGGTTCGTCGCCGTCTCGGTGGTCCCGATGTCGCTGCTGTGCGCCGGCGGGCTAGCGCGGCTGGCGTGCGTGCGCGAGGTTCGCTGGCTGCGGCAGTCGGCCGGGCTGGGCGGATACTGGGGCCTGGCCCCGGCGGGTCTGCTGCTGGTGGCGACGTCGGCGCTGAACCTGGGCTCGGCCGGGAAATACTACCGGGCCAGCATGGCCGTCTGGGGCAAAGTGGAAATCCCGCCGGCCGGCGTGCCGGGGGCGCTGTTAGCAGAGCGCGCCCCCGACTACCGCGACGCCAACGCCCTCGGGGGCGAATCCCGCCTGATGCTCGTCGGCGAGGCCAGGGGATTTTACTTCCCCCCCGGGACCATCTACGCGACGGCCTTCGACGATCATCCCTACCGGGAGGCCCTCGCCGGGCGCGATCCGGCCGGGGCCTTGTCCCGGGCGGGCGTGACGCACGTGTTCGTGGCGTGGCTGGAGATCAGGCGCCTGACCTACACCTACGGCTGGCCGGCGGAGATGTCGGCCGAGCGGCTGCGGCAGCTTTTTGCGGGCTGGCACGTCGTCGCCGCCTTCCAGCCGCCGGAGGAGCCCACGGAGATCTTCACCCTGTACGCGGTGCCGTCCCCGGGCGGCTCGAAGCCCGGGAAAGGCCAAAGTCAGGGCGCCCCCGAGCCGGCGGGCTCGCCGGGGCTTTCTCCGACGGGCCGGCGGCAGTAGAATTGGTTTTGTATGGCGCGAACTGCCCCACTGCTCGTCTGCCTCGTCCTTGCCGGAGCCCTCGGCGGCTGCACCCGAAGCGCCGCCCCGGAAGTCTGGGCCGCCGGCGAGATGGTGCAGCTTACCGACCGCACGCCGCCGGCCTCGGCCGGGGCGGCCCGGGACGCCGATAGGTCCGCCGTCAAGCTCTTCTCGGCCGCCAATGAAACCGTCAGCTTCCAACTGATCGTCGACGCCGGCGAGGCCGGCCTCCGCGACGTAAAGCTTTCCGTCGATCCCCTGACCGGAAGCGGCAAGCAGCATATCCCACCGGAGGGCGTCGGCCTGTTCCGCATGCTCCCGGTGGCCGTCCAGCGGTATCCGTCCTGGTACCTCCGCCTGACCGAGGCCGCCGTCACCCCGGCCAGCTTCTACGACGTGCTGGTCCCCATCGACCTCTCCTGGCGAGGCGAACGCCTGGACCTCGCCGGCGGCGAGAGGCTGGCGGTGTGGGTGGACGTCCGCGTGCCGCGGGCGGCGCCCGCCGGCGAGTACGCCGGGGCGGTCAGGGTGCGATACCGCGGCGGGGCGGCGGCGGTCAACGTGTCGCTGCGGGTGTACGACATCGTGCTGCCGGACGCCCGCCCGGTGGCGTGCGTCGGCGGATTTGCCCACGAGACGATCTTCCGCCAGTTCATCCGCCGCCGCCGCCCCGACGGGACCGACGAGCCGTACGTGCCCCAGCGGCTGGACACGGCCAGGAAGGAAGTCCGTGCCGGACTCGTGATCCTCCGGGAGCTGATGCGGCTGGGGCACGACCACGGGCTGGACCTGTTCGACAAGACGATTCACCCCGTGCTGCGGCGCGACGCCTTCGGCGCGGTGGTGCTGCGGTGGGACGATTACGACAACATCGTCAAGCCGTACCTGGACGGGACGGCCTTCGAGAACCGGATCGGCGTCGCCGCCTGGCCGGCGCCGGCGCGGCTGGACGCGCCCGTCCGGGCGGCGCCCGGGCGGGCAAGGGCGCCTTGGCCGGTGCCGGAGCATTACGGTGGGGCCGACACAAGCGCCTATCGCGACACGGTCGCGGCGGTGCTGGCGGAGGTGGTCGATCACTTCGAAGCGCTGGGCATGAGCGGAAAACTGTTTTTCTGGCCCCGTCCCGGCCGGGTCGACCAGGCGGCCTACCGCCGCCACGCCGCCCTGGCCCGGCTGGCCCGATCGGCCGCGCCGGATCTGCCCATCCTGACCACCCTCGCGCCGGCTCCCCCGGCCGAGGCCAATCTGAGCGTGCCGGAGGACTTCTCCGTCCTGGCCGACATGTTCGCCCCGCCGGCCGACATGTTCGCCCCCGCCGACGTGACCGGGCTCGCCCGGGGGCGGGGCCCGCTGGCGGGGCTGTGGCTCCGGCCGGGCAGACCGCCCTACCTGGGCGGCTGCGGCGTGCTGGCCGTGCCGGCCGACGTCCGCGCCCTTCCCTGGCTGGCGATGAAGTATCAATGTGCCGGCATCTTCCTACCGGAAGTACTCAACTGGCCGACCGAGGCGACGACGGCCGCGGGCGGTCAGCAGCGATTGTTCCACCCCGGCGCGAACGGCGCCCTGCTGCCGTCGGTCCGGCTGAAGCGGCTCCGGCGAGGGCTGGAAGACGCCGGCTATCTCTGGCTGCTGCGGCAGCACCAGCGCCCGGCGGTGGCAGACGCCATCCTCAACACCATGGTCCACTACGCCGCCCTGGACGCCGCCGGCGATCACTACCTCGACCCGCGCCTGGACGGGTGGGTCCGGCGCGGCGACCTGTGGACGGCCGCCCGCAGGCTGCTGGCGGAGGAGGTCGCCTCCGCCGTGCACCCCCAGGACGTCTCCAACCGCCAACTGCTGGCCCTCCAGGTGCTGCGGGAGCAGCTCCGGCGGCGGGCCTGCCGGGTCCGCGTGGAGCGCATCTGTTCGCGTTTTGCCCCGGCCGCCGATGGGCTGTTTCGGGCGACGCTGGCCGTGGAGCTGTACAACGAGCTGCCCCGGGCGGCGGAGGTGGTGCTGCGGATGGGCGCCCTGCCGACCGGCTGGCGGGCGCTTCAGGGCAGCTACCGCGCGGTGATCCCCGCCGGCGAGCAGGCCGTGGTCGAACTGTCGGCCGAAGGCGACCACGTCCCGGCCGAGGCCGACGCGAAAATGAAGATCCCCGTCAGCATGACCAGTGAATTGCAGGACCGGACCGAGGTCGTCGGGTGGGTGCCGCTGCTCTTGCTCGGCTACGCCAACAGGCCGATCGCCATCGACGGCGACCTGGCGGACTGGCCGCTGCGCCCGGGCAACACCGCCGCCAACTTCAGGCTGCTGGGCAAGCGCGGCGCGGTGGGCGATGGCCTGGCCAAGCGCCAGACGGCCGTCTTCGCCGTGCGCGACGACGAGAACCTGTACCTGGCCTTCCGCTGCGACGAGCCGGACCCGGAGAAAATCCACGCCCGCCCGAGCAACATCGTCCGGTACGAGCAACTGCTGGCCCGCGGGGAGGACCTGGTGGAGGTGGTGCTCGACCCCGGACGCGCCGCCAAGAGCGCAGCGGACCTGTACCATCTGGTCATCAAGTGCAACGGGGCGATCGTGGCCGAGCGCGGCATCCACGCCGACCCGCCGCTGGGTCTGGCCGGCCCCTGGCCGGCGACGGCCAAAGTATACGTGGCGAAGCGGGAAAAGCTCTGGATCGTCGAGCTTGCGATTCCCTTGAAGGCCCTCGGGCCGGGAGCGTCGGCGCGGCTGTGGGGGGTCAACTTCACCCGGTTCGCCACCGCCGGAGACGAGCCGTCAAGCTGGGCCGGCGCGGTCAGGCACTTCTACGACCCCAGGAACCTGGGCACGATGTACCTGGCGCCGAAGGGCCGGCGGCCGCCGCTGGTCACCACCCGGCCGGCACCGTAATCGGCCGCGACCTCCGGGCCGCGGCAGCGCGGAAGGAGAACAGGCATGGGAAGCAGGCTGGGATGGATCCTCGCGGCGATCTTCGGCGGCGGCGTGATCACCATCATCGCCGTGGTCGTGTTCTTCCCCTTCCCCACGGAGCCGACGAGCCGCACCACCGACACCGGGATGCTCGCCGTCCAGCAGCCCGTCGAGCCGATCTCGCTGGTCCTGGGCAGCGACAGCGGGCTCCTGGCAGCGGCGGGCAACGCCGGCGAGAAGTACCACTCGGCCCTGGAAAAGTACAAGCGGGACCCGACGGCGATGACGGAGGTCTTCAAGCACTACACGCAAGTAGCCCCGGGAAAATATCGGCTGGCGGCGGACGAGCTGCGGCTGCTGAAGGGAATCGCCGACGACGTGGCCGCCGGGGCCGCCTGCAAGCAGATGAAGTACTACTTCGAGCTGACGCCGAAGAAGATCGAGCTGCCCTACCGCCCGTCCGAACCGAGCGACTTCCAGGACCTGATGAACGTCTTGGAAATGCTGGCGGCCGACTGCATCGCCGACGGCGAGGCGAGCTACCCGGAGGCCGAGAGGCGCCTGTTTCACTTGTTCGCACTGGGCTATCACCTCATGGCCGAGCGAGCCAGGCTGGCGATCGTCCGCCGCGGCCTCGGGCTTCAGGTGCACGCCTGCGACCTGCTGGTCGAGCTGTATCGAAAATGGAAAAAGCCCCAGCGCGCCCGCCAGGTCCATCGCTACCGGGAAGGGCTCCGGGACATTCGCTACACGTACCGCCGCCTGGACAGCCTGCTCCAGCCGGGCCAGGCGACTGAGTATCCCGGCGAGATCTTCAACCTGGTGGCCAATCACGGCGACCGCGCGGTTCGGGTCGAGGCGATCCTGGCGTTGGGGATGGTCAAACTCACCGCCACCAAGCGCGGAGACCTGAGGTACGTCCGCAAGTGGATCGGCAACAAGCTGCACAGCGACGATGCGTTGGAGCGGGCGGCCGCCGAGTGCGCCGAGGCTTTGGATCGTGACGGGCTGGAGCGCATCGCCCGTTCGCGGCGGTGAGCGGGGTAAGGATGAAGACGTATCCGATCATGCTGGACGTTCGCGGCCGGCTGTGCGTGGTGGTCGGCGCCGGTGCCGTGGGGCTGCGCAAGGCCGAGGCCCTCTGCCGGGCCGGGGCGAAGGTGCGACTGATCGGGCCGGATGCGGCCGGCAGGCCCGTGCCCGCAGGGGCCGAGGTCCTCACCAGGCCCTACGCCCAGGGCGACCTGAGCGGGGCGCTGCTGGTCTTCGCCTGCACCGACGATACTGAACTCAACGCCCGAATCGCCGCCGACGCCCGCGCCGCCGGCGCCCTGGCCAACGTCGCCGACGATCCGGAACACTGCGACTTCTTCGCCGCGGCCGCCGTCAACGACGGCGACGTGGTCGTCGCCATCGGCACCGGCGGCGCCAGCCCCGCCCTGGCGGGCGAGATCCGCCGCCGGCTCGCCCGGCACCTGCCCGAGCGCGTGGGCGAGTTCGCCGCCACCTTGGAGCGCGTCCGCCAGCACGTGCAACGGCGCGCCGCCGACCCGCGCCGGCGCAAGGCCGTCCTGAAGGAACTGGCGGGCGAAGCCGGGTATAAAGTGTTTGTCGAGGCGGGCTGGGAGGGGCTGATGGCAATGGCCGAGCTGGCCCTCGAGGCGAACTGACGATGCGAATCCTCTGCGTGGGAGCCAACCACAAGACGGCGCCGCTGGCGCTGCGGGAGAAGCTCACCTTCGACCCCGCCGCCGCCAGGTCGGCGCTGGAGACGCTGCGCGACCGCTATGCCGACGGCGAGTTCGCCATCGTCTCCACCTGCAACCGCTCGGAGGCGTACGTCGCCCGGCCCATCCACGGGCACCCGCGCGAGGAGGAGCTGCGGGCGTTTTTCGGCCAGTTCCACGGCCTGAGCCGCGACGAATACGACGGCGCCCTGTACGTGCACCGCGACGCCGAGGCGGTCCGTCACCTGTTCACGGTGGCGGCCGGCCTGGACAGCCTCGTGCCCGGCGAAGAGCAGATCCTCGCCCAGCTCCGGCAGGCCCATCGCCTGGGCGAGGAGGTCTCGGCCGGCGGCGGCAGGCTCAGCGAGCTGTTCCAACTGGCATTCAGCGTAGCCAGGGAGGTGCGCGCGCAGACGCGGATCGCCGCGGGCAGGGTCTCGGTCGCCTCGGTGGCGGTCGGGCGCGTGCGCGAGGCCTTCGCCGACTTTTCGGACAAGTGCGTCCTCAGCGTCGGGGCGGGCAAGATGAACGAGGGCATGCTCCGGGGCCTGCGCCGGCTCGGGGCCGGGCGCATGCTCGTGGCCAACCGCTCCCCGGGCCGGGCCACCGAGGTCGCCGGCCGCTGCGGCGGCGAGGTGCTGCCGCTGGCGGCCCTCGCCGACGGGCTCATCCAGGCCGACGTGGTCGTCTGCTCCACCGCCGCGGCCGAGCCGATCGTGACTTTCTCCCGGGTCGAGGCCGCCATGGCCCGCCGCCCGGACAGGCCCATGCTGATCGTCGACATCGCCGTGCCGCGCGACGTCAGCCCGGCCGTCGGCGAGCTGCCCGGCGTCTCGCTCTGCAACATCGACGACCTGAAGACGGTGGTCGAGAGGAACATCCGCCTCCGCACCGCGGACATCGAAGCCTGCCGGCGGATCATCGACGCCGAAGTGGACGCCTACCTCCACCGCCTGCACGTTCGGGAGGTTGTGCCCACGGTGGAGGCGCTGTACCGGCAGATGCGGCGGCTGGCCGACGAGGAGCTGTCGGCCGCCGCCCACAAGCTCACCGGCCGGCCGGAACGCGACCAGCAGATCATCCGCCGGGCCGTTCACCGGGCCCTGCGGCGCATCCTCCACACGCCCATCGCCAGCCTCCGCGCCGGCGCCGGCGGCGAGGTCGCCCGCCAGCACGCCGCCGCCCTGAGAAAGCTCTTCAACCTTCCGGAAAAGGGCGGCCCGCCAGCGAGGTAAGGGCCGCCGGCGGCTTCGGGCGGGTCGGCGGCGGCGCGTCAAGCCGGGCTCTGACGTGCACGCCGACCTGCTCCCTGCTAGACTGTTGGGGCGATGAGCGACACTCTGCTGCCATTTGGCAAGGGCACGGGGCAAGGCTCCGACGAGCGGGCCCGCCAGCCTAGCGCCCGCCTGCCTTCCGCCCGCCTGCCTTCCGGAGGTGGGCAGGGAGGTGGGCAGGCAGATGGGCAGGCGGGCAGGGACGTGACCGACCAGTTCGTCGCTCCCGCCGCGGCCCCGCTGACGGTCTCGGCCCTGGTGGCGCGAATCAAGGAGGCGCTGCTGGACGCGTTCCCCGCGCCGGTGTCGGTGGTCGGGCAGATCAGCAACTTCAAGCGCCACAGCTCCGGGCACCTGTACTTTTCCCTGAAAGACGCCAGCGCCAGCATCGACGCGGTGATGTTCCGCCCGGATGCCAGGGGAGTCCGCTTCGACGTCGAGGACGGCCTGGAGGTCGTCGCCACCGGCCGCGTCGACGTTTACGAGCGCCAGGGCCGCTTGCAGCTCTACGTGCGGCGGCTCATCCCCAAGGGCACCGGGGCGCTGGAGCTGGCCTTTCGCCAACTGAAGGAGCGGCTCCAGAAGGAAGGGCTCTTCGAGGCGCGGCGGAAGAAGCCGATACCGACTTTCCCGCGGGCGATCGGCGTGGTGACCAGCCCCACCGGGGCGGCCATCCGCGACATCTCCAACACGCTGAGGCGCCGCTGGCCGGCGGTGAGGGTCTATCTGGTGCCGGTCCGGGTGCAGGGAGAGGGCGCGGCCGAGGAAATCGCCGAGGCGGTCGGCCTGCTGGACGCGGCCGCGGAGGGCTTCGCAATCGACACGATTCTGCTCGCCCGCGGCGGCGGCAGCCTGGAGGACCTGTGGGCCTTCAACGAGGAGGCTCTCGCCCGGGCCATCTTCGCCGCCAGGACGCCGATCCTCACCGGCGTGGGCCACGAGGTGGACTTCACCATCGCCGACTTCGTGGCCGACGCCCGCGCCGCCACGCCGACGGCCGCCGCCGAGCTGGCCGTGCCCGACGCCGCCGAGCTGCGCCGGAGCTGCGACGTGCTGGGCCTGCGGCTGCGCCGGCGGACGCGGGACCTGCTGCAATACGCCCGCGGCGCCCTGGACGGCGTCCAGCGCAGCGTGGTCTTCCGCGACCCGACCGCGGGCGTGCGCGCGGCCAACCAGCGGGTGGACGAGCTGGCCACGCGGACGTGGCGGTCGCTGTCGGAGGCCCGCCGGGCGGGCGAGCGGCGGTGCCACCAGGCCGAACGCGCCCTGGCCGGCCAGCACCCGCGCCGGCTGCTGGAACGGGCCGGCGCCCGGGCCGAGCAGCTCTGCCACCGCCTGGCCTGGGCCCTGGGCCGGCGGGCGAGGCTGGCGGCCGACGCCCTGGCACAATACCGCGCCCGCTTCGCCGAGGCGCATCCGCGCCACCTGCTGAAGCTTTCCCGCCAGCGCGTCGCCCTGCGGCAGCGGCAGTTGGAGTCGCTGAGCTACCGGGCGCCGCTGAAGCGCGGCTACTCCATCACCCGCGGCAAGGCGGGCCTCCTCCGCAGCGCCGCCGACGTAAAGGCCGGCGACCTGCTGGAGAGCGAGCTTTTCGACGGCAGGGTGGACTCCCGGGTCGCCGGAAGCCGCCCGACCGGCACCGGCGGAGACCGGGCGGAAAACGACAAGGCCAAGCTGTTTAAGGATACGGACGACTGACATGGGCAAGCAGAAACCGACCTTCGAGCAGGCGCTGGGCAAGCTGGAGAAGATCGTCGAGCAGATCGAATCCGGCGAGATCGGCCTGGAGGAATCCATCGCCAGGTACGAGGAGGGCACCACGCTGATCAAGCAGTGCCGGACGATCCTGGACGCGGCCGAGAAGAGAATCCAGCTCCTGGCCAAGGGCGAGGCCGGTCAGCTCGCCGCGTCCGGCGAGCTGGAAGAGCCCGGCAAGCCCGGCGGCGCCGCGGCCGAGGAAGAATCCCAGTAAGGACCAGTCCCGGCGACCGCCGGCAGGTGGGCAGGCGCCGCGATGAAGCGCCGGCGCCGGCCCGCGATGGCCCGGACGCCGGGGTCAGACGAACGTGAAAGAAGGGCGATGATGCACATCCGCGACCTGACGCAGCAGGATGAGGAGCTGATCGCGGCCGCGTTCGAGGCGATCCGGCGCAACCACGTTGAGGATCGCCACGGCGTCGGCGCCGCGATCCGGGCGGCCTCCGGAAAGATCTACACCGGCGTGAACATCGAGAGCCCGGGCGTGGGCACCTGCGCCGAGCCGGTGGCGCTGGGGGCGGCGGTGACGGCCGGCGAGAGGCGGTTCCAGTGCGTCGTGGCCGTGGAGAGGGCCGGCCCGGGCGGCGAGAGGCCCGGCATCATGAGCCCCTGCGGCGTCTGCCGCGAAATGCTGTACCACTATTGCCCGGACGCCGACGTGATCGTTCCCGGGCGGGACGGGCCCGGAAAGCTCAAGGCCTCCGACCTGCTGCCCATCCCGTACACGGATAACCGGATGAAAGAGGCGACCTAGGCTGGCCTGCCCGATCCCGGCGCGCCGGGACAGGCGGGCCGGGCGGTCGCGCGAAGCGACACCTGTCGGTCAAAACGTGGTTCAAATCCTGTCAGGGCGACTTGTTCGAACAGGAAGCCGTTCAGTGAGAAAACTGAACGGCTTCCTCTTTTCTAGGCAAAGAGTTACGTCGTTCAAACTCCGGTTCAAAGATATCGCCCGCAGAATGCGCTGTT
>CAYNYF010000011.1:51294-63939 GCA_964401385.1 uncultured Planctomycetaceae bacterium | reverse complement strand
AACCATCGCCAATGCCCTGAAAACGATCACAGCCCAAGATGCCCAAGGCTGGTTTGAGTCCTGTGGATATGCGACATGTCATTCTTAAATTGCTCTAAGGCTACTCCAGCAGTTGCAGCAGGCCCTCCTTCAGCTCGATGAAGCCCGTGCTGGTGAGCGTCCCGTAAATGGGATCGGGATTCTGCGGGAAAGACGAGGTCAGCGGCACCTTCTGGGCGGCGAGCATCCCGCAATGCTCGCGCGACCAACCCATCTTGAGCTGGAGCAGCCGCAGCAGCTCGCACTCCTGCGCCCCGCGCCGCAGGGCATGCACGCGGTAGCTGGCGATGGCGTCGCCGTACGCGCCGGCGTCGATGATCAGCCCGTTGGTGTCGTAGGCCGTCATGGCGGCGCTGCCCGCGAGCGACTGCCAGGGCAGCACGCCGTTGCCGTTGAGGGCGAAGGCCTTCAGGCACCAGGCGGCGGACTGCCAGTTGCTCCCGTTGACGGCATTGCACGAGCCGTACCAGTTCAGCGTCACCGGCTGCCGCCCGGCCGCGTCGGCCAGCATCCGCGGCACGTCGGGAAACATCCCGCCGACGTACATGATGTTGATCAGACCGTCGGAGACGCTGCCCTGCCACATCGGGCGCGAGATGTCGCCTCGGAACAGGAACGTCGCCCGCCCGCGGCTCATCGCCGCCAGCCCCTGCTCGTAGAGCTGCCTGTGGAACGCCGCCGTGTACGCCTCCGGGTCGTTGACGGCCTCCTTGTACAGCCCGCCGAAGAAGTTCAGCGCGGCCCAGTCCAGGTACTCCGCCGGCTCATCCAGGGTCCACATCGTGTAGCCCCAACTGGGCTTGTTGTTCAGGTAGAACTCCATGATGGTGCGGTCCCAGCCCTTGGAGTTGAAGTGGGCGACGAAGTCGGCCGTGCAGTTCTGGAAGGCGGTCTTGAAGGTCTCGTCCATCGCCTCGTCGATGGGCTTGGCCATGGTGTCGTGGTGGAGCTTGTCCAAGTTGTCGTCGCCGTTGACGGGGATCCCCGGCCCCGGGTCGTAGTGGTTCAGGAAGTTCTTCGGCCAGCCCTCGAACAGCGGCAGGTACAGAGTCGGCACGGGCACCTCGCCGCGAGGGTTGGTCACGAACCAGGAACCGTCCAACAGCCCGCCCAAGTGGGCGTCGAAGGTGGTCCAGTCGACCACGTGCCCGTCGGTGGCGATCGTCGGAATCCAGTCGGTGTGGACGTTGCCGCTCTGCCCGTAGGGCACGCGGTTGATCGTGCACCGGTGGTAGTGGGCGAGGCGGAAACTGTCCTTGAACTTGGTGCTGCCGGCCGTGCCGGGCCCGCCATAGCAGTTCAGCTCCGGGTTGAAGTGCACGTCGTCCGGGAGCACGGCGTTGTATACCTTGACATTCAGCGGCAGCGCGAGTTGGTTGTCCCCGGCCGTCAGGACGACCTGCCCCTGGTAGTCTCCGGCCGGCGTGGTCTTGGGCACGTGCAGGTCGACGGTGAAGGCCTGAAGGGTCTGCCCCGCAACGGCGTTGTCGGCGAAGGGCAGGTTGAAGTTCTGCCCCAGCGCCTGCGGCAGGGCGTACTCGCTCTCCCGCTGGACGTACCAGTTGCGCCACAGCTTGGCGCCGGCGTTGGGGATCTGCCCGGGTCCGGTCAGGGAGCTGATCTCAATCTTGCAGCCCGTCAGGGCGCCCTCGATAGCCAACTGGAAGCTGACGATCTCCCCCTTGGCCGCGGCCAGCCGTATCGTCCCCGTGGCGCCGTCCCACACCGGGTTCTTCTGGCGGAAGTCCGTGGCGCCCTGCTCGTGGAGGACCGCCTTGGTGACCGGGTCCACCTTCGTCACCTCGGGGAAGGCCCACACCGCCGCCGTCCCCAGGGGCTTGGGCGCCCCGGCCGACGGGTGGAACGGAAAGGCCGGCAGTTGCGGCACGGTCAGCGCCGGGCTGGCCACGCCCTGGGCGCTGGCCGCGTCCGACTGATTGCCGGCGGCGTCCACGGCCTTGACGGCCACGGTGATGCCCGCCCCGGGCGTCAAGTCGCGCAGGACGAAGGTCTGGACCGACCCGCCCGCGGCCGCGAACGGAATCTGCCATCGCTCCACCACCTGCCCGTTGACCGTCACGTTGTAGGAGAAGGCGTCGGCCGGGACGCGCAGGCTGACCTCGACGGCGCCCAGCGTGGCCGTCGCCCAGTTCTGGGCGGCCTGGACCACCAGTTCGGTGGGGGTCGCCGGAGCCGACGTATCCCGCTTGGCGGCGACGACCTCCAGGTACGCACCGTTGCCGGACTCCCGGGCGGAAATGCGATTGTTCACCCCATACCAGGTCGCCCCGTCCATCAGTGCCAGTCCGTGGGCGGCCCCGGCCACCAGCGCCTGCACCAGGCGCGGGTCGAGGGTGACTTCCTGCCAACCGGGCCGCCCGGCCGCCGGCTGCATCCAAAGGTCGCAACGAAGGGTGTTGCCGTTGCCCAGCATCACGTTCCAGACCTTGGCCCCCGGCCAGCCCCAGTCGACCCGCTGGTAGCTGGACTCGTTGAAGGTCGCTCCGTGGCCGAGAGGGTCGGTGCCCCAGGTGCTGAGGCCCTCCACCCAGTCATGGGAGACCGTGGACACCGTCAGCCATCGCAGATCGGTGCCGTCGTTGAGGTTGAGCAGTCCGCCGCCGGCCGGCTTGACGTACAGCTTCGCGCTGGTGACGGTCTTGCCCGCCAGGGACGCCACGTCGAAGTCTATCAGGCCGAACTCCTGGAGCACCTTCAACTTGATCGTCGTGGTCGCCCCCATGTTGTAGTCGCGTTCGGCACCTACCGCCGACAGCCACACGTCCCTGTTCGCCAGGCAGCGGAACCTGCCGTAATTGTCCGCCCAGATGGTGTAGTCGCCGCCGTCGACGATGCCGTCACCGGTGAAGTCGCCCTGCTCCCAGGTTTTGCCGCCGACCCCCCGCTCGTAGTTGTCGGACCAGACGGTGTAGTCGGCGCCATCGACGATGCCGTCGCCGGTGGCGTCGCCCGGCAGCGGCGCCGCCGCCACCGCCCAGGCCACCAGGCCTGCGGTAAGGACCAGCGCGATGAGAACGATCAGAACTGTTGGGGATTTGGCTGCCATGTCTTCCTCCACGAACCTCCAGGTCAATGAACATGGACACATACTCGCGACAGAGACAGCGCTGGCCCAAGCCTTGCGCCTCCCAATCAGGGTCTGCCGGACCGGCACCGGCTGACGACCACCGATGCCCATCAGACGCATTATCCATTGGCGCAGCAGTTTATGCAAGGGTTAATCCGGCCGTCGCCGCTGCGTCAGCCCATTTCGCGCGCCGGCTGGAGTCCGGGGCGGCCTTGCCCTACACTGATCGGGTTCCGCGCACGTGGGTGCGGGTCAGCGAGAGGATGCGAGAATGAAGAAGACCACCACCGGCTCCAGCGGCGGGCGGCCGACGATCATGGCCACCCGCGGGGTGGTTTCCTCCGGACATTATCTGGCCAGCGAGATCGGCGTGAAGACCCTGCGGCGGGGCGGCAACGCCGCCGATGCGGCCGCGGCCGTGGGCTTCGCCCTGACCGTGCTGAAGCCCCACCAGAACGGCATCGGCGGCGAGGTGCCGATCCTGGTGCACTCGGCCGACGAGCACAAGGTCTGGGCCATCAGCGGCAACGGGGTCGCCCCGGCCGAGGCGACCATCGAGCGGTTCCGCGGCTACGGCCTGGACGTGATCCCCGGCGACGGCTTCCTGCCGGCGATCGTCCCGCCGGCCGTGGCGAGCTGGATCTGCCTGCTGGAGCGGTTCGGGACGATGCGGCTGGCCGAGGTCCTCACCCCCGCCATCGAGCTGGCCGAGGGCGGCTTCGTCATGTACGACGCCCTGCACGGCAGCATCGCCGGGAGCTTCGAGCGATTCGCCAGCGAATGGCCCTCCTCGGCCGAGCTATTCGGCCCCGACGGCGTCCCCCCGCCGGCCGGGCGAATCTGGCGGAACGCCGACTGGGGCAGGACCTTCCGCGGCCTGATCGCGGCCGAGCAAAGGCACAAGAAGCGCCGCGACGGCCTGCGGGCGGCCGGCGATGCCTTCTACCGCGCCGAAATCGCCAAGAGGATTGTCGAGTTCGCCCGCTCGACCCCCGTTCGCGACGCATCGGGCAAGGCCCACGCCGGCCTGTTGAGCGTGGAGGACTTCGCCTCGTACCAGGCGGCCGTGGAGGAGCCCGCCCGCACGACGTACCGCGGCGTGGAAGTGTTCAAGTGCGGGCCGTGGACGCAGGGGCCGGCGCTGCTGGAGTCGCTGAACCTGCTGGCCAACTTCGACCTGGCGGGCATGGGGCACAATTCGGCCGACTATATTCACACCGTCGTGGAGTGCATGAAGCTGGCCTTCGCCGACCGGGAGTTCTACTACGGCGACCCGAAGTTCGTGGACGTGCCGCTGGGCAGGCTGCTTTCGGCCGAGTACGCCGCCGAGCGGTCGGCGCTGGTCGGCCCGGCGGCCTCTATGGAACTCCGTCCCGGCGGGCGGCCCGCGATCATCGCCAAGTCCGTCCTGGACGTGGAAGCCCGCCTGCAAGCTGGTGGGCAGGCCGACTTCGCCCGGGCGGGCGGCGGGCCTGGCCACCGGCTGTCGGGCGGGGACCAGGGCGACACCACCAAGCTGGAGGTCATCGACTCCGCCGGCAACATGGTCTCGGCCACGCCCAGCGGCGGCTGGCTGCCGTCGTCGCCGGTGATCCCGTCTCTGGGCTTTCCGCTGGGCACGCGGGGACAAATGTTCTCGCTGGCGCCGGGCCACCCGAACTGCCTGGCCCCCGGCAAGCGCCCGCGGACCTCGCTGACGCCGTCGCTCGCCACCCGCGCCGGGAACCCGTTCCTGGCCTTCGGCTCGCCCGGCGGCGACTGCCAGGACCAGTGGGCCCTGCAATTCCTCCTGAACGTGCTGGTCTTCGACATGTCGCTCCAGGAGGCGGTCGAGGCGCCGACGTTCTGGACGAGCCACTTCCCCAGCTCGTTCTACCCGCGGACGTGCCAGCCGGGCTCGCTGTCCGTCGAGGGCCGCGTGCCGGAGAAAGTCCGCGACGAGCTGGCCCGTCGCGGCCACCTTTTCGAAAGGCCCGCCGCCGATTGGTCCGGCGGCAATACGCTCGCCGCCAGCATCGACCCGGAAAGTGACGTCCTGTCCGCGGCCGCGTCCCCGCGGCTGGAGCCGGCCTACGCCGTCGGCTGGTGAGAAATGCGGTCGGCGGCCGGGGGCCACTGGACAGGCACCCCGCCCCGACCCTAAACTGCCGGGCATCATGACTCCAGGCAAACCGATTGTCGTCGTCACCGAGCCGCTGGACGAGCCATCCATGGCGTGGCTGGCCGAGCGGGCGGAGGTCCGCCGGATCGAGATCGGCGAGCTGGAAGCCCACATCGCCACCGCCGACGCCCTGGTGGTGCGGACGTACACGCGGGTGAACGAAGCCCTGCTGGAGCGGGCGCCGCGGCTGAAGGTCGTCGGCCGGGCGGGCGTCGCACTGGAGAACATCGACGTCCCCGCCTGCCGCGCCCGCGGCGTGGAGGTGGTCCACACCCCCGAGGCCAACACGCTGGCGGTGGTCGACTACACCATCCGCATGATCATCGAGCTGAACCGCCGCTTCTGGCCGATGAGCCGCCCCGTGACGAGCGAGGAATTTCTGGCGATGCGGAAGAACAAGTACGGCCGGTTCCTCTCCGGGCTGACGCTGGGCATCATCGGGGCCGGGCGGATCGGCTCGCGCGTGGGCAGGGCCGCCGCCGGAGAGGGCATGACGGTGCTCTACAACGACATCAAGGACATCGAGCTGGACTACCCGGCCGAAGCCGTGGACAAGCCAACGCTGTACGCCCGCAGCGACGTTGTCAGCCTGCACGTGCCGCTGACCAAGCTGACCCGCGGCCTGATCGACGCCGACACGCTGGGGCTTTTCGAAAGGCCCGGCGCCCAGCTCATCAACGCCGCCCGCGGGGCGTGCGTGGTGGCGGGCGACCTGGCGGCGGCGGTGCGAAGCGGGCGGATCTCCGGGGCGGCGATCGACTGCCACGAGCCCGAGCCGCCGCCGACCGACTATCCGCTCTTCGGACTGGACAACGTGATTCTCACCCCGCACATCGCCGCCCGGGTTCCGGCCGCCATGGCGGCCATGTGCCAGGTGGTCCGCGACGTGGTGGCGGTCATCGAAGGCCGAAAGCCCGCCTACCCCGCCCAAGAGGGCAGCTATTGAGGCCCCGACCGGCTGCTCATCCGGGCGCCGACCCGCCCCCCTTCGGGCGAAATCCGCTCGCGGCAACCTGTTGACAGCGCTGACCGCAAACCTATAATCGCGGCAGATGATCCCGCCGGCTCGCCCCGACGGGAGCGGCATCATTGCTTGGATCGTACCCTCGAAGGACGGATGCGCAGAGGCGACAACGGAACTCACTCTTTTTTGGCCCTTACCTTGTTGGGAGGCGTCATGCGAAGGCCCAGTTCAACCATGTACCTGGCGGCTCTGGCTGCCCTGGGGGTCGTCGTGCTGCTTGGCGGATCTCTGCGGGGGCAGCAGCCCCCGCCGATTTCGGCGCCAGCGACGGCTCCGGCTCCGACTCCGGCTCCGGACAGCAAGCTGGCCGATCAGTGGCGAAACTTCGTCCACTACGTCATGCTGGCCCAGGAGAAGGCGGCGGAAAGCTACGGCAGCGCCATCCTGGCCGGCAAACCGAACCCCAAAGAGCTGTACCTGCTGTGGATCACCACCGACCGCAGCGGCACCATTCTGGCCCGGGCCCGCCGCGTCAACCAGACGATGGCCGGCATCGTCGATCAACTCTCGGCGATCATCAACCAGGGGGCCCTGGCCTCCCGGACGGACGCGGCCGAGATCGCCCGCTGGGTGGAGATGCTCAGCGGCGGCCCGCGGGAGTTCCAGAACGCCAGCTCGCGACTGACCCACGCCGGCGAATACGCCGTTCCGCTGATGGTGAACAAGCTGGACGACGACGCCACCTCGCGGATGGTCAGGGCACGGCTGGTGACCGTGCTGCCGAAGCTGGGGCGCGAGGCGGTCCGCCCGCTGGTGGAGGCTTTGCCCAACGTCAAGGCCGAAACCCAGATCGCCCTCTGCCGGACGCTGGGAAAAATCGGCTACCGGCACGCCGCGCCGTACCTGAAGGACCTCTCCGAGCAGGAAGGGCTGATGGCGCAGGTGCGCGCCGCCGCGGAAGCGGCCGTGGCCGCCACCGCCGGCAGGGAAGCGGTGGAAAAGCCCGCCGCCGAGCTGTTCTACGAGCTGGCGGTGAAGTACTACCGCCGCCACCAGTCGGTCAGCCCGGACGCCCGCTATGAAAAGGCAAACGTGTGGTTCTGGAAGAAGGGCCTGGGCCTGACGTACGTGGCCGTGCCGCGGAGCATCTTCAACGAGGTGTACGCCATGCGGGCGGCCCGCAAGGTCCTGGCGCTGGATCCGAAATTCTACCCGGCCGTGCCCCTGTGGCTGGCCGCCAACCTCCGCAAGGAGAGCAACCTCGCCGCCGGCGAGCAGGACCCCACCCACGCCCTGGACGAGCCGGGGGCCGAGTTCTACGCCCTGGCCGCCAGCGCCGAGTACCTCCAGAAGGTGCTGGCGATGGCCCTGAAGGACAGGGACGTAGCCGTGGCCAAGGGCGCGATCGCCGCCCTGGGCCGCACCGCCGGCGCCGAGAACCTTATCCGCCCCGTCGCCGGCGGGGCGCCGTCGCTGGTGACGGCGCTGGGCGATCCGGTCCGCCAGATTCGCTACATGGCCGCCGAGACCCTGGCAAAGGCCCGCCCGCGGAGCCGTTTCACCGGCTGGAACCTGGTGGTGCCGAAGCTGGTGGAGGCGCTGCGCCAGACCGCGGCCCCGATGGTCGCCCTGGCCGAGCCGGACCTCCAGCAGCGCAACAAGGTCAAGGACCTGCTGCGTGCGGGGAAGATGGACGTTTTCGACGCGGCGACCTTCGGCAAAGCTGTTGCCCTGGCCCAGGACGCCGGCGGCGTCGACCTGCTGGTGCTGGCCAGCGACATCGCGACGCCCGGGCTGGCCAGCGCCGTGGCCGAGCTGCGGCGCGATGCCACCCTCAGCCGCGCCCCGGTCGTGGTCGTGACCAGGGACGCGGACCTGGCGGCGGCGCAGCGATTGGCCGCAGACGACCCCCTGACCGTGGTCCTGCCCGCGTCCAAGCTGGACGCGGCGGCACTGACCGCGGCCATCGACCAGGCCCGGCAGCCGCGCCAGGGCAGCAAGCCGCTCACGCCCGCCCAGAGCGTCGACTGGGCCGTCCGCGCCGCCAACTGCTTCCGGCTGCTGGCAATGACGAAGAACCCCGTGTACGACCTGTCCGGGGCCATCGCCAGCCTGGTCGCCGCCCTCTCGGACGATCGCGACCCGGTGCGGATCGCCGCGGCCGAGGCCCTGGCACAGTTCCGCAGCGCGCCCGCCCAGCAGGGCATCGTCCGCCTGGCCAATGACGCCCAGGTCTCCAAGGCGGCGCGGCTGGCGGCGTACGCGGCCGCGTCCGAGTCGGTTCGCATGTTCGGCAACGAGGCCACCGAAACTCAGGTCAGCAACGTCATCGCCGCAGTGACGGCCAAGGGCGATCTGGAGATCCGCCGGGCGGCCGCCCAACTGCTCGGCGCCATGGCGCTGCCTTCGGAGAAGATCAACGAACTGATCCGCTCCGCCGAGTAAACGACCCCAGCGCAATCGGCAAAGGCGGGCGCAGCGGCCCGCCTTTGTTCTGCGCCGACCGGGCAGGCTTCCATTTCGCCCGTCGACGGCCCGTGGCTATTGAAATGGGCGCCCGGCGGCGATACCTTTCTGACGGATCGGAAATGCCCCGCTCCGGGCTCCCGGGTGCGACGGAAGGCACAAAGATCAATCGGCCGGACGGGCCCCCCAGGGGAGTGACACCGATGGCAAAGGCGCCTCATGGCAGCGATGGCAAACGACGCCGGCGCAGGCACGGGCCGCGCGGAGCGGTCCCCGGAACGCTCCTGGTCGACCCCAACGCCCCGCGCCCGGTCATCCGGGCGATTGCGTACGGCCCGGAGGAATTGGCCGAGGAAGAGCTTGGCGAGCTGGAGGCCATCGGCGGACTGCTGGAGAAGTGGCCGGTGACCTGGGTCAACGTCGACGGCCTGGGCGACGCCGAGGTCATCCAGAAACTGGGCGAGATCTTCGGCCTGCACGGGCTGGCCATGGAGGACGTGCTGGACGTCCATCAGCGGCCCAAGGTCGAGCAGTACGAGGGGTTTCAGTTCATTGTCCTTCGCATGCCCTGGCCGGGCCGGCCGTTGAAGACCGAGCAGGTCAGCCTCTTTCTCGGAAAGAACTTCGTGCTCACCTTTCAGGAGCGCGCCGGGGACTGCCTGGACCCGGTCCGCGACAGGATCCGCCGGAACAAGGGCCGCGTCCGCCAGGCCGGGGCCGACTACTTGGCCTATGCCCTGCTGGACGCCATCGTCGACGGCTACTACCCCGTGCTGGAGACCTACGGCGAGCAGGTGGAAGCCCTGGAGGACGAGATCATTTCCCGCCCGGCCGCCGAGACGATCTCGGACATTCACCAGGTCAAACGCGACCTGCTGACGCTGCGGCGAGCCGTCTGGCCCCTGCGCGAGGCCATCAACTCCCTGCTGCGAGACACCTCGCCGCTGATGACGGCCGAGACGCTCATCTACGTGCGCGACTGCTACGACCACTCCGTTCAGATCCTGGACATGGTGGAGACCTACCGCGAGCTGAGTTCCGGGCTGATGGACGTGTACCTCTCCAGCGTCTCCAACCGCATGAACGAGGTGATGAAGGTGCTGACGATCATCGCCACTATCTTCATCCCGCTGACCTTCGTCGCCGGCGTCTACGGCATGAACTTCAAGCACATGCCGGAGCTGAAGTGGCCGTGGAGCTACGCCGTCATCTGGGCCGTCATGCTCACCATCGCCGGCGCCATGTTGGTATACTTCCGAAGGAAACGATGGCTGTGAAGGCATGCGTTGGACAGAACCGCCCGATTCGGGCATTCGCATCCGCCTGCGCTATAATGCCGTCGGCACCGAGCGCCAGCGGACCTCCAGCGACATCGTGGGCCTGATCGTTCGCGGCTTCGCCGCCAACGACAAGGTCGAATTCGCCTACCCGCACACGGAGGTGCTACACCGTCCCAAGGTCATCTCCTAGAGCCGGCGCTTCCCGCGGCCGCGGGGCCGCAGCCTCCGTCGGATGGATATCAGCCCGCCGCACACCAGCAAGGCCACGCCGCCGGGCTCGGGCACGGCCGCTCCGCCGCCGGGGGCGTAGTTGTCGGCCCAGATCGTGTAGTCGCCCCCGTCGACCCACGCGTCGCGGGTGAAATCCCCGCTCATCCAGTCGGCCGGCCTCTGGTAGTTGTCCGCCCAGAGGGTGTAATCGCCGCCGTCCACCAGTCCGTCCAGGTTGGCGTCGCCCGCCTTCACCGGGCCGTCGCCGATCGAAATGAAGCCGTCATCGTATGCAATGATGGTCTCTTCCGGCGGGAAAAGACTGTTGATGTGGACCCACGAACCCAGCTCGGTCGTGTAGACGTTGATGTCGCCGATGTACAAGGTGGAGGCGTTGAGGATCCGCAGCCCGTCCGGCCCGCCCAGGCCCAGCAGATACAGGGCTTCGCCCACGGTACCGCGGTTGAGGTTGTCCACGGCGTCCAGCAGCACGACCGTCGTGGCCGTCGCGTCGGAGCCGACGACGAGCTGGCCTATGCCGAAGTTGCCCGTCATTCCCCCGGCCGGCAAGCCCAGGTCCTCGCCGCCCACTTCCAGGAAGCGGGTGCCGCCGCCGACGAAGTCGAGGATGCCGGCGTCCAGGTTTATGTTGGACTCTTCGCTGTGGTGGAACGAAAAGCTTCCGGCCAGCTCCATCCTGGCGGCGTCGGTCACGCCGATGGTGGTCGTGCTGGCCAGGGAGAGGTGCCCGTCCACCGCCAGCGTCGAGGCGATGTCGGCCACGTCGACGTTGACGTTTTGGGACAAGCTGCTGAAGCCGAAGGACATCTGACCGCCGTTGCTGACGACGAAGTCCAGCCGGTCCTCCCCGCGGATGGGCCCGACCGCGCTGTGCACGCCGGACAGATCGACCTGGCCGCCGTCGATCGCTTCGACGCGGTGGATGGTGACGTATCCGCTGCCCTCATAGAAGCCCGCGTTCAGGCTCGTCAGCGAAGAAAGGTCCAGGCGCGAGGCGGTCGCGCCGCCATCGGTGCCCGAGGCGGACAGCAGCGTGTGCGTCCGGTTGGAGGCCGTCAGGGCCGTGGACGAGTAGCTGGTCGCGGCGACCGTCAGCGCCTCGCCGCCGCTGACGCTCAGTTTGGAGTTGTCGATGTTGGTGAACCCCGGCAGCGTAAGAATCTGCCCCGGCTGGCGGTGCAGCACGCTGCTGGTGAACGTGGTCAGGTTGGGCGCGGATAGCGTCCCGCCGGCCTCCACGTTCAGCGTGACGCCGTTGGCGCTGGTCCAGGCAGCGGCGTTGACGGTCGCCCCGTCGGCGATGTCGTAGGTCCCGCCGTCCTGACTCAGCAGCGCGTTCAGGTTCGCCGTCGTGCCCGAGGCCAGGGTGAAACTGGTCTTCACCGCCGACTCCAGCGCCGCCAGGCTAAAGGGCGTGCCTGGGTCCAACGCCAGGTCGAACTTGGTGTAGCCGGACGTCATCGACTGAAGTCCGGACAGGTCGATCGAGCCGCCGGTGTTGACGGCGAACTCCAGCCGATCCTCGCCGCGGACGGCTCCTTGCACCGTCTGCACGGCCGACAGGTCGATCACGCCGTCGTTGGTGGCCTCGATGCGGTGGATGGTGACGTATCCGCTGCCCTCATAGAAGCCCGCGTTCAGGCTCGTCAGCGAAGAAAGGTCCAGGCGCGAGGCGGTCGCGCCGCCATCGGTGCCCGAGGCGGACAGCAGCGTGTGCGTCCGGTTGGAGGCCGTCAGGGCCGTGGACGAGTAGCTGGTCGCGGCGACCGTCAGCGCCTCGCCGCCGCTGACGCTCAGTTTGGAGTTGTCGATGTTGGTGAACCCCGGCAGCGTAAGAATCTGCCCCGGCTGGCGGTGCAGCACGCTGCTGGTGAACGTGGTCAGGTTGGGCGCGGATAGCGTCCCGCCGGCCTCCACGTTCAGCGTGACGCCGTTGGCGCTGGTCCAGGCAGCGGCGTTGACGGTCGCCCCGTCGGCGATGTCGTAGGTCCCGCCGTCCTGACTCAGCAGCGCGTTCAGGTTCGCCGTCGTGCCCGAGGCCAGGGTGAAACTGGTCTTCACCGCCGACTCCAGCGCCGCCAGGCTAAAGGGCGTGCCTGGGTCCAACGCCAGGTCGAACTTGGTGTAGCCGGACGTCATCGACTGAAGTCCGGACAGGTCGATCGAGCCGCCGGTGTTGACGGCGAACTCCAGCCGATCCTCGCCGCGGACGGCTCCTTGCACCGTCTGCACGGCCGACAGGTCGATCACGCCGTCGTTGGTGGCCTCGATGCGGTGGATCGTGACGTATCCGCTGCCGTCGTTGAAGCCGGCGTTCAGGCTCTGCAAGCTGGAGAGGTCCAGCGTGCTGCCCAGGCCCTGGGCGGACAGCAGCGTGTGCGTCCGGTTGGAGGCCGTCAGGGCCGTGGACGAGTAG
>CAYNYF010000011.1:16371-51194 GCA_964401385.1 uncultured Planctomycetaceae bacterium | reverse complement strand
TCGTTGAAGCCGGCGTTCAGGCTCTGCAAGCTGGAGAGGTCCAGCGTGCTGCCCAAGCCCTGGGCGGACAGCAGCGTGTGCGTCCGGTTGGAGGCCGTCAGGCCCGTCGAGGAGTAGGACGTCCCGGCCACGGCGATCTGCCCGCCGCCGGTGACCTCGAGCTGTGCCACGTTGCCCGGAAACTGTGCCCCGGCCGCCTGGCCCAGGAACGTCGAGTTCCCGGCCGTGAGCATCCCGTAGATCAGGGCATCGTCCAGCACCGTCAGGTTCTTGCCCGGGCTGACGGTGAGGGTGCTGTTTGTTCCCAGCGACAGGTCGGTGATCTGCTGCGGACTGTCCACATCGAACAGGACGGTCACGCCCGAGGGAATGACGACGCTGTAGGTGGTGCCGTTATTGACCGGCACCACGCCGATGTCCCAGTTGGCGGTGTTGTTGTAGCTGTCGTCGCCGCCCAGGCCGGTCCAGGTGGCAGGGGTCTGCCCGGCCGCAAGCGAGCACAGCACCAGGACAAGACCAACGCAGACCGGGAATTCAAAGCATCCGCGCGAAAGGCCGAGTCGCATCATTGCAAATCCTCCGTAGAGTCTGTCACCAGTGAACTGACGGAGTTTCCGCCGCCGGTACAATGCCGTCATCGGGGCAAGAGCACCGCCCCTTCTACGACCTCCTTTGCAGCACATGGCGCTACGTCCTCCACGCCCGCGCGCCCTGAAGTGTCTCATGTCAATTGGACCACACATTCTACGCCTGACCTGCGGCCGCGACCAGCAGAAAATCGGATCATGCGGCGCTGCCGGGCGTGGCTTCGGCCGGTTCGTGCAGCCGGCCGGGCCCGGGTTGTGCCCGTAGCCTTCGCTCACTACGATGGATGCGGCCGGGGCCGGCCGAATCGCGACGGCGAACTCCGGCGACGGCGCCCGGCGATAAGAGAGGGTTTAATGCACGGAAAAGTGCATCCCGGCGGAGGTGACCTCGCGGCAGCGGCTGCTGGCGGCGTCGAAGACGCTGGTCGGCGGCACCAACGTCAACGTCTGGCTCTGGCCCGTCGAGCGAATCCGGCAGTACATCCTGACCGAGCTGGCGGCCTGCCCGGACAACCGGCGGATCGTGCTGACCACGGCCGGCGTGGCCCCGCCGGCCTGCCCGGCCGAGAAGTTCCGCCAGATCGGCGAATGGATCCCCTCCGTGCCGGTGAAGATGGAAGCTGAACCCGGCTCGGTCATTCCTTGGAGCGGCGCAGGAGGACTGCCGTTGCGCCGACGGCGAGGGTGGCCAAGACGCCGGGCTCGGGGACGGACGCCGGGGTCATGCCGGCGCCGCCTGCGGTGAGCCCCGTCGAACCGTAGTTGTCCGCCCACAAGGTGTAGTCGCCGCCGTCGACGAAGCCGTCGGCGTTGAAGTCCCCTTGCAGCCAGCCGCCGGCCTGCCCGTAATTGTCCGCCCAGATGGTGTAATCGCCCCCGTTCACCACGCCGTCGAGGTTGGCGTCGCCGTCAAGCACGTCGGGCAGGGCCATGAAGATCTCCCAGTCGTTGCCGTCCCAGCCGTACCAGACCACCGTCGATCCGGAGACTTCCGGCTTCTCGTGGTTGTAGTCGGTGTGGGTAAGCTGGGTGACGCTGACGCCGTCGTAGATGGCGATCTCCCAGTCGTGCCCGTCGAAGCTTTGCCAGGTCAGAAGGCACTCGGATAGGTCCACGAAGCCGTCGTTGTACTCATCGTCCGTGATCTGAACGGTCTCGACGCCGTCGTACAGGAAGATCTCCGAGTCGGTGCCGCCGAGGGCGTCCGCGCCGTGCCAGGCCAGGCGAGAGCCGGCCACGTCGGGGCAGAAATCGTCATACGGGCGGTTGGTGATCCGCGTCGTCTCAACGCCGTCGTAGCCGAACACATCCCAGATGCTGCCGACGCGGGCGCACCAGGTCACGCTGGTCCCCGAAACCCGGGGGACGTCGTCGTGGTAGTCGTTGTCCGTGATCCGGGTCGTCTCCACGCCGTCGTAGCCGAAGATCTCCTGGTCGTGGCCATCGTAGCCAGCCCAGACCACGTTCGATCCGGACACCTGGGGGATCAGGTGGTTGTAGGCGTCGTCGGTGATCTGGGTCGTCTCGGCGCCGTCGTGGACGAAGATCTCGTAGTCGTGCCCGTCCCAGCCGGCCCAGACGACGTTGGACCCGGAAATCTGGACCTGAATCTCGTTGTAGCCGTTGTCGGTGAGCTGGTGGGTGTCGACGCCGTCATACCGGAAGACTTCGTAGTCCTCGCTGCCGCCGTACCAGGCCACGTTCTCCCCGGACACCTGCGGCTGGAAATCGTTGTAGTCGTTGTTCGTGAGCTGCTTGGTGCTGACGCGGTCGTACAGGAAGATCTCGTAATCGTCGCCGTCCGAGCCGTACCAGACCACGTTGGCCCCCGACACCTCCGGCCCCTCGTCATTGTAGCTGTTGTTGGTGAGCTGGATGACGGTCCAGTCGGCCGCCCGCGCGCGCTCCACGGCCGGAGAGAATGCGACGAGCACTGCCCAGAACGCGGCCGGCAGTATGGTCGCGCAACTTCTCAACGGTCTCCTCCTTCTCGGCCTTTGGCCTCTGCGCCGCACCCGGGCAATGCCGGCATGCCGCGGCCGGGACAACGAGTGAGCGACCCGCCTGCAAGCCCTGCCTGCCGATTTGCGGGCAGGTAGGCAGGTGGTGGGCAGGCCCGCCCGACGAAGACCAGCCGAAAAACCTCCGTACGCTTGCCCTCCGTAACACGTGCCTAAGCGTATGCATCCGAACTACTAAACTCATTATACCACGGCTCTTGGCCCCGTCAAGGCGTCCAAAGCCTGGTAACTGTCCCAAAGTGTGTCGGCACTCGTTCCGACCACGACCCGTTGGGTTCCGACACGCCACCGAAGTCCCATAAGTTGGGCCTCGAAAAAAATCCCACAATCGTTGGGACAGTTACAGAAGCATGCCACCGCTACCACCAGTGGTAAAGCACGGAATCCTTTGTGGCGTTCTCGTCCGTGGGGGTCTTGTTCTCCGTGCCATTGCTCCTGAGCTTGGGCTCTTCGGGCGTTCCCTCCCAAACGTCAGCCGTGTAGATGTTGTTGCCGTCGAAGCCGCTGGCGTTGAGGCTGCCATCGCGGCCCTTGTCTTGGCGCCACTCGGCGTGGAGATCGGCGTACAGGACGTTCTCGCCTTCATTGCCGTGGTTGGGGCTCCATTGCCCGCGGAAGTCGTCCCTCGGCCCGCGGTCGGCCATGATGGCCACGGCCTTGTGCATGTCCATCGTCCACGGGGCGGAATTGCTCCCTTCGGGCGTGCGGGCGTAGGGGATCAGAAGCGCGTAGTCGACGTAGCTCTTGTGCTGGCCATTGACGACCTCGCCCAGTCCGTACTTGCGCTTATCCGACCTGCGCTCGGCCTTGACGGTGCCGCTCGACGGACATGTCAGCATCGTCCAGTCGATGCAATGGGTCTTGACCAGCAGGCACAGGTTCTGCTGTGCTCCGGTGCCCAGGGCCTCGGCCGTGCAGTCGGCGCCTATTCGCAGGTCCTGCCTGTAGTCGACCGGCTGCGACTGGTCGATGTCGGGCAGGATCGGCGGGACGTCCCTCTCGTCGATGGAGGCATACATTGCCAGGCCCGTCCCAATGTGCCTGAGATTGCCGGCGCACATATTGCGTATCGCGATTGGGGAACGGGGTGGGCCTGTGAGCACAGAAATAACGGTGAATAGGATTAGCGCCAGCGCGATCACGATACCGACCACGGCCAGCAATTCAATCAGCGTGAATCCCCTTGATCGCGTCATGGCGAATCCCCTTTTCAATTAGCGCTCGTTCCCGTTGGGTGCACCGACCCACTCACGGGTGCCATGCTTCTGCCTCAGAAGCATGCCGGCGACCCGGTCAGTGTTCCCATGCTTCTGCTGGTGCAGAAGCATGGCACCCTCGCAGAAGCATGGCACCACGAAATCCATTATCGCCTAGTCAGCCGGAGGATTCCAGCCGCCCCGGCCGGGGGCAGGTGGACGGTGATCGTATTACCGGCGCGCTCCATCCTTGCCGGCTCGGGCTTCTCGGCGGACTTCTCGGCCGGCAGCCAGGTGGCCGCTTTCAGCTCGCCCGCTTCCGGCACGCGGACGGTCACCTTCACGCCCTCGGTGAGCTTGGCGTCCTTCCACGATCGGCTCAGGTCCGCCAGTGCGACGACGACGTCCCCGGCGCGGGCGGCGTGCTTGTCGATGCGGAAGATCTGGCCCTCGTACGGCCGGGGGACGTCGAGCGGGTTCGGGTCCAGCACCAATCGCTTGCCGATCATCGCGTCCGTCAGCGGCCGGTAGGCCTTCATCGCCTCCGGGTCCTTCCGGAACAGCCCCTCCTCGGGCGTTCCGCCGACCAGCAGCAGTTGCTGCAGGCCGCGCTCGACGCCGTCCGGGCCGTAGCGCATCCCCAGCGGAAACAGCGGGCGGTAGATGCAGGCCAGGCCGTACTGGCGGATGGAGGCGACGTTGTTGCCCTCGGCCAGCACCATGTCCGCCCCGCGGAGGCTCTCGATGGTCGAGATCTTGTTGACCATGATGATCTTTCCGGCGGCGTGGGCCTTGGGGAAGATCCGCCGCCCGATGTCCTGGTGGTTGCGGTTGAGGTCGTAGGCCGGTCGGTCGTGGATCATGGTCACGCCGTCGTCGTGGGCGAAGTCGATCATCTCGATGGAGTAGTTGTCGATGAAAAAGCCGGGCAGCTCCGGGTAGGCCTTCAGGCACAGGTCCATCTGCCCGATGAGGTGCTTGCCGAAGGGCGAGTCCGGCTGGGCGTGCAGGGCGGGCTCGCCGCGGTACTTGATCAGCGGCCGGCCGCGCTCGTCAACCATCAGCTCGTCCGGCCAGCGCCGCTTGATCGTCTCGGGGTTGGCGTGGCAGTTGTAGAAGTACATGAACGGGGCGATGCCGGCATCCTTGAACTTGCGGACCCAGCGGCGGTTGCCGCCCAGCGAGATCTTCTGCCCGGGGTGGGGCTTGCAGATGTACTCAAGCTCGGGGTGCGCCAGCGCCTCGGGGGTCATGTACTCGCCGTATTCGGGGAAGGACCCGTGCAGCTCGGCGAAGGTCACGCCGGCCGTCTTCATCGCCTTCAATTGGTCGTCGTTCATCCCGCCCAGGCCGCGGATGCCGTACATGCCCTCGACCTTGCGCGTGGCGGGTATCGGCTCGAACAGCTCCGGATACGCCTGGACGTAGTGCCGCAGCACGCTGCGCCAGTCGCCGGCCGTACCGGCGATGCAGATGGCCAGCTTCAGCTCCTTTCCCGGGCGCAGGCCGACGTAGTGGTGAGCGATGCGGAGCTTGGGGGTGTCCTCGAACCGCCGGCCCGGCCCGCGGGCCCCGGCCGGTATCGTCTGCGTGGAAAGGTCGAAAGTGATCTGCACCTTTTGCAGGTCCGGCGGGCTGAAGATCGCGGCCCCGCCGCCCCGCCGGGACCAGACGCCGACCAGCGGGATCATCGTGCCGAACTCGCGGAAGTAGGTGTGGCCGTAGGCGAACCGGCGTGGGGTGACGCCGTCGTTGTAGTAGACTTGGGTGCTGTTGGGCACCCAGAAGCGCCAGCCGCGCGGCAGCGGCAGCACCCAGGCGACCTGGACGGAGCGATTATCCTTCTGCCCGTCCAGCAGCTTCAGCGAGACGTCCCAGCGGACGCCGGCCGCGGTCCTTCGCAGCCCGTGGTCTATCCGGAAGGGGGCGCCGGCAAATTGCTGCCGGAACGTCAGCGCGGAGGCGCCCTGCTCCTCGGTCGCCACCTTCCAACTGCTGATGGCCGCGGGCGTCGCCGTCGGGCTGTACGTCCGCCCGCTGCGGAGGTCGACGACCTCCACGAAGCCGGCCGGGCGGGTGCGGCTCATCATTGCCCGCCGGTCGCCCACCCGCAGCGACGACAGGCTGCCGTCGGCCGAGTCAACCGTCACCCAGGCCTTGGCCGCTTGGACGGTTGCCTTTTCGGTTTCTTCGGCGGTGCCCTGGGCGGCCTGCTGGGCCCGAGCGGGCGGCGGCGAGCCGCATCCGCCCGTGCAGCACAGCAGCAAACACAATAGGACAGGTCCGACGGCGCGTGTGGTTTTCATCGCGATCTCCTTGCGACGGGCCCTATTGGTCGGGTCTTTGCCCCTGCTTGTCAAGTCCCCCCGCTCTTTGACGACTTGGCTGGTACCCCATCGGGGGATTCTGTGGCGGGCTAGTCTTTCTTGCCGAAGACGGCCTTGTCGGCGTTCTTGACCTTGTCGGCAAAGTAGGCCTCGATTTTCGGGCGGTGGCCGTCGGTCGGCGACTGGGCGTTCGGGGCGGAGATGATCGGGGCATACTCGTCCTGGTGCAGCGGCGTGGGAGATTCGAACAGCACCCATTCGGCGATTCGGCGGGTGAATTCGGCGACCTCCGACTGACGGCCGCCCTCGTCGAAAAGATTGCACATCTCCAGCGGGTCGGCCTCCAGATCGAAGAATTGGGACTCGGCCGGATCCTTGCACAGCAGCAGCTTCCGCGTGCGGGAGCGGGCCAGGTAGTCCCGGCCCCTTCTGGCCTCGGCGAAGATCAGCTCCCTGCCGCCGGCGTCGCCGGCCAGGTGCAGGCCGGTCATGAACTCGCCGCGCTCGCAGCCGCACCGGGTGAGGATCGTCGGGGCGACGTCCACGTTGCTGACCAGCGCGTCTGAGACGCCGCCCGCGCCGGCCCGGGCGGGGTACTTGACGATCAGCGGCACCTTCACCAGCGGGTCGTACATGCGGTTGCCCTTCAGGATCAGGTGGTGAAAGCCCAGGTAGTCGCCGTGGTCGGAGGTGAAGACGATGAGCGTGTCGTCGTACAGCCGCCTCTGCTTGAGCAGGTCGATCATCCTGCCGACGTGGTGGTCGATCTGGGAGACGGTGGCGTAGTACATGGCCATCGCCCGGCTGAGCCTTTCCTGGGTCAATTGCGTGTAGTCGAAGTATCCCTTCTGGAAGGCCAGGTCGCCGGGCAGCGGGCTTTCCGTCCAGCCGTCCAGCAGGGACAGGGCCTTCGGGTCGTACATCCGGCTCCACGGCGCCGGCGGGTCCATGGGATGGTGGGGCTTGATGAAGCCGACCATCAGCAGGTTCGGCCTCTCGGCCGACCACCGCCCCATCGCCTCGGCCGCGCGGTCGCCGATCCAGGTGGTGGAGTGGTGTTCCTCCGGCAGGTCCGACTCCACCGCCCCGAAGCTCTCCCAGTATTCCCGCGGGGCGTCCTTGCGGAACTCCAGCACCTGGTCGATCAGGTCGAGCCGGTCGGCCAGGCCGTTGCTCTGCAAGTACCGGTGATAGTCGTCGTCATACCGGCCGGGGCCGTCCTGCTCGGCCAGCTCCATCTCCTCGAAACCCACGTCCAGGTACGTCGGGGTGAAGTGCATCTTGCCGACGGCCTTGGTGTGGTAGCCGGCCTGCTTGAGGATGCGCGGCAGCGTCGCCAGGCCCGACGGCAGCGTGCTGCGGTTGTTCCAGCCCAGGTGCTGGTGCACGTACAGGCCCGTCAGCAACGAATACCGGCTGGGCGTGCACACGGGGTAGCAGCAGAAGCTGTTTCGGTAGGTCACGCCGTCGGCCGCAAGGGCGTCGATGTTCGGCGTGCGGACGTCTTTGTTCCCGTATGCGCCGAGCGTGTCCATCCGGTGCTGGTCGGTGTGGATGATCAGGACGTTGGGGCGTTGCATGTGTTTACCTTGTCAACTGGGGGCACGACGGCGATGTGCAGACTGCCGGGCCGGACATGCCGTAGATACCAGGGCAGGGCTCCTGCCCTACGTTTCATTTTCTCGGCGCGGGGCGAAAGGCTCCAGCAGAGCGACAAGCCTGGGCAGGTCTGCCGTGACGGTCTTCCATACCTGTTCCAAGTCGATATCGTCGTACTTGTGAATGAGCTTGTCTCGCATCCCGGCGATGTTCTTCCAGGGAACCTGACTGTGCTGCGTCCGAAAGTTCTCGGAGAGGCGCTTGACCGCCTCACCCAGAACGAGCAACTGGTGAAGAACGGCTGATTGGACTTTCAAGTCTTCGAGAAAGCCGGTCTTGTCGAGGCCCGCGGTGAACTCGATGGCCAGGCGCGCGGCGTTGAGGATGTCCAGCAATATGGCATCGTCATCTTGCTTCATAGACGCGCTCCGCTGTCGAGATGATAGCGTTGCGGCGGATCCAGTTCTGGCTGTGTTCGATGCCCCGTCGGCTTACCAGGTCGACCTTCCGTCCCAGCGTCGCGGCAAGTTCATCCTGTATCGCACAATGATCAAGGAGGCCCCAGTCGGCATCCGGCGCGAAGCTCACCAGTATGTCGACGTCGCTGTCATCGCGGAAGTCACCCCGCAGGACCGAGCCGAAGAGGGCCAGCTCCGTGATTTTCCAACGCCGGCAGACCTCGGCAATTCTTTCCTTGTCGATCTGAAGTCTCGGTGTCATTCGGTGTCGGCCCTATATGATAGCGGTCCTGCCGTGATTATCGGCGGAATGCAGCTCCGTCGCAAGGACGGGCAAAGGGCGTTGGCTGTCGCCCGGCGATCTGGGGGTTCGCCTCGCCGCGGTTGCCCGGCCTTATTGGCGGATTTCCACGACGTCCTTGTCGCGGAGGATTTCGTTTCGGTGGGCGCGCTGGCCGTCGAAGCGGCCGGCGCCCCAGATGCGGGCGAACTTCATCAGTTCCGGCAGGTCGCGGTGGATCGCGCGGGCCAGGTCGTCGATGGTCGATCCGACCGGCAGCGTGTACGGCTGGTCGTTGTCGGCGCGCCTGCCCGGCTCTTTGGTGTAGACGCGGATGACGCCCAGCAGCTCCCACAGCCGGCTGCCCAGGCGGTCCAGGCCCTCGCCGGTGAGGGCGCTGACGGGCATGACGTCGAGCCGGCCGGCATAGAGCTCGCTCAAGGCGTCGAGGGTCTCGGCCTCGGCCAGGTCGGCCTTGTTGGCGACGATGAGTCCGCTCCATCGGGAGCTGCCCTCGTCGCTCAGGTCGTTCCGCCGGACCCCGGCCAGTTGGATGTCCCTCCCGTCCAGAACCGACAGGGCCGATTCCGCCTGTTCCAGGGCGTCGCCGGCCGCGTCGACCACGACCGCCACGACGTCGGCCTGACGGATGGTACCGAACAGGCCCGGCGGGACGTGCTCGGGCGTCATCGGGGGAGTGTCGACCAGTTGAATCTGCGCGTCCTCGTAGGCCCACATCCCCGGCGTGGGCAGGGCCGTAGTATAAGGATACTCGCCGACCTTGACCGCGGCGTTGGTCGTCGCCGCCAGCAGGGAGCTTTTGCCGACGTTGGGCGGCCCGATCAGAACCGCCTGCCCGGCGCCGTTCTTGGGCACGTAAAACGGGTCGAGGCCCCTGGCGGCGCCCTTCTTGGCGGCCTGCTTTCTCAACTGGCTGATGCGGCGCTTGATGTCCCCCTGCATCCTGTCGGTGCCTTTGTGCTTGGGGATGGTGCTGAGCATCTCCTGCAGGGCGGCCAGCCTTTCCTCGTCCCTGGTCGCCCGGCGGTACCTCTCCTCGGCCTTTTGATACGCAGGTGTCAGGTTTGCGGGCATGGCTCCATTATATACTTGCTCGCCCGGGCGGTGAAGGCGGCCTGCCCGGGGTGGCGGCGCGGCCAAATCGGGTTTGACCGCACCCCGCCCAGAGTGGTATCAAGTGGTTTCTGCCTGCCCGAGTCGGCACGGTAGGCCCGTGCCGCCCGGCGGCCGAAGTGAGTACCGAAACGCATGAGCACCCGATCCATCCAGACCGTCCAGCAGGAACTCGACCAGACTTGCTGGCGAGGGATCCGATTTTCACACCCGGCCGAGTGGACTCCGGCGATCCTGTCGGGCCGCAACGAGCCGGGCCGGTGCATCCTCGTCGATCGACGCTTCCAGAGAATGCAGTTGCACTGGGAGATCGTCCACCGCCCCCCCGACCTGACGCGCATGTACGATGAGCTGCGAAAAGAACATAAGCAGTTTGCCGCCAGCCGGCTGACCGGCGTGCCGGGCTGGAGCGGGATCGTTTGCACCGAACCCGGCCGCCAGGTCGTTCACGCCGGAAAGTATTTTCAGGCCGCGCAATGTCTGGTCCGGGTGATCTTGACGGCCCCCGGCGGGCGCCACCGCCAGCTCGAGCAGGTCGTGCTGGCGTCCATCCGCCCAACCGGGCAGAGAGGCCCGGTCCTGTGGAAGGCACTGGGGCTGACGGTGGTGGCTCCGAGGGCCTTCGAGCTGATCTCCTCCCGCAACCTGGTGGGCCGGATCACGTGGGAGTTTCGCCGGTCCGGCCGTCCGCCGGCCGAGTTGACCATAGAGCGGATTGCCATGGGGCGATACTGGCTCAAGAAACCGCTGACCGAGTGGCTCATCGAGCAGCAGCCAAAGGGCTTTCGTCCGGGCCGCCAGGGCCCGGTTGACTGCGGCGGCCATGGCGGGCATGAACTCGCCACCCGGCGCTGGAGCCTGCTGGGGCAGGTGCTCGGAAGGGCCGAGCACCGGCTGGAGAGGGCCTGGCGCTGTCCCGCCGACGACCGCATCTATCGCCTGACGTACCAGCAGCGGTGGGCCAGCGAGATTGACTGGCCGGCGGGCCTGGAGGTCCATTGCTGCCGGCCTGTGAAACTTATTTCGAGCGTGGTGTGATGGCAGGAGCCGGCAACAAGGTCCCCGCCCCCGATCGTGGCACGTCGTTGCCGCGGCTGCTTGCGACGGTGCCGCACAAGAACACGGCCGTGAAGCTTCGGCGAGTGCGCGACGGCATGCTGGTTACCATCCCGATGACCCGCCCGAGGTGGCTGGTTCCGCCGCTGAGCTGGATATTGCCGTTCAGCCAGTTCCGCCAAGTGCGGCTGGATGCGCCCGGAACGGCCGTGCTGGACCTGTGCGACGGACAGCGCACCGTCGAGCAAATAATTGATACATTCGCCGGAGAGAATAAACTAAGCTTCCGCGAAGCCCAGTTGGCAGTCGTCCAGTTCTTTCGGGAGCTGGTTCAGCGAGGGATCGTTGCCCTGGTGGGAACGCCCGGTCGCGAGTAGGCGGCCGCGGGGGGGGCCTGCCGGCGGCGCGAACGGCCGCGGAAGCAGTCAGTGCGGAAGGACTTGAATGAAAACGATTGAGGTCCGCGATCAGGTAAGCCTGTCGTTGCGGCGGTGTTTTCAGCTCACCGTCCGGGGGATCCGGCATCGACTGTTCCGCTCGCTGGTGACCGTAGTCATCGTCACCTTGGCGGTCTCCTTCCTGATGATGATGCTCTCGACGAGCTTCCTGGACCGCCAGGTCGCCCGCGACGTTCGCCAGCGGAGCGCCGGACGCCAGCTACTGGAGGACTGGCTGGACAAGCTGACCGTGCCGATGACGCCGCAGGCCCTGGCCGCCAGGCTGGTAATCGTTGAGCCCGGCTCCAGCTTGTGGAAAGAGGTGAAGGCGTGGGGGCACCTCACCGACGGCGAACTGATCGCCCTGAAGCAGATCAGCCAACAGCGGCAGACGTACGAGAAATACCTGGACGGGATCAAGCTCGGCCAGAGAAGCGCCCTGGTCGGGGCCAGAGAGGGCGACGCGGTTTTCGAGTATCTGACCGAGCCGGCAAATCTTGACACGTTCATGAAAAAGATCGGCACTATCGGCGGCTTCCCCACCGACAAGGACGCCCTGGTGGCCTTCCTCAAGAGGTTCAGCGACGCCGCTCCGCAGCGGCAGAAGATTCTCACCCGTCACGCCGAGGCCGTCGCCGGCCTGGGAAAAGAGCTGGGCGCCCGCCCGGCCGTCGAGCTGTTGGCCAGCGACCAGCCGGAGACCTTTGCGCTGCTGCGCCGACATGGGTTCGTCCCCGACCCGGACGTTTTCGAGGTCCTCCGGAAAGAGGCGGTGCTGGCCCTGGACGCCAAGAACATCGAAGACCTGCTCGAAAGCAAGCGCATGCGAGGGGCGCTGGCGAGGCGGACGGGCGTGAGCGTTCAGGAGCTGGCCTCCGGCCACTTGTTCAAGATCGCCTCCAGCATAAAAGGGGCGCGCTGGCTGAGGGAGGAGGTGGAGGCGGCTCGGAAGAAAACTTTTACGGAGATCGAAAATCTCAAGAAACAGTTGATCCAGCCGGTGGCGCTGTCGTCCGAGCGCGTTGTCGAGGTCGCCGCCTATGGTCTCGGCGAAGCTGCCCCGCCGAGCCAGGCGGCCGGGCTGAAGCGGGACGCCGACCAGCTCCTCGCCGTGCTGCGCTCCGGGCGAATGTGCGACATGATCGCCAAGCGGCTCACGGCGACCGGAACCGTGATCGAGGCCGGAGAGGTCAAGGCCGACCCGAAGCACCTCTTCAAGGTCGCCTCCACGCTGGACGGAGCGCGCTGGATGATAGACGAGGCCAAGGTCTCCCGGGAGGAAACGCTCAGCAAAATACGCACCGAGGAAGGCAGTCTGATGGAGCCGCTGACGCTGGCGCCCGAGCGGATTGCCGAGGTGGCCGCGGGGCAGTTGGAAATCGACCGACTGGCGGAAATCGAGGCGTCCCTGCCGCAAGAGACGGAGGGGGGATGGCTGGGCTTCTCCGGCCGGACCGGCTGGCTCATCATCATCAGCTTCCTCGTTTGCGCGGTCGGGGTAACGAACGCCATGCTGATGAGCGTCACCGAGCGTTTCCGGGAAATTGCCACGATGAAGTGCCTGGGGGCGCTGGACAGCGTGATCATGATCATGTTCGTGATGGAGTCGGCCCTTCAGGGCCTGGCCGGCGGGCTGGTGGGCGTGGTGCTGGGGGCGATTTTGGGCATCATTCGCTCGCTGGCGGGCTTTGGGCTGCTGGTATTCTCAAACGTGCCGGGGGTTCTTCTGCTGGCCAGCGCCGGTGTATGCTTGGTGGCCGGCGTGGTGCTGGCGGCGATCGCGGCCGTTTACCCGGCCTGGGTGGCGGCCAGGTTGGCCCCCATGGAAGCCATGAGAATCGAGTGAGGTGTGGCCGAAGATGGCTGAGCCTTCGAAAAACGCAGATGCACAAAAGGATGCCGCCAGCGGACCGACCGCCGCCGCCCAGGTGCCAGCGGGAGCGGCCGGCCCCGGCGACGAGCGACCCATCATCATTCGCACCATCAACCTCAAGAAACATTACCAGATGAAGATGGTCATTACCGAGGCCCTGCGCGGCATTACGGTGGAGATCATTCGCGGGGAGTTTCTGTGCGTGATGGGCCCCAGCGGCTCCGGCAAGAGCACCTTCTTCAACATGGTCGGCGGGCTGGACAGCCCCACTTCCGGGCGGGTGTTCATCGACGAGGTGGACGTCGCCCAACTCAGCGCCATCGAGCTGGCTTTCCTGCGCTGCCGGAAGATCGGTTACATCTTCCAGAGCTATAACCTGGTCCAGTACATGACCGCGCTGGAAAACGTGACCGTGCCGATGGCCTTCGCCGGCGTCGGCGGCGACGAGGCCCGCGAGCGCGGCATGTCTCTGTTGGAGACCGTGGGGCTGGCCGAACGCTGGTTCCACAAGCCCATCGAGATGTCCGGCGGGCAGCAGCAGCGGGTCGCCATCGCCCGGGCCATGGCCAATCTGCCGCAGGTGCTGCTGTGCGACGAGCCCACGGGCAACCTGGACCTCAAGACCGGAGCCGAAATCCACGCCTTGCTGAAGGGGCTCAGCGACGACCGCGGCGTGACCATCATCTGTGCCACCCACGATCACCGCCTGCTGAATATAGCGGATCGCATCATGTGGATACGAGACGGGCGGGTCGAGCGGCTGGCGCGGCGCGGGGAGGTTACGGTCGAGGCCGGCACCATCGGAGGTGAGGAAAATGAATAGGCTCCGCCTGGCGAGTTTGGCGCTGCTGATAGCGGCCGTTTTCCTTGCACCCGCCGGCTGCAAGAAGGCGGCGGAGGTGGCGGCGCTCGAAAAGGCCCCCGGAGCCGAACCCGTCAGCGAAGAAGAGCGCGCCCTGGCGATCCGGGAGGTCAACAAGCTCTGGTCCGATCCGGCGGTCGAGGCCAGGGTCAAGGCCCGCAAGCCCACCGGCGAGGAGGTGGACTTCTACAGGGACCTGGCGGTGCTGAGCCGGCACGAGCACCGTCTGGCCGGCTACGGCTCGGGCAGGGACGAGCGCGTCGGCGATAAGACGGTGCGGGTATTCGACGACGTCCCCGGCAGCCTCTCTGCCGGCTACTACGTCGCCAACCGCCTCAAGGCGATGGGCGTCGAGATCGTGTTGACCGCGGAGTTCCCGGTGGTGGTGCCGATCACGACCGAGTGCAGGCTGGTGGTGGACGGCAAGGAATACGGCCCGGCGGAGGGCTTCTGCGCCGTGCGCCCGAACCACCTTCAGGCGTCGGTGACCACGGCCGAGGGGCTGACGGGCAGGACGGTCTATGCCGGCAGCGGCGAGCTCTCCGAGTACACTGCCAGCGCCAAGGGCGCGATCGTCGTGCTGGACTTCGCCTCGGGCGACCGCTGGAAGCACGCCTTTGCCATGGGAGCGAAGGCCGTCATTTTCATCGGCCAGGACGGCCCGGCGCCGAACACGTTCCACCATCTGAACTTTCCGGCCAATTTGCCGCGGTTCTACGTCACCGCCGAAAGGGCCGAGCAGCTTCGGCTGAAGACCGCCTCCCCCACCGTCACCATCTACGCCGCCTGCCGGTGGCGGACGCTGGAGGGGCGAAACGTCATCGGCGTCCTCCGCGGCACGAACTCGAAGTTCGGCGATGAAAAGCGGGCGCAGGCGATCATGCTGTCGGCGCCGCTGGACAGCCTCTCGGAGGTGCCGACGCGCTCGCCGGGGGCCCGGGGGGCGGCGAATTGTGCGGCCTTGCTGGCGTTGACGAAGTACTTCAAGGACAACCGCCCCAAGCGGGACGTGATCGTTTGCTTCCTCGACGGCGACGCCTGGAACCACGCCGGGGCGCGAGCCTTGTTCGGGCGCATGTACCGCTGGAAGGAAGGCGCCAAGTACCAGTTGGTCGAGCCCAAGGACCGAACCCTGCGCGTCCGGCTGGAGATGCTCCAGGCCGAGCAGGAATTCATCCGCAATATCGAGGCGGTCGTGGCCGAGGGCAACGTCTTTTCCGACAAGGCGCGGGACATGCCCGAGCAAGGGCCGGCCGTCTTGCGGATGCGGAGCGAGGCCAAGGCCATGGCCGCGCCCGTGCGCGAAGAGCTGCAACTGCTCCGGATCGAAAAACGCCGCTGCAACACCGAGATCGAAGGTCTGGACGAACGTCTCAAGGGCACCGCCGGTCCGGCCGGAGACACCGCCCGCCACCGGAAGAGCCAGCTCGAAGCCCGGATTGCCGCCCTGAACAAGCAGATCGCCGCCCTCAGGGCCGAGGATGAGTCCTGGAGCGGCGTGGAACGCACCCTGAACAAGAAGACCTACCCCACGGGCGAGGGCGGCGAAAAAGCCAGGAAGGTCTTGGAGAAATACAACCTGCTGCTCGACAAGATGAAGCGCTTGTCCCGCAAAAGGCAAGACGAGCTGGAATTGGCGGTCAAGTACGTCAAGCAGGGCCAGTTGCTGGCCGGCACCATCGGTGACGTCAAGAACCTTATTGTGCTGGACCTCGTGCTCGACCTGGGCGACCGGTCGGACAGGTGGATGTTCGTCCACGGGCAAGACTCCCAGACGGTTCACAAAAGTTCCGACGGCCTCAGCGAATATGCCAAAATCCACCAGGCCATCCGCAAGGTCGCCAGGGCGCGGAAGTTGGAGCTGTTCGAGCCGCGCACGGTGGAGGCTGTCCATAACGTCCGCATGTTCGCCCCGGGCCTCTGCGCTCACAGCGGGGCCGTGGCCGGCGTCTTCGGCGTGCCCAACCTGGCCTTGATGACGCCGATGGACCGGCGCGTGCGCGACGGGCAGCCGTGTGACGTCGTCTGGCACGGTCCCCCTGACGGCAAGCTGGTGCCGGTGCTGAACGCCGGCAACATGATCCGCGCCGTGGGCGAGATCGCCCCGTTCCTGAAGGCCCTGGGCGACGAACCGGACATGTCTCTTCCCAGCCGGATCAATCCGGTCGCCACCTACACCGAGTACACCTTCTCCGAGGGCAAGTACGCCGGGGCTTCGGCGAACGTGCTTTCCGGGGCCAGCGCCATGCCGGATCAGTTCGCCCGTGGGGCCTTCGTGGCGCTGATGCCCCGCCCGGCCACCAAGATCTGGGAAGGGGCGCGGGTGGACATGATGCCGTCCGGCTTCTCGCCGATCATCATGTCGCAGGTGGACACCAAGGGCAGGTTCGAGCTGCCGCCGCTGTCGGGGAGTTATTACGGTCAAAGCGTGGTCCTGGTGGCCCGGCACGACAACCGCGGGCTGATCGAGTACGTCAACAATACCACCACTCTCCAATCCGCCCTGCCGTTGACGACCGTCGGGTCGGTTTTGTTCCGGGCGACCGGGATGACGATTGTCGGCCTGGGATACGACCGCGGCGCCGTCACCACCCGGGCGCTGAAGGCCATTTCGACGGCCGCCCTGAACGAGAAGTACTCGCTGGTGTGCGAAAGCGGGAGCGTCCTGACCGTCTATGTCCGCCGGGCCACGGAGAAACTCAAACTGTTCAACCCCTCGGGCATGGTCGTGCTGGGCAACGCCGACGCCAAAGACAGGATCGTCGGCGAGGGATGGCCGATCGATACGTTCGCCCACTGGCCCACGACCGAGATCACCGCCCGCGACCTGCACGTGCTCGACGGCGAGCGGCTGGCGGTTCTCAATCGGCACCGGATCCTGGAGCCCTCGCTGGAGCGGCTTCATTTCCAGGCCGCCGACCTGATGAAGAAGGCCCAGGCGACCGAGCCCGACGACGTGCAGGCCCGCGCCGGCAAGTACGCCGGCGCCGCCGCCATTTCCCGGCGGGTGTACCAGCCGCTGTTGAGCGTTCTGAACGACCTGGTGCTGGCGGTGGTGCTGCTGTTGCTGCTGGCGATACCGTTCGCCTACTCCATCGAGAGGCTGCTGGTGGGCAGCCCGCACATCTACCGCCAGATCGCTTGGTTCGTGGTGTTCTTCCTGATTACGTTTGCGGTGCTGTACATGGTCAACCCGGCCTTCCGCATCGCGGCCACGCCCATCGTGATCTTCCTGGCCTTTGCCATCATCCTCCTTTCCAGCCTGGTGATCGTCATCATGGCGCGGAAGCTGGAGTCGGAGGTGCGGCGAATGCAGGGCCTGGGCACCACCGTCCACAGCAGCGACGTCTCGCGGCTGGGAACGATGATGGCGGCGGTGCACATGGGCATATCCACCATGCGCCGCCGCCCGATACGAACGCTGCTGACGGCCGTTACCGTGGTGCTCCTGACCTTCACGATCCTGACCTTTGCCTCGTTCAGCTCCTCCTGGGGCAACCGGCGAACGTACACCGGCCCCATGTCCGGGAAGCCCAGGCTTCTGGTCCGCCACCCGCTGTGGACGCGGATCAGCCAGGAGGTGCCGGACATGCTGGACGCGCTGCTGGCCGATTCCGGCGAGGTGGTTCCGCGATACTGGGTCGCCCAGACCGCCGGCGAGGTGGAGGCCTATCGCACCGCCGGGCGGCGGAGCAAGGAAATCCTGGCCGCCGACGCCAGCGGCAAGAAGATCGTCGGCCTCTCGGCCCTGGTCGGCCTGGACAAGCGCGACGTGGACAGGCTCGGGAACCTTCGCGAAGTCTTCGTCGGCCAGGCCGACAAGCTCAGCCAGGACGGGGTCTTCCTGACCTCTCCGGTGGCGAAGGAACTCGGCCTTTCGGCCGGCGACAAGGTCTGCATCGACGGGGTGAGCTGCACGCTGGCCGGCGTCATCGATCGCAGAAAAATGACCTCCTACCGTCTGCTGGAGGGCTCCAGCATGCTGCCGGTGGACTACGAGGCCTCCGGCGGCGGGCAGGCGGCAACGTTCCAGCAGCAGGAAACGACCGCGGTGGAGGACCTGCCGGAGACGGAGTCGGCCCAGTTCATTTACTTCAGCCCTGACAGGGTGGCGATCATCCCGGCCGAGATGGCGCGCAACCTGGGAGGGCGGGTTGCCAGCGTCACCATTTATCCCGGCAAGGCGGACGACACGGAGAAGCTGGGCCAGCTTGTCGCCACGGTGACGGGGCTGCCGACGTACCTGGGGGCGAAGGGCGGCGTCTACCGGCTGTTCTTCACCTCCCTGACCCAGGCCAGCGGCTGGAAGGACCTGCTCATCCCGGTGATCCTGGGCGGGCTGATCCTGTTCGCGACGATGCTGGGCTCGGTTTCCGACCGGGAGAAGGAGATCTACGCCTTCAGCGCTTTGGGGCTCGCCCCGCCGCACGTGGCCAGTCTGTTCTTCGCCGAGGCCGGCGTGTACGCGGTGGTCGGAGGCATGGGCGGCTACATGCTGGGGCAGATCGTCGCCCGGGCGCTCGGGTACGTTTTCGAGACCTTCGGCATACTCTCGGTGCCGATGATGAACTACTCCTCCACCAACGCCATCGCCACCGTGATGATCGTCATGTGCACGGTGCTGGTCTCGACGATCTACCCGGCCATCAAGGCCTCCCGCAGCGCCAACCCCGGCATCCAGCGTTCCTGGAGGATCGGCCAACCCGCCGGCGACCTGTACGACATCGTCTTTCCGTTCACAGTTTCGGCCTACGACATCACCGGCGTGGCCAGCTTCCTGAAGGAGCATTTCGACAACTTCTCGGACACCGCCCTGGGCACCTTCGCCACTGCCAGCGCGCACGTGTTCCGGCAGCCCAGCGACATGCTGGGAATTCAGGCCGAGGTCGCCCTGGCGCCGTTCGATCTGGGCGTCTCGCAGAACTTCTGCCTGCTGGCGCAGCCCAGCGAGATCGAAGGGATCGACGAGATTCGCATTCTCCTGCGCAGGCTTTCGGGCACGCGCGGCGATTGGCAGCGATCCAACCGCGTCTTCATCAATGAATTTCGCAAGCAGTTGTTGATCTGGCGATCGATTTCGTCGGAGATCATGGAGCAATACCGGCAGAAGACGCTGCAACAGTGGCAGCAGCTCCCGGTGGAGGACGTCCGTCCGGATACGTTCGGAGTGAACGCATGAGTGCCGTCCGGTACGACAAGGAACTCGAGAAATACCGAAACCTGATGCTGCCTCCGGGCAAGTTCGAGGAGGGGTTCCGGTGGAGCTCCCTGGTCGGGGCGGTGTTCATCGCCCTGCTGATGGTTCCGGGGGCGATGTACATGCAGTTGGTGGCGGGCTTCGGCGTGGGTCCTGCCGCCCAGTGGGTGACGGTGATCCTGTTCATCGAGGTGGCCCGGCGCGCCCACAAGCACCTCCGCCGGCCGGAGCTGTTCGTGCTGTTCTACATGGCCGGGGCGGTGATGGCGACGCCCTTCGCCGGCCTGCTGTGGAATCAATTCTATGTCCAAAGCCCGCCCGCTTGGGCCGCCGGCGTGGCCGAGGAAATTCCCAACTGGTTCGCCCCCAACGACCGGAATATCCTGGAAAAACGCAGCTTTATGATGCTGGAGTGGCTCCCGGCCGTGGGGCTGGTGATCTTCGGGCTTTTCGTCGGCCGGCTCAATAACACCATTCTCGGCTACGGGCTGTTCCGCATCGCCAGCGACATTGAGAAGCTGCCGTTTCCCATGGCCCCGATCGGGGCCCAGGGCATCATGGCCCTGGCCGAACAGGACGAGAAGGAGAAGGAAAAGGGCGAGGAGCCCTGGCGCTGGCGGATCTTCGCCATCGGCGGAATGCTGGGGCTGGCCTTCGGGGTGCTGTACATCGGCCTGCCCACCATCAGCGGGGCGCTGCTGAAAAAACCGATCATGGTGCTGCCAATTCCCTGGTCCGATTTCACCAAGAAGACCCAGGAATATCTGCCGGCCGTGGCCGTCGGCATCAACTGGAACCTCGCCAACTTCGTCTACGGCATGGTGCTGCCGTTCTTCGCCATGGTGGGAAGTTTCGTGGCGCTGGTGCTCACCATGATCGCCAACCCGATCCTGTACCGCTACGACATACTCAAGAGCTGGATGCCGAACGACACCACCATCCCCACCTTGTACAAGAACAACATCGATTTCTTCTTCAGCTTCTCCATCGGGATTACGCTGGCGATTGCCCTGGCCGGTTTCTGGCAGGTCTGGCGCGGCATGCGGGCCCGCCGCAAGGAACGGCGGAGCCTGATGGAGGCCGAGCAGGCGCCGGGCGAGGAGCGTCCCAGCACCGCCGACCGCGGCGACATCAAGACTTCCGTCGTCATCGGAACGTACCTGGCGACGACGATGGCGTACATCCTGCTCAGCGGGTACCTCATCGACTGGCACCGGAACGTGATGATCGTGCTGTTCGGTCTCGGCTTCATCTACACGCCGCTGATGAGCTACGTTACGGCCAGGCTGGAGGGCATGGCCGGGCAGGTGGTGGGCCTTCCGTTTGTCAAGGAAGCCTGCTTCATCCTTTCCGGCTATCGAGGCGTGGCGGTCTGGTTCCTGCCGGTGCCGCTGCACAACTACGGCCGTGCCACCGTCCGCTACCGCCAGGCTGAACTGACCGGAACCAGGTTCTGGTCGATCTGGAAGGCCGAGCTGGTGCTGGTTCCCATCGTCCTGATCGCCTCGATTTTCTTCGCCAACTTCATCTGGTCGCTGGCGCCCATCCCGTCGGCCAGGTATCCGTACACGGAGCAGATTTGGGAATTCAACGCGGCCATGGCCAGCATCGTCCATTCGGCCACACTGGGGCGGTACAGCCCCTTTGAAGAGGCCATCAGCGGCTGGTACATCATGGCCGGCGGACTGTCCGGACTGGTGCTGTTCGGCGTCATGTCGGTGCTGCACCTGCCGGTGTTCTTCGTCTACGGCTTGCTGCGCGGGATGAACCAGACCATACCCCACGTGGTCATCCCGCAGTTCATCGGGGCCTTGATCGGGCGGTTCTACTTCGAGCGGAAAATGGGGCTGAGGTGGCGGCAGTACGTCCCCGTGGTGGCGGCGGGGTTCAGTTGCGGCATCGGACTGATCACGGTGCTGTGCGTCGGAGTTACGTTCCTTGCCAAGGCGGTCATCCAACTGCCGTTCTAGCGGCCCGCGGGTCGGGGCGGCGAGGCGAGAAAATGGTGGAAACGACCGGTGAAGTCCTGATCCAGTGCCGGGCCCTGTCGAAGATCTACCGGATGGGCAAGGTCGAGGTGCCGGCCCTGCAAGACGTCGATCTCGACGTGATCCGCGGGGAGTACCTTTCGGTGATGGGGCCGAGCGGCTCGGGCAAGAGCACGTTGTTCAACATGATCGGGGCGCTGGACCGGCCCACGGCCGGCACGGTGACGATCGGCGGCGTGGACCTGACGGCCTTGACCAGCCGGCAGCGGGCGTACATCCGCAGCGACCACATCGGTTACATCTTCCAGGCCTACAACCTGATCGCCGCCCTGACGGCATTGTACAACGTGATGCTGCCCGGGCTGTTCGCCGGGCACAGCGAAAGCCAGGCCGAGGAGCGAGCCAAGGAGGTCCTGGCGGAGGTAGGCCTGGCCGACCGCACGCACCACCGCCCCGACGAACTCTCCGGCGGGCAGCAGCAGCGGGTCGCCGTTGCACGGGCCCTGGCCAACAACCCCACGATCATGCTGGCCGATGAGCCCACCGCCAATCTGGACTTACACACCGGCGAGGAGATCATCACGCTGTTGCGGAACCTGTGCGACAATCACGGCGTGACCGTCATTACCGCCACGCACGACCACAAAATGTTGGACAAGTCCGACCGCATCCTGTGGATCAAGGACGGGCGCGTCGACCGGCTCGAGCGCCGCGCCGACCTGGACATCCGGGTCGGAAGGGTCGAGTAGCCCCTTGCCGGTCCAATCTCCGCTTTGGCCCCGCCCGCGACAGCACGTTCGGTCTCTCGGCGGGACGGCTGCCCGGCCGCAGGGGCGGACTTGCCATCTCTCACAGTTGCTTCATTAGATGAATTTCCCCCGTGGGGGAGACCTCGACGATGAACCGATACGGCCATCTCCTGGCCTTGCGGGTGTTCCGGATCGGGTCGGCGAGCCTCTGCTGGAAGTGCACCCACCAGGAATCCTTCCTCTGCCGGGTCGATATGTCGTACGCTTCGATCCAGACGCCCTCGGACTTTGCCTCGAGCTTAGCCAGGATGATCGCGTCTTGTTCGCTGAACGGCGGCGGAGTGGCTGCGGAAAGTCGATCCTGCTGTAGTGGGGATGAGCAGCCGACGATCCCCAGGGCCGCGGCGGCCAAGGTCAGACCAATTAGAGTATTGCTGATGCTCTGTCCAGGGGTCCTCATGGCGTTCTCCAACAACAACTATGTACACACCTGCACACACAACACATGAAACCATGCCGGTCCCGCGGGTCGGCGAAGCTTCCCCCCACTGGCCGAACCGTCGTTCCCGCTGCCCCATTTTACCCGCTGGGCCCCCGCGGCCACAACCGGGAGAGGTGGATTGTCTTGGCCTGGCGGCGGGTCTGCGGCCGTCGGCTTCTATTCGTGCCGGAGTGCCTGGATGGGGTCCAGCCCCGCGGCTCGCATGGCCGGGTACAGCCCGCTGACGAGCCCCACCGCGATCGCCATCAGGAACGGGATCGCCAGCATCGGCGGCGACAGCACCGCCTTGATGTTCAGCGTCCTTTCCACGATGTGCGGGACGGCGTATCCCACGGCGATGCCGGTTAATCCCCCGATGGTCGTCAGCGTCACCGCCTCGACCAGGAACTGCACGGTGATGTCCCGCCGCTTTGCCCCCAGTGCTCGGCGGATGCCGATCTCACGCGTGCGCTCGGTCACCGAGGCCAGCATGATGTTCATGATGCCGATGCCGCCGACGACCAGCGAAATCGACGCGATCACGAAGAACATGATGTTCCACAATCGGCGCTGCTTGCGCCGCTGCTCGATCAGTTCCAGGGGAACGACCACGTCGTAGTCGCGCCTGTCGTGGTAGCTCGTCAGCAGCGTTTCGGCGACTTTCGCGCCGGCCAGCACCGCCGGTTCGTCGGCCATCTGAAAGATGATCTGGCTGACCTCGACCCGTTCCATCGTCCGGCTGCTGCCGGTGCGGATGATGGTGTATTGGCCGAAGCGCGCGTGATCGGCGCCGGCGGGGATGTAGATGAGGCTGGTGACCATCTCCGTTTGGGCCTCGGGCGCGAGGCCAGCCGGCCTTTCCACCAAGCCGACGACGATGAAACACTCGCCGCCGATCCGGATCGTCCTGCCCAAGGGGTCCTCGTACAGGAATAGCTGCCGAGCGAGTGATTTGTTCATGACGCAGACGTTTCGGCCGCGGAGCTGGTCGGAACTGGTCAGGAACCTCCCGGCGTACATACGCAGCCCGCGGAGTTGCAGGTAGGACGGGTAGGTGCCGAAGATCCGCGCCTGGATCAGCCTGCTGGCGTACTGAACGGACTTTCTTGTCTCGTGGGCGACCACGTAACGAGATATCCCGGGCAGGTTGTCGCTGAGCCGACGAGAGTCGGCCAAGGTCAAACCGTAATGCAGCGCCCCGCGCTCCCGGGCGGCGGCAGCGGCGTCCTGCGGCGGCTTGACCGACTGAATCAGCAGCTTGTCGGTGCCCATCTGCCGCAGAGACTGTTCGGCCTCGTATCGGGCGCCCTCGTTGATGGCCAGCATGGCGATCACGCTCCAGACGCCGAAGAGGATGCCCAGCGCCGTCAGCGCCGAACGCACCTTGTGGATGGTGAGGTTGTGCAGCCCCAGCAGGACGATGTCGGTGACCTTGTAGATCGCCTTCATCGCCGCCGCTCCACTCCGCGGGCGACCTCGTCGGAATCAATCCGCCCGTCCATCAGGTGGATGATCCGGTGGGCGCGGTCGGCGATGTCGCTTTCGTGCGTGACCATGATGATGCTGCGTCCGCGGTCGGACAGCTCGTCCACCAGGTTCAAGATGTCCTGGGAGGTGCGGCTGTCCAGGTTGCCGGTGGGCTCGTCGGCCAGCAGCAGCAGCGGCTCGTTGGCCAGGGCCCGGGCCAGGGCCACGCGCTGCTGCTCGCCGCCGGAAAGTTCCTGCGGGCGGTGGTCCATGCGGTCGCCCAGCCCCACCATCGTGGCCAGTTTCCGGCTGCGCGGGCTGCGCTGGCGCCGGGGCATGCCCTGATATACCAGCGGCACCTCGATGTTGGCCACCACCTTCAACTGAGGAATCAGGTTGAAGGACTGGAACACGAAGCCAATGTGCCGGCCGCGGATCTCGCTGAGTTGGCCGTCGTCGAGCTGGGAGACGTCCCGCCCGCCCAGCAGGTATCGCCCGCTGGTGGGCCGGTCCAGGCAGCCGAGCAGGTTCAGCAGGGTGCTCTTGCCGGAGCCGCTGGAGCCCATGATGGCGACGTAATCGCCTTCGTGAATGACGAAACTGATGCCGTCCAGGGCGCGGACGCTGCTGCGTCCCATGAGGTAGGTCTTGCGGATGTTTTCCAGGCGGACCAGCTCTTTCATCACCGCGTCTCTGCCCGCCTGCCTCGTCCGCCGGACCGCGTTCGGGTTGACCGGCCGGCTGTGCCCGCCTCGCCACTGGGCCGGGTGGGTGACCCGGCCTCGGCGCTTGGACGGGTGGTCGAGGCGGGACGCTTTGGGCGCTCGGCCTGCGGTCTCGCCTGCTGCTCCGATCCGGCCTCCGGCTTTTCCGCTTCCTCGCGCCGCTTGAGCTTCTTGCCGATCTGGACGCCCGGCGGCGGCGACAGCAGCACCACGTCGCCCTCGCTCAGGCCGGAGAGGATCTGGGCGCGGGTCTCGCTGGTCTGGCCCAGCTTCACCTTCACCTGCTCGTAGTCGCCATTGCCGTCGGTGCGGAAGCAATAAGTGGCCTCCCCTTCGGCGAAGATGGCCGCAATCGGCACGCTCAGCACGTCCCGCAGCTCGGCCACGATGATCTCCGCCTCCGCATTCATGCCGGGCTTCAGGTTCCCGCCGTCGATATTGCCCGCGAACTCAACCCACACCGGGTATTGCTTTACCCCGGGACTGAGCCAGGGATTCTGGCTGTCGGGCACGGCCGCCTTCTTCCCGACCTTCCCGCCGAAGACCTTGCCGGCCTTTGCCGGCAAGCGGATCAGCGCCGGCTGACCGGTCTTGACCCGCTCCTCATCGGCCTCGTAGATGTACGTCTGCACCCGGAGCGTTTCCATGTTTGGAATGATCATCAACTGCTGGTGGGCGCGGATCTCCTCGTCTATGGCCACGGTAACGGGGCGCTCCCACCGCCGCCGGCGGGTTTCGTAGACCACCAGCCCGGGCTTCTCCGCGATCACGGTGAGCTTCTCAGCGTCTTCCTGGAATTCGATCAGCTTCTCTTCCTGTTTGCTCAGGCGGTCCTCGGCGGAGGCCTTGGCGCTCTCCGCCAGCCGCAACTGGGTTTCCTTTTCCAGTTCGACCGTCTCCAGCTCCAACTGGGAGACCTTCACCGCCGTTTTCTTGTCCCGCTGCTGGCGCTTGCGGGTGTAATCGTGCAGCAGTCGCCGATCGGTCTTGGCCCGGCTCAGCTCCAGCTTCAACTGTTCCACGCTCAGTTCTTCGCCCTTGATTTCCGCCTTGCTGTAGGGCTCCTGGAGCGCCGGGTCGGCGTTGATTCTGTGCATGGAGTCCAGCTTGTCCTGGGCCAGGTCCAGCTTGCGCGTGGCCAGCATGATCTTCTCCTCGGCCTCGTCGCGCTCCTGCGGCCACTCGCCCTCTTCGTATTTCTCATCGTCGTCCAGGGCGTCCTGAAGGGCCTGCCGCGCCTTCTCCAGCCTCGCCTCCATGGTCTTCTGGGTAACGAGGAGCTTGTTGCTCGCGGCCAGGACGTTGTCCCGGGCCAATCGGACGGTGAGCCCCTGGTCGAGGATGGCGTCGTCCAGCTCCTTGCACTCCATGCGGATGATGAGCTGGCCTACTTTGACCATGTTGCCCTCGGGGGCCAGCTCCTTGATCACGACGGGCCATCGGACGGGATTGGTGACGGTCTCCTGCTCTTCGGCCGTGAGTTCGCCTCCGGCGGTGATCGACACCAGCATCGGCCCCCGCAGTACCTTGGCCATCGGCAGCGACTGGGCCTTGTCGCTGGATTTGCGCAGCACCTGATAGCCGCCGGCGGCGGACGCGGCCACGACCGCCGTGACGACCGCCGCCCAGATCATCCGGCGCCGAACCCGGTTGGATGATTTACCGCCTCTCAAGCTGGAGGCGGTCGAAGGTGAAGGGCTGCTTTCGCTCATGAATCTGTCCTTTCTCGTCCACCGAGATCATGCCTAGGTCGGCCAGGAAATTCAGCCGCGTCGTCGTATAACTAACCAACGCAGCGGTCAGGTCGTTCTTGCTTGACCTGAGGTCGTCTTCTGCCTCCAGGACGTCGCGGGTGCTGGCCAAGCCCTCTTTCTGCTCCAGCCTGGCCAGCTTCGTTCGGCGGTTCGCCAATGCCACGGCCCGCTTCTGTATATTATACTGCCGCTCGGACCGGACCAAAGCTCTATATGACCGCCGGACTTGGAGACGCACGTTATCCAGGAATTCCGCCAGGTCGCGTTCGGCTTTTTCCAGGGCGATCAAGGCGTTGCGGTAATTGTCGCGGTTGTCCGTCTGGTCCAGGTTGTAGTCGAAGCTGAGCGCGGCCCATCGCGTGTGCCGGTGGAGCTGGCTGCGAAACGGTTTGCGCGGCTCGGTGCCGGTGGCGGAGATGTTCAGCTCCAAGTCGAGAGCGGGGTTGAACTGATCGGCGGCGATCTCCGCGTCGCGATCGGCGTCGCGGAGGTTGGCGCAATTGGTCAGCACATCCGGGCGGGTGCGCAGGGCGACGGCGATGGCCCGGGCCTCGCCGAAGGGAATCGCCAGCAGCTTGAGCTGCTCCAGCTCCCGCTGGTCCAGTTCGACGCTGGCGTTGATCGGCAGCCCCAGGGTGACCTTGAACTCATCCATGGCGTCGCGGTATTGCTGGCCGGAACTCTCCACGCCGGCGGCGGCGCGGAGCACCGCCTGCTCGGACTGGTCGGCCTGGACGCGCCGGACCATGCCCAGTTCCACCTGGGCGTTGTGAAGCTTGGCCTGCTGCCGCAGCCTCTCGAAGTTGTCCATGTCGTTCTGTAGCTCGTCCCGCCGCTGGAGCACGCGGTAGTATCTGCTGGCGAGGTCCGTCGCGAAGGTTTGCGTGAATCGCTCGTACTGGAGGATGGCGTAGGCGAAGTCGCGTTCGGACCGGTACAGCTGCTCGTAGGCAAACCCGCGCCAGGCCCCGCGCAGCAGCGGCTGGGTCAGGTTTACCTCCACCAGCGAGCCGAACGCGGTGCTCTTGATGCCCAGGAAGTCCGTGGCCGCGTCCAGCCCCGCCGCCAGCGTCAGCGCGCCGCCGTTGGCGAATTTCTGGGCGAAGGAGAACACCGCCTCCCCCGTGCCGCTGTGGGTGGTTTCCCCGCGCATGGTGCGGGTGGAGCTGGCGTCGGCCGTCAGGTCCCCGCCGGGCAGGGACCACTTGCGCCGCAGGTTCGCCAGAGCCAGCCCCGAGCTGTACAGCCCCTCTTTGGTGTCCTGGAAGCTGCGGCTGTTGCGGAAGGCCACTTCCAGGCATTCGCCCAGGGAAAGCACTCGCGGCGGCACGGCGGGCTTGCCGCGCAGGAAGCGGCAGAGCATTTCCACGCATTCGGCCGCGGAAGCGGGGCGCCGGGGGCGATCGGTGACAGGGATGGGCCTGCCCCGCAGCAGCAGCTCTTTGGCCGCCGGCCGCGACGCGTCGGTGGCGAACGGCTGATAGGTGATCTCAAACCGCCGTTGCTCTCCCAGCGCCTGCTGCTGTTTCTGGCGGATGACGCCGTAGGCGGCCTTATCGGCCTGGGCGGCGTACTGTTTCGGCGTGCAGCCCAGGTGGCTCGCCATCAGCAGGGCGACAATGCCCGCCAGCGCGTGCAACTGCGCTTTCGTCCGGCGGCGCCGCCCGGCTCCGGCCGGGACCGACTCTCTCCGGTCTTGTTCGCCTGGTTGTGCGTACACGATCATATTCCCGATCCTTGATCTCACTTGGCTGGGGTTCCGGTCGAGGCCTCAAACGCAATGCGTCGCCTCTGAAGCCCTGACCCCTGCAAGAATGAAACACCTAGGGACTAAATGGAGGTCTCCGAATGCAATCTTCGGCGTCTGGAGCCTCGGTCGGTCCTGGAACTCCTTTGGCCTGACCGCATATTGTTTCCGCACCACAAGGGCGTTGTCAAGGGCGTTTGCCCGTGGTAGCGTTAGCTGCCGGGCTGGGCCGGTGGGCCCGCGGCAGGGCTTTTGCGTCGGGCGGGTGGAGGTTCTGGACGTGGCCGTTCCGAAACGGATCATCGACGTACACCAGCACGTCTCGTGGCACGGGCGCGACGATACCGGCCTGGTGGCCAACATGGACGCCCAGGGCATCGACAAGGCGGTCCTGCTGACCTGGTACACGATGGACGCCCTGGACGAGGTCGGTTATACGAGGTCGTTCAACCCCGCCCACGCCGCCGCCGGCCAGCTTCACGTCGGGCTGCCGTTGGCGGACGTCGTCTCGGCCGGGCGGAGGTTCCCGGACCGTTTCCTGCTGGGCTACGCGCCCGATCCGACCGAGCCCCGCGCCGCCGACTGGCTCGCGTCGGCCGTCGAAGTGCACCACGTCCGCGTCTGCGGCGAGTGGAAATTCCGCCTGCCGCTGGACGACCCCCGCTGCATCGAGATCTTCAAGCTCTGCGCCGAGGCGGGGCTGCCAGTGATATTCCACCTGGAGGTGCCCTACCTTCCCCAAGCCGGCACCGGCAAGATGCGCTACCACAGGAGCTGGTACTGCGGCACGGCCGACAACCTCGCCCGGGCGATGGAGGCCTGCCCGGAGACGGTTTTCATCGGTCACGGCCCGGGTTTCTGGCGCTACATCAGCGGCGATGCCGACAGCGACGCGGCGGAGGGCTACCCTGCCGGCCGGGTGGTCGCGGGCGGCCGGCTCCCGGCGCTGCTGGACGGCTTTCCGAACCTTTTCGGGGAGCTTTCGGCCTTTTCCGGGCGGAACGCGCTGGCCCGCGATCCGGCCCACGGCCGGGAGTTCCTGCTGAAATACCACCAGCGACTGCTGTTCGGGCGGGATTGCTACGACGGCGAGCTGCACGCCCTGCTGCAATCGCTGGATTTGCCCGAGGAGGCAACCGAGGACGTCTATCACCGCAACGCCGAGAGGCTCTTGAGGATCGAGCCATGACCGTCGCCGCTTCCAGGGTGACCGAGAAGTTGGCCCTCTTCGGCGGCCCCAAGGCCGTGGCGACCGACCCCGGCGACACGTTCGCCTGGCCGATCGTCACCGACGAGGACGAACGGGCCGTGGTGGAGGTGCTTCGCCACGGGGACATGTCCGGCACGAACGTGACGCGGCAGTTCGAGGCCGAGTTCGCCGCCTGGCAGGGGCTGCCGTTCGCCCTGGCCCACTGCAACGGCACGGCCGCGGTGCAGGCGGCGATGTTCGCCGTCGGCGTCGGCCGCGGCGACGAGGTGATCTGCCCGTCCATGACGTACTGGGCGTCGGGGCTGCCGGCGCTGACGCTGGGGGCGACCGTCGTCTGGGCCGACATCCAGCCGGAGACGCTCTGCCTGGACCCGGGCGATCTGAAGAAGCGGATCACCGAGCGGACGAAGGCGATCGTGGTGGTGCATTATTCCGGCTATCCGGCCGACATGGACGAGATCATGGCCGTTGCCGCCCCGGGCGGGATCAAGGTCATCGAAGACGTCTCGCACGCCCACGGCGGAATCTACAAGGGCCGCAAGCTGGGGACGATCGCCCACGTGGCGGCGATGTCGATGATGAGCGGCAAGGCCATGCCCATCGGCGAGGGCGGCATGCTGGCCACGGCCGACCGCGAGATCTACGAGCGGGCCGTCGCCTGGGGGCATTACGAGCGGCACGGGGACTCTCTCACGCTCGCCGAGCTGAAGCGCTTCGCCGGGCTGCCCATGGGGGCGGTCAAGCACCGCCTCAACCAGCTCGCCTCGGCCATGGGGCGCGTGCAGCTACGGCATTACGACCGGCGCAGCGCCGAGATCGGCAAGGCCATGGACTACTTCTGGGATTGCCTGGAAGGCACGCCGGGCGTCCGCGCCCACCGCCCGCCGCGCGATTCCGGAAGCAGGATGGGCGCCTGGTACAACGCCCGCGGGCTGTACGTCGCCGACGAGCTGGCCGGCCTGCCCCTGGGGAGATTCTGCGAAGCCCTTGCCGCTGAGGGGTTTGCGACGAAGCCCGGGGCCAACTTCCCGCTGCACCTGCATCCGCTGCTCACCGAGGCCGACATCTACGGCGACGGGCAGCCGACGGTCGTCGCTCAGGCGGCCCGCGACGTCCGCGCCCCGGCCGGCTCGCTGCCGGTTTCCGAGGCGATCGACAAGTTCTGTTTCGGCGTGCCGTGGTTCAAGCACCACCGCCCGGAGATCATCGACGAGTACGTCTTGGCCGTCAAAAAGGCCGCCGCCCACGCTGATGAGCTGCGATAAGACCTGCGCCGTTCACATATGATTCGGCCATTGTCGGCGAGGCCACGGACCTTAAAGATCGACGGGCCCGCCCGTGCGGATGGACTCATATCCGGCCAGGATTGCCGCGAGCGTCCGCCGCTCCGACCGGCCGGAGGTCAGCGGCTCGCGGGCTTCGGCGACTGCGGCCATGAACTCCTTCATTTGCCGCACGAACGCCCCGGCCGCGCCCTCAATGGTGTCCTCGGCGCATTCGATTCTTTCCTCGCCGTCGTCGGTGTAGACGGCCAGCTCGACCGGATCGTCGCGGCGGAGGTGCAGCGTCCCGTCGCTGCCGAACAGGGCGATGTCCCCGAAGCGCTTGTAGCCGTGCAGCTCGGCGCTGATGGTCACAGTGATCTCCGCCCCGCCGGCGAAGCTGAGCAGGGCCACGACGGTGGCTTCCAGCGGGCTCTGGAACTTGTCCGAGTGCACTTCCCGGGCGTAGATTCGCGTCGGCTCACCGAGGAGCATCCTGGCCACGGACATCGTGTGAATGCCGTTGAGCATCCAGATGCCGCTGCCGCCGACGGCCGGATCGGCCAGCCACGCCCGGCGACCGGGGTACATGTACGTGTGGCGCCCCCGGGTGATGGGGTGGATCCGCCCGCTCAGGACTTGGCCGATCTTTCCGGCGTCCAGCGCCTCCCGGACGGCCAGGTTGGCCAGACGGTAGCGGGCGCTCTCGGCCACCATCAGGCACACGCCCGCCCGATCGCAGGCGGCGATCATGGCGTCGGCGTCCGCCAGCGTCAGCGCCATCGGCTTTTCGACCAGCACGTGCTTTCCCGCTGCCGCGGCCGCTTCGGCGCCCTCGCGGTGGAGGTGATGCGGCGTGGCCAGGACCACGGCGTCGGCGTCGACCTGGTCGTCCAGGGCGGCGGAGAGGTCCGGATACGTGAGGCGAACCCTCCACTCCGCCGCCTTCCGCCGCAGATGATCCTGGTCCACGTCGACCAGCGCCGCCACGCGGCAGTCCGCCCCCTGCCGCCGCAGGGCCTCAGCCGCCTTGAAATGGGCCTCGCCCGCCCAACCGGCTCCCACGATGATCAGTTTCACGGCGCACCGCCTTTCGCGGACCCTCGGCCCCTCCCCCCGTTCATCCAGTGTGATTGCTATTTCTTCAGCCAGCGGTCAAAGAACCCGAACGCCTCTTCCTGCATGGGCACGTCGAACTTGTGATGGCCTTGGTAGTAGCTGAAGCGCAGGCGATCGGAACCGCCGGCCTTGTCCCAAACGCCCGTCAGAATCTTTTCGCAGCCCTGGACGCACTCGAGGGTGAAGAGCGGGTCTTCGGTCGTGTTGAGCACCAGGGTCGGCTCCGGCGCCCGCAGGCCGAGGATCTCCGGGAAGTCCAGCTCGTTGGGCAGCAGCGGCACGTACGTCATCCAGGTGTGGGTGTGGACCTTCCGCAGCAGGAAGTCGCGCCACGTGGTCATGAAGCCGGAGCAGACGGCGCAGCGGATGCGCTCGTCCAGCCCGGCCAGGAAGCACGTCCGCAGCCCGCCGCCGGAGAGCCCGCCGCAGCCGAGGCGCGTTTCGTCGACGTCGCCGCGGCGGGCGAGGATGTCCAGGGCGATGCGGTCTTCGGTGAAGAACACGGCCGGCCAGGTGGTGCCGGCGCAAAAGAGGCACTTGGCCATGATGTTCTCGTGCTGGGCGGCCCAGCGGTCGTAGGCCTCGATGCCGGCGTGGTCGTCGTCGGTCGGGTCGAGCAGGTCTCCGCGGACGTGGTCGGTGCAGTCGGCCAGGCGGACGCGCCGGCTGCCAAAGAGGAAGGCGTCCGGCACGAGCACCACGTACCCGCGGCCGGCCAGCTCGTTGGCCCAGGCCCGCCCGCCGTACTGATGCTCCTGCAATTGCCGCATCAGCGGGTGGGGGCTGCCCCAGCGTGCGATCTTCCGCTTTCCCCAGTACTTCTTGCCGCTGTGGCAGTGCAGGCCGAGCACGCCCGGCAGCGGGCCTCTCTCGCCCGCCGGCTTGAGCAGCACGGCCTCCGTCGGCGGGCCGTAGGAAAGCTGCCAGCGAAGCAGCTCCACGTCCAGGCCCTCGTATCGCAGTGCCTCCACCACCTCCACGTCCTTCGGCGCGGGCTCCTCGGGCACGGCCATCCGCTCCAGCACGCGCTTCCTGGCCATTGCCCGCCACTGGCTCGGATCGGTGAACTCCTCCCGCCGGAAGGACAGGCTGGGCAGCTCGTCTTGCCGCAGGCCCACGGCCCACTGGCCGTACGCCCCGATCAGGGTTGGTTCCATGGACTTGCCTCTCTGATTGAAAATGCCGCTCGTGCGGGTATCTTAGCAGTCAGCGGCTTCTGAGAGTATCCAAAAGGAGATGGGCGTGGCCAAGCCAGAGGGCAAGCCTGTGATCGGCCTGCTGGGGGGCATCGGCGCGGGCAAGTCGACGGTGGCGGCCGAACTGGTCAAGCTCGGCTGCGGCCTCATCGACGCCGACGCCATCGGGCATAAGCTGCTGAACGACCCGGAGGTGCGGGAAGAGCTTCGCCGCCTGTGGGGCGAGGGCGTCTTCGATAAGTCCGGGCGGGTCGACCGGAAGGCGGTTTCGAAGATCGTCTTTGCCTCGCCCGACGATTTGCAGGCCCTCAACGCCGTGACGCATCCCCGCATGCGCCGGCGGATGGCAGCGCGGATCGAGGCGATGGCGTCGGACCCGGCCGTGGTCGCGGTCGTGGTGGATGCGGCCCTGCTGCTGGAGACGGACTGGCACGAGCTGTGCTCGCACTTCGTGTACGTCGCGGCCCCGGAAGACCTTCGGTTCCAGCGCGTGGCCCGGGCGCGGGGTTGGGACCGGGCCAAGTGGCAGCAGCGAGAAAAATCGCAAAAACCTCTGGACATTAAGGCCTCCAGGACCGAAGATATATTAGACAACAGTTCCAGCGTGTCATGCCTGCGCGAGCAGGTCCGCTCGGTTCTTCAGCGAATTGTTCATATGGTGGGCCGACCTTAGCAGCGATCCCATAAAGGAATGCGGTCGCAGGGGTGTTCGCGAAGGGCTCCGACAAGATCACCATAAGCTTGGCAGGCCGCGACCGGCGGAACGCCCGCGGCTGGCGCGCGCCTTCCTGCGGGGCCCGGCGAGTTTTGCCCGCGGTTGCCGGACGGCGAAATACGACCGCGGGCCATGATAGTTGCAGGTATCCAATTCAGGAGCGGATGTAGTCCGACGGATTCCCGCGCGAGCCAGGCAGGCCCGACCATCGGAGGTATGTAGAAGGGAAGCAATCATGGCAAAGACCAACAAGACCAGCAGAAAGACAACCAGGAAAGCCGCGGCGACGGCGCCCAAGCCAAAGCCCGACGAGGCGGAAGGCGGGCAAAACGACCCCCAGGGCGAGGCCCAGCAGGCGGCCACCGCCGTCGGCACGGTCGAAAAGCTCGACGAGGAGATGCAGGCCAAGTACGAGAAGGTAAAGCGCGGCGAGCTGCACATTACCGACCTACAGAAGATGACGGTGGGCGAGCTGCACGAAATCGCCAAGGAGGAGGGGCTCACCGAGTTCACCGGCCTGAAGAAGCAGGAGCTGGTCTTCAAAATCCTCAGGGCGCGGATCCAGAAGGACGGGCTGATGTACGGGGAGGGCGTGCTGGAGATCCTGCCCGACGGGTTCGGCTTTCTCCGCAGCCCGGACTATAACTACCTGCCCAGCCCCGACGACATCTACGTCTCGCCCAGCCAGATCCGCCGCTTCGGCCTGCGCCAGGGCTCCATCGTCGCCGGGCAGATCCGCCCGCCGAAGGAGTCCGAGCGGTACTTCGCGCTGCTGCGGGTGGAGGCGGTCAACTACGAGAGCCCCGACAGGCTGGCCGAGAGGATCGTCTTCGAGGACCTGACCCCCTTTCACCCGGAACGGCGCATCTTCCTCGAGACGACCACCGAGGAGATCAACATGCGCGTGGTCAACCTGGTCACGCCGATCGGCTTCGGCCAGCGGATGTTGATCGTCGCCCCGCCGCGCACCGGCAAGACGGTGCTGCTGCGGAAGATTGCCAACGCCGTCTCCGCCAATCATCCCGAGGCCTACGTGATCATCCTGCTGATCGACGAGCGCCCGGAGGAAGTCACCGAGATGGAGCGGTCGACCAAGGCCGAGGTCATCTCCTCGACCTTCGACGAGCCGGCTTCCCGGCACGTCCAGATCGCCGAGATGGTCATCGAGAAGGCCAAGCGCATGGTCGAGTACGGCCGGGACGTGGTGATCCTGCTGGACTCGATCACCCGCCTGGCCAGGGCCTACAACGCCGAAATGCCCCATTCCGGCAAGATCCTCACCGGCGGCGTGGACGCCAACGCCCTGCAAAAGCCCAAGCGCTTCTTCGGGGCGGCCCGGAAGATGGAGGAAGGCGGGTCGCTGACGATCATCGGCACGGCCCT
>CAYNYF010000011.1:0-16361 GCA_964401385.1 uncultured Planctomycetaceae bacterium | reverse complement strand
GACGAGGTGATCTTTGAGGAGTTCAAGGGCACCGGCAACAGCGAGCTGCACCTGGACCGGCGCTTGGTGGACCGCCGCGTGTGGCCGGCCATCGACATCTCCCGCTCCGGCACGCGGAAGGAAGAACTGCTGCTGGATCCCCAGGAGTTGAAGCTGGTGTATCGCCTCCGCAAGGCGCTGGCCGAGATGAACAACCCGGTCGAGGCGATGGAGCTGCTCATCAACCGCTTGCAGAAGTGCAAGACCAACGCCGAGTTCCTGATGGCGATGAACGTGGACTGACGCTCGGTGCCTTGGCCGGGGCCGGCCCGGCGTCGACCGGCTTGAAATCAAGGGCCCGCAGGGATGAGTTCCCGTCCTTCCGGGCCCTTTTGCTTGGCACGGCTCATGGGGCAGGCATTCGCGGCGCGCGGGGGTCTACATGGCTTGACGATTTGGCGAGTTAGGGGTATCATATAGCTGTGGAGGAGGGTAAAGGGCTGGCTCGGCCCGCACTTACGCAAACCAGGCTCAGATGGGCGGCTTGGGGCCGTCCGGGAGTGGACAGTTGCGCTGGTGGTGCTGGTTGTGCCTGTCGGCGGCGGTTCTGGCCGGGATTGCGCCCGCGGCGCTGGGGCGGGATGCGATCGGCGGCCCGGGTGAGCCGACGCTTGAGGGGGAATTGGCCTCCCCCGGCCATGGGCCGAACGTGTCCATCATTTCCGACGTGCCCAGTTACATCTGGTATCACGGCTGCGGGCCGACGTCGGCCGGCATGGTCATCGGCTACTGGGACGCGCACGGCTTCGGCAACCTGATCCCCGGCTCCAACGACTGGAGTTCCAACCAGCAGGCCGTCAAGGACATGATCGCCTCGCCGGGGCACGTCCGCGACTACGTGCCCACGCCGGACCGGACCGCCACCCTGGAAGACCCCTACCACGCCGACGACTGCGTGGCCGATTTCGGCCTGTGCTCGCGCGACCCGCTTGAGTATGGCTGGAGCGGCTACCGCAGCCAGGATGAAGGGCTGGCCGGGTATGCCGAATACCGCGGCTACGTCGGCTCGGCCGCCCGCAACGTCTCTCTGAACTATCTCTGGGAGGAGCTGGTCGTCGCCATCGACGCCGCCGAGCCGTGTCAGTTCCTGGTGGACACCGACGGCAACGGCGGCACCGACCATTTCATCACCGTCATCGGCTACGACGGCACGCCCGGCGATCGCAAGTACGCCTGCTACAACACCTGGGACCACGACGTCCATTGGTTCCCATATCAGTACATCGGCGTCGACCGGCCGTGGGGGATCTTCGGCGGGACGTTCTTCCAGCCCGTGCCGGAGCCGGCGATGCTGGTGCCGTTGACGCTGCTGCTGGGTGTGCTCCGCCGCCGTTCCCGCTGAAACACGGTCGCAACCGGGGATGAGACACCCAAGGTCCGTTTTGATTCGACGCTCGCGACGGGCATCCCTAGAATACTCATCCTCTTTGGTAAAGGAGCTGCGCTTGCGATATCGCGCCGTGATTTTCGATCTTGACGGCACGCTGCTGGACACGATCGACGACCTGGCCGCGGCCATGAACGCGGCCCTGGTCGCCAACGGCCTGCCGCCCCGCCCGGAGGTCGCCGAGCACAAGCGCATGGTCGGGGACGGCGTGGGGGCGTACGTCCTCCGGGCCATGCCCGCCGACAAGCGCGGCGACGCCGAGCTGGCCGCGCGCGTGACGGCCGAGTATCGCGCCGCCTACGCGGTCGGCTGGCGCAACAAGACCCGGCCGTACGAGGGCGTTGTCGATCTGCTGGAGGCGCTTCGTGCCGCCGGGCTGCGCCTGGCGGTGCTCTCGAACAAGCCCGACGACGCCGCCCAAGCGACGGTCGCGGCTCTGTTGAGCGCGGACGCCTTTGAGGTGGTCCGCGGCGCCCGCGACGGGGTTCCGCTCAAGCCGGACCCGGCGGCGGCGCTGGCCGTTGCCGAGGCGATGGGTCTGCCCGTGGGCGACATCGCTTACGTGGGCGACACGGGCACGGACATGCGGACCGCCACCGCGGCCGGGATGTTCGCCATCGGCGCCCTGTGGGGCTTCCGGGCGGCCGACGAGCTGCTCGACGGCGGAGCGGACGTTCTGACCGAGCGCCCGGTCGACGTGCTGCGCCACCTCTGAACGCCGCCGCGAGAGTCTCAGGTCAAAGCCGTCTGCGGCGCCGGCACAACAGCCCCAGGCCGCCGCCGACCAACACCAGCAGCGACGCCGGCTCCGGTACGCCGTTGGCCTGATCGCCCGTGGTCACGCCAGCCATGATGAACTCGACCTGCGAGGGCCCGCAGTCGAACATCACCATGTTTCCGGTCGTGTCCAGATTGGCGATGTCGGTTTCGTCCAGGGCGAACTTGTGCATGTGCTGGCTGATCTGGCCGTAGCTTAGGTCGCCGATCTCCAGCAGCGGCAGCGCCTTGCCGTTCAGCAGCACGATCAGGCCGGCCGCGGGCTGGGAGCTGATCACCTGAAAGTACGGCTGGCCGGGGTCTGTGCCGTCCCCCCCGCCGTAGAAGGCGTGCAGCTCCTTGACGTCGTCGACGAAGCCCTCCGTCAGGCCGAAGCCGTAGGGCTTGCCGCACTCAACGTCCTCGCCGTAGTCATCCAGGATCATGCCGACCACGTCCTCGGTGTCCTTGCCGTGGCAGATGTTGGACCAGAAGTAGATCTGGGTGTTGGCGTCGGTGTTCTGGTGGACCCAACTCCAGGCGTCCTGCATGTCCTGGAAGGTGGTGCCGTCGTCGACCACCCAGCTCGCCGGCAGGGCTCCGCCGGAGGGGTTGGTGTTGCTGGGGTAGGTCAGGTAGATCTCGTCGGAGGTGTAGCCGCGGGCCATCAGGTCGGCGTGGATCCGCACCAGGGAGTTGTAGTTGGCGCGGATGTCCCGCCAGTCGCCGCCGGATCCGCCCCAGAGGACCGCCAGGTAGTTATCGGGCGTGGTGCCGCCGCGGTTGGGGCGGTGCAGGGTGACGTCGGCCAGGTCCAGCAGCGTGGTGTACAGCTTGTACTGCGGGTGCTCCTTCAGGGGGTTGTGCACCACCGGCCCATACAGATCGTTGTTGTTGCCGTTGGTCGCCGCCTCGACGTGCGTGTGCACGGTCGCCCCGCCGGCCCAGGGCGAGTAGTGCAGGTTGTACAGCGACTCTCGCAGTCCGCCCGAGGCCGGGTCGGTGTTGGCCCACCAGGACTTCTCGTTCTCTCTGGCCGCGGAGGTGTAGGAGGCCGGGTCCAGCCCGTTGCCGCCGATCTGCATCAGCTCGTCGATCATCCCGCCGCCGTAGCACTCCATGAAGGCGAAGATGATCTCCTCGTACACCGGCTGCGGCGGCGGCCAGACCGGCAACTGGCAGCCGCTGACGAACATGGAGAAGGTGCTGTCCCAGACCACCTGGCCGTCGCTGGTGCAGATTCCCGATTGGCGGTGGGTGTTGGCGCTGTCCTGGTTGACGTATTCGGGGAACGCCGCCTGAAGCCCGCTGGCAAGCGAAGACACAAGCACGGCAGCGCACAGCGTGATTGCCACGAACCTTACCGGCCGCATGGCTCGCCCTCCCTTCCTCGCAAGAGTGTTGTGATATGCTGGGCTCTTTGAGCCCCGGCTCAAGTAGCAATGTTACTCCATATCAGCGGATTGTTCAAGCGTTTTCCTGCTGGGATGTATTGACTTTTCTGCAAAGCATTCTCGCGCTTCCCGTTATGGACGCGGTTTTGGCCGGCGGGCGGCGCCTCGGCGGGGGCGGATCGTCTCGGCCGCGGCACGCGGCGGCCTACGCCTCGTCTTCGGGCAGGGAGAAGAGTTCGACGTGGCCGCAGTTGTCGCAGACCCGTGCCCGCAGCCCGAGGAAATCCCCGAAGCGCGTCTTCTGTTTTACGTACTTTGGCTGGGAGACTGCGGCCGGGCCCTTGCCCATTCCGTACAGCCCGCTCTCCAGCCAGCCCCAACTGAAGCTGCTGCCACCGCAGAGGGCGCAAGTGCGCTCGCCGGCGCGGTCGCCCTCGGGCGGGGCGGGCGCGACTCGATCGGGCGCCGGCGCCGCCGCCTGCTCTTCGCCGCCGGCCTCTTCTTCCGGCTCGCCCGGCTCGCCCGGCTGCCGCCCCGTCAGCCAGCTCCAGAATCGGCCGCGTCTTTTCTTGCCCTTGCCAGCCATGAGGACCTCACAGCCTGGCGATGCTTGCGAACTCGCCCTTCAAGGCCGGATACAGCCGCCGGTACTGCTGATAGCAGCGGGCGTAGACACGCTTGGTCGAGGGGTTCGGCCGGACCGTTCGCGTCAGCTTGATGATCGCCTCGCAGGCCTGCGGCACGCTGGCGAACCGGCCGGTCCCCACCGCCGCCAGGATCGCCGCCCCGTAGGCCGGACCCTCCTCCGTTCGCACCGTCACGCACGTGGAGCCGTAGACGTCGGCCTGCATCTGCCGCCACAGCCGGCTCCGCGCCCCCCCGCCGGAAAGGCGAATCTCCCGGGGACGGATGCCCCGCTGCCGCAGGATCGTCAGGGCGTCGTTCATGGCGAAGGTCGCCCCCTCCATCACCGAGCGGATCAGGTCGTTGCGGCTGGTGCGGGAGTGAATACCGATCCAGCAGGCCTTGGCCAGCGGGTCGGCGTGAGGCGTCCGCTCGCCGGTCAGATACGGCAGGAAGAACAGCCCCTCGCAGCCGGGCGGTGCCTTGGCCGCCCGGCGGGTCAGCAGCTCGTAGGGATCGACGCCCTCGGCTGCGGCCTTTTCGATCTCCTTGGCCCCCAGCGTGTTGCGGAACCACTGAAAGCTTCCGCCGGCGGCGAGGATGCATCCGAACATGCAGTACTGCCCCGCCACGGCCGCACAGAAGGTCTGCACGCGCCCGGCCGGGTCGGTGACGTACTTGGGCGAGTGCACGAACACCACGCCGCTGGTGCCCATGGTGGCCGAGACCAGCCCCGCCCGGACGATGCCGTTGCCCACCGCGCCGGCGGGCTGGTCGCCCGCCCCCGCCGCCACCGGCGTGCCCGCCGCGATGCCGAGCTGCCTGGCCGCCCTGGCGGTGACGGTGCCGGCGATCTCGTGCGACTCATATACCCGCGGCAGGATGTCCCTGCGGATACCGAACAGCTTCAGCGCCTTTTCCGACCAGTCGCGCCGGCGCTGGTCCAGCAGCAGCGTCCCGGACATGTCGGAGACGTCCCCGGCATACTCGCCGGTCAGGCACAGGCGGACGTAGTCCTTCGGCAGCAGCACGTGCCGGATTCTGTCGTAGACTCTCGGCTCGTGCCGGCGGACCCACAGCAGCTTGGTCAGCGTGAACGACGTCATGGCCACGTTGCCGACGAGCCGGATCAGCCCCGCCCTGCCGCCGGCCTTGCGCTCGATCTGGTCGGCCTCGGCCGCGGTCCGCTGATCGTTCCAGATGATCGCCGGCCGCAGCGGAAGCCCGGCGCCGTTCAGACAAACCAGCCCGTGCATCTGCCCGCTGCACCCGATGCCGGCGACCTGCTTGCCGTCGATCCCGGCCTTGGCGATGGCCGCCCGCGTGGCCTTGACCGCGGCCGAGAACCACTCCCGCGGGTCCTGCTCGCTCCAGGCCGGCTTGGGGCTGCTGACGGCGTGCTCGCCGGTGCCCGTCGCCAGCACCCGCCCGCGGGCGTCCATGATGAGTGCCTTCGTGCCGGAAGTGCCGACGTCGATCCCCAGATAATACGCCATCTGCCTTCTCCATCTGTTTCTGGGCTGTTGACAGGGCATTGAACCACTAGACAATTGCCCTGGCAAGCGCTGCGTTGCGCGTCCGGCGGCAAGCGATGCCGCCGGCGGGCGCGCATCGGCAAGGGAGCAAGCACCATGATCGAGGAATGGGACATTACGGCGACGAACCTGTACCGCGCCCGCAAGCGCCGCTACGAGGTGGCGGTGATTCCGATCGGCTCCGTCGAGCCGCACAACCTCCACCTGCCCTACGGGGAGGACTTCCGCCACGCCGGGCACGTGGCCCGCGAGAGTTGCTCGGCCGCGTGGAAGCGGTGCGAGTCGGTGCTGTGCCTGCCGGCGCTGCCGTTCAGCGTTGACTGCAACCTGATGGGCTACCCGCTGACGATCAGCATCTCCCCGCCGACGGTGGACGCGATGGTGCGGGAGATCATCACCTCGCTGCGCCGCCACGGCATCCGCAAGATCGTCATCCTCAACGGGCATGGCGGCAACGACTTCATCCCGCTGATCCGGCAGATTCAGCCGGAGATGGACGTGTACGTCTTCGCCATCGACTGGTGGAAGGTCGGGCAGGACGCCTACGACCGGATCTTCACCCGGCCGGACGATCACGCCGGGCAGTTCGAGACCTCGGTGGCCCTGGCGCTGCACCCGGAGCTGGTGGAGCTTGCCCAGGCCGGCGACGGGGCGACCCGCCCGTTCCGGTTCGAGGCCCTGCGGCGGGGCTGGGCTCTCACCAGCCGGGATTTCTCCAAGCTCTCCGATCACTGCGCCTCGACCAACCCCGAGGGGGCGTCGGCCGAGCGCGGACGGGAGTACCTCGAGCTGGTCATCGGCCGGATCGCCGATTTCCTGGTGGAGCTGGCCGAAGCACCGATCGACGAGACCTTCCCCCTCGCCGCCGGCGCGGCGCCTGCCTGACCGGCTCAGGAGGTGGGCGGCGTTCCGCGGCGGATGCCTTTTCCCTTTGGGGGGAAAATGCAAACGCGGTATAGTCAAAGATATAGCCGAACTGCTCGAAGACGACACCGTAGTTACAGACCGGACGGAGACGTGTTCGAAGTCATCAGCAATGAAGAACTGGCGCCGAAGCTGCACCGGCTGGTGGTTCGGGCCCCGCGGGTGGCGAGGGCTCGCCGGCCGGGGCAGTTCATCATCGTCCACAGGGACGAGCAGAGCGAGCGGATTCCGCTGACGATCGCCGACGCCGACGCGGAGGCCGGCACCATCACGCTGATCGTCCAGGCGGTGGGCTTCAGCACGCGGGCGATCGCGGCCACACCCGCCGGCGGCGCCCTGCGCGACGTCGCCGGGCCGCTGGGCAAGCCCACCCACCTGGAGAAGTGGGGCAACGTGGCCTGCATCGGCGGCGGCGTGGGTACGGCCGTGCTGTACCCGCTGGCCAAGGCCATGGCCGAGCTGGGCAGCCGGGTGTACGCGGCCATCGGCGGCCGCAGCGCCGCCTACGTCATCCTGGCCGACGAGCTGTCCGCTTTCTGCGAGAAGGTCACCGTCATTACCGAGGACGGCTCGGCCGGGCGGAAGGGGCTGGTGACGCTGGCCCTGGAGGACATGCTGAGCGGTGCGCTGCCGCGCCCGGAGGCGGTCTTCGCCGTCGGCCCGGTGCCGATGATGGCGGCGGTCGCGGAGATAACCCGCCCGCAAGGCATCAAGACGATCGTCAGCCTCAACCCTATCATGATAGATGGGACCGGCATGTGCGGCGGCTGCCGGGTAACCGTCGGCGGCGAAACCAGGTTCGCCTGCGTGGACGGCCCGGAGTTCGACGCCCACCAGGTCGATTTCAAGGGCCTGCAAAGCCGACTGAGCATGTATCGCCGACACGAGGAGGCGGCCGCGGAGGCCGCCGATTCCTGCCGGCTGGAAGAGCAGCTTGACTCCGACTAAGCTGGTCACAGGAATGTTTGGAGAATGTAACCAGGTGAGGATGTGTCCGCGCGGGCGGCGCGGGACTCCACGAATTACACGAATTACGGCGAATTCCACGAATGGGCTCCTTTTCTTGAGCAACTTGTTCCCAATTCGTGCAATTCGTGAGAATTCCCGCCTGCAAGACCTGCCCGCAAGTCGGCAGGCGGGTGGTGGGCAGGCGTGTCATTCGTGTTCCCATTCGTTGGGATTTGTGGAAACCGTGGACGGGTCCGCCTGCCTAGCGCCCGCCTGCCTGGCGGAGGTGGGCAGGGAGGTGGGCATGTCCACTGTTCAAACATTGCTGCGGTCCGGCTAGGAAGCCAATGCGGTGACGGCCCCCACCGATTCCAAACCACTGACGGCAAAGCAGCGGATGGCCATCGAGCGCGTGCGCATGCCCGAGCAGGACGCGACCCAGCGGGCGGGCAACTTCGAGGAGGTCAACCTTGGCCTGGCGGAAGCGGCGGCCGTCCGCGAGGCCCAGCGCTGCCTCCAGTGCAAGAACCGAAAGTGCGTCGAGGGCTGCCCGGTGGAGGTGGACATTCCCGAGTTCATCGCCAAGGTCGCCGAGAGCGACTTTGCCGCGGCCTTTGAGGTGCTCAAGCGGACGAACGCCCTGCCGGCCATGTGCGGGAGGGTGTGCCCGCAGGAAACGCAGTGCGAGCAGATGTGCGTGCGGGCGGCCAAGGGCGAGCCGGTGGCGGTGGGCTACCTGGAGCGCTTCGTGGCCGACTGGGCCATGCAGCACGGCCTAGCCGACAAGACCGACCTGGCGGCGCCAAGCGGGTTCAAGGTGGCCGTGGTCGGCTCCGGCCCGGGCGGGCTCACGGCCGCGGGGGAATTGGCCCGCATGGGCCACGAGGTGACGGTCTTCGAGGCCCTGCACGACGCCGGCGGGGTGCTGCGGTACGGAATCCCGCAATTCCGCCTGCCCAAGGAGATCCTGGATTACGAGGTGGGCCAGCTCAAAGCCCTGGGCGTGCGGATCGAGTGCAACGTGATCGTCGGCAAGACGATCACCGTCGAGGAAATCCGCCGGGACTTCGACGCCTGCTTCGTCGCCAACGGGGCGGGGCTGCCGGTCTTCCTGAAGGTGCCGGGCGAGAACCTCAACGGCGTGTACTCGGCCAACGAGTTCCTCACGCGCGTGAACCTGATGGGGGCGTACAAGGGCGGCCCGGGGCGGACGCCGATCATCCGCGCCCGGCGGGCGGTCGTCATCGGCGGCGGCAACACCGCCATGGACGGCGTGCGGACGGCCAAGCGCCTCGGGGCCGAGCGCGCCATGATCTACTACCGCCGCACCGAGACGGAGATGCCCGCCCGCGTCGAGGAAATCAAGCACGCCAAGGAAGAAGGCGTCGAGTTCCACCTGCTGGAAGCGCCGGTGGCGATCCTGGGCGAGGAAGGCTGGGTCCGCGGCATTCGCATGCAGAAGATGCGACTGGGCGAGCCGGACGCCTCCGGGCGGCGGCGGCCGGTGCCCATCGAAGGCAGCGAGCACGACGTCGAGTGCGACGTGGTGGTCGTGGCCGTCGGCGTCCGCGCCAACCCGCTGCTGACCAGCACCTGCCCCGAGCTGAAGCTCAACAAGTGGGGATACATCGAGGCCGACGAGGACGGCCAAACCTCCCTGCCCGGCGTCTTCGCCGGCGGCGACATCGTCCGCGGCGGGGCCACGGTCATCCTGGCCATGGGCGACGGCAAGCGCGCCGCCCGCGCCATCGACCGCTATTTGCGCGAGAAGAAGTGATCGGTTAATCAGTTGATCGGTTGATCGGCTCGTCGGTTCCGGGCCGGCCTTCGGCAGCCGTTCGCGCGCAGACGACAAGGGAACTTGCCCCGGGCTTTCCTGATTCACTGATTTACTGATCAACTGATTAACTGGTCAACTGGCTATCCGTACCCCCCGGGGTGCGATTTGTGCCAGGCCCAGGCGTCGGCGACGATGGCTGGCAGCTCGGGCGACTGCGGCTTCCAGTTCAGCTCGGCGGCGGCCCTCTTGGAGGAGGCGATCAGGCGCGGGGCGTCTCCCGGGCGGCGGGGGGCGACCTCGGCCGGAATGGCGTGCCCGGTGACCTCGCGGCAGGTCTGGATGACCTGCTTGACGGAAAAGCCCTCCCCGTTGCCGAGGTTGTAGACCTTCACCTTTCCCGGCCGGATCGCCTCCAGCGCCAGCACGTGTGCGGCCGCGAGGTCCATCACGTGAATGTAATCGCGGATGCAGGTGCCGTCGGGCGTGTCGTAATCGTCGCCGAAGATCCGCACCGACTCCCGCCGGCCCAGCGGCGCCTGGAGCACCAGCGGAATCAGGTGCGTCTCGGGTGTGTGGTCCTCGCCGATCTCGCCTCCGGGGGCGGCCCCGGCCACGTTGAAATACCGCAGCGACACGAAGCCCATTCCGTGCGCGGCCGCGAAGCCCGGCAGCATCCGCTCCACGGCCAGCTTGCTGGCACCGTAGGGGTTGATTGGCTGCGTGCGGTCGTCTTCCTCGATGGGCACGCGCTCGGGGTCGCCGTAGACGGCCGCGGTGGAGGAAAAGACCATCTTCGCTGCGCCCGCCTGCCGCATCGCCTCCAGCAGCGTCAGCCCGCCGACGGTATTGTTGCGATAGTACTTCTCGGGCTTCTCGACGGACTCGCCGGCCTCGATCACCGCGGCCAGATGCACCACCGCCTCGACGCGGTGATCCCGCATTGCGCTGGAGAGGGCGACCGCGTCGGTGACGTCGCCGACGATCAGCCTGGCCGCGCCGACGGCCTCGGCGTGCCCGGCCGAGAGGTTGTCGTAAGCCACGCACTCGTGCCCCGCCGCCGCCAGCGCCCGCAGCAGGTGTGAGCCGATGTAACCCGCCCCGCCGGTGACCAATACGTTCATGGGCGCCCCCTATATCACACCAACCTATTGCCCGCACCCATTTTCCGGCTTCACTGGCTTTCCCGGACAAGGAGAAGCCCTTCGACGCGCTGCCTTCGGTCAATTGCTCAGGACATTCGCCTCGCTGCTCTGTCGGGAAGCCCTTTTTCGCGGGTGCGAGCTTTGGACGGATGTGAGGCGGGCAGGCCTGTCACGAGCGAGCGCAGCGACTCGAATGGCCCCAACGGGATTCGAACCCGTGCTGCCGGCTTGAAAAGCCGGTGTCCTGAACCTGGCTAGACGATGGGGCCGCTTGTCTCGACGAGGCCCGCGGAGCCGGCACAACCGCGCCGACTCGCCAGCCCTGCCGTCCGCACGCGCTCGTCAACTGAGGGAGCTGGGGCTCGAACCCAGGACCTACGGCTTAAAAGGCCGTTGCTCTACCAACTGAGCTACTCCCCCGCCTGCAAGCGGGCACCGGCGGGCGGGAATCCGCCATCGGTCGCCCGCTTCCAACGCAACACAACATTGTACCCGAACCGCCCGGCAGCCCATACCTGATTTGCCAACCCGCCGACCGACCGGCTCCCGCCTACGTCTCCATGACCTCCTTGTTCTTTTCCGTGAGTATCCGGTCGATCTTTTTAGCGTAATCATCGGTGAGCTTCTGGGTTTCTTCTTTGCACTTTTCCGCGTCGTCCTCGGGCAGGGTGCCGTCTTCTTTTTCCTTGTGGATGGTTTTGTTGGCCTCGCGGCGGACCTTGCGTACGGCCACGCGAGCCTGCTCGGCCAACTTCTTGAGCTGCGAGGCCAGTTGCTTCCGCCGCTCCCCCGACAGCGACGGCACCGCAAGGCGGATGATCTTGCCGTCGGTGTTGGGTGTGATGCCCAGGTCCGAAGTCTGGATCGCCCGCTCGATGGTCTTGACGCTGGACGGGTCGAACGGCTTGATCACGATCAGGTTCGCTTCGGGCACGGCGATGGAGGCCAGTTGACGCAGCTCCGTGGGCGAGCCGTAGTAGTCGACCTTGATGAACTCCACCAGCCCGGCCGAGGCCCGCCCCGTGCGGATGCCGCGCAGCTCCTTGTGGAAGAACTCCACCGCCTGCTCCATTTTCTCTTCGCAGTCGAGAAGGATGTCGTCGGTCGGCATGGCCGCTACCTCCGCCAGGGCCGAAACGCGTCACGAATCGGCCGAGATTATGGTTCCCACGGCTTGCTTCTGCACGGCTCGGGCCAGACTGCCGGGCGTGGCCAGGCGGAAGACGATGACCGGAATGCCCGAGTTCATACACAGCGAGACCGCCGCCAGGTCCATCACCCCCAACTGCCGGGCGAGCACCTCCCCGTAGGTCAGGCGGTCGAACTTCCTTGCACCCGGATGCGTGACCGGGTCGGCCTCGAAGACGCCGTCGACCTTGGTGGCCTTCAGCAGCACTTCCGCGGCGATTTCGTTTGCCCGCAAGGCGGCGCAGGTGTCGGTGGTGAAGAAGGGACTGCCGGTTCCGCCGACCAGGATCAGCAGGCGGCCTTTCTCCAGGTGGCCCAGGGCCCGGGCGTGGGTGAACGACTCGCACACGCGGTCCATCGGAATGGCCGAGAGCACGCGGGCGGCCACGCCGCGGGCGGTGAGGGCTTCGGCCAGGGCCAGCCCGTTCATCACCGTGGCCAGCATGCCCATGGCGTCGGCCGTTACACGCGGGATGAACTGGCTCGCCGCCAGCGTCTTGCCCCGGAAGAAGTTGCCGCCCCCGACGACCAGACCCACCTGGACCTGCATCTCGCCCAGCCCGGCCAGCTCGCCCGCGACCGCCTCGATCGCCTGCTGATCCAGCCCGAACCCGCCGGGGCCGCAGAACGCCTCCCCGGAGATCTTGATCAGCACGCGGCGGTAGTGCGATCCCGAAGACATCACTTGGGCTTACTCTTGCCCGACCTGAAATCTGACGAAGCCCGTCACCTTGGCCGGGCCAAGAACCTGCTTGACCTTCTTCTTCTCGTCCTTGACGAATGGTTGCTCCAGCAGGGCGTTGGCGGCGAGGAACTTGGCGGTCTTGCCGGCGACGATCTTCTCGATCACCGCCGCCGGTTTGCCGGACTCGACCGCCTGCTCGGCGGCCAGGCGCTTCTCGCGCTCGACCACCTCGGCGGGGATCTGGTCGGCGGTAATGGCCATCGGATCGGCGAAGGCGATATGCATGCACAGGTCGTTGAGCAGCTCCGGGGCGATTTCGCCCTCGATGCCGACCAGCACGCCCACCTTGCCGTTGTGGTGGATGTAGTGCCCGATGGTCGCCGCGGAGATTTTCGCGCCCCGGGAGTAGCGCATGTTCTCGTTGATCTTGTTGAAGCAGGCCTGCACGGCCGCCTGGATGTGCTCGGTTTCGCCCACGGGCCCGTCCGGCTCGGCGGCGGCCAGCTCGGCCACCTGCCGCACCATCTTCTTAAATTCCTCGTTGCGGGCGCAGAAGTCGGTCTCGCAGGCCACCTCGACCATCGCCCCGCCGCCGTCGGCGGCGTGGGCGGCGATGAGCCCCTCGCTGGTGGTGCGGGCGGCCTTGCGTTCGGCCTGGGCCAGCCCCTTCTTGCGCAGCCACCCGATGGCGGCTTCGACGTCGCCGCCGCATTCGCTCAGGGCCTTCTTGCAGTCCATCATGCCCTGCCCGGTCTTCTCCCGGAGGGCCTTTACCATCGTTGCGGTGATTTCAATCATGACTGCTCCGGCTGATCCTTTCTCCCCGCCGGCCGGTGGGAACCGCGCCAAACGATGCTGTCGCCTAGCTCTTCGGCGGGGCCTGTTCCGTCTCGGCGGGCGGCTGCTCGCCGGCCGGCCCGGGCGGGGGCGCTTCCGTTTCGGCGGCAGCCTCGGGTGGCGGCTCCACGACCGCACGGGCGGTGACCGCGCGACGGGTGCGGCGCTGCGCCGCCTCCTCCTCGGATTCGGCCTTGTCGCTGCGCTGGGCCTTGGCCAACTCCGCCGCGTCGCAGATCTCGCCGACGACCAGCTCGATGGCGCGCATGGCGTCGTCGTTGCCGGGAATCGGAATGTCCACCAGGTCCGGGTCGCTGTCGGTGTCGATCAGCGCCAGCGTGGGAATGCCCAGCTTGCGGGCCTCGCGCAGGGCGATCAACTCCCGGTGGGCGTCGGCCACGAACAGCGCGCCCGGCAGCCGCTCCATGTTGCGGACGCCCTCCAGGTTTCGCCGGATCTTCCGCATCTCCCGCCGCAGCCGGGCGTCTTCCTTCTTGGAGTGCCTGGCCAGTTTCCCGTCGGCATCGAGCTGCTCGAGCTGCTCCAGTCGGGCCAGACGGGAGCGGATGGTTCGGAAGTTGGTCAGCGTTCCGCCCAGCCAGCGGTCGGTGACGAAATGCATTCCAACGCGTCTGGCGTTTTCCTCAATCGCCCGGCGGGCCTGTCGCTTGGTGCCGACCAGCAGCAGGTCCTTGCCGGACGCCACCGTCTGAATCACGAACTTCTTGGCGGCCAGCAGACCTTTGAGGGTTTCCTTCGGGTCGATGATGTGAATCGAGTTCCGCTTGGTCAGGATGTACGGCTTCATCTTCGGGTTCCAGCGGCTGACGCGGTGCCCGAAGTGGATGCCAGCTTCGATAAGTTGGCGAATCACACCTTCTGCCAATATGCACCTCCACTGTGGTCCGGATTCCGACATCCGGACGGGTGAATGCCTTGGCTCTAATTATCGGAAATCGTAGCCTTGGATTTTAAGCGGGCCGGCGCACACAAACACCGCCCGCCCAGTGTAATTGCGTTAGGTTAATTTCCGGCGGCGAAAGGGTCAAGGGAATTTGCACGATTTCCGCCGGCCGCGCCCGCTCGCCCCGGCGGCAGGCCGGTCCGCGCCAGCCATGGCGGCCGGGCAGTGGGCCGGGCGGACGCCGGCGCCCGGGGCGAGATCGGATGAACTGCCTCGGCGCCGCCCGCGGCCGTCCGGGCGACAGCGGGCCCCCGTTGCCGCGACCGAACACTGCCACTTGAGCAGGTTGCGGCCGCCGCCAGGCGGGCTTTGGCAGGTTTGGCGGACGGGCCCGTCCTCGCGGGGGGCGCTAAGTGTTTGCGAAAAACGTTATTACGTACCGTGGCACCCGCGTTGCTCCGACTTATGCGGTAGCCGTGTACGCTTGTGGCTTTGAGGTGCATGGGAATGGTGGCAGCGGCCGCACAGGACATCCGCCGCAACCCCTTCTCGCTGGTGGTCAGCGGCGAGGCCGGTGAATATGCCGAGGCCCTGGACAAAATCGTAGGCCCGGTCTGGCTGGAGACGTACCGGGTGCGGACCGACCGTGAGGTGCTCCAGCTCGTCCAGGCCGGGCGGGCCGACGCGGTCGTGCTGGACGAGGCCGTCACCGAGTTGGACGTGCTGCGGCTGCTGCGGATGATTCACCGGGTGAATCAGACCCTGCTGGTGGTGCTTCTGACCGGCCGGTCTGAGCCGCGCTGGCTGCAAGAGGCGCTCCGCTTGGCCGCCTTCAGTGTTGTCAGCAAGCCGCTGAGGCTGGAAGAGCTGCTGCGGCAAATCCACCAGATGATGCTTCGACTCGACGCGTACCTGCGACGGGCCGAGTTCTGAATGATGATTGGTGAAACGGTAGTTCGCAATTTGCATCGTGAAAAAAGGAGCGACCTATGGCCAAGGCCAAGCGCAGTGCAAAGACGAGCAAACCCAAGATCCGGCCGCTGGGGGAGAAGATTCTCATCAAGCGGCTGGAGGCGGAGCAGACCACCCGGGGCGGCATCGTCCTGCCCGACTCCGCCAAGGAAAAACCGCAGAAGGGCAAGGTTCTCGCCCTCGGCGACGGCAAGCTGCTGGACGACGGCAGCCGAGCGAACTTCCAGGTGAAGGCCGGCGATACCGTCTTGTTCGCCGCCTATGCCGGAACCGAGATCCGGGTCGACCGCGAAGAGCTGGTGTTGATGGACGAAAGCGAAGTGCTGGCGATCCTGGCGTAATACTGGAGCCGGAAGAAGCTTCGAACCCGTGCTAACGGCATTTGATTCTTTGGGTTGCGGGCGGCACCGGCTGATCGGCGCCGCCGGCAGGCAAGGCAGCCAAGATTGGAGCGAACAATATGGCCAAGAAGAAGATCACATTTGACGCCGAGGCCCGCGAGGCGATTCGCCGCGGCGTCAGGAAGCTCTCCCGGGCGGTGAAGGTCACGCTGGGCCCGACCGGGCGCGTGGTGGTGCTGGAGAAGTCCTTCGGCTCGCCCACCGTCACCAAGGACGGCGTGACCGTCGCCAAGGAGATCGAGCTGGAAGACGCCGGCGAGAACATGGGCGCCCAGATGGTCAAGGAAGTGGCCTCGAAAACCTCCGACGTCGCCGGCGACGGCACCACCACGGCGACGATCTACGCCGAGGCGATTTTCGAGGAGGGCCTCAAGAACATCGCCGCCGGCGCCAAGCCGATGCAGTTGAAGCGCGGCATCGAAAAGGCTTGCGACGCCATCGTCGATAAGCTGAAGCGGATGAGCAAGCCCATCAAGAGCTCCGAGGAGATCGCCCAGGTGGGCACGTGCGCGGCCAACCAGGACCCCGAGGTGGGGCGGATGATCGGCGAGGCGATGGACAAGGTGGGCAAGGACGGGGTCATCACCGTCGAGGAAGGCAAGGGGCTGGAGACCGCCGTCGAGCTGGTCGAGGGCATGCAGTTCGACAAGGGCTACATCTCCCCGCACTTCGCCAACAAGCCGGCGACGATGGAATGCGACCTGGAGGACGCGCTGGTCCTCATCCACGAAAAGAAGATTTCCGCCATCAAGGACCTGGTGCCGCTGCTGGAGAAGATCTCGCAGTCCAGCCGGCCGCTGGTGATCGTGGCCGAGGACGTCGACGGTGAAGCCCTGGCCACGCTG
>CAYNYF010000010.1:0-65670 GCA_964401385.1 uncultured Planctomycetaceae bacterium | reverse complement strand
GGCAACGACGCCCGGCCAGGCCTACCCGGTGGCGGCAGGCAAGCAGGCAAGTCTTTGCGTTCAGGACCACGCAACACAAGTTGGCATGCTTCTGCAGCAGAAGCATGGCACCAACGGGCAAGCCTACTCCGCCGAAGCAGCCGCTTCGGCTGCGAAGGCCGGACAGGCAAGAGTCTTTGCGAAGCTGCCCTTCCGGCGGGGAGAGTGGAAACGCCGCCGTTGGGCCATTAGAATCGCCGGCCGACAGTGATCGGCGCGGCTTGTCGCAAAGGGAAAGGGAAAGGGAGTGAAGATGAGGATCATGGTCGTCGGCAGCGGAGGCCGGGAGCACGCCCTGGCCTGGAAGCTGGCCCAGAGCGAAAGCTGCGAGAAGCTGTATTGCGCCCCGGGCAACCCGGGCACGGCCGAGGTGGCCGAGAACCTGCCCGTGCCGGTCGACGACCTGGACGGCATCGTCGAGGCGGCCAAGGACCGCAACGTCGACCTGGTGGTCATCGGACCGGAGGACCCGCTGGCGGCGGGCCTGGGCGACCGGGTGCGAGCGGCCGGGATCCAGTGCTTCGGACCGTCGGCCGACGGCGCCCGCATCGAGGCCGACAAGGCCTTCGCCAAGGAGCTGATGCGCGGGGCCGCCATCCCCACGGCCGAGGGGAGGATCTTCACCGACCTGAAGCCCGCCCGCGACTACGTGCTCAGCCGCGACCAGGGCGTGGTGGTCAAGGCGGCCGGCCTGGCCAAGGGCAAGGGCGTGTTCGTCTGCCCCGAGCCGTACCAGGCAATCAAGCCGCTGGAGCAGATCCTGCTCAAGCGGGCCTTCGGCCGGGCCGGCGAGAAGGTCGTGATCGAGGAGATGCTCACCGGGCAGGAGGCGTCGATCCTGGCGTTGTGCGACGGGCGGAACATCTACATGCTCGAGGCCAGCCAGGACCACAAGCCCATCGGCGACGGCGACACCGGGCCCAACACCGGCGGCATGGGCGCCTACAGCCCCACGCCGGTGGTGGACGAGGCGATGCTGACCCGCGTGGAGCGCGAGATCCTCGTGCCCGCCGTGGACGCCATGTTCCGCGGCTTCGGGCGGTACGAGGGCTGCCTGTACGCCGGGCTGATGATCACCCCGGGCGGGCCGAAGGTGCTGGAGTTCAACTGCCGTTTCGGCGACCCCGAAGTGCAGCCGCTGATGATGCGGCTGAAGAGCGGCCTTCTCGAGGCCATGGCCAGCGCGTGCCGGCACAGGCTGGACGAGGCGACGCTGGCGTGGGACCCCCGGCCGGCGGTGTGCGTGGTGATGGCCTCCGGCGGCTACCCCGACAGCTACGAAAAGGGGTTTGAGATCACCGGCATCGAGCAGGCCGAGGCCCTGGGCGACGTCAAGGTCTTCCATGCGGGAACGGCCATAAAGGACGGCAGGCTCGTCAATAACGGCGGGCGGGTGCTGAACGTCACCGCCCTGGGAGACACCGTCGCCGCCGCCCAGAAACGCGCCTACGAGGCGGTCGAGAAGATCCACTGGAAGGACTGCTACTTCCGCCGCGACATCGCCGCCAAGGCGATCGCCCCGCAGCGGGCAAGCGGCGATGCGTAGAGGGGAAATGCCAACGTACCGCCCACGACAAGCACGACGGCCAAAAGGCCCCGCCGGACGTGAGAAGGCCATGAAATGTTCGGGCTAAACCTCCAGCTCCAGGCCCAGCGGCTCGGCGAAGCGGACGGCGACGTACTGTCCCGGCCCGGCGGCGTCGGCGACCGGCTGGCGGCGGACCACGTTCGCGCCGGAGGAGAAATCCTCCAGCATGTACGTGTTCGGCGTCGAGCGCGGCACCCGCAGGAGAAGCTTGAGCGGCTCTCCGGGGGCCAGCTCCCGATCGGCCGGGGCCTGCAACAGCGCCCCGCCGTCGGACACGTTCAGCGTCCGCGTTCGGAGAAGCTCCCTGCCGCCCTCGTCGGAGACGACGATGGGACAGGTGAGGGCGAGGCGCCTATGGGCTCGACGTTCTCTTGTCTGTTGGGTCATGTGGTTCTCCCGTCTGCGGCCTTGCCTCGTCCAGGCCAAGCTCGCGCAGCCAGCGTCGCGCCTGCTCGGCCGTCAGGCCTTTGCGCTTTTCCGGCGGCTCGACCGGCCGGGGCTTTGCCCCGCGGAGAAGCGCCCGCAGCAAAAACTCAATAAAATCCTGGCTGGTCGCGAGCCTGCATCGCCGCCGGCGAGCGGCGCGGAGGATCTCGCGATCGGAAGTGACGACCGTCAGCCGGCGCGGGGCGGTGTTGTCCGCGATGTGCTCGACGATCAGCTCATCGGCGCTGCGAGGGGCGGAGTAGGCGACCTCGAGGCCGCGGTCGTCGCCCTGACCGCCAGGCAGCTCCGCCGGCGGCGGCCCGTCGAAAACAATCTGAACCTTCTCGCCGTCGGAGGACAGCCGGCCCAAGAGCCGACGCAAACCGACCCTGCCGACCTCAATACCGGCCTGGCGCAAGGCATGTATCAGGTTATTCCCGTCGATTAAGAAAGGCACAAACACTATGGTACCCTCAACCCCCGATTTCGGCAACATCCTGCCCGGCCGGAAGCTGCGGCAGCCGCCGGCAGGAAGGGACCGCCGATGGCATCACGTCCGCCGGCCCGGATGGGCCGGATTTGGCCTCGGGGGTGGCCGTCGGCTCCGCCGGGGCGGTCCCCGTCGGGCCGCCCGATGGGGCGGTTGCCGCTATAACCGCCCCAAACTTGCCCGGATGCAGTCCGTAATCTATGGTGCATATAGCTTAAAGGTAGCCGTGACAGCGAACGGCAGGTCGCCGGCGAGGAGGCAGCCAGAGCCTCCAGGCAGACGCCAGACGCGGCAATTGGCGTCTGGCAACGTCTGCCCGCGCGGCCGCCTCGCCGCCGGCACATACGGTCGAACAGGCGTACGTGGCATCGGTGCAAGTCTGACTGAGCAGCCTTCCCTATGCCCCGGTTTTCGGAGAGGTGCTATGGGGCTGAAGAGCAAGCCGGAAAAAGCCCTTCCCATCGGAGTGGACCTGGGATTCGGCAACCTGAAGATGGCCCAGCTACGGACCTGCGGAAGCAACGTCGACCTGCTGGCGGCGGCTTCAGCCGAGGTCCCCCCTGACTGCCGCGACGACCTTGCCCGACGATTGGACTTTCTGTCCGGCAAGATCCGCGGCATTCTCAAGGCGGGCGAGTTCACGGGTCGAAAGGCAATCCTGTCCCTGCCGTCCGTCGCCACCTTCCTTCAGCCGGTCAGGATTCCGGTTGTCCCGCGGCAAGAAGTCGACGGGGCGGTCAAGAAAGAGCTGGAAGGCAAGCTGCCCTGCCCCGTGGAGGATGCGGTCATTCGCCACATCCTCGCCGGCACGGTCTACACCGACGGACAGGACATGCACGAGCGGATCGTGGTGGCCGTGCCCCGCCGTGACCTGGAAACCTACCTCACCATGGCTGGCGGTGCGGGCCTGGACGTGGTGGGCGTCAACATCGAAGCCTGCGCGGTGGTGGAATGCTTCGCTCGACTATTGGGTCGAGCCACTGACGAATCCCGTGTGACATTGTTCATAGACATCGGCTCGGCCAGCACGCAGATCGCACTGGCACACGGTCAGAAGATGGCCTTCGCCAGCAACCTGATGGCGGGCGGGAAAGACCTGGACGAGGCATTTGCCGACGCCATGCACGTTTCCATCGAGAAGGCCCACAGCGTTCGGCGAGAGATGCAGAGCCGGACGCAGGACGCGGCGGCGCAAGACGAGATGTTCGCCTTGCTCGACGGCAAGATCGGCGAGATCGCCGACAAGATAACCCAGTGCGTGCGCTACTACGAATCCGTTTTCAGGAATCGGCCCATCGAGCGCGTGATCTTCGTCGGCGGGCAGGCCCACAACAAGCGCCTGTGTCAGTGCATCGCCAGGCGCCTGAACCTGCCCGCGCAAGTTGGCGACCCGATGGCCGGCATCAGGCGGACGGACCGGGCGGGATGGACTTCCGGCCTGGACGCCAGACAACCCCAGCCTTCGTGGGCGGTGGCTATCGGGTTGAGTCTTGGGGCAACCTTGGCGGCATGAAAGCGATCGTCGCGAGTTTGACACGATGATGCAGACAATAGCAATTGTCAACGAGAAGGGCGGAAGCGGCAAGACGACCACGGCCGTGAATCTCTCCGCCGCCCTGGGCGAGCTCGGTCGGAAGGTCTTGCTGGTGGACCTCGATGGGCAGGCGGCATCTTCGCGCTGGTTGGGCGTCGAGGACGATACCAGCTTCGCCGATGCGCTCTGGAGTGGGAAGGGGTTTCATCCCGTTCCGGACGTCGCCCCGGGCGTCTCGCTCGCGCCCGGCAGCGGCAAGCTCGACTCGGTCGCCCACGACCTCAGGCCCACACAAGGCGGACAGCTTCACAAGCTGCTCACGGAGATCTCCGGCTTCGACTACGGCGTGATCGACTGCCCGCCGAGCCTGGGCAACCGCTTGATCGGCAACGCCCTGTTGGCGGCGACGCATGCCATCGTGCCGGTGGAAACGTCCATCCTGGCCCTGGACGGGCTGAAGATCCTGCTGACGACCCTCCAGGACGTCCGCGACGGGTTCGGGCACGAAATCGTCCTCGCCGGCGTGCTCGCCTGCCGATACGATGCCAGAACCAAGCTCAGCCAGCTCGTGCTGGAAGAACTCAAGCGGGCCCTGCCGGGCAAGGTCTTCCAGACCGTCATCCGGGAGAATGTCCGCGTCCGCGAATGCCCCGGCTCGGGGCAGAGCATCCTGACCTTCGCCTCCGACAGCCACGCGGCCGAAGACTACAGATCCCTGGCCCGCGAGGTGCTCGCCGCGCTGGGCGACCCGATCGGGGCAGCCGACGCGCCGGCCGAGCAGGAACACCTGAGCTTCGCTGAGATGCGAAAGCAGACGGACGCCATTCTGCGTGAGTACAGCTTGAAGTACGGCGTCGAGGTCCCGCCCTCAGAGCCCCCAATCATTGCAGAGCTTAGCGCCGCCGCGGTCGAGCCGACGTGGGAAAGCAGCGGCGAGGAAACGGCCGGCCCCGCCGAGCCGCCGGCTGTCGAACAGGTCGAGCCAAGCCAGCAAGCGCCACCGGTCGAAACGGACGAGGCCCCGGCCGAGCCACCGGCTGCCGAACAGGTCGAGCCAGGCCAGGAAGCGCCACCGGTCGAAACGGACGAGGCCCCGGCCGAGCCACCGGCTGCCGAACAGGTCGAGCCAAGCCAGGAAGCGCCACCGGTCGAAACGGACGAGGCCCCGGCCGAGGCGCCGCCGCAAGAGACGCCCGCCGATGACCTGGGCTACCCACCGGGTTCGGGCAGCTCGGAAGAGCCGCAATCGCAGGACAATCCGTACGAGGGAACCGACTGGGCCAAAGGCGAAACTCCTCCAGCCGCCGAAGACAGCCAGGAAGACGTTCAGAGCCGCCAAGCCGAGGCGGCAGAGCCGGACGATTCGGCCGACGCCGAACCGGTGCCGGAACCCGTGCCGGCGGTGGAGAATACGGACGACGAGCCAGCAGCGGACGAAAAGGTCGACTACCCAGCCCTGCGGGCAATGCTGCAAAAGCTGTCCGGCTAGACCCGGCCGGCCGAGGCGGACCGTCCCGACCCGGACGAACCGGCTCAGGAGCACCGCGAGAATCAGCCATCTGGGCGGCCTTTGCGAAGGCCCGCCGGCGTCAGCCAAGGCCGAGTGGACCGGTTTCCGGTCCGGGGCATGAACAGTCGGCCGAGCAGTTGGAGTGCGTGATGAGGCAAAAGAGGATCAACCTTGCCGCGGGGCGATTGGGTATTCCGTCCTTCGGGCAGCCGGCCGGCGGTGGTCCGGCCGCTGAGAAGAACCCCAACTACGGAGTGGAGCGTCTGGGGATTACCGCCGAGGACGAGCCGGAATACCCTGAAGCAGCACAGGCCGAGCAGGAATTCGCCTCTCCCAGCGCCACCGCCGGGCAACCTGAACGACCGGCGGAGGCCGCAGAAGCCAAAGCCGATACGGCGCAGCGGTCTTACTCGTCCCACCGCGGCGGAAAAGCCCATTCCGCGCTCTGGGAACGCAACAGGATGCTCTTGCCCATGGCGGCTGCCGCGGGCGGGCTGCTGGCGGCCGGATTGATTGTCCTGGTCTGGTGGTCTTTGAGCGACAGCGGCGTGGCGCCACAGTCGGCTTCGGCGTCCGACAGCCCGCCCGCGGTCGCGGTCGAACGCCCCGCCGCCGCCAGCCCGCCCGAGAAAGCACAACCAGCCCCATCAACCGGACAGCTTGAGCAGATCTCGCGGAAACCGGCGAAACCGGTCACGGCCCCCGACCGATCATCCGCGCCGGGCGGCGAAACCGTGACAGACACCTCGGCCGAAACTCTTGAAGCGCCCGCCAAGCCCCCGCTGCCCGCCGGGGCGACCCCGGGAGAGTCTACACCATCATTGGCCGTTCCGGTGATGGCGATCTCCGAGATGGCGCTGGTGCAGGCCTTCAAGTTGCTGACGTCGCCGCGCCGGTCTGCCGCCGGGCAACTCCTGAGAGCCCAGCCCAAGGGTTCCGCGACGCCCCCGCCGAATGAGTCCGCAGGCAAGCCGCAGGCGCCAAAGGACCCCGCTCCGAAGGCCGCCAACGATGCGAAGCCCCAGGGCGCCTTTGAGGTCGCGCCGGCTGGTCTCCAGCTCGTGGGCATCATGCGCGGCTCCGACGGCTGGGTCGCCATCATCAACAACAGGTCCGTCAAGGTGGGGCAGACTGTCGCCAAAGCCAAGGTCATACGAATCGGACAGTTCTCCGTGGAGCTGGAACGCGACGGCCGGAGATTCCAGATCGGAGTCTCGGCGCCGGGCGCCTCCCAGGGCGGTCAGGGGCAAACGACCATATACGAGCCTCCCGCCACTACCCAGCCCGCCGCGCCCGGCTAATGCACCGTCATGACCGCCGTTCATCTACATAACCTGGGGCGAGCCGAACCTCCGCGGCGGCGTAAAGGGCAAGGAGACCCCTGCCAACACTGGCAAAGGCGCTCGTTGGCAAGGGTCAAGATCACTACGCCCGGGAGGACTCGAACCTCCGACCTGCGGTTTAGGAAACCGCCGCTCTATCCTGCTGAGCTACGGGCGTGCGCCGTCGGCGGCGAAGCGCGTCCACGCAGTTAAGACTCTATCGGTCAGGATGGCGGCGGTCAATGCCAGGGCCGGCGGCGGAGGCATGTTCTGGACACGCTCGGCCTTCCGGAGAGAATGTAGGTGCAGTGCAGGCCCCTGGCCAAGGAGACCGGATGAGGCCCGGACAGGATATCGCCCAGGTGCGGCCGGCTGAGATCGCCGGTCTGGCCGACACCGCCCGCGTGCTGGATCTCCGGCGTCGGGTGCGGACGGCCATGAACGCCCCGCCGGTTGCGTGGGCATGCCCGGCACGGATCGACGAGCGTTTCATGTCTGAGCCCTTGGCGATGCGCAAGGCCCGCGCTATCGCACTGAAGCTGGCCCACATGCCCGCGGACCTGTGGGAGGGCCAGCTCTTTGCCGGCTCCATGACGCTGGAATCGCCCCGAATCCATGCCGAGTGGGGCTTCCCCGAGTACATCACCGACGCCGAGGGGGCCATGGCCGAGGCACACGGCCTGAGCACCGGCTGCTTCGGGCACATCGTGCCGGATTATCCATCGCTGCTGGCCAGTGGCCTTCAGGGAATCCGCGCCGAGGCCGAGCGCCAGCAGCCCGCCTGCCGGGACGATCGGGAGAAGGCATTTCTCGATTCGGTCATCATCGCCCTGAATGCGGTCATGGACTTCGCCGGGCGTCTGTCTGAACGCTGCCTCGCCGAAGCCGACGACTGCGGCGACCCGGCCAGGTCGGCCGAGCTTCGCCAAATGGGCGACAACCTCCGGCAGGCCCCGGCCGGGCCCGCCCGCACGTTCTGGCAGGCGTTCCAGTCGGTGTGGCTGCTGCACATGATCTTTCACTCCACCAAGAACGGCAACGCCATGGGCCGGCTGGACCAGTACGCCTGGCCCCTGCTCGAGGCCGACCTTCAGGCCGGGCGGATCGACATGCCGGCCGCGGCCGAGCTGGTGAGCTGCTTCTCCCTGAAGTTCAACGAGCGGGCGAAGACCACCGGCGAGCAGCGGCCGGAGGCCCGCGAAGACGAGCCGGTCGACCTCTCCCGGCGGACGCGGCACTACACCTCTTCCCAAATCGGCCGGGACCGAGACCGCCTCGACGCGACGAACCACTGGCTCCAGAACATCGTCGTCTGCGGGCTCAGGCCCGACGGCGCCGACGGCACCAATCCCCTCTCGCTGCTGCTGCTGGAGGCCTACCGCCGCAACCGGATGACCAATCCCCTGCTGACCGTTCGCGTGCATCGCAATACTCCCGAGCCGCTCCTGCGGCACGCCTGCGACGTGCTGAAGGACGGCGGCGGCATGCCGGCGCTCTTCAGCGACGAGGCGATCGTCCCGGCGCTGGAGAGGATCGGCATCCCCACGCCCGACGCGCGGGACTATACCAACGACGGCTGCTGGGAGGTCATCATTCCCGGGCGGACGGACTTCCGCTTCCAGCGCCTCAGCCTCATGCTCTGCCTGGAGTGGGCGCTGAACCGCGGCCGCAGCCGCCTCGAGGGCACGCAGTCCGGCATCGACGCCGGCGACCCGCGCGGCTTCCGGTCGTTCCGGCAGGTCTGGGACGCGTTCGCGGCCCAACTGGACGTCATGGTCGCCCGCGTGGTGGCTCACGTGGGCGAGACCCTCGACGACCGCAGCATTCTGGCGCCGGTTCCGCTGCTCAGCGCCTTGATTGACGGGGCGATCCGGACGCGGCGGGACATGACCGCCGGGGGGGCGAAGTTCCGCATCTACGCCCTTCTGGCCGAAAGCGTCGCCCATGCCATCGACTCCCTCGCCGCCATCAAGACGGTCATCTTTGACGCGCAGGAGGCGACGATGGCCCAACTTTGCGACGCGCTCGATGCGAACTTCGAGGGCTTCGAATCGCTGCGCAAGAAGCTGCTGACCGCGCCCAAGTACGGCAACGACGACGAGCAGGTCGACGCCGTCGGCCGGGAGGTCGTCGCCCTGTTCACCACGACCGTCGCCCGGCACGCCGAGGCCCACCGCGATCGAATCAAGTTCCCCTGCGGAGCGGCGACCTTCTCCTGGTACATCGGCATCGGCGAGGGGCTGGAGGCCTCCCCGGACGGGCGGCTGGCGGGCGAGCCCGTCTCGTCGAATTTCTCTCCGGCGCTGGGGCGGGACATGCAGGGCCTGCCCGGAGCCATCCTTTCCTACTCCAAGATGCATCACTGCAATCTCCCCGCCGGCGGGCCGCTGGACCTCCGCCTGGCCAGGCGACTCGTCGAGGGGGCCGAAGGCACGTCCCGGATGGCCGCGCTGATCCGCAGCTTCATCGAAACCGGCGGCGCGATGATGACGCTGACGGTTGCCGACACGGAGGAACTCCGGGCGGCCCAGCAGGAACCCGAGAAGTACGACTCCCTGCGGGTCCGCATGGGCGGGTGGTGCGCCTACTTCACCATGCTCAGCCGCGAGCAGCAGGACCACCACATCCGCCGGCAGGAAGGGTGCCCGTGATCCGCCCGGAACCGGCCAGCATGGAGGGGCTCATCTTCGACATCGACACGTTCGCGGTTCACGACGGCCCGGGCATTCGAATGGCGGTGTACCTGAAGGGCTGTCCCCTCCGCTGTCAGTGGTGCCACAGCCCGGAGTCCCAGAGTCCGGCGCCGGAGCTGATATTCCTGCACGAGCGATGCGTAAGCTGCGGGGCATGTGCGGCCGTCTGCCCGGCCGGCGTGCACAGCTTTGAAGACGGGGCGCACCTGCTGGACCGGCGGCGGTGCCGCGTCTGCGGGGCATGCGTGGATCGCTGCCCCCGTGCGGCGCTGTCGATCAAGGGCCAAAATCTGCCGGCCGGCGAGGTCGTCGCCAAGGCGGTCCGCCTGCGCCCGTTCTTCCAGCACTCCGGCGGCGGGGTGACCCTGACCGGCGGCGAGGTGACCGCCCAGCCCGGCTTCGCCGCCGCCGTCCTCGCCGGCTGCCGGGACGCGGGCATCCACACCGCCATCGAGACGTGCGGCGCCTGCGAATGGCCGGTGCTGGAGAAGCTCGCCGGCCTGGCCGACCTCATCCTGTACGACCTGAAGCTCATCGACGAGGACGCCCACGGGCACTACGTCGGCGCCTCCAACCGTCAGATTCTCGACAACGCCCGGCGTCTGGCCGGCCGACACGAGGTCGTCGTCCGCGTGCCGCTGATCCCCGGGATCACCGACGCCGCCGGCAACCTCCGGGGCATCTTCGCCTTCATGCGCCAGGTGAATCTGAAGCGCGTGGCGCTGCTGCCTTACAATCCCGCCACCGCGGCGAAGTGTGAGTGGCTGGGAAGGCGCTGCCCGATCCACGCGGAACCCCAAAGCGCAGAGCGGCTCGCCGGGCTGGCAGGAATGGCCGAAGGCGCCGGCCTGGAGGTCGTAGAGCCTTAAGCGCTGAACCTGGCGAGCCGCCGCGGGCCGCGCTCGAGCGCGAGACGCATCTACGGTCCCGCGCGCCGCATTTTCTGCTGTCGCGTTGGGCGATCTCCCGCCGATGTTGGCTGCCAGACGACATATTGGCGCGCCTGGGCAGTGGGGACCAGCCGGGGGGGGCTTCTCGCACCAATGCCCGTCAGAATCGGGTCAAATGAGATGCACGTGCCGCAGACCGATCTGAATCACTGCCAGGAGTGGGGGTCTCTTGGTCTGCTGGACTCTCCAGATCAGCTAGGTATCAGGTCGCGCTTGAGATAGCCCCAGAACCAGTTGACGCCAAAGGGACGCCTGTTCCTCGGCCTTGCCTTCTTCATGGGCGAGACGCCCGCCACCTCGAGCGCGTTGCGTTTTTTGAGGAGTTGTGGTAGAATTCTCTTTTGGAGTATCCCACATTCGGGATGGGAAGGCCAGGGGTGCGGGAGTCTAGGGTTGCCGTTGCGGTTCCGGCCGCGGCGACTCAGTTGCAGTGTCGTTCCCGACAGCCCTGGGCTTTATGCGCGCGGCGGCAGCGCGGCCGGGCAGCTCCGTGAGCGAGAACAGGAGGCACGACGATCATGTCGAGCAGAGCCATGATGATGATTGCCAGGACGATCGCGATCTTCAGTGCAGCAATGTTGGCAGCTTCCACCGTGCGGGCCGACTTTGAGCCGAATGACACATTTGAGACGCGGGCGATCCTGGATCCGGACATCACCTCCGTCAGCAACTCGCTGTATCCCAGCATCGTCGGCGAGGGTCCGGACACGACGCTGGGGGCCTTCTACGCCGCCGGCGGGCTGATCCAGGTGGACGACGACAGCAGCCCCCTCGGCGACGGCACGGCCAGCGGCCTGTTTGACATAACCGTCAACTCCGACGGCAGCATTCGCCTGAAGGTCAGCGGCTGCGCAGACTTCGATTTCGACGGCAACGACGACGTCTACGGTGACCCCCACGAGCAGGCGGGCGCCTACGATCTGCACGTACGCGTGTACAACTCCTCTCACCAACAGGTGGACTGCGCCGTCCTGGGCGACACGCTGGTCGCCGGCGCTGTGGACGCCCGCAATCTGTTCGGGTATCCCTCTGATGGGACCTTCGACGCCTACATCGACAACACCCCCGGCGGGGCCGAGGACCCCATCGACTTCATGACCTTCACCGGCCTGCCAGTCGGGGAGGCCTTCGAGGCGGAGATCACCTCGGCCGGTTTCGACACGATGCTGGGCTGGTTCGACGATAGCGGCGCATTGATCGACTACGACGACGACGGCGGCGAGGGCGAGCTGCTATCCATGATCAGCGGCGAGGTGCCCGTCGGGGGCGCGCTGAATTTGGCGGCGACGGGTTATCCGGACTCTACCTTCGACGGCTTCCACGCCCAGGAAGGAGACTACACGCTGGCGGTGAGGATCCTGCCGATCCCGGGCGATACGCAGCCGGACGGCGTCGTAGACGGCGGCGACTACACGATCTGGGCCGACAACTATGGCAACAGTCCCGTGCCGCCCTGGTCGGAAGGCGGGTGGGTTGTGGCGAACTTCAACGAGGACAACGGCGTGGACGGCGCGGATTACACCATCTGGGCAGATCACTATGGCCAAAGCCACGGGGGCCACAGCGTCCCCGAGCCTGGCGGCGTTGTGCTGCTGGCGGTGGGCGTCGCCGCGGCGCTGAGCAGGAAGAAGACAGCGCGCTGACGGCCGCGCGGCAGGCGAGAGGGACCGTAGACTGAGGAACGAGGAGATTGCAGAGCGATCGAGGAGCGGGCGATGACAGCGAGAGTGCCGAAAGCGATTCTTGCCGGGCTGCTGATCTGGGGTTGGGCGTTGCCCTCGTGGGCACGCAACCTCAAGCTGATCAAACCGGACGAGGTGGACGCCACCGACATCCGGTCGCTGGTGGCTACGGTGACCCGGGGCTGCACCACCGACAAGGAAAAGGCCGTCGCGCTGTGGGCCTACATCACGCGCCGCCCCTACTACCACTGGTGCACGGCCAGGGAGAATCCCGAGGCGACCAACGAAAACGGGATCGTCCTGGACCCGGTGCGCAACTTCAACGTCCACGGTACGGTCATCTGCTTCCAGGTGATCGACATCCTGGGCACGATGGCCGAGGTTGCGGGGATCGAATCGCACAGCCTGGGGCTTCCCGGACACATGGTCTCGGAGCTCAGGTTCGGCGACACCTGGCACCTGCTCGACGCCCAGCAGAATCCCGCCTCGTATTGCCTTGGTGATGACGGCAGCAGCATCCTCAGCTACTCTCAGATCTGCACCAATCCCAACAAGTACATCCTCAATCAGGCCAATCCCTCCGACCCTTTCTACCAGTTTGATCAGGGCGGCTACGCCTATCTGTTCGTGCCGTGGGAGTCGAAGCGGTATTGCATCGATCACTTCTACCAGAGCCAGTCCGAGGTTTACGCCACGCGGATCTCCTGGGGGCACACGATCCAATTTCATCTGCGGCGGGGAGAACAGCTCATCCGCTGGTTTGGCAACCTGGGCCGGTGGTACTGCCCGCCGGAGCTGTTCAGCACGTGGGGCGGCTACAGTCCTGGCTTCGGCGGACGCAATCACGTCGTCCAGGGGCCGCACAGCCCCTACAATCCCAAGAACCGATACGCCAACAGCGTATTGGTCTACAAGCCGAACTGGAAGGCGCACGAGAGGAACTTCCTCGACGGGCTGTACGACGGGACGAATTACGTCCTCGCCGACGGGAAAGTCCGACCGGCCGGGCTCGGCGAGTGCCACGTGATCTTCCGCGTGATCAGCCCCTATCTGATTGCCGGCAAGCCCGGCAGGCTGGACGTCGGCGGCGACTCGTACGGCGGGGCGCTCTTCGAGGCCGATTTCTACCGCGAGAGCATTGATGCGGTCAACTCCGTGGCCATATCCACCGACAACGGGCTTACCTGGAATACCGTCTGGATCAACGATCAGACCGGCAGCACCCACCTTAGACTTGACCTGACGAACGAGGTGGAGGGTCGATACCACTATCTGATCAAGGTGCGTCTGCTGGGAGATGAGCCGGCCGAGGCTTTCCTGGAGAACCTGAAGCTGACGAATTACCTATTCTGTTCGCCGGTGCCGCTGCCGGCGATCAAGCCGGGGGCCAACCGCTTCAAGTTCACCTGCAAGGAAAAGGAGAACGTCCTCATTGTCCGGCCGGACATGACCGACAATCCTGGCTATCAGCGATTCTTCCACGAGATAAATAACCTCAACTACAACACCCACTTCACGAACCACCTCTACCCCAGCGTCAAGGGCTACGCGATCATGAAGGTGGATGCCCCCCCGGGAGCGCAGATCCACTGGTTGACCGTGGATTCGATGTTCGGGGCGCGCAGCACGACCGGCGACAGGGCCCGTGTGCTCTGTCGGGCCGACTACGATCCGTCCTGGAAGTGGCGCGTGGTCTGGAAGGGGAAGTTCCGCACCAGCGCTCACTGGCGCAGGGAAAAGACCGCGGACGTCATGCTGCCGCGACCGGCGGACACGTGCTACATCAAGTGGCATCTCCGCAGGAGCGTCCACATGTCATTGAACGGCTGCAAGGTTTACGCCCACTACCTGCGGCCGGAGCCGCCGCTGCCCGCCGGCAGCGTCAAGGTCACCCACATCTGGCTCCAGGACGGCAAGGGCAGGAGCTACACCATCGTGCCGAACCTGAAGGGCCAGACCTACACGGTCACCGCCGCAGGAAACGTCGTCAACAAGGCAGTCATCATTCAGGTGGCCAACGAGAAGGCTGAATGAACAAGCGCGGACGGCCCGTGGCGAGCCGCATGGCAGGGCCAGCGATCCCGAACGGGGCTTCGCCCGCGCCCCTCGCCTGGCCTCAGTGATCGATTCATCTGACGGTCGTTGCCCGCCGATCGTCTGATGGCATTCTCAGCTTCGGCTTTCCGGGAAGCAAGCGATGTGCGGGCAGAGGGCTGAAATCATTACGCATGTTGACATTCCGCTCACAGCCGGCCGCAAAAAACGGGCGACCCGCTTGGAGTCGCCCGTCGAGTTCATCTGACTTGTATACTAGCCGGTCACTTACGCTGTCGCCGCACCAACACCAGCCCGCCGAGCGCCAGTAGCGCCAGCGTCGCGGGTTCAGGTATTGGCGCGCCGCCCTCGCCCGAGCCGTAGTTGTCGGCCCAGATGGTGTAGTCGCCACCATCCACCTTGCCGTCCAGGTTGGCATCGCCGAAGTACGTGGCGTGCAGCAGCAACTGCTGCGGCTGGTACAGCCGCACCAGCGCCAGCTCGCCCTGGCGGGGATGGCCGAAGGCGCCGGCCTGGAGGTCGTAGAGCCTTAAGTGCTGAACTTGGCGAGCCGCCGCGGGCCGCGCTCGAGCGCGAGACGCGTCTTCCGACCGCGCGGAGACCCCCGGACGCGCCCGCCCGACCTGTCCCCGGGAACGATCCCACACTCCGCACTTTTTGCTGTCGCGTTGGGCGATCTCCGGCCGATGTTGGCTGCCAGAGGGCATATTGGCGCGCGCGGACGGGAAGGTATAATTCAACCCAGCAACAGAGGGTTCTCGCCAGCTTTCTCAGAAGGAACGTAACATGAGCGAACAAGCGCAGAATCAGCAGACGCCGACGAGGGTGGAATGTCGGGCGGCCAAGGATCCGGCGGTTCGCAGGTTTATCTTTGCGGCGATCCTGCTGGGCTTCGGCATCTACTGCTCGGTGGACGCTTACATCTTGAAGAAGTATCCACACCCCAAGGGCGGCAGCTCGGATGTGAACGCCTACCTGACGTATTTGCTCAATCACTATGGTCCCTTCCTGTTCGTGCCCGCCGGCCTCGCCCTGGTGGTGTCGGCAGTGGTGTTCCTGCGGCGCAAGCTCGTGGCCGACGAAGAGGGAATCGGCTACGTCGGCAAGGAGAGGATTCCGTGGACGGCCGTGCGCTCGCTGGACACCGCCAAGCTCCGAGACAAGGGCATACTGGGCCTGCGCTACGACGCCGGCGGGGAAGAAAAGACCATGGTGCTGGACAGTTGGAAGCTACAGAATTTCCGTGAGCTGGTGACGCTGGTGGAAAAGAAGGCCCCGGCGGCCGAGACGCAGTAAGCGCGGCTCTCGCGAACGGCCGGAGAGCGGCTCAGTCGCGACGGAGGCTCAGCCGCGGCCGACGAAGAAGTCGATCACGCCATCGGGTCAGCGACCCCCCACGGCCGGTGGACAACGCAGCACCCCAAAACCAATCGGCGACCCGCCGCGGGAAGCCTCCCCTGTCCGCGAGCTTTGCCGGAATCCAGACGACCAGTTCGGGATGCCGCAGACCCCATTCGATGAAACGGCTGGTCTGGGCCAGCATACGCCTGCGATATTCGTGCCAGGATTCTCGCGACACTTCGCTTACGCCCTATGACCGATCCGCGTGACTTCCGCCATGGAAATCTAACGTTCCTCGCCGTCGCAGGAGCTCGGGCTTTTCATCCCTGCCGCCCAACCCGAGCCACGCACGCGTGGCAACTAGGCCTTGACTGAAAGCTCGCGGCAACTATACTGCTTTGTCCTTGGCGCCGCTAGCTCAGTTGGCAGAGCAGCTGACTCTTAATCAGCGGGTCGTAGGTTCGAGTCCTACGCGGCGCAGTGTTGACTGGCTCGGGCGTCTCTTGCCAGGTGTGACGATCCGCGTTTGTGCGCAGGCCGCTTCTGCACGGTTCCCCTTCCGCGCTTGCGAACCCGTTCAGCAGAGCGATAATGATGCCCAAGGGCATAGGGTGGTCGTAGGTCCAGGATCACATGGTAAATCTCCGCCTATATCTGATAAATCCGCGCAATCCGCTGGTAAGCCTCGCCAAGAAGAGCCGCTGGCGCAGGTACCGTGTCTGGAAGCCACTGGGCCTACTGGTCCTGGCCGGCCTGACCCCGCCAGAGTGGGAAATCACGATCCTCGACGAGAACGTCAGCGCGCCGGACTACGAGGCCCTGCCCCGGCCGGACCTGGTGGGCATCACGGCGTTCACCTCCCAGGCGAACCGAGCGTACGAGGTGGCGAGCGAGTTCCGCAACCGGGGCGTCCCCGTTGTCATGGGAGGCGTCCATGCGACCACCTGCCGCCAAGAGGCGATGGAACGCGTGGACTCGGTGGTAACCGGAGAGGCCGAGAGTGTCTGGGCGCAAGTCCTCCAAGACGTCCAGCAAGGCGTCTTGCAGCCGGCGTATGCCGGCGAGCATGTGGACATGAAGGACGTTCCGCCAGCTCGGAACGACCTCCTGGTGAACGGCTATGCCTTTGGTTCGATTCAGACCACCCGCGGCTGCCCGCTCGACTGTAGCTTCTGTAGCGTGTCGGTTCTCAACGGGAAGCGCTACCGGCGACGGCCCATTGAGAAGGTCGTGGCCGAACTGCGGACGATTCGGGAGAAGTTGGTCCTGGTCGTTGACGACAACATCATCGGCACCAGCCCCAAACATATCGCCCGGGCCAAGAATTTGTTTCGGGCCATGATCCGGGCCAGACTGCACAAGAAGTGGATCTGCCAGGCGACGATCAACATGGCCGATGACGAGGAGCTGCTGGCCCTGGCGGCCAAAGCAGGCTGTAAAGGTGTCTTCATCGGCTTCGAGTCGCCGACGAAGGAAGGGCTGGCGGAGGTCGGCAAGAAATTCAACATGCTGAACGGCCGGGATTTCAGGGCCTCCGTTCGTCGGATACATCGCCACAACATCTCAGTGGTCGGCTCCTTCATCATGGGGCTGGACACGGATAAACCCGGCATCGGCAAGCAGATCTCCGACACGGCCAGGCGCTATGGGCTGGACCTGCTCAACGCGCTGTTTCTGACGCCGCTGCCCGGAACGCGCCTGTGGCACAGCATGAAATCGGAGGGCCGCGTCGCCGCTGACTCGTTCCCGGAGGATTGGAAGTACTTCACGCTGTGTTTCCCCGTGGCCCGGTACAAGCATCTGTCCTGGGCCGGCATCCTCCAGGAGATGGACACCTGCAACCAGGGGTTCTACTCCCTGCGGCGCATCTTACATCGAGTATGGAGCAGCTTGTGGCGAAGGCGCGAGCCCCTGTTGGTAATGGTGAGCAATCTATCCTTCCTGCACAACATTCGCACGGATCGCAGTCTGTACAAGAAACTGGACGTGTCACGAGGTCGTGCCCTGGACGGCTGAAGCGGCTTGTGCTGTGACTGCCTTGGCCGATCCGTCTGCATGAACCGGTCCGGGGGTCGGCCCGTCGTCCCCCTCAGCCCGCTCCAGCCCGCCGGGCATGAGCGAAGCGGATCTCTGTCGCCGTGCGGCCGGCGGGGCTATCCTGTCTTTGCCGGCTTGGGAGCCTGGCGGTATTTGCCGATGAGGTTCAGCAGCTTCATCCGCTGCGGATGGTCGGGCTCCAGGTCCAGCACCATCCGCCACTGCACCACCGCCAGGTCGTACTTGCGGGCCTCTTCGTAGGCGTTGCCGAGCTTCAGGTGCAACGTGGCGTTCTGCGGGCTGGCGGCCACGGCCAGCTTGAGGTACTCGATGTACTTGTCGAGCCGGCCGGCTTGGTTGTACTGCTCGGCCACCTTCAGATACGCCTCCACCAGCGTGGACTCGTACGCCTCCTTGTTCAGCTTGATCGCCTCGCCCAGCAGCTTGAGGTACTCATCGTACTTGCCCACGCCGAAGGCCGACTTCGCGAAGTAGTAGTAAAACAGCGCCTTGTCCTCCTCGGCGATGTCCTTCTGTATCTTCTCGAACATCTCGTACGCCTGCTGATAACGGCGGGCGTTGAGGTAAATGTTGGCCTTGAGAAAGTGAATCTCCGGGCGGTCTTCGATGCCGTCGGCCATCGCCTTGGCGACCTGATAGATGGCCGAGCTGGCCGGGGCGGCCCGGAAGGTGTCCTTCTTCCCCGGCACCTGCTCGATCAGGTACCAGCCGCCGTCGATCGTCCCGGCCTTGCCGGCCTTGACGGTGACGACCGAAATCCGGCCGAAATAGTTCCGCAGGTTGAAATAGGCCGAGCCCAGCTTGTACCGCAGCACCGGGCTGTCCAGGCCCAGCGACAGCGCCTTCTGGTACGCCTCGGCCGCGAGGGCGTAGAAACTGCCCGCCAGGTAGATATTGCCGAGCTGGTAATGGTCGGCGGCGCTGCTGGGATTGAGCTTGACGGCCTCCTCGAAATACTTTCGCGCCTTGCCGTGGTCGTCGAGGTGGTAGGTGGCCTCCGCCAGCAGGTGGTAGGTCGTGTAGTCGTGGCGGTATTTGAGCAGCGGCTCCAGCACGGCGGCGACGTTCTTCCAGCTTTTCCGCTCGGCGTAGATTTCCGCCAGCAGTTGTCCGGCCTCGACGTGGTCGGGGGAGGCCTTGACGATCTCCTGTAACTGTTTTTCCGCCAGGTTGCCCTTGTCGGCGTAGCGGTAGGCCCTGGCCAGGTAGAGCCGATACGCGGTCTTGGTCTTGTCGGCGGCGACGGCCTTCTCCAGCAGGTTGGCGGCCTTGGCGTAATCGCCGGACAGCAGGGCGTCTCGGCCGTCCTGAAAGAGCTTCTCGGCCTTGGACAGCTCGGGCTGTCTTGGGGCTTCCTTTGCCGGCGCGGCCCGACCGGTGCAGGCCGCCAGGAATGCCGCCGCGAGCGTCAGCAGGATGACGTGCGTCCGCATGATCGTGTCTCCTTGAACCTTTGCCGTTATCTCCGGCCTATAGCCGATACGTCTTGATCCAGTTGATCTGTTCGGTCGCCTTCTGAACCAGCGGCCCGGACGGGAAGTTGTTGATGTAGTTGGTGTAGGCGTCCATGGCCTTGACCCACTGGCCCAGGTGCTCGTAGTTCTCGGCGATGGCGAACTGGGCCGCCCCGGCCCGGGGGCTGCGGCGGTAGTTTCTCAGGAAGGCCTCGTGGGCGGTGATGGCCTCGGCGTACTTGCCCTGCCGCTCGTGGTACTGGGCGATGCGCCAACTGGCGTCCTCGGCCACGGCCGTGCCGCTGAACTGACGGACGATCTCGAGATACGTCTTCATGGCCGCGTCCGAGTCCTTCAGCTTTTCGGCGAAGATCACGGCCATTCGCAGCAGCGACTCGTCGGCCTTGTCCGCCGCGGGAACCTTCGACGCCTGCTGATACGCCCCCACCGCCCTTCGCAAGGCAGCGTTGATCTTGTCCTGCCGGTCGGCAAGCTCGCTGGCCGTGAGCGTCTCGACCTGCTGGCGGGCCTGCTCTCCCAGCAGGCTGACGTTGGCCATGGCGAACTGGCTTTCCTGCACGGACTGGCGGGCCTGGGCCATCTCGGCAGCCTTCAGCTTGCCACCCTTCTTCAAGTCCGCGATCTCCAGCTCGTTGATTCTGCGGAGATCGCGGCGGGCGGCCGTGAACTTGGAATAGGCGTCTTTCTGAGCCCACATTCTCGCCTTCTTGATCGTCTTTTCGCGGGTCACGCCCGCCAGCCGCTGTGCTTCGTTTTCATAGCTCTGACCGACCATGTAGACGGCGTCGTCGGCCAGCGGGCTGGTGGGGTACTTGAGAGCCACCGCCAGCAGGGCCTCGCGGGCCTTGGCGGTCTGCCCCATGGACAGGTAGGTCCTGCCGGTCTTGAACATGGCGTCGTCGGCAAGGTGGCTCTGCGGCCACCTGTCGGTCACCTTGCGGTACTCGATGATCGCCTTGACCGGGTTGGACAGCTTCGTCAGGAGGATCTCGGCGATCTGGTACTGGGCGTCGAAGGCCTTGCGCTGGCCCTCCTCGTCCACCAGCGCCTGGTAGCGGGCCAGGTCCTTCAGGATGCCGATGCGGCGGTTGGCCTCGGCCGCCTTGCCGTCCTTGGCGTACGTCGCCAGGTAGGACCGATACGCGGCCATCGCCCCGCGCCACTGGCTCAGGTTGATGGTGCATTCGGCGATGGACCACTTGGCGTCGCGGACCCAGGTGCCGGCGGGGAACTCGTCGATCACGCGGCGGTACGCCTTGATGGCGTCGTCCCAGGCCTCGTTGGTCTGGTGGATCTGCCCGACCATGGTCAGCGCCTTACCGGCGCTGGGATTGCGCGGGAAGCCGTCCACGAAGCTCTCCAGCACGTGCATGGCCTCCACCCAGCGCTTTTCGTTCTTCAGGCTCACGCCGATGCTGAAGATCTGGTTCTGGATGCTCAGGTCGCCGCCGCGGGTGAAGTTCAGCTCCAGGTACGCCTCGGCCGCCAGCAGCGGTCGCTTCAGGTTGTTCTGATAGGTCTGGGCGATCCGGTAGGCCGCCTGCTGGGCCTGCGGGTGCGTCGGGTAGTGGATGGTCAGTTCGCTCCAGACGTTGATGGCCTCGTCGTAGTAGCCCCGCCCGGCAAGCTCCTGGGCGATGTTCCAGAGCATCTGCGGAATCTGTGCGATGTTGGGGTGGTCGTGATACCTGGCGGCCACCTGCTGCAACTCCGTGGCGGCCCGGACGTACTGCCCGCGCGCCAGCGTGGCGCTGAAGGCGTCGACGACGCGGGCCTGCGTCAGGAAGCTGTTGGCGATGTCCCACTGGGCCTGGTGGACGACGGACTTGTCCTTGGGGAAGTCCTTCACGATGCCGGCAAGCTGCCCGCGGGCCTTGTCGAAGCGCTGGGCGACCTCGGCCAGCATCGCCTGCGTGGACGGCTGCTTCTGGACAGGCTGGGCCGCCCAGGCCAGGTTGTCGCGGGCGACTCCCAGCCGAAGCTGTGGCAGCTCCCGATCGGTGGGGTTGTCGGCGAGGTACTGCTCGCCCAGCGCCGCCCCGCGCTGCCACTGGCCGATGGTCCGCCAGTGCTGGATCATGATCATGATCTCGCCGCGGGCCTGCTCGGCCGTGGGCGTGGCGGCATAGTCCTTCCGGATCATCTGGAAGATCTTGTACGCCGCGGCCAGGGCCTTTTCCTGGCGGGCGATCTCCGCTTCCGACAGCACCGGCCTGGGAACGACAAGCTGCTTTTTCTGGCCTTGTGCGGACGCCTGTGCCACCGCCCGATACCGGACGGACTCGTCGCGGAGCTGGGCCACCTGCACCGAGCGCCGCTGCTGGTCCTTGCGGATGGCCGTCAGGGCCAGGTAATCCAACTTCTCCAGTTCAGTCCTTCCTCCTCCCCCCCTCCCCCTCCTCCCGTCGGCGTCAGACCGGTCCTCCGACCATGCCAAATCGAGGCTGGGGGCTTTGAAGGTCGGCGTCGGCTGCCTGAGCCGCCCGCTGGTTCCCTCAAGTGCCGAGAGGGGCTTACTCGGTTCGGCCAGCGCCGCCACATCGTCAGCCCCGCCGGGCCGCCGCGTGACGGGCGGGGCGGTGGTCAGGGCCTGGAGGACCTTCCTGGCGTGGTCGGGCATGACCTTGCCCATCTGGCAGACGCCGCGGGCAAACCGGACCCGCTCGGGGCGGCGCAGCGGCAGCCCGCTGGCCAGCAGGTCGGCGTAGATGCCGTCGGCGACGTCCCAGGCGTCGATCCTGGCGTACTCCAGCGCCGCCGAGAGGATCTGCCGGACGGCTTGCCCCAGAAGGCCGCTGTCGGGGTTGGCCTTGATGAAGCCCTGGTAGGCGGCGATGGCGGCGGCGAACTCGGCGCTGATCTTGTCCGGCGGGGCGGCCTTGGGGTCCTTCTCGGCCAGCGCCTTGCTCAGAGCCGCACGAGCCTTGGCGTACAGGGCGCCGGCGACGGCGAACTTCGCGCGCTCGGCTGCGCTCGGCGCGCCCGGCGCCGACTGTGTAAGCGCCTTGACCTTCTCGGCGAAGGCCGCCAGGTCCCGGTAGACGCCGACCGCCACGTCGTACGCCTTATGCTGCTCGAAGAGCCGGGCGATGTTGAACACGCCGGCGACGGCGTTGGCGACCAGCGGGCTGGACGGGCGATCGGAAATGAACTTGGTGTACTCGGCGATGGCGGTCTTGAACGCCGGCGTCAGCGTGATCTTCTCGTCGCCCTTGTATTGCTTGAGCAGCTCGCCCAGCTCCCGCCGCGCCTCCTGATCGTGCAGGACGGCGAGCTTCAGTTGGGCGTAGGCGTCGGCGGGGGCGACCGCCGGCGCCGCGGGCTTGGCCTTGACGGCCTGCTCCGCGATGTCGAAATACTCCAGCCGCGTGTAGTGGTTGATGATGCTGTCCCAGACCGAGCGCACCTGCGAGAGGAATGGGTCATCTTCAACCAGACCGGCCTGGAGGGCATAGCATCGTCCCAGGGCCTTGGCAAAGATCGGATCCAGCTTCCGCGGCACGGTCAGCCCGGCCGACAGCAGTCGATTGTGCTCGGTCGTGACCTGCCGGATCCACAGCGTCGCCACGGCCAGTTTCGCCTGCTGCTGCTGCGGCTTCGGCAGGGACCCGGCGAGCTGTTCGTAGGCTGCCTCGCCCAGGGCGTAGTGGCCGTGTCGCAGCCACGGCTCGAGGTGGCTCTGGAGCCTGCTCAGGACCGCCGGCGCGTGCTCAGCCTGGCGGGCGGCGAGCTTGGACATGGCCGCCAGCAGACGGTTCTGGAATTCGTTGAGCTTGGCGTTGTCCTCGGCCCGCCCGGCCTTGATGTTCTCCTGGAACAGGTTGGCCGCGCACGCGCTCAGCAGGTCGATCTGCTTCAGCATGGAGGCCGCCCAGGTCGGCTCCTCCGGCCAGAGCGCCTCCACCAACTGCGTGCTGATCGCCAGCGCCACCTTCTTGGCCGCCTGGCCCTTGCAGCGTACGTACGCATCGACGACGGCGGTGACGGTGACGGCCGCGCGCCGGACGGCTGCGGCGTCGGCGTTGGCCTCGATCACCGGTAGGGCCACCGCCACCGCCCAGGTGTGCAGCGGCTTGGGGCCGGTCACCTTCACCGGCCAGGGCACAAGCCCCGCCAGATTTCGCACCCGTTCGGCCAGTGTGGCCTGATCGGACCAGGCCGGCTGGGCGGGGAATTCCTTGTTGATGGTCGCGTAGACGGCCAGCACGTCGGCCAGCACCTTCGGCATCGCCCCGGCCGGAAGCTTGCCGGCCTTGGCCTGATCCGTCAGCACCTTGGACGCGTGCTCGACCCTGTACCTGGCCAGGGCGCGCAGCACCGCGGTCCGGCTGGAGCCGGGAAGCGCCGCCTTCAGGAGCGTCTCCGCCCCGGCGATGGCCGCTGCGTATGCCTTCGAGCTGACATACTGCTGCTGGAGATGGGCGATGATGTGGTCTGTCAGTGACCGCGCCTCCTTCGCCTGGACGATCTGCTGGTAGAGCTGCGCCGCCGCGGCCAGGGCCGCAACGTCGGTCCGGCTTAGCGCGGCCTCCGGCGTGCGCGGATGCACCTGCCGCGTGACGGCCAGATACGCCTCCACCAGCCGGCGGCGGGCCTGACGGGCCTTGGGATGTCCGGCGTTGCCGGCGATCCACTTTTCCAGGGACGCCGCGACGGCCGGATCCGGCTTCTGGCGGAGTTGGAATGCGATCAGCTCGTATTCGGCCTCGGCGGCCGCGGGCGTGCCCGCGTGGTCGGCGATCACTTTCTTCAGCAGCGCCACCCCCTCGGCCACAGCCTCCCCGCCGAAGCGCGTCTTGGCCAGACCCAGAAGCAGCGTCGTCGTGGCCGCGTCCGCCTCCTTGGGGAACCGCGCCAGCAACTCGCGTACGGTCGAGATCGCCCCGGGCCCGTCGGCCCGCTGGATCTGGGCCCTCGCCTTCAGCGCCATCACTCCGGCACGTTGGGCGTCGGTCAGGGCCTTTTCCGCCAGCAGCTTGTCGCATTGAACCAGCGCCGTCCTGGCCAACTGCTCCGCGAAGGGCGCCTCTTCCAGCATCAGTTCGATGAGGCGGATCCGCGTGTCGGCGTCGGCCACTTGCCCGCGCAGGGCCTTGAGCATCTTGGTCGCGTACGGCTGCTCGGGCGCCAACCGGAGCGTCCTGGACCAGGCGGCAATCGCCCGGTCCACCTGCCCGAGCTGGTAGCACGCCTTGCCCAGCCACAGGAACACTTCCGGATTGCGGACGTCCGTCTGCGATGCCTTTTCAAGAAGCTGCCTGGCCTTTTCGAGTTCGCCCGCCTCAAAAGCCGTCTTGCCCGCCTCGAAGGCCTGCTTGGCCTCGGCCTGGGCCAGGGCGAGAGGGGCAGTGGCGGCGATCACGGTGGCTAGAAGGAACATCGCTGTCGGCCGATGCATCTTTGGCCTCCTTTCCGGGCCAGGCCCTCAGCGACGAGAACACGCCTATAAGGGCCTCAGTCCCGACGGACTCGTTGACCTTTCGTGCACGCCTTCTATCCCTTTGACTCGCGACCCGGCGAAAAGTTTCCGCCCGGGCCGCGAAAAAAATCCGCAGGCAAACTCCGCCAGGGACGAGAGACCGCTGAAGAGGCGCGCACATCGTGGACCCGCTGGCGCCTGTTGGCCCAAGCGGTCAATGGCCTTGAAGATGCGGTTATCCCCGCTGCGGCGGCATGGCGGGCGGGCGTGAGCGGCCGGGCGTTGGCTCTGGGCGCACCCTGGGCGCCGAAAGATGCCCCTGCGGGTTGGGATGCTCGACACCGCCCCCGGCCAGACGGGATTCGGATCCTCGGGGGATTCCCATCCGCCCCTGGACGTCCCCAATGGTCAAGCGGCCCCGTTCAGGGCCGCTCTTGACCATCTTCCAGCAGGCCTAGGCGACGACCTCCGCCCAGCGAACCCCCAGGGCAAGGACCGTCGCCACGGCCAGACCGATCACGACTATCGGCTATGTCAGACTTCGGCAACGAGCGAAACGCATTTGGCGTTCCGCGACGGGCCGTTCTTATGGGGAGCCTACCAATTCCTCGGGCTGCTCTGCCCACTGCGACTTGGCAGTCGCGTCAGTCTTTGCTGTCGCCGAGAAAGCGGAGCGTTCCTGCTGCTCCCACAGGGCCTGCATCGGCTCCGCCATCTGCGACAAATGTTTGACCGCCCGGGACAGATAGATGACCAGCAGGGCCATCACACCAACGTGACCCACCGCCAATAGTGTTAGAACATAGACGAACACGTTCATTTCGCTCTCCTGTTCTGCTTCGGCGACCGATGTCTTGGGCTATCCCTTGCCTTTTTGCCTTTGCGACTGTCACGATTGAATGCAGACCGTCTCTGCCCGGGTCCGCGGGTCGCCGCCGGTATCCTGGCAGGGACGGGTCCCATGAGTTCATCGGCGGCGCGGGACCGGACCTTTAGCAGCCAACCAGCGCGAAAAGGCGGCTTTCCGATCCCTGTTCGGACGGCTTTGGGCTCGCAAACACCTGAAACGACAATGCTCCCCCGCCGGGCGCCTAAGTCGGGTGGCGAACGGGCCGGCAGGGGCGCCTTTCTTTGCCCGGGGCGCGAGCCCTGGAAGGTGAGGGCCTCGCCGCTCGCGCAGTTGCCAGCTCCCGGCCCGGTTCGCCAAACTGGGGATAAGTCAGGCCGAAGACAGCTCACGCGGAGAACGCAGCCGACGGCCCAAAGGCCCCGCCCAACGTGAGACGGTCATGAAATGTTCGGGGCAAGGCGCCGGAGCGCCCCGAGCGCCTTTCCGTCACGGCGAGCCGCCCGGTGCCGGCTTACGGTCAGACCCTGAAGCTTGGGCCAACCGTGCCGGTCAGAAGGTAATCCCCCAGGCCGATCGCGCCCCAGAAGATGCCGGCGACAAACTCGCCGCCCATCAGCCCGATAAAGAAATTCCGGGCTCGGCGGTAATAGGACTGCCCGCCGTAGCGCATGATCTGCGTCTTGATCAGCCACGCCAGCAGGAACGACGGCGCGAATTCCGTCGTCCACACCGACCCCCATACCAGAAACAGCATCGGATGCAGCGGCCACCAGGTGAAGCGCAGGCGAAAGTAGCTACAGATCATCACCAGGGCGAAGCCGATGCCCGCGGCCGTCAAGAAATGCTGCTTCGGCCGGGGATGGAGTAACCGCGCGAGGCCGGTGGGGCCGGCGGCTTCCTGGAGGCTCTCCGTGGACGAAAGTTCATCCACGGCGCGGGTCAGCATCTGAAACGGCCTCCTGGCGACCTGGTCCACGGCCCAGCGCTGGCCGCCGCTGTCCATGCCGGCGACGCCCAGGCTGTAGAGAAGATACACGGTGACCACCACGCCCGCGACCATCGCCAATATGACGGCGACGCCCATCCAGCCGGCCAGCCGCCCGGGCTTGAGCCTCCGCAGGTCGCCCATGCGGACGACGTTCAGGGCCAGCGGCACCACCGCGATGCGCGGGTCGATCGTCACTACCACGCACAGCAAGCCCAGGATGATCAGGGCGTGCGGGCCCAAGGCAAAGCTGCCGAAGACGGCCAGCAGCACCCCCACCGGATGCCAGAACGGCTGAATGATGAACAGCCCGGTGGTGACGTTGATCCGCCCGACCATCAGGAACAGCGTGCCCGTCAGCAGCACGAACGCCACCGCCAGCAGCGGGTGCAGGCCGACCCACCACAGCAGGCCGACCAGGGCGGCGCTGGCGACGATGAGGATGCGACAGGCGGCGGCCTCCCGCGGCAGCACCTCCCCGGAAGCATCCCCGCCCAGCCACAGCGAACGCTTCAGAACCGACCAATAGAACCGCCGGCCGAGGTAGAGCACCATCACGGCCAGGCCCATGTAGGCACCGAAGTACATGTATGCCGGCAGCCCGCCGGCCAGAACGTCCGTGCTCAGGTCTACCCCCGCCGAGACCAGCGGCGCGGCCACCGCCACGTACAGCCAGCCGCTGAGGCCCAGCGAGAATGACGCCTCGGACGTCAGGAAGTACGCCACGCCGACGGCGGCAAAGTAGAACCGGACGTTGAGCACGTTGACCCACGGCACCTTGGCCACGGAGGGAAGGATCTCGCGCAGAGAGCTAAGGTTGATGCCTAATGGGATGGTGACGAAGCCCGGCCGCCAGGCGTAGATGCCCCTGACGCACAGCACCCCGAAGGCGAGGGCAAAGCCCAGCCAGAACCCGCGGTTGCGGAAGATCGGATTGAAAGCGCCCCCGTCGCTCGGCGGCTCCAGCAATTGGTGGGTGACGGCCGCGATGGGAAAGGAAAGGTGCTCGCGCTGGCTCCACTGGCGGTAGACGACGACCACCGCGGCCAGGCCGGCGATGAAATTCAACCCCAAGACGGCGAACCAGAACAGCAGCGTCGGCACCCAGTTGGCCCAGGGCACGCCGGTGAACGGCAGGGGTGCCCCCGGCCGGGAGAGGCCCTGCATGTAGTCCTTCACGACGTCGGAGCCGGGCTCGGTCGCCACCATCATCACCGACGGGACGTAGCTGAGCAGGTGCCTGTCCCGCCAGCCGGGGCTGATCGCCTGGTGATGGAACGGAGCGATGATGGGGTGGGGGAAGACCCAAAGCAGGCCCGAGCCGGCGATGACACTGCCCATCAGCACCAGCGACAGCATCACGATGAATTCGCCGGTGGTGAACTGCCATCGGCCCGAGGCCGCCGGTCCGGTGCGCCCGGATCGGAGACCGCCCAGCAGCCGCAGCAGCGGGTTGACGGCCAGCAGCCCCAGCATCAGCAGCCCGAAGGCGTGAGTGGGCATCAGGTTGCCGCCGATGCTGGGGAATCCCAGCCAGATGTCGTTGACGTAGCCGACCGAGGCCAGCGCCACACCCACCAGCAGGCCCAGGAATATCGCTCTTACGGTCATCTTATCTCTGGCTGCGATGGAGGCGCCAGACACGCGGCCGACGCATTCGCATCAGCATTGGGGCCTTGGCCGCGTCTACCACCTCCGGCGATGCCTCTGGCTACAATCGGCACGAACGATAGCAGGTCGCGGGGGGCAGGGCAAGTCGAGGTCACGAGGAGGCAGCCAACGCTGACGATTTGACGTTGGCGACGCGCGCGGCGGCCAACACTTCACTGACGGACTATCGCGCCGCGGCGCGTTCATTGGCCACTTCAATGGTCACGGATTGGTTGCGGATGTGCTCGGATGGGGCATCAATGGTGTAGGTGTCGGTCGGCTCGGGCGTGACGGTACGGCTTTTCGGCCGCCCGTCGGCCAGCCAGGCATGGGTGATCTTGACGCTGCCGCGCCGCAGCGGTCGCTCGGGCCGAATGCAATGCGCGTAGACCCGGACCATGTTCAACGACATCCACCGCCGCTGCTTCAGCAGGAACTTGAGGTGGCACTTCTCGGCCGGACGGTCCAGCCGCACGTCCACAGACTCATCCCAGCGCCACTTGTCGTTCCGCTCCGAAAAGCGGCTCTTCCATACGGACTTCCAGTTTGCCTGGCCTTCTGCCCGGCAAAGCAGCTCCACCGACTCGGCCGCGGCCGCACCGCTCGCGGCCCCGAACGATCCGTGCACGGTCATGGACTGAATCTTCGTGCCGTCGGGCGGGGCAACTTCCACGATCGCATGCCCTTCCCCACCGGCCGGGGAGAGGTGCCGGACGTAGTTGGAGTTGTATCTCAGGTCTTTCAGCTCTTTGAAGTACCGCCGGTGCCCCTCGGCGTCCGACAGGTCGGGATGGATGACAAGCAGGCTGTGGCCTTCCTCGACGCCGAAGGCGAAGCGGTTCTTGCCCGGCCGGACCGCCGGCAGTGGAATCGGCGAGAAGAACAGCCGGTTCCGCAGCTTCATGTTGGCCACGCCGGCCTCGGCCGGCTCGCGGGCGGAAAGCACGATCTTGATCAGATAGCCATACCGTCCTTCCACGTGATTGGTCAGATCCAGACGCACCGTGCGGACGCCGATCTTGTCATTGGTCCAGACGGTTGCCCAGCTCAGACCGTTGTCGGTGGACACGGCCACGGAGTTGGCGGCGCTGGCGTCCTTTCGGAAGAATTTGGCCTGGAAGATGGCCCCGTCGCGGGAATCGCCGTCGACGGTGAGTTTGCCGGGGTCGCCGGCCAGCAGATACGGGCTCTGGACGCGGAAGACCACGCGGCAACTGCCCGCCCTGGCCGGATGGACCTTCCCGTCGGTCAGGGCGAAATTGCTGCCTTCGTATAGCCCATCGAGAAAGTTCAGCTCACTGGCCCGCCAATCCGGCTCGTAGACCAGCAGGCCATTGGCATACGCGTTGCCGGGCCGGCGCGGGTCGTGCGGGCCCTTGTCCACCCACCGCTGGGTCCGGTCCCGCTTCCATCGCTTGTACATGGCCGCCGAGCAAAACCACTTGCCGTCGTTGGTGAAGTTGCGGACGAGCTTTTCACCCCGCCGCAGGTCCAGGTGGACCGTATGGCCGCGAGCGAGGTACGGGGTGAACACGGGGGCCTTGGCCGGCACGCCGGTGTGATACCAGTTCTTGATGACGTAGGCCTTCGACTCCCACGGCCAGAACTTCCCCCCGAGGTGGTCGAACTGATAGAACGGCCGGGACGGATGGGCCGGCTTGAGGATGTACTTCGCGGCGTCGCGGCAGACCTCGTTCAGGTCGACGATCGTCTTGCCGTCGTCGGCGACGAAGTAGGACGCGCAGTCGTACTGCGCGTCGAACAGGTGCCACTTGCCGTCGTAGAAGACCTCCATGAGCTTGTGCCCGGGGATGCCGCGGGTGCGGGTTCGCATGCCGGCGGCGTCGGCCAGGTTCGCCAGCACGTCGGCCACCTGGTAGCAGATCACCGTGCCGTGGACGTTGAAGGCGGCGATCGGATCGTACACGACTCCCAACTCGGTGACGGCCTCGGGCCCCTCGCGTGCCTCGCACCAATGATAGAAGCCGCCGCGGGTAATGTAGGCCCACAGGGCGATCATCTTTTCCCGGTCGCTCTTGCAGCCCCGGGTGATCGTTCTCACCAGGGAGTCCAGGTCCGTCGCGTCGAACTCGTCCGGCTTGACCAGCTTGATGTTGCGGGCCCCAGCGGGGCAAGACCAGGCCAGAACCAGCGCCAGAATAATAGGTCGCAGACAGGCTTTCCGCGTCATGAGCCGCCCTCGGATCACGCAGACGTTCCGATCAAATCTCCGATGGGGATCTTAGCAGGACGCCTGCCGCGGCACCAGGTGATTCCGCGGCCGCCGGCGCGCGGAAGCAAGCAGCTCACTCCACGGTGACGGACTTGGCCAGGTTGCGCGGCTTATCCACGTTGCAGCCGCGGGCGACGGCGGCGTGATACGCCAGCAGTTGCAGCGGCACGACCGTCAGCAATGGCTGGAGCGGGGCCGGGCAGTCAGGGATGCGGAAGACGTGCTCGGCGTAGCGGGCGATCCGCTCGTCGCCCTCGGTGGCGACGGCTATGACCACGCCCCCGCGGGCGCGGACCTCCTCGATGTTGCCGATGATCTTGTCGTAGGTGCCGCATCGCGGAGCGATGAACACCACCGGCATGCCTTCGTGAATCAGGGCGATCGGCCCGTGCTTCATCTCCGCCGCGGGCAGCCCCTCGGCGTGGATGTAGCTGATTTCCTTCAACTTCAGCGCCCCCTCCAGGGCAACCGGATAGTTATACCCTCGACCCAGGAACAGCCAGTTGTCGTGATCGACGCAGGCCTGCACGGCCTGCTGGATGCGGTCGGACTTATCCAGGATCTGCTGCATCTTGTCGGGGATGGCCTCCAGGGCCTCCAGGTAATGCCGCAGCATCGCCTCCGACATGAACCGCCGCCGGGCGAGGTACAGGCTGATCAGCGAGAGCACGACCACCTGGGCGGTGAATGCCTTGGTGGAGGCCACGCCGATCTCCGGCCCGACGTGCAGATAGACTCCGGCGTCGGTCTCGCGGGCGATGGTCGAGCCGACCACGTTGACCGCGCCCAGGGCCAGCGCCCCTTTCTGCTTGGCCTCGCGCAGGGCGGCCAGCGTGTCGGCCGTCTCGCCGGACTGGCTGATGGCGACCACCACCGTGCCGTCCTCGATGATCGGGTTGCGATAGCGGAACTCGCTGGCATACTCCACCTCGGTCGAGATCCGGGCCAGGTCCTCGAAGAGGTACTCGCCGATCAGCCCCGCGTGCCAAGCGGTACCGCAGCCGGTCAGGATCACGCGCCTGGTCTTGACCAGCTCGCGGGCCAGGTGCTCGATGCCGCCCAGTTGGATGCGGTTCTCGCGCAGATCGATCCGCCCGCGGAGGCAATTGCGGACCGCCTCGGGCTGCTCGAAGATCTCCTTGAGCATGAAGTGCTCGTAGCCGCCCAGGGCGATCTGCTCCAGCGACCACTCAATTTGCTGGACCTGCTTGGAGACGGGCAGGTTGTCGGTCGTCAGGGTTCGCAGTCCCTCGCGGTCCAGCACGGCCATTTCGTTGTCGTTGAGGTAGACGACGTTGACGGTATGCTCGACGATGGCGGCGGCGTCCGAGGCGACGATGTACTCGTCCACCCCGACGCCGACGATCAGAGGCGAGCCCCGCCGGGCGGCGACGATCTTGTCCGGCTCGTCGGCGCACATCACCGCCAGGCCGTAGGTGCCGGTGACCTCGCGCAGGGCCAACTGCACGGCCTGTTCGATCTTCTCGACCCCCTCGTTGCGGTAGAACTCGCTGATCAGGTGGGCCAGGACCTCCGAGTCGGTCTCGGATTGGAAGGTGTGGCCCTTCTCCGCCAGCACTTGTTTCAGCGCCGCGTAGTTCTCGATGATGCCGTTGTGGACGATGGCGATCCGACCGGAGCAATCGGTATGCGGATGGGCGTTTTGGGCCGTGGGGCCGCCGTGAGTGGCCCAGCGGGTGTGGGCGATGCCCGCCGTGCCCGCGCCGATGTCCGCGTCTTCGGCGACGATCGCCGCCAGTCCGGCAATCCGGCCGGCACACTTGCGAATGTGCAGCCTGCCGCCGACGAACACCGCCAGGCCGGCCGAGTCGTACCCCCGGTACTCCAGGCGCTTAAGACCCTCCAAGAGGATCGGCCCGGCCCGCTTCCGCCCGACGTAACCAACTATTCCACACATCCTATCTCATTCTATCGGTCCGGGCGCAACGGGAATGAGTAAAAACACTTACTGGCGTTACCGGCCCGGCTAGGCAGACAGGATTCCGCTGCCGCCGACGGGCTGGCAGACGTGGACGTCGAACTTCAGCCGCCGCGGGCGGTAGTAGCTTTCCCGCAGGGTCTTGAGCGTTCCGCTCAGGGCTTCCGTCTTCAGCAGGATCATGGCGCATCCGCCCAGGCCGGCCCCGGCGATCTGGGCCCCGACCACGCCGGGTCGGGCGGTGACCGTGTCGACGATAAAGTCGATCTCCTTCGTCGAACAGGCGTACCGCCCGGGCTGGGCCCACAACGCCGCCGGCGCGCGCCGGGCCGGATTGTCCGACGCCACGTCCGCGATCAGCCGCTCCAGCCGGGCGTCGCCGTAGGAAAGCCTGTGCCGGACGGCGCGCCCGTCGCAGAAACGCACCACGCGGTCGCCGTCGTGGCTGATCTGCATCAGCAGGCCCAGCTCTTTCAGCTCGCCTGCGCGCAGAAGCTCGGCGAACATGTCGCTTCGGCGGCACTCGGCGATGCCGTAGGTGGCCACGTCGCGCAGCCGGTACGGGCCGATGTTCCGGTGCGTGGCGAAGATTTCCTCCAACCTCTGGTGCCCGTCCGGGAGCAATTCCTCGGCCGACCGGCGCGTGACCTGCACGGGCAGGCGCTTCAGCGCGCGGTAGATCTCGCCCGGCGATACGCCCAAAGCGTCCGGGTCCACGTCGCGCAGGTGCCGCATCGACCGCAGCACCGCGCTGCGCCGGGGCAGAAGCACCTCGGCCAGGTTATACGTAGCGACGCGCTGATTGAAGGTGTCGCGGGCGCCCTCGCTCTTGGCGGCCCGGACGTGGCTGTTGGCAATGACCAGGCTCAGGCCCTCCGGCCAGGGGATGGTCTCCTCGATTCGGAACGGGAAGAACCCCACGCGGGCGACCTTTCCGCGCTCGCCGCCGCGGATGGCGGCGTGGTCGGCGCTGCCCCCGCGCGAGCCGACGAACCATTCGCCTTCCCCGCACAGGTCGACAAACTGCTGGGTGGTCAGGTCCAGGCCGTTCAGGGCCACGGCCGCCTCCGCCACCGCCACCACCACGGCCGAGCTGCTGGACAGCCCTGCGCCCATCGGGATGTTGCCGTCCACCACGCAGTCGAAGCCGCTCAAGCGGTGATCCGGGCAGGCGTGCTGGAGGCGAAGCACGGCCGCCTTGGCGTAGTTGCTCCAGTCGCCGCGATAGGCCTCCAGCACCTGGCGGACGGTCGTGGAGTCGATGTAGTCCATCCAATCGAACCAGTCGGCTGACTTCAGCAGCTCGCCCACGCGGAATTCGCGATCGGGGAACTCGCGCGGGCGGAGGTTCGCCAGCGAGACCTTGTCGTCGTCGCGCGGGGCCGCAACCAGGATCACCTCCCGGCTGATGGCCATGACGTTGACGTAGCCGCCGCGGTGATCCACGTGTCGGCCCATCAGGTTGATCCGCCCCGGCGCCCTGGCCAGAACCGCGCGCCGCCTCGGGCCAAAGGTCTTGATGAACCGCTTCAAGACGCCCGCGAACGCCTTCCGCCGCTCGCTCAGCAGCCCCTCGTCCGCCCCGTACACCGCAGTGAGGACGCGGCGCAGGCGCGGCGGGTTCTGCTGGACGATCTTGAGCCACTCCCCGGCCCGCCGGAAGCTGCGGCCCGAAAGTTTTGCCGAGACCTTCGCGATTCGCCGCCGTCGGGAGAGCCTCCTGGCGAAGACCTGCCCGACGGCCAGCAGCTCCTCCGGCGTGTTGTAGGCCATCAGGTCTTCGGGATTGGCCACCTCGAGCACGCCGACGCGGCCGCCGCGCCCGGCCACGTGGGCGACAGTGTCGGTCAGATACAGCTCCCCCTGTGCGTTCTCGTCGTTGAGGGCCGCGACCGCGTCGTACAAGCTGGGCGCCTCAAACATATACAGCGAGGCGTTGACGGACCGGCTGCGTTCGATCCGCCCGGCCGTCATGCGGCGCCCGCCCACCCGGACGCGGCGCCTCATTTCCGCGGCGCGGCGAATGTCGGCCAGCTCCACGACACCCGAGACCCTGCCCGCGGCGTCGGTGACGATCCGACCGGCGGTGGTGCCGGGCGTCTTGGGCAGCGCCGTCAGCGTCAGCTCCGCCCGTTGGACGGCGTGGGCGGCCAGGAGCCTTTCCACCACATGCGGCTGGATGATCTTGTCGCCCATGGTGACGAGCACCGGGCCGTTGTGCCCGGCCGCCTTGAGCACCTCCACGGCGCAGGCGACGGCGTGCCCGGTTCCTCGCGGCTGCCGCTGATAGACGAAGGCCACGTCCGGATGCTCGGCCGTCACGGTGTCGATGACCTGCTGGGCCGTTGTCCCCACGACGATCAGGAACCGCTTGATCCCCACCGACTTCAGCATGCCCACGGTGCGAACGATTGCCGGGGTCCCCGCGATCGGGAAACAGACCTTGTGACGGTCGGCCGAGCCCATCCGCTTGCCTTCCCCGCCACAGAGGATCACACACGCTATGTCGCCAGGCTCCATCTAACTCGGTCTCCAAACGCGACGGGCCGCGTCGAAAGACGGCTATGCTCCCGAATGCCGATCGACGCTCCGGCAAAACCTGTCGGCCAAAACGCAGCCGATCCCGTTCGCACGCCCCCATTTGTGCCGGGCCCCGCGGCGTTGTCAAGCCTCGCCGGCGGGCGAGAGCCGGATGTTCCGGCTTGCCGCCGGGGCCGGCTCCCATCATGATAGGCGATTGAGATCCTCCCGCGCCAAGAGGTGGTTCATGCGAGACGAAGAGACAACCGTGACACAACTGAAGCAGCGGATGGCCGAATTCATCGCCGTCCGCGATTGGGGCAAGTACCATCGGCCCAGAAACCTGGCCATGAGCATCGCCATCGAGGCGGCCGAACTCCTGGAGCACTTCCAGTGGGCCACCGACCAGGAGGCCGAAGCGGTGCTTCGGGACGAGGAGTCCCGCAAGCAGGTGATGGAAGAGGCGACCGACATCCTGGCGTTCGTGCTGTCCCTGGCGAACTGCCTGAACGCGGACCTGGCCGCCAGCTTCGAAGAGAAAATGAGAAAGAACGAGTTGAAGTACCCGGCCGAGGAAGTCCGGGGGCACTATGAGCGACCGAGGAGAGACGACGTCTGAGCGGCGCCGGCCGATGCGAGGGCGGGCTCTGGAGGTCCCTGGGGCGGGCGGGTGTCTGCTGGCCCACGAATTCGAGATCTTCACCGACCAGTTCGCCCCAGTGGAGGTTCATGATGCACGCGAGCGCCCGCGGGACCTGCACGCCCGCCTGGCCGCAGGGGCGGGAATCGTCCTGACCGGACCGTACGCCTACGCGGACGGCGTGTACCGCTATTGTCAGCGGTTCCAGCGGAGGCTCATCTCGTCCGAGAAGTTCGCCCACGTTGCCGACCGCGGGCAGCGCAGCGCGGCCTTCGCGGAGGCCCGCCGGCGCAAGCTCCATCGCCTGTTCCTGCTCGGGCGGGGCGACCTGCTGCTGAACGTGCAGGACCCGCCCGACACCGCCGGCCTCCAGGAATGGCTCGAAGAGCCGACCGGCGAGGAGACTTTCCTCATTCCCATCCGGCGGCTCCAGCGAATCCTGACCGACATGCGTCGGGCGCGCGAGGGAATCGCCATGGACATCCTGGACGGGACGATCACCATTCTCCCGCACGTGTACGTGCCCGCCGACCAGAGTGTGCCGGCCATGTTCGTCGAGTACCGTCACCTGATGGAAGGCAAGCGGGTTCTCGACGTGGGCACCGGCACCGGGGTGCTGGCCCTGCTGGCCGCCCGGCTCGGCGCCGAGCGGGTCGTCGCCACCGACAGCAACCCCAAGGCCGTTGCCAACGCCCGGCTCAACGTGGAGCGTTTCGGGCTCGAAAAGACAGTCGAGGTGCGAGGCCCGGCCGATCTGTTCGAGGCGGTGCGGGGCGAGACTTTCGACGCGATCCTCTTCAACGCTCCGTGGATCCAGGGCCAGCCGCAGACGCTGTACGACACGGCCAACTACGATCCCGGCTATCGCGTGGTGGACGGCTTTCTACGGAACGCGCCCGCCCACCTCAGCCCGGGCGGGGCGATTCTCCTACAGTATTCCAACGTCTCGCAGCGCACGGGCGAGGCCGGCATCGATCATCTCCAAGCGTCCATAGCGGCCAGCGGCCTCCGGATCGCCGCCAGCCCGCGGATCGCCCGCGTCAGCCGCGTGCTGGGGGCGCGCGAGCAGGTTTTCCTGTTCGAGCTGCGAACGCTCTAGACCGTCATGGGGGTTCGCTTCCGGCCCGCCGGCGCCAGCATGGCAGCAGTGCCGCGAGTTGGGTCGGCGTCCGGCCGATGCGGGCCGCTTACGAGACGAACAGCTTGTTGGTGGCGAAGTTGGGGTCGCAGGTGAGGTTGACCCCCAGCCGGCGGAGGCCCTTCTCATCGCCGGGCGTGGGGATGTGCGTCATGTGCACCTCGCAGCCGGCGAGGTTCTTGAGCTGCTCCATCGCCAGCCGCCCCGTCGGGTTGGTCGTGGAGTTGATGCTCAGGGCGACCAGCGTCTCCTCCAGGTCCAGGCTGACCGTCGGGCGATCGAGGATGTCCTTTTTCAGAGACGCGATGGACTCGATGATGTTGGGGCTCAGAAGGTGCAGGTTCGGCGGGATCTCGGCCAGGGCCTTGATGGCATTGAGCACGAGGCTGGGGGCGGCGTGCATGAGCGGGGAGTTGCGGCCAACGACGACGGTCCCGTCGCCCAGCCGCACGGCGGCTCCGCAGAACACACCCTTGTGTCCCTTGCCGGCGTTGGACTCCGCGGTAGCGGCAGCCTGGCGGGCGGGGCCGACCACGGCCCGGTCCTCCGGGTGAATGTCGAACTCTTCCATCAACACCTCAACGCGATCGACGACATCCTGGTCCACCAGCCCCATGGCGTACTCGCAGGCGTAGCGGAAGTATCGGCGGATGATCTCCTGTTTGGCGGCCTCGGTCGCCGCCGGCTCGTCGAGAATGGCAAAGCCGGCCCGGTTCACGCCCATGTCGGTCGGCGACTGGTAGATTGACTTGGACCCGGTGATCTTCTCCAGGATCCGCCGCAGCACGGGGAAGGCCTCCACGTCACGGTTGTAGTTGACGGCGCGGACGTTGTAGGCCTCCAGATGAAACGGGTCGATCATGTTGACGTCATGCAGGTCGGCCGTCGCCGCCTCATAGGCGGCGTTGACCGGGTGACGCAGCGGCAGGTTCCAGATGGGGAAGGTCTCGAACTTGGCGTAGCCGGCTTTCACCCCCCGCTTGTAGTCGTGATAGACCTGCGACAGGCAGGTGGCCAGCTTGCCGCTGCCCGGGCCCGGCGCGGTCACCACCACCAGCGGGCGCGTCGTCTCGACGTACGAGCTGTCGCCGTAGCCGGCGTCGCTGACGATCAGATCGACGTCGGCCGGGTAGCCCTTGATCAGCCGGTGCGTGTACACGCGCACGTCGCGGCGCTCGAGCTTGTTCTTGAAGCCGATCGCCGCCGGCTGATCGGCAAAGCGCGTGATCACGACCGCCCGCACGTCCAGCCCCCACTCCCGCAGGTCGTCGATGAGCTTGAAGGCGTCGGAGTCGTAGGTGATGCCGAAGTCGGCGCGCATCTTCCTGCGCTCGATGTCGCCGGCGTGGACGCACAGGATGATGTCGGCTTTGTCCTTGAGCCCCTGGAGCAGGCGCATCTTGACGTTGGGCCCGAACCCCGGCAGCACCCGGGCGGCGTGATAGTCAAACAGCAGCTTGCCGCCGAACTCCAGGTACAGCTTGTTGTCGAAGCGCTCGACGCGCTTCAGAATCGCCTCGGTCTGCTCGGCGAGGTACTTCTCGTTGTCGAATGCCTGGGCGCCGCGCGCCCCCGTCGTTTGCGTTCGGGCCTGCTGCGTTCTCAAAGTTTCCTCGGCGCCACTTGGGGAATGCCAACAACCATGTCGACTCGTTCAGAATGTTCCGCGCATCATATTGCCAACAGCTTGGAGATAGTGCAAGCGCCGGCATCGCCCGGCGCGGCCCGAGCCGCGTTCACGGGCCCGGGGCAGGCTGAGGCACAGGAGGTGCCGCCTCCAATTCCATCATCTCGGTATGCGCGGCCCTGACGGACACCAACATCACGAACGGCATGCCCAGCAGCCTCTTCACATCGCCTTTGAAGCAGGCGGTGACGGTCGCGTTGGGCCCCTCGGCCTTGGCCTTGATGCTCGCAAGCAGGTCGGCCACGGGCTTCATGGCGGGCATGCGCTCAGCCTCGCGGGCTATCCCCTCGCGCCCCTCGGCCATCAGCTCGTTGAACTCGGTTACGGCCTGGCTGACCCTTTCGGCCTCGGTGCCCGTCGCCTTGAGCGCGAAATCCATCTGCTCGCCCTTCCGCTTGCCCACGAGGGTGACGGTCTTGAACGGCGCCAGCAGCGATGCCTGGCGGTAGGCTTCGCTGACGCGCATGACCGCCCACAGGGCATTGTCGACGCCGACGGATTTGACCAGCTTTGCGATGTCCTGATTACCGGCCAGCTTGCCCTTTCCGGCCTTCAGGGCCGCGACCATCTGCGCGATCGGCAGCTTCTCGCCTGACGGACTCACCAGGAACACCAGCCGCTCGTTCGAGGCCAGGATCAGTACCGGGTCATCCCCGCCGAACCCAAGAACTTCCGTCCCCTCCACCACCTGCGGCTTGGCCCGCTGCTCCAGCAGGGCCGTCCGGACGGCCGTCACGTCGTAGAGGCCGCGGGCAATGAAGACCACGTAGCCGCTGTCATCGCCTATGTCGTCGGCGACGCCGAAGGTGATGCCGTGGAGCCTGACGTTGCCGATCCGCTCGGCCACGGCGATCAACCCCTCGTTGGCCTGTTTCAGCGCCTCTTCTGCCTTGCCCTCCGGCAGCATGGCGGTCAGCTCCTTGGCCATCTGGTCGAGATCCACTGGCTTGCCGGCGGGCAGTGCGACCTGACCCACGGCGGCGCAGTTGCCCGGCAGCAGCCACAGGTCGCTTTCCATAGCCTTGGTCGAGGCGACGGGGCGCTTGAACGGTTTGCCCTCGATGGCGGCGATAGCGGCCCGGGCGTACTCGGCCTCGAAGAGGGCCTTCGAGTCCAGCAGCTTCCGCAGGGCCGGCACGGCCGCGCGGTCCTTGACCTCGCCCAGTGTGCGAATCGCCATCAGCCGCCGGACGGCCCGGGCCTTGTCTCTGCCCGAAAGGGCCCGAACCAGGTTTCTGATCCGAGCGGCCGCCTCGGCGTCGGCCGACCCGGCCGCCTTGAGCAATCGCGGCACCACCGTCGGCCCCTTGGCCAGAAGCTTCTGGGAGGCTTGTTCGCGATCCGCGTGCCGTTCGGAGGCGAGCTGCCGGATCAGGGCCGGCACATCCCCCAGTTCAACCGGCCGAAGCTCGGCCAGCATGTTCGCCGCGGTGATCTCCACGCCTTTGGCCTGCCAGTAGGCCTTTGACGAGAGGAAGTCCAACAGGTCGCCGCCCCCGCCCAGCAGCACGATCAGGAACATTCCAAGGGGACTAGCTGCCATCTTCCCATCCTTTCTTACGGTAGAGGGCCCCTACGGCAGGTCTCCCACATGGGCTCCGTTTGTGAACGCCACAGGCGCTCTCCGCATCAGGACACCGACGCCACTTCTCGGAAAAAGCCCCAGCTTCACCACGGCCTGCGCCCCGCCGGGCGCGCGTCTACCTCTTCCGCCTGCCGGCCCGGCGGGTGCGCTTCAGCGCCTGGTCGAGGTCGGCGATGATGTCGTCGGCGTCCTCGACGCCGACGGCCAGGCGGATCAGCGTGTCGGTGATGCCCAGGTCGTAGCGCTGTTTGCGCGAATACTCGTAGTAGCTGACCAGGGCCGGGTGGGTGATGAGGGTTTCGACCCCGCCCAGGCTGGGCGCGATAAAGCACAGCTTGAGGCCGTCGAGGAAGCGCTTGGCCGTAGCCAGGTTGCCCTTGATGTCGAAGGTGACCACGCCGCCGAACCCGTCCATCTGTGCCTTGGCGATGCGGTGGTGCCGGTGGCTCTTCAGCCCAGGATAGTAGACGCGCTTCACGCACGGATGGCCTTCCAGAAACGTCGCCACCCTCATGGCCGTTTCGTTCTGCGCGGCCATGCGCAGGGCGAAGGTCTTCAGCCCGCGCAGGAGCAGGTAACAGCAGTGCGGATCAATCACGCCGCCGATGGCCTTGTGCAGAACCCGGATTTCGTCAACCAGTTCCTTTCGCCCCAGCACCGCCCCGGCCAAGATGTCGTTGTGCCCGCCCAGATACTTGGTGCCGCTGTGCATCACCAGATCGACGCCGAACTCCAGCGGCCGCTGGTTCGCCGGGGTGGCGAACGTGCTGTCGATCAGCGTCAGGACCTTGTGCTTGCGGGCGATCCGGCGAAGCCGCACCAAGTCGAAGACGTTCAGGTAGGGATTGGTCGGGGACTCCGAGAAGATGAAGCGCGTCTTCGGCCCGATCGCGCGATCCAGGGCGTCATAGTCGCCGAAGGGCACGATCGTACAGCCGACGCCGAATCGCTGAAGATAGGAGCTGCAAAACTCGAGCGTCTTCTTGTAGGCATCGTCGGTGATGACGATGTGATCGCCGCTGTGGACCAGCGCCAGGATGGTGGTGACGATCGCGCTCATCCCGGAGCCGAAGATCACGCACTCCTCCGCCCCTTCCAGGGCAGCCATCCGGCGCTGCGCCACCTTTTCGGTGGGGTTGCCGTACCGGCCGTACTCGAATCGCTCCTTGCCGCCCTTCGTGTAGGCGCGGATCTCCTTGCTGTCCTTGAACGCGTAGGTGGAGGTCTGGACGATGGGAGTCGTGATCGAATCGGCATAGCGCTCCCGGTCCTCGCCGGCGTGGATGGCGCGGGTGGACAGGCCCTGCCCGACCGCCGGCTTCCTACGCTTCCGGGGCTTTCTTGTCTGTTTTCCCATTGTCTTGCTCGCCCGCTCCCATGAGCCGAATCGAGCGGATGCTGGCTTCTGTGGCCGCCGCGCCTATTCCTCGGCCATGTACGGATACCGGAAGTCTCTCGGCGGCAGGAACGTCTCCTTGATTGTCCGCGGCGAAACCCACCTTTCAAGGTTCAGCCAACTGCCGGCCTTGTCGTTGGTGCCGGAGGCCCTGGCGCCCCCAAAGGGCTGCTGGCCGACGACCGCTCCCGTGGGCTTGTCGTTGATGTAGAAATTCCCGGCCGCGTGGCGCAGGGTGTTCATCGCCTTGACGATCGCGGTCCGCTCGGTGGCGAAGATCGAGCCGGTCAGCGCGTACGACGAAGTCTGATCGCAAAGCTCAAGCGCCTGGTCGTACTCAGCTTCGGGGTAGACATAGACGGTCAGAACCGGCCCGAAGATCTCTTCCGTCATCAGCCGGGATTTCGGATCGCTCGACAGCACCACGGTCGGCTCGATGAAGTGCCCGAGGGAGTCATCGGCCCCCCCGCCCACGAGAATATCCATGTCAGGGCTGCTGCGGGCATAGTCGATGTAGCCGCTGATGCTGTCAAAGGAATTCTTGTCGATCACCGCCCCCATGAAGTTTTGGAAGTCCGTCACGTCGCCCATCTTGAGCTCGGCGGTGTCGGCCAGCAGGCGCTCCTTGACCGCCGGCCAGATCGAATCCGGAATATACGCCCGCGACGCGGCCGAGCACTTCTGCCCCTGATACTCAAACGCGCCCCGAACCAGCGCCGCCACCAGGGCTTCAATATCGGTGCTGGCGTGGGCAAAGATGAAGTTCTTGCCGCCGGTCTCGCCGACGATCCGCGGATAGGAGACGTACTTGCGAATGTCAGAGCCCACCGCCAGCCAGATCGTCGAGAAGACCTTGGTGGAGCCGGTGAAGTGGATCCCGCCCAGGCTGACGTTATCCAGCGCCGGCGGACCGATAATCGGCCCCGGCCCCGGCACCATGTTGATCACCCCCGGGGGCAAACCGGCCTCGGTGAGGACCTTCATAATAAAGTACGCCGGCAGCACCGCGGCCGACGCCGGCTTCCAGACCACGGTGTTGCCCATCAGCGCCGGCGCCGTCGGCAGGTTGCCGGCGATGGAGGTGAAGTTGAACGGTGTGATCGCCAGCACGAACCCATCCAGCGGCCGGTGCTCCATGTAATTCTGCACGCCGCGCGTCGACATCGGCTGATCCCCGTACACAAGCTGCATGAAGTGCGGGTTGAACCGCCAGAAATCGATCAGCTCGCAGGCCGAATCGATCTCGGCCTGCTGCGGCGTCTTCGACATGTTGAGCATGGTGGCGGCGTTGAGGGTCTGTCGGTACTTGCCCGCAAGCAGCTCGGCCGCCTTCAGCAGCACGATCGCGCGGGAGTCCCAGGGCATCTGGGCCCACTCCTTCTTGGCCTGGTTGGCCGCCTCGATGGCCTTCGTTACGTACAGGGCGTTGCCCTGGTGATACGTGCCCAGGATGCGCTTGTGGTCGTGGGGGTACCGCATTTTCGCCAGCTTGCCGCTGCGGACCTCTTCGCCCCCGATGACCATCGGCACCTCGAGCTTCTCGCCCAGCATCTCCGCCAGCTTGGCCTTCAGCTCCGCCCGCTCCGGGCTGCCCGGGGCGTAGTTCAGGGCGGGCTCGTTCTTCGGCCGGGGAACCTGGAAAATTCCGTTAAACATTGCTATCTCCTTGCATTGGTCTTTTCACAAAGAGCGAAAACAACTACTTTCGCGCTTTGTCTTGGCGGCGTCAAGTGCAAACCGCGCCACCCACGGGCGAACGGCCGTACCCTCCGGGGCGGGCAAACCGCGACTCCGTATTGATCTGCCGGTCCGGCCAGGCGATTATAAAAGCCGGCGCCTTCTCTCGGGGCAATCGGGCGTCAAAGTCTCCTTGCACGCGCGCGCGGGGATGCTGTATCCTGCCCGTCCCCGCGCCTTCTGCGGAAGCGTCAACGCCGCTCGGGGATCCGGGAGGTAAGCAACCTATGTCAATATCACGAGAGCCGAAGCGCCGCCGCGGACACCCGGTGGCCATCTTGGTCGACCGGTCGCGCGATCTTTTGGCCGGGGTAAGCTTCGTCCGCCTGGAGCCGGACGATCGGTATGAGACGACCGACAGCCGCGTGCCGCTGACGGCCGCGAGGCTGCGCCGCTACGACATGCTGGCGATCGTCGCCCAGGCGGCGATGACGTACAGCCGGCGGGAAACGGACGCGATCGTGCAGTTCGTCCGCCGCGGCGGCGGGCTGCTGCTGTCCGGGTCGGCAGGGGCTTTCGATCGCTTCACGGGCAAAGGCGTCGAAGAGATGGCCGTGGCCGCCATCGCGCGACGCTTCGGCGTCGAGTTCGTCGCCCCGGCCGACGCGACCGGGCGGACCGATCTGGACGGTAACCTCGTGCGTGGATATCCCGCCGGGTCGATTGCTCTGGGCCGATCCGCGCCGATGCGCGGACTGCGGAAGGAAGACGTGTTCCTGGAGCAGTGGAGCCCGCTGCGCGCGTCCAGGCGGGCGACCGTCCTGCTGTGCCACCGCGGGACGGGCGAAGCGGCCGCACTGTCGGTGCAGTTCGGCGCGGGCAAGGTCGTCGCCGTGGGCGGGAGCTTTTCGTCCGAGGGAGGCGGGCGTTTGCACCGGGCCCTGATCGACCACCTCGCCTCCAAGCGGGCGGGCCGCGGAGGCCCCGAAAGGCTGCCGTGCGAGGTCTTCCCGAAGTACGCGACCAGACGGGCCGGGAACGTGGAAATCCGATACGCCTCGAGCGTGGCGCGTCGGGTCCCGGCGGTGACGCGGATGGCGCGGAAGCTGCTTCCTCGCTTCGAGGCGGCGGCGCCGACCGACGAGCCCCGAAGCTGGCGGATCGAGCTGAACGGTTCCTGCCGGTCGGGGATCGACTGGTCGTGGCATTCGAGCGGACCGGTGATCCACCTGGGCGTGGGGGCGCCCGACGCGGAACTGGCGTTCGCGCTGGGTCGGCAGGTGGGGGACTTGATAGCATGGCACGGCCAGGCCGGTAGGGTGCTCAGGGAGACCTTCCTGGGCAGGGAAGCACTAGGGCGGTTCTCGGGGCTGTTGGCGATGCGATGGGCCGGGTTCGCTCAAGAGTCCGAGCGTCTCGGCGAGGCGCTGGAGCGCCAAAGTCGGCTCAGGAGCAAGGGGCTCGACCCCGGACGCTACTATGGCGAAGGGGACGACGCTCCCGGGCTGTGGATCTGGTTGGCACTCGCGCGGCGCTACGGTTGGGACATCTTGGAGCGCTTCTTCGGGGCCATCCCGAAGAAGTTAAACCGGGCGGCGGCACCGGAGGCGGTCTTCACGGAGCTGGACCGCACGATCCACTTTCTCAGCCAGGCCGTGAAGGAGGACCTGTATCCGTGGTTTTCCGAGATGCCGGCGACGGTGCATCCGCTGCCGCGGGAGCGATTCGGCTCGGCGGCGTTCCAGCGCGGCGTGCGGCGATACCTTGTTCGCCTGCTGAAGGACACCGATGCGCCGGCCTCGGAGCGGGCCGACGCGCTGGAGGCCCTGATCGCCCGCGAGCAGGCGGACAAGCGCCCGCCGGGACATGCGGTGCGGCAGTTGCGCTCGTGCGATGCGGCGGTGCGGCTGGTTGGGGCCTCGCGGCTGGGGCAGGCCCGCGACTGCCGCGGGCTTAGCGAGCTGGAGGCGCTGGCGGGCAGGCGCGACGATGCGGCCCTGGCGGCGATCGCCGCGCTGCGCCTCGTCGAGCACAGCGGCGGCAAGGGAGCCGCCCGCCTGGCGGCGCTGGCGACGAAGCTGGACCATCGCTTCCAGCTTGAGGCCGGCTACCAGCTCGGGCGCGTCGGCGACGCGCGAGCGGAGCGGCTGTCTCTGGCAGGCATCGGTCGGGCCGACGGGGCGAAGGCCGCACGGCTCGAAACGCGATATCCGGGGTTCGTGGAGGTCTACCCCACGGTGGACGGCCGGCACGTCGCCAACATCTTCTCCGACGACGTGACCGCCCACATGCCCTGCAACACGCACGTGTCGATGTTCTGGGTTTACTGGGTGCACACCGCCCGGAAGTTCCGCCGAAGGGGCCTCTCGCGGCTTGCGATGGCGCGGTCGCTCAACGATGCCCGCGCCCGCAGGTGCTCCTGTGCGGCCCTTGGCACCGGCACGCGCAACACCGCGCACGCGATGTATCGAAGCTTCGGCTTCGTCGACGATCGCCAGAGTGAGGAGCTGAGCTGTGAGCTGGGTCGCCTGCCGCCGGCCGCGCCGGTTAGAGGCATTAGAGTCCGCGCGTATCGCGGCGGCGACGAGCGCGCGATGGCCGACCTTTCCAACGCCTGCTACGGCGAGTCCTTCGCCGCCGCCCCGGCCCGTGCGAGGAGGCCCGCTGGCGGGGCGACGGTGATGCTGGCCTACCGCGGCGGCAGGCTGGTCGGCACCGTCGCCGCCCAGACGCGCGGCAAGGACACCTCCATCAGCGCAATGGCCGTCCGGAGCGACAAGAAGGCCGATGACGTCGCCCGCGCCCTCATCGGAAAACTCCACCGCCTTCTGGTCAAGCGCGGCCTCAAGCGCGTCCGCGTCTGGCGGGGCACGGAGGTGCTGGCCCCACTGTTGCAGCCGATGGGCTACCGCACCCGGAAGACCGGCGGAGTGACCATGTTCGCCCTGCTGAACCTGCCGCAATTCCTCGAGGAGATTGCGCCGCTGCTTACCCGCCGCCTGGGCAAGAAGGACTTCACCGGGACGATCTCGATCCTCGGCCGAAAGCACCGCGCCGCGCTGAAGATCGACAGCGGACGGGTCAGCGTCCTGCGTCAACCCCCCAACGGGGCCGACATCACACTGAAAGCATCCGACGACAACGTCACACGCATCGTGGCCGGCATCGAGACGCCCTTCGAGGCGTACCTGCAACAGAATATGCAGATCGCCCCGATGCTGAACGAGAACGTGCGCGATCTCCTGGAGACGCTGTTCCCCCGTCTTCAGGGCTTTGGCTGGCTGAGGTGAGGCGGGGATGAGGGCGCCCGCGCCGAGTGCGGAGTCTGCTGATGGTCCGCAAGCATGCTCAAGTTTGGCTGGCGGCCCTCGCCGCCCTGACGGTTCCGGCTTGCGCGAAGGCCGACGAGCAGCCCGCGCGTAAAGCCTCTCTCGTCCTAGCCGACGTGAGGAAGCCGGACATCGTCCCGGCGTACCTTCTGATTTGTCCGCAAAAGGCGGTCGCCGAGGTGATGCCGCTGGCCAAGTGGCGGTCCGGCCACGGCCAGACCGTCCGCATCGCCACGGCCGAGACGATCTACAAGGCCTTCGGAAACGGCCGGGCCAGCGCCAAGTCGATCCGCGACTTTCTGCACTCGCTGGCCAAGTTGCCGGCCGCTCCCGCCCGGCCGAAGTTTCTCCTGCTGGTGGGCACGGGCGACAGGCGAAACGCCGAGGGGATGTACCTGCCGACGTGGATCACGCGGGCGCGTTTCTACTCCACGGAGATGCCCTCTGACAAATTCCTCGCCGGCGATTATCTCTACGCGACGCCGGCCGGCTCGGGCGTTCCGGACGTCGCCGTCGGGCGCCTGCCCGCCCGGTCGCTGGGCGACCTGCGGGTGATGGTACGGAAAACGCTGGCCTGCGAGCGCGGCCAAGCGCCCGGGCAGTGGCGCCGCCGGGCCGACGTCTTCGCCGGGCCGGGCGGCTTCGGCCGCATGATCGACGCGGTTCTGGAAAGATTCTTTTCCATCGTGCTGGCCGACCACGCGCCGAACTACCTGAACTGCCACCTGTCCTACGCCAACCCCGCCTCGGCCTACTGCTACGCCCCGTCGCGGTTCAGCGACCACATGGTCGACCGTCTCAACGCCGGACCGGCGCTGATGTTCTACATCGGCCACGGCAGCGAGAAGGGGTTTGACCGGTTCACCTGGAAAGGCCAGACGTATCCGATCCTCAACAGCTCCGCGGTCAAGGCAATCCGCATTCCCCATCACCGCACCATCGTGGTCGCCCTGGCCTGTTCGACCGGCCGGTTCGACGGCGCGGAAGCTTCCGTCGGCGAGCGATTGCTGGCCAGCCCCGCTGGCCCGGCGATATTCGTCGGCTCCAGCCGCATCTCCCAGCCGTACGCCAACGCGATCCTCGGCGCGTTCCTGACCGAGGCGCTGCTGGAGGCGCCCCCGCCGACGGTCGGTCAGGCCTTCCTGCAAGTGCAAAAATGGTTCGCCCGCGGCCGGAGAACGGGGTTCCGGACGATGGTGGACCTGCTGGCCGCGACGCAGTTGGGCTTTGCCGCCCTGTCGGATCAGCGGGCCGACCAGATCATGCTGTACAACCTGCTGGGCGATCCCGCCCTTTCGCTGCCGGTCGTGCGCGAGAGGGCCGCGCTGTCGGCGCCGGCGGCGGCGTGGCCGGGTCAGACCATCGAGGTCCGCATGACAGGCCCGGTCAAGACCGGCACCGCCCACTTTTCGCTGACGATCCGCCGCGACAGGACGTTGAGACCCGTCGCGGCCGTGCCGGAAGACCGTCCAGGCGCGGAAGCGGAAATGATTCGCACCAACGCCCGCGCCAATAACAAAGTAGTCGTTGAGAACTCCGTCAGAATCACTGAAGGCAAGGCCGCCTGGAGCGTCCGCATCCCCGCCGACTGCCCGGCTGGTGAGTTTCACATCAACGTCTACGCCCAAGGCCAACAGCATGACGCCGCCGGCAGCCGAGAGATCTCGATCCAGGGCCCGGAGCAATAGCCGTCGGCGGACGGGCTACCGAGCGAGGCACCGGCGCGCCCTGGTTCTCGAAATATCCTGTACATCCCCGGCGCATTTTGCTACGCGTACTTGGTTGTGATGTGGCGTTGGAGTTACAGATTCGGCGGGAAGCCTGTGAGCCGCGCGGCTCTGACGGGGTCGCTGCTGCTATTGGCGATCGGCTGTTCCTCCCGGGTGCTTACGAATACGCCGCGGTCGGCCATCGAGCAGATGCTGCTTTCCGGGGCCGTGGACAAGGCGCTGGAGAAGCTCCAACTGCCGGAAATCGAGGGCAAGAAGGTCTTCCTGGACTTCGCCAACCTGAAGGCATACGACGCCGAGTATATCAAGGTGGCCACGCGCGCCCGCTTCGCCGAGCTGGGGGCCGTCCTGATGGACAAGGCCGACGCCGCCGATCTGACCGCCGAAGTCGCCTCGGGCTCCGTGGGCACCGAGTCCAAGAGCGCCGTGGTGGGCATGCCCGCCTTCCCCGTGCCCAATTCCCCGGTCCCGTTCCCCGAGGCGCCTTTCCACAAGTCGGCCGAGCAGACCGGAATCGTCAAGCTGCTGATCTTCCTTCACGCCAACGGCAAGTTCGTGGCCGCCAATCACTACTATGCCAAGGTCGACCGAGCCGAGAGCTTTCTGCTCTGGTGGCGATCGGAGCAGATCGACGACATCCGCGAAGGCTGGGAGAAGGCCGACCTGAAGCTCGAGGGCCAAGCCGAACGGGCTTCGCCTCAGGAGAAGTAGCCTTCCGGCAGGGCTGGCGGTCTCGGCCCTTGGCGGGGGAAATCCCAAGGAATTCGACCCGCCGGGGTGTAACCGGAGGCTCTTCGACACCACAAGGCAAGCAGACAGGCGGCTGGCTGATTCCACAGAGGCCCGAAAGCCCCGGGAGACGGCAAAATGGACAGAGCAGGGATCCGACGGAGGTGCGTGCCTGTGCTGCTGCTGGCGATGGTGCCCATGCTGACAGGATGCGCCGTTTCGCGGCTCATCAAGCAGGGCGATGCATACCTGGCAGCCGGCTCTCCCCATCAGGCGGTGCAGTCGTACCACAAGGCGCTGAGCAAGAAATCCGACCTGGCCGAGAACGAGGAGTTCATGGGCAGGCTCACCCAAGCCCGATGCCTGTCGGCCTACCAGGACGGCACGGCGCTGACTGGAAAGGGGCGCTGGGAAGAGGCCGTCGGCAAGTTCTCTGAAAGCCTCCGCATTGATCCGAACTTCGAGGAGGCCGCAGCGGCCCGGGCCCGGGCAAAGCGCCAGGCCTCCAGGGACCGCCACGAGCGGGCGCTGGAACGCGCCGATCAAGGAAAGCTCGAAGAGGCGGTCGCCGAGCTAAAGAGGTCCCTGGAGCTGGACCCGGAGAACGCCGACGCGAAAGCCGCCCTCGAGTCGGTCAATCCCGAAAGGCAGGCCGCGTCCGGTCAGGTGAGTCTGCTGTATGAGAAGTCCGCATCCCTCCGGGGCCAGAAGCGCTGGCAGAAGGCGGCCGAGGCCCTGCAAGCGGCCGTGGCCGCAGACCCCAACCACCTGCCGGCCAGAGCACGCCTGAAGCAATGCAAGGACGCCCTTGACCGGGCCAAGCGCAGCTATGCCGAAGGCTCGCGGCGGCTGGCGGAAAAGGACCTCGACCAAGCGATCGCCGCCCTCGAACAGGCGCTGGAGATCTGGCCTTTCTACGCCGAAGCCGGGCAGCTTCTTTCCAGCGCCCAGGCCCGCCGCCGCCAGGCCGAAGACCTCTTCCAGCGGGCCGGCGGGTCCTTCCAGGCCGGCCGGTGGGACGAGGCCATCGCAAAGGCCGGCTCCGCCCTAAAGATATTTCCCTCCCATTCCGGCGCCCGCTCGCTGCGTCGCCAGGCAATGCTGAACGCGGCGGCGATCCGCGCCGAGGCCGGCCAGCGGCTGTTGGACAAGGGAAAGCTCGACGAGGCGGAGCGGGAGTTCCGCCGGTCGCTGGCGTACGTTTCGGACCTGCCGGCGGCGAAGGAAGGCATCGCCCGGGTGTGTTTCCTCCGCGGCCGGGCCGCCGAGAAAGCCGGCCTCTGGGGCAACGCCCTGCTGTGGCACATGGAGGCCGTCGAGTCCGACGCAAGCCCGGAATATTCCTCCCGACTGCGGCAGGCAAGGGCGAAGCTCGCCGAGCGGGTCTCCTTCGCACTTGGCGTGGACGTGAGGAGCGCAACCTTGAAGTCGAGACTGCTCCGGCGGCTTTCCGCCGATAGGCCGTCGTCGCTCTCGCTGCTAGGCGAAGGGGCGGGCGCCCGCCCGGCCTACACCGCCATCGTCGAACTGGCCGAGCTGGACGTCCGGGACAGAGCCGTCCGAACCGAGAACAAGGTCCACCGCTATACCGTCTCCCGGACCGAGCGCAATCCCAGGATACCCCAGTTGCGGAAACTGCTGCTGGAGGCCCGTCAGGATCTGGCGCGGCTGCGTCGCGCGTACGAACGGAAGTGCCCCACCTGCAAGGGGACCGGCAAGCTGACGTGCCAGAGCTGCCAAGGCAAAGGCACCTTGCCGTGCAAGGCCTGCGGCGGCCGGGGCACGGTCAAGTGCAGTCACTGCGGCGGCACCGGACACACCGGCGGGTCGGTCTGCCACGAATGCAGGGGGCTGGGTGTGGAGTCCTGCCAGGCCTGCCACGGAAGCGGGCAGGTCCACTGCCCGGTTTGCAGCACGCCGAAGCAGAAGCGCGGCTGGGTCGCCTGCAAGCGCTGCCACGGCACCGGCCGGCTCACGAATGTGAAAAAGTCCGACGTAGATGAAAAGCATCGCGAAGTGCAGAGGCTCACCCGCCTGCTGGCCCGGGAGCCCCAGACCATCACAAAGAAGGTCCGGGCCGAGTGGCCGTACGCGGTGGTTCACTACGAGAAGACCGGCATCAGCGAGGTGAGCATTCAACTGATCCGCACCGACACCGGCGCGATCATCGCCACGCCCGCGGTCCGCAACTCCGCCAGATACGAAGACGCCGCCACGCGGAACGCCAATCCCGCGATCGGCCTGGCCGAAGACGGGCTGAGCTTTCCTTCCGACCAGTCCGTGCGCTCGGCCCTGCTGGACGCCGCCGCCGTCGAAAGCTCCCGACGCATCCTCTCGGCGGTGCTGGAGGCGGAAATCTCGCGATTCCGCGCCACGGCCAAGCGGCTGTCGCTGAGCGGCAAGACCGACGAGGCCGTCGAGGCGCTGGTCAACGCCGCCGTGCTCACCGAATCGATCGATCCGAGGGCGGCCGCGAAAGCCTTGCGAGACCTTCGAGCGGCCAGCGTAGGGGCGCCGACCGGTGGTTAAGAGCCGCTGCCGGCAGCCGTGGGCGATGCCGCCTGACGGCGAGTCCTCACGGCAGCCGGCCGAAGACGTCGAGGTGGCGATCGGTGACCATGGCCGCTTCCAGCATCGCCAGACCGGCCCGGTCCAGTTGGCCGGCCACCTCCTCCACCGTGTAGGATGACAGCAGCGACCGGTAGAACTCCTCCTGAAGCAGGGCTGATTCCCCGGAGGCGTACCGGTCCACGATCCGGCGGGCCGCGGCCTCACTGGGCGGACGGGCCAGGTCTCGCAGCAGCACGATCGCGCCGCCCCGGCCGAGCCGCCGCAGCTCCCCCCAGAAGCGATCCACCTCGCTGATGTGATGGAGGATGCTGTTGGAGAAGATCACGTCGAACGCGGCCGCAGGCAGCCCCGTGGCCTTGGCGTCACCCAGGAGAAGCTCGATCCTCTCTGCCAGGCCTGCATCTTCCGCGGCCCGGCGGGCGAAGCCCAACATTGCGGCCGAGGCGTCGACGGCCAAGACGCGCCAACCCGGGCGGGCCAGCGCCACGCGGACGGGGATGTCGCCCGGCCCGGTGCCGAGGTCGACGGCCGCCGCCTCGGGCAAGTGGCCGGCCAGCTCCAGCAGTCGTTCGACAAAGGCCTGGTCGACATCGGCGAAGTCGGCCTTGGCGTACGCCTCGGCCTCAGCGGCAAGGTCCATCGCCTCCGGCTCGGGCTGGCGCGGCATGTGCGGAGCCATAGCGCAAGGGTTTTTACCGCCTGCGGCGGAACAATGCCATCACCCCGCCCCAGCCGAGCCGCCGCAGCTCCCCCCAGAAGCGATCCACCTTGCTGATGTGATGGAGGATGCTGTTGGAGAAGATCACGTCGAACGCGGCCGCGGACAGCGCCTCGACCAGACGGCCCATGCAGTCGTGCTGATTGGGAGGGTCCCACCAGACGTTTCCCTCGACGATGCGGGGGCCGTCGGGGGTCAGGGCAACGTCCCAGCCGATGGTCCGCAGCGGCCAGAACTTCACCGCCGTCGCCTCCACCAGGGCGCGTGTCTCCGGCCAGAAGGGAAGGGCGAATCCCTCGAACGCAACGCCCGTTTCCGGGTGGGCGGGGATCACCCTGATGCCCTCGCCGGTGCCGGTGATCTGATTGGCTGCCTTCAGCAGGCCAGCCTCCAGCTCGACCGCCGCCTGCACGGGGCCCGTCAGCCCGTCCAGGAAGGTGTCGACCACGTGCGGGCCGACGATCGGCTTGAAGTGCGCGTGCAGGATGCGGTAGCCGCCGCTGTCCAGCAGGGTGATCACGCGGACGGTCTGGAGGAATTCCGTGCCGCTGAGCCGGATGAGTTCCGGGTGATTGCGCAATCGCTCCTGAAGGATGACGCCGCCGTCCGCCGCCGCCGTCCGCAGCGCCTCGTACAGGCTCTCGGCCGTGTAGGAGGCGCCGAAGGCGTCGGCGAACTGGCGCCCGTTCCTGCCGAAGACGTTCACCCCCCGCCCCCAGGCCCCTCTGGCGGGCTTGACGACGAACTCCGGTGGCATGCGGCCGGAAAGGAAGCTCCCCCAATCCTCCCGGCCGGCCAGGGAGGCCCCGTCGCAGGACCAGCCGCCCCCGCCGGCGAAGAAGATGGCATACAGCCGCGGGATGGGCACGCCGACGGCCATGCAGTATCGGTAGAAGATGCCCTTGTCCCTGGCCAGGGGGGCCCACGACTCGGGGTTCAGGGCCTTCTGGATCTTCGTCATCCGCTTCCGGCTGACGTACCGGGCAGACTCGCCGGCCGCCGCGTCCGGATCGAACAGCCCCAGCCGGAAGGCCTCCACGGGCAGGAACCTCTCCCGCCGGCATACGCGGACGGCGCGGCCGAAGGCGCGCCCGTAGCGAGGGCTGTACATCGGCGCGATCCTGCGACAGAGCCGCCCGATGCAGAGAAGCCCGTTGAGCCGCCTGCCCCATCGCCTCAGCATGCCGGCCCCCCGACGGCTCCGGGGTCCGCCGCCGCGTCAATCACGCCCACGTAGGTCAAGGCGGCGCCCAGCCTCTTGAACGCCAGCCGCATGGGCAGGTTCAGTACGCCGCAGGTCGCGGCGAGGATCGTCCTGCCGGAAAGCCTCACGTTGCCGATTCGCATGCGGTCTTGCATGTGGCGTCACCCGCCGCCCCGGCCGCGGCCTACTGTGCCTGAAGGACCGACTCATACAGGCGCTCGGTCTTGGCGACCATGTCGAGGTGGCAGAACCTCTCCTCCGCCCAGCGCCGGGCCTGCTGGGCCATCCGCTGGCGCAGGGAGCGGTCGTGGATGAGCCGGGTCAGGGCGGCGGCGAGGGCCTCGCCTCCGGCCTCGGCGACCAGCAGCCCCGTGCGGTCGTGCTGGACGATGAGCGACTGCTCCGGCCTGCTGAAGCCGGCCGAGACCACCGGCGTGCCGCACGCCATCGCCTCGATCATGGTCGAGCCGCCGGAGAGCGTCACCAGCACGTCCAGCGACGCCAGCACGCCGGGCATGTCCTCGCGCCGCCCGGCAAACCGCACGTGCCCGTTGAGGGGCCCCTCTGCGATCAGCCGACTGGCGGCGTCGTGGTATTCCCGCGAGTGGACCTCCCCGATGAGGAAGAAGGTGACCGGCGCCCCGCCGCGGCGGACGATCCTCTCGGCCGCTTCGAGAAAGACCAACTGCCGCTTAAACAGGCCGATCCGCCCGACAATGCCCACCAGCACCTCGCCGGCATCCGGGAAGTCCCGCCGGAGGACGCTGGGCTCGCCCCCCAACGGCCGGAAGAGCCCGAGGTCGACGCCGTCGTAGATCACGCTGACCTTTTCCGGGCGGACGCCCCCGGCCAGCAGGTCCTCGCCGATGCGGTAGGAGATCGCGACCACGCCCGCGACCTCGCCGCAGCCGTATTTGCGGACGTCGCCGGGCGCCAGCGGCGCCCGCACGTGCAGGATAGCCGGAACCGCCAGCCGCCGCGCCGCCCACCGCAGGTAGCCGCTGAGGGAGAGGTTCGAGCAGTGCAGCAGGTCCGCCCCCTGCCGCCGGGCCAGGGCCACCAGCCGGCGGGCGTCGGCGTAGCGGCGGATGCCAGCCGGCAGCGAGCGCCAGGGGCGAAGCGGCATCACGTGCACGGCGACGCCGGCCTGCCGCAACTGCGAGACGAACCCGCCGTCCTCGCGGCAGACGACGACGGGCTCGTACCGCCGGCGGTCGAGGCCGCTTACCAAATACAGCAACTGCCGCTGGCTGCCGCCGATGTGCCCGCCCCTGCACAGGTGCAGTACTCGCGTCATCTCCGGGTTGTTCAAAAGAACGGCCCTCCGAGCGAGGGTTCATTCCAGCCGGGTTGTCGCGCCCGCCCCGCCTGTCCCGGCGCGCTGGGAGTGGGCAGGCCCGATCCGCAAATCACCGGCAGATTGTTGGGCGAACGCCGGCCCGCCGCAAGCCCAAACTACCTCTTGTGGGTCCCCCCGGCAGGATTTGGCCGAGCCGCCCGCGGCGATCAAGGCGACGGCTCGCCGACGCAGCCGGCCGGACCGATCGGCACACCGGCACGCCGGCGAATGGAATTGGCGCCGATGGCGGCGGTTCAACTTTCATTGGCCACGTCGATGGTCACCGATAGATTCTGAATCCGCTCGCCGCCCGCCGGAACGATGTACGCCTCGCCGGCGGGGTGGGGGCTGGCGGTGTGCGTCTTGCGCTGCCCGTCCTCCAACCATTCATGGACTACCCGAACGTCGCCCGGCCGCAGCGGCTGGCTCGGCCGAAGGTAGTGCGCGTAGAGGCGGACCATGTTCAAGGACAGGCGCCTGCGGCGGTTCAACACGAACTTCAGGTAGCATCGCTCGGACGGGGCGTCGAGGACGATGTCCACCGATTCATCCCACCGCCACTTCTCGTTCCGCCCGGGGAAGTCACTCTTCCACGCCGACCGCCACGGCCCCTGCGGCTCCGCAGCGTATAGGATCTCGGCGGACTCGCGCCGGTGCGGGCTGATGTCCACGCCGAAACACGCGTGCACCGTCATCCGCGCGATTTTCGCAGCCGGCGGAGCGGCGACGGCCAACACGGCGTGCCCCCGGCCCTTTCGGGGCGAGAGGTGCCGAACGAACTTCGGGTCGTACGTGAGATTCTTCAGTTCGGCGAAATGCCGCCTGAAATCCGCTCCCTCCCCCAGATCGGGCTGAAGGCAAAGGACGCCATGGCCTTCCTGCATGCTGAAGACAAAGCGATTCTCTCCCGGCCGAACCGCGGGCAGCGGCACGGGCGAGAAGAACAGCGAATTCCGCAGGCGGAGATGGGACAGGCTGGCGTCTTCCGGCCGCCCGCCTGTCAGGTCGAACCGGATCAGGTAGCCGTGCGTCCCCTCGACGAACTCGGTCAGGTCCAGACGGACCGTTGAGCGCCCGGTCTTGTCGTTGGTCCATACCTGCCGCCAGGTCAGGCCGGTGTCGATCGAAACGCTGACGGAATTCGCGGCCGTCTCGTCCTTGCGGAAGAAATCCGCTTGAACGACGGCGCCATCCTGTGACGCCGCCTGCCCGGGCGGTTCGGCGGGCCTGCCGACGATCAGGTAAGGGCTGTACACGCGGAAGACCACCTGGCACGCCCCGGCCGAAGCCGGGCGAACCTCGCCGTCGACGAGGGCGAAGTTGTGCCCGTCGTGCAGGCCGTCGCGGAAGTTCACGTCCGCGGCCTGCCAGTCCGGCTCATAGATCAGCTCGCCGTTGGCGTAGGTGTTCTCCGGCGCCCGCGGATCGTGCGGTCCGGCGTCCACCCAGCGCTGGGTCAGGTCGCGCTTCCAGACCTGACGGAACTCCGGCGGGCAATACCACTTGCCCTCGTTGGACCAGCGGCGAATCAGCCTCTCGCCCCGGCGCAGGTCCAGGTGGATGCTGTGTCCGCGAACCAGGTTGCACCTGTACACCGTCGCCTTGGCCGGCACGTCCGGGTTGAAAAAATGCTCGATGGCGTATTCTCTGGTCTCCCACGGCCAGAACTCGCCGCCGCAGCGATCGAACTGAAAGAACGGCTGGGAAGGATACTTGGGATGGCGGACGTACTTGTCCGGTGCCCGGCAGACCTGCTCGTAGCTGGCGATGGTCTCGCCGTCGTCGGCGACGTAGTACGCGGCCAGGTCGTACTGCCCGTCGAACAGATGCCACTGCCCGTCGTAGTAGGCCTCCATGAGCCTGTGGCCGGGCGCGCCGATGGTCCGGCACTTGATCCCGGCCAGCTCACCGAGGTTTCCCAACAGGTGCGACACCTGGTAGCAGATCGTCGTGCCGTGGACGTTGAACGCGGCAATCGGATCGAACACCATCCCCAGCTCGGTCGTCCCCTCAGGTCTCTCGCGGGCCTCGCACCAGTGGTAGAAGGCATTTCGGGCGATATAGGCCCACAGGGCGATCATCTTCTCCCGGTCGGTCCTCCACCCGGCCGTGAGCGTGCTCACCAGCGATTGGATGTCGGTGGCATCCGGCGCGTCCGCGTTGATCAGCTTGATGTTGCGAGCCATGTTATAGAATCCCTTCGATCGCCTCGATCCCAGGGAACTTCGGCCCGGCCCACGGGCGGGAAGTTCCCGCCAACCATTATGCGCTTTGCGGGGAACGACTTTCAATCAGGCTTCCGGACCGGCCACACTGCACCACCGGCCCGGCGGCAGGAAATCCATTGCGTCCCGGCCCCAGCGGCCAGTATCATAGTAACCGGTGGCCCCGGGCGGGGCCGGCTTGGCCGCCGAGACGAGGGCTGGGCGTCCATCTGGGTCCCTGTAAAGCATCCGCCCGGAAACGAACAGGGCCCAAACGAATAGTTCCATCAATAAATACGATGCGCGGGATTCCCGAGAATCGGCTGCCGCGGCCTTGGCGTCAGAAACAACCTTGCAGTAAGATGAGCCACTGAAGACGTGCGTGAAAGGAGTGCAAGGATGGGCAGGCGCAACAGCCCGAGGGGGATCAGGCCTTTGAACGGTTCGGGCAGACCCGTGTTGGAATCGCTGGAGCCGCGGCTGCTGCTGTCGGCGGACTGGACGATGATGGTGTACGTCGACGGCGACAACGATCTCGAAGCGTACGCCATCGTCGGCGTCAACGAAATGGAGACAGTCGGCTCCACGGCGGAAGTGAACATCGTCGTCCAAGTCGACCGCGCCCCCGGCTACGACGCCAGCAACGGCGACTGGGAGGACACCCGCCGCGGACTGGTCACACAGGACGGCAACACCAGCATCATCTCGTCCGATCTGGCCAGCATCGGCGAGATCAACATGGGCCACCCCGGCTACCTGACCGAATTCATCGAATGGGCCGCCACCACGTATCCGGCCGACCATTACGCGCTGATCCTGTGGAACCACGGCGGCGGGGTCACCGGCGCCATCACAGACGACACCGACGGCGGCTGGCTGACCCTCTCGGAGCTGAACCTGGGCATCAGCCGCTCGCCCGTGAACCTGGACGTCATCGCCTTCGACGCCTGTGTGATGGGCATGATCGAGGTCGCCCACGAAGTCGCCGCCTACGGCGACGTCATGGTCGCCTCGGAAGAATCGATCCCCCACGAGGGCTACCCCTACGACACGATCTTGGCGGACGTGACGGCCAACCCGTCCTGGTCGGCGGCCCAGGTGGCCGGGAGCATGGTCAGCCGGTATGAGGAGTACTACGACGCCATCGACGTGACCACCCTGTCGGCCGTCGACCTGGCGGAGGTGCCGGCGCTGTCGGCCGCGGTCGACGCCGTGGCCGACGCCATCCTCACCGAGCGGGCGGACCTGGACACGGCCGACGCTGCTCATGACGCCGCACAGGATTTCGCGGGATACTGGACCTTGGATCCGATTACGTGGACTCCCGTCTACGTGCCGGGCGACTTCATCGATCTGGGCGGATTCCTCTCGGAGCTATCAGCCAACGCCGTCAACCCCGTGGTTGCCGCCGCCGCCGCCGGCGCGCTGGCCCAGTACAACACCACCATCCTCAGCAATTACAGCGAGGCCAGCCTGGACGGCACCGGCATGACCATTCTCTTCCCCGACGTCGGTGCGATAAGCGAGCTGGCCTACTACGACTACAACGAAGGGAACTTCACCTTCGTCGCCGACACCTCGTGGGGCGATTTCCTGCAAGTCTTCGTGCAGCCGCAGCCGGAGATCAGAGTCATGGACGGGGCGACCGAAATCGATGACGGCCAGATCGTTCCGGTCGACTTCGGCAACGTCGATTTCGGTGCAGACCCCGTCCCGGAAATTTTCACCATCCACAACGACGGTGTGGCCAACTTGACGCTCGGGTCGGTTACGGTCCCGGACGGGTTCGTTTTCTGGGGGTTCTCGTCCAACACCATAGCCGCCGGCGGGAGTCTCATGTTCGCGGTGAGCATGACGACCGACACCTCCGGAACGTGGGCGGGCGATCTGACAATCGCCAGCAACGATTTTGACGAGGATCCGTTCGACTTCGCCATCACCGGCCAGGTCCTCTCCTCCGGCGAGGTCACGGTGGAATACGGCGGCAGCCCGATCACCGATGGTGAGACCACGCCCATCGACTTTGGCCTCGTGGCCCACAACGCGGCCACCGTCGAACAGGTCTTCACCGTCCGCAACGACGGGGCGACACAACTGACGATCGGCACGGTGACGGTCCCGGGCGGCTTTACCGTCACCCAGCCGCTCCAGACGCTGCTGGGACCGGGGGAGTCCACGACGTTCGGAGTGACGTTGGATTCGTCGGTCATGGGCGAGCACGCCGGAGATGTCAGCTTCCTCAACAGCGACGACGACGAGTCGCCGTTCAACTTCGCCATCACCGGCGAGGTCAGCGGCCCGGACCTGGTGGTGACGGACGCGGACTACACGCCCGGTGCCTACGCCGTCGGCCTGGACGCGATTGCGCTGGGCGCCCGCGTGTCCAATCTCGGCGAGGTGGCGATCCCCACGTACCAGCCCATCCGGTTCGAGGGCCGCCTGAGCACGGACACCGTCTGGGGCAACGATGACGACGTGATCGTCTACCAGGCGACGCACACGCTGCCGAGCCTGGGCGTCGGAGAGGATAGCCCCGGCTACTTCCAGGTTCTCTACAGCACCTTCGGCGGCGCCGACCCGGGGATGTATTACCTGGCGGTGAAGGCGAACAGCGACGCCCAGGTGGCCGAGACCGACCTCGACAACAACGTCTGGTGGTCCGCCCAGGCCGACGTCGAGCTGTATCTGGGCGACCGCTACACCCGCCTGGTACAGAGGTCCAGGGTGACCTTCCTGGACGGCCTCGGCAACAGGGTCACGGCGTCGTTCTCCGGGCCGGGCCATGCCGACCTCCTCTCGGCCAACGGCATGACCGGCCGGGGCATGGGCGGCAACATCGTTCGTATCGTCATCGCCGGCACGACGACCAGGTCGCAGCTCAGGATTATCGCCGCCCGCGGCACCGTCGTGGGCGAGATCATCGCCCGCGACGCCATCGGGGGCATCACGGGCAAAGGCGTGGCCGTGCTCGGCAACGTGGAGATCACCGGCACCGCCAAGCGGATCGTGCTGGGCGACATCGCCGGCGACCACGTTGTGACGATCGGCCCACCGGCGCCCGGCGACACCAGGGCGACCGTTGACCTGACCTTCGGCCGACTGGCGGAAGTGAGCATGGTCAGCGAAACGCCCGTCCGGTCCTTTACGGCGACGGAATGGCTGGACCTGGACGCCACGCCGGACATACTTGAGACCCCCTGGATCGGAAGACTCACCACCAGGGGCAACAGGCGAACCGGCTCCGCCGGCCACTTCCAGGCCGACCTGCTGCTGAACGGCAGCGGCAACCCCCGCAACACGCTGGGCACCACCAGGATCGCCGGCGATCTGCGCCAGGCCACATGGGACATCACCGGCGAGATGGGCCGGCTGACCGTTCGCGGAACCGCCGCCGACTCCACGATCCGCACCACCGGCAGCATGGCGGGCGTGACCTTGGGCGCCGCCGACGGGGCCGACTTCCTCGCCGGAATGAAAGACACCGTCGTCCGCCACGCAACCGGCGCCGCCGACTTCGAATCAGACGCCACCATCAAGTCGTTCGCCATCCGCGGGCTCCGGGACGGCGGCGCCACCCGGTGGTACTTCCAGAACAGCAACCTGTCCGCGGCCACGATCGGCAGGGTGAGCCTGCTCAACGTGAACTTCGACAACAGCGTGACGAGCTTCGGCGTTTACGCCCGCGACGCCGGCACCGGAAGAGAGATCGCTTCGGTCCGATACTACGACAAGGTCACCCGGGCCAGGTGGTCCTACCCGTGGCGACTCGGACAGGTGGTCAACACCCAAGACCTGGAAATCCTGGTCCTCTAATCGCGAGGGTTCGATCCTCCACCCGCCAGGCAGCGTTTCGCCTGCGCTTTGGCGTCGTCGTTCCCGCGGACGCCGGATAGGGACGTTCCCATCCGCGACAACGCGGTCGCTCGATGGTCCGAGGTCCGGCCCCGCCGCAGGGAAATGGTTGTGAGCAACACGCACCGCAGCGACGACTGGCAAGAGTATCGGATGGACTACCACCATCCGCATCGCGTGCTGGAGCCGTTGGAGCGGGAGATCGCCGTCGTGGCCGACGCACTGGAAGCGCTTCACGGCGCCGGCGTGCTGCCGCAGACGCGGTATGACCACGACAAGATGCTGGCCCACCGCCGGGCCGCGGCCGAGCTTTTCGAGATTCCCTGGACGGCGATCAGCCCGCGCATGCAGCGGCTGCTGTACGCGATCAACGCCATTGTGCGTCCGGAGAACATGCTGGCGGCCGGGGTGTTCTGCGGCTTCACCTTCATCTCAAACGCCGGGGCGGGCGTGGGGCCGGGGGCGTGCTACACGCCCGGGCGACTCGTCGGCGTGGAGATCAAGCCCGACCAGGCCGAGCGGGCCGAACGAAACGTCCGGCGAATCGATCCGACCGGCGCCGCCGGCGTTCTGGCCGACGACGCCATAAACGTGGCCGCCGGCTCCGACGAGCCGATCCACCTGCTGTACCTCGACGCCGACGGCGACAAAGGCCGCGGCAAGGGCATCTACCTCGATATTCTCGAGGCCGCGTATGACCGCCTGCCGGCCGGCGCGGTCGTCCTGGCCCACAACAGCGTCAACGGCGGCAAGGCCGTGGAGCCCTACCTCCGCTTCGTCCGCGACACGAGAAACTTCCGCGCCAGCGTCAACGTCGTCATCGACCCCGAGGGCCTGGAAGTGTCATTCAAGTAGCCCCAGAGGGGCTGCTGCCCTTCCGGGCGGCTTCGAGCCTGCGGACGAGGTCCACCAGCTCGGCCACCATGGCCTGGAAGATCCTTTCGCCCCATTCGGCGGTGGCCTTGGACGGATCGCCCTGCACGCCGATCATCATCTGCTCGTGCTGGCGGACTCGCGGTACCACGGCCGGGTCGTCCACGAGCTTCTCCGACACGAAAATGCCCGTCTCGCCGGCGAACAGCCTCCGCATGAAATCGGGGCTGTCGACGGGCTTTTGCGGGCGGACCCATTCAGGCTTGAGATACATCATGACGGAGGTCTCGAAGAAGCCGGCGTGGCAGTCGAGGTGATCGAGGGGATACTTCTGGCCCAGCCCGCCGTCGCTGGTGATGGGGGCCACCGCCACCGCCACGTCCGCCGGAAGCTGCCGCAGCCACTGGACCATCTTCGCCCCCAGCTCCAGCATCTGAAGGAAGAGCGTGTCGCCGTGGCCGGGGACGAGCACGATCGTGCGAAAGCCCTGCTTGGCCAGGGACTCGATCGTATCCGCCGCCATCAGCGAGACGGTCTGGGGTGAGAGGTTGATCGTTCCCGGCAGCGTTCCGCCGGAGTAGCCGCAGTGGAACGGCGTGGTCACGAACGAGCCCGTCCGCCCGGCGGCGGCCTTGCACTTTTCGTACCCGACGAACGTGTCGGTGCAAAGCGGCAGGTGATGGCCGTGCTGCTCGGTCACGCCCATCGGAACCAGAACGGTCCGAGTCTCTTTGAGACCGTCCACCACTTCCTTGACTGTCATCAGCTCCATCAATCTGGCGGTCATGGTCTAGCCCTCTGAGATTCATCGCGCCAGTTACGGCGCGCCGCTTCTGGACGCCTCTACGACTCTTTGGTCTCCAGCACCCACTGGGCGGCGGTTTCGGCCAGGGCGGCGCCGAGCCGGTGGTAGTCCTCGACGGCATAGTCCTTCTCTTCATTTCCCTGGTAGCTGATCTCCAGGGAAATGGCCTCGACGCCCAGGACGGTCTGTGCCCAGGTCCGGCTGGAGGTCCCCGCATACACGTCGTTTCCGCCCGGCTTGGGGGTGACGTGGGCCTTGGGCGAGCGGATATCTGCCGGCTGGGCGGCCAGAAAGCGGTTGGCGAACTCCTCTCCGATGGGATTGATCGGCGAGTCGTTGTCCCAGCCGCGCAGCGGCACGTAGTTGGCCCGCTCGGGATGTCCGGGGGCGTGAATGTCGATGAACAGCATCCGCGTGCACGTGTCTTTGAATCGGCCGGCGTCTCGCATGACGGCGAACGCCTCCGGCCGTCTGGGCGTGCCCGGGCCGTACGCGCGGTTGCAGTCGTAGGGGAACGGATCCTTGCCGTAGCTTCCGGCGATGACGTCGTCAAGGTTCACCATCGGCACCGCCCACCAAGCGATTTTTTCGGACAGGCGCGCGTGGGCCGCGACATGGCGCATCAGCCCGTCGAGCACCCACGAGCCGGGGGTCTCGCCGGCGTGATGACGGGCCGTCAGGAACACGCCGGGCTCGTTGCCGCCGGGCAGGCGATTGAACACGCGCGGCATCGGCCGGCCGGCCAGCGTCACCCCGATCATCTCCGCCCGGAAAGCCCCCTCCAGCCGGGCCAGCGTCGCCTCCAGCTCGGCCAACTGATACGGAAAGCAGTGGGCCATCTCGATCTCGTCGGCGTCGGCGTCAATGTCCCAGGCCCACTCGACGCGCCCGCCGGCGGTGTCGACCCGCCCCGGCAGCCCCAGTCGCGCCCACCGGCCGTCGCCGCAGCGGCAGACGGGACGATTCCTCGACCAGTCCGACCCGCCCAGCGTCTGCTCGGGGTTGGCCAGCACCACCCGCACCCCGCGGCCGCCAAGCCCGCTCAGGCGGAAGTGGAACCACAGCGCCTGCGGGCAATTTCGCGGCTCGGCGGCAAAACGCAGCGCGGGCCTGCCGCCCGACTCGTCCACGCCGAGCAGCAGGCCGTTTCCACCCGGGAAATCCGTCCGCAGGGAAATCACCATCGCCCTTTTCGCGCCTCCATCGCTAGCTGCGACCCGCCTTCTCCCCGGCGACCGGCCCGGGCTCAGAACTGCCGCAGGAAACGGACGTCGTTCTCGAACAGCAGCCGGATGTCGGGGATGTTGTACTTCCGCATCACCATGCGGTCGATCCCCATGCCAAAGGCGTAGCCGGTGTACTTCTCGCTGTCGTAGCCGACGGCCTCGAGCACGTTCGGGTCGACCATGCCGCAGCCGCCCATCTCGATCCACCCGGTGCCCTTGCAGATCGGGCAGGTCCCACCATCGCCGGGGCAGAGAGGGCAGGAGATGTCCACCTCGGCCGACGGCTCGGTGAAGGGGAAGTAGTGCGGCCGAAGACGCGCGGCCACCTGCTGGCCGAAGTAGGCCTTGCAGAACTGATCCAGATCCGACTTCAGGTCGACCATGCTTACGCCCTCGTCAACGTAGAGCCCCTCGAGCTGGTGGAACATGAAGCTGTGGGTGGCGTCGACGGTGTCGGGGCGGTACACGCGCCCGGGGCTGACGACGCGCACCGGCGGGTCCTGCGCCTCCATCACGCGGATCTGCACGGTGGAGGTCTGGCTGCGAAGCATGATCGACGGGCTGATGTAGAAATTCGCCAGCTCGTCGCGTGCCGGGTGCGACGGCGGCGTGTTCAGGGCGCTGAAGTTGTGCCGCTCATCCTCCACTTCCGGGCCATAGGCGACGGTGAATCCCATGCGCGCCCAGATCTCGGTGATTTCGTCGATGGTCTGGGTGATGATGTGCTGATGCCCGATCCGCACGCGCTCGGCCGGCAGGGTGACGTCCACGGCCTGCCGACGGCGTCGGGCGCCGGCGCCCAGCTTCGACCGGGCCGACTCGAAAGCCTCCGTCAGGGCGCTCTTGAGCTGGTTGGCCGCTTTGCCGTAGCTCGGCCTGGCCTCGGCCGGGAGGTCCTTGATCCGCTGCACGGCAGACTTGACCGCCCCTTTCGCGCCCAGGTAGCGGATGCGCCACCGCTCCAGCGAGGCGGTGTCCGCGACGGCCCGCAACTGGGCCATCGCCTCCTCGCGCAGGCTTTCGAGTTGGGCGAGCGGCTCCATCGTCCCTTCACGGCCGACGCGCTCGATCCGGCGCGCAGCTACTGTTTGGCGGGCTCGTCGGGCTTGGGCTTCTTCGCGGCAGCCTTCTTCCGAGTGGCGGCCGGTTTCTTTCTGGCGGGCTTGGCGGCGGGCTTGGCGGCGGGCTTCTTCTTCGCCGCGGGCGCCTTCTTCTTCGCCGGAGAGGGCTTTTTCGCCGCCTTGGTCGCGGGCTTGGCGGCTCGGGGCTTTTTCGCAGCCGCTGGCTTCTTCGGCGCCGGGGCTTTTTCGACCTCGCCAACCTCGGCCGGGGGCTCCTGCGCCGGCGCCTCCGCCGGCCGGGAGGTGGCAACGGCGACCAGTCGATCAAAAGCGCCAGGGTCTGCGACCGCCATCTCCGCCAGCATTTTCCGGTTTAGGACAACGCCGTTCTCACTGAGGCCGTGCATGAACCGGCTGTAGAGCAACCCTCGCTGCCGGCACGCGGCCGAGATGCGCGTAATCCACAACCGGCGGAAATCGCGCTTCCGCAGTTTTCTCCCGACGGTGGCGTATCGGCCGGCGCGAAGCCACGCCTCGATGGCCACGCGATACCTTCGCGAGGCCGCCCCGATCATACCCCGAGCAGCCTTGAGGGTTTTCTTGTGCTTGCGAGCGCGAGCCGCGCCTTTTCTCACTCTTGGCATGACAACTTCCTCGTCGGCCGGTGGACGTCCCTATGGACCGTTGTTTCCCAACCGGCCTAATTCCAGCGGCATTTTCTTACAAGCCGAGAAGCTTCTTGGCGCGCTTGGAAAACCCTTTGGAAACCGGGCGATCTTTTCGAAAGGCGCGGATCCGCTTCTGCGATTTTCTCGACTTGAGGTGCCCTGCCAGGGGGCGGCGGCGGCGCAGCTTTCCCGTCGCCGTCACCTTGATCCGCTTGGCAACCGCCTTGTTTGTCTTCATCTTCGGCATGCCGACTACCTTCGGCCCGGCGGGCCGACCAGCGCCGCGGGCAGCTCCTGCCTCCGGGCAATCGCTCCCGCAAGGCCGCCGCCCACAGCTCGCTTCGAAACTTCAGCTTGCGTCAAAAGATCGGCTATTCTAGCAACGGGCTCGCGCCTGTAAAGAACTTTTTGAGTCGATAGGATACCAGGGGTGCATCCCTTGTTTGTAGGTAGATTCAGGCGGCAAGGGGTTTGGACTC
>CAYNYF010000009.1:0-66390 GCA_964401385.1 uncultured Planctomycetaceae bacterium | reverse complement strand
GAGTCCAAACCCCTTGCCGCCTGAATCTACCTACAAACAAGGGATGCACCCCTGGGGATAGGTCAGCGGAGGCAGTTCTTGACAGCGGGCCGGGATAGTCTATGCTCATTTTTTTGGTGCGCCGTCTAGGGCAGGTAGGCAACCATGAAGGCTCAAAACGTCACCGTGATCGGCTTGCAGTGGGGCGACGAGGGCAAGGGCAAGATTGTCGACGCCGTCGCCCGGACCTGCCGCTACGTGGTGCGCTACTGCGGCGGGGCCAACGCCGGGCACACGGTCAACGTCGGCAGCCAGCGGTACGCCATGCATCTGATCCCCTGCGGGATTCTCTACCCGGGCGTGCACAACGTCGTCGGCAACGGCGTGGTGTTCGACCCGACCGTGGCCTGGGAGGAGGTCGAAGCCCTCCGCGGCCGGGGGGTGAAAGTCGGGCCGGAGAACCTGCACGTTTCCTCGGCCGCCAACGTGGTCATGCCGTGGCACAAGCTCGCCGACCGCCTCAGCGAGGTCGCCTTGGGCAAAGGCAAGATCGGCACCACCGCCCGCGGCATCGGCCCCTGCTACGCCGACAAGGCCGCCCGCAGCACGGCCGTCCGCGTCGGCGACCTGCTGGACGGAGACGGCCTGCGGGAGAAGGTCGCCGCCATCGCCGCCCGCAAGAACGCCGTCCTTTCCGCCCTGTATGAGGCCGAGCCGGTGGACGCCGAGGTCGTCTGGCGCGAGTACGCCGAATACGGGCGGCGGTTCGCGCCGATGGTCGCCAACACCCCCGCGCTGCTGCGGCGGGCGCTGGCGGCCGGCGAGAAAATCTGCTTCGAGGGTGGGCAGGGCAGCATGCTCGACATCGACCACGGCACCTTCCCATACGTGACCAGCTCGGCGGTGACCGCCTGCGGGGTGCCGCACGGGGCGGGCGTGCCGCCGTCGGCGGTCGGGCGCGTGGTCGGCGTGGTCAAGGCCTACACCTCCCGCGTCGGCGCCGGGCCCTTCCCCACCGAGCAGGACAACGCGATCGGCGACCACATCCGCGATCGCGGCAAGGAATACGGCACCACCACCGGCCGGCCGCGGCGCTGCGGCTGGCTGGACGCGGTCGCGCTCCGCTACGCCGCCGACCTGTCCGGGGTGGACGAGATCGCCCTGGTGCTGCTGGACGTGCTCAGCGGCTTCCAGACCGTCCGCATCTGCACCGACTACAAGACCGACGGAAAGAGCGTGGATGAGTTCGATCCCACCGCGGCCGCCCTCCGCCGCGTCGAGAGCGTCTACGAGGAGCTGCCCGGCTGGAGCGAGGAGATCGTCAGCGCAACCGATTACGGCGAGCTGCCCGCGACCGCTCGGGCGTACGTGGACCGCGTGGAGTTTCTTACCGGCCGGCCGGTCGGCATCATCAGCGTCGGCCCCGAACGGGAGCAGACCATCTTTCACAACACGCAACTGGAAGGACTGGCCTAGCGGCCCCGATCCGGCGGCACACGCCCGCCCCCGTGCGACGGACGCCGGGACAGCCGCAGACACCCGCAGAGCAGGCCCTTTCGATGACACAGATCACGTCAGAGCAGGTCGCCGCCGCCCGCAAGGAGCTGGGCGTGCCCGAGGGGCGTTTCCCCCGTCACGTGGCGATCATCATGGACGGCAACGGCCGGTGGGCCCGAGGTCGTGGCCTGCCCCGCCCGGCCGGTCATGCCGAAGGGGCAAGAATGGTCCGCAGGATCGTCAGCGAGGCCGCCCGGCTGGGCCTGGAGGCGCTGACGCTGTACAGCTTCTCCATCGAGAACTGGAGCCGCCCGCGCGAAGAGGTCAACGCCCTCATGCACCTGTACGCCGAGTACCTTATCCGCGAGCGGCCCACGGTCATGGACAACAACATTCGCCTGCGCCACCTGGGCCGGCGCCAGGGGCTGCCGGAGACGGTGCTGAGAGAACTCGACGTCTCGGTAGCGGCCTCCAGCGGCAACACCGGCATGTGGTTGTGCCTGGCGCTGAACTACGGCGGGCGGGTGGAGATGGCCGGCGCCGTCGCCGACATCGTCCGCCGCGCCGTCGCCGGCGAGATCGCCCCCGAGGCCGTGGACGAGCAGCTCATCAGCGATTCCCTCGGCACGGCCGGCATCACCGACCCGGACCTGCTGATCCGCACGGCCGGGGAAATGCGACTGAGCAACTTCCTGCTCTGGCAGATTTCCTACGCCGAGATCTACGTGACCGACAGGCTCTGGCCGGACTTCGACGAGGCGGAGTTCCACAAGGCGATCCACGCCTATGCCGAGCGCCACCGCCGCTACGGCGGGCTGGATCAGCCCGACAGCTAGGCGGACTCGCTCAAGGCGATGAGGCCGTTGGCGTTTCGTGTAATTGGTGTAATTCGTGGACTCCCCCGCCGGCATGCCGAAGAATGGTTATGTGATGGACATCGGCGGCGGCATTTCGATCGAGGCCGACGAGGTCGAGCTGGTGTTCGTGCGGGCTTCGGGCCCGGGCGGGCAGAAGGTCAACAAGGTTTCCACGGCCGTGCAGTTGCGGTTCGACGTGGCCGGCTCGCCCTCGCTGCCGGATGAGGTCAAGCGCCGGCTGAGGCGGCTGGCCGGAAAGCGGATCAGCAGCGACGGCGTGCTGGTGATCGACGCCCGCCGCCACCGCAGCCAGAAGGCCAACCGGCTCGACGCCATGACCCGGCTGGCGGGGCTGATCCGCTCGGCCGCCAGGCGCCCGAAGAAGCGCATCCCCACCAGGCCCACGCCCGCCAGCCGGCAGCGCCGTCTGCAAAGCAAGAAGCGCCGCGGCCGGGTCAAGCGCCTGCGCGAGGCCCGCCCGGAAGCGGACCAGGGATAGCGCGGCGCTCGGCCGGGCATTGCCCCGCCGGCCGCAGATGCCCTATAATGGTTGGTTTGTCGTGCCCGCGATGGAGCGGCAGCGGATGTCCGAGCCGGAGTTGACTCGGCCGGCTGCCGCAGGCCGGGCGACCCCGGTGGCTTATGACAATGGTTGCAGTGGTGACGGATAAGACGGTGTGCGGCTCCGGCCGCAGAGTGGACGAATCGCCCGCGACTAGAATGACTTCCACCGAGGTCGGGGCATGAGCGCGGCTTTGGCCACGTTCCTGAGCTTCTCGCACATTCCCATCCTGCTGGTGGTAGGCTTTGCCATCTTCGCCGGCACCGTGGGGGCGAGACTCTTTCAGCGGCTGCGCATTCCCCAGGTGGTCGGGTACATCGTCATCGGCCTGCTGATCGGCCGCTCGGGGTTCGGATTCATCGACGCAGAAGCCATCAAGAGCCTCGAACCGTTCAACTCCTTTGCCCTGGGCGTGATCGGCTTCATGATCGGCGGGGAGCTGCGGCGCGACGTCCTCAGAAAGCACGGCAGGCAGTTTTTCAAAATCCTCCTGGCCGAGGGCATGGGCGCGTTCCTGGTCGTGGGTCTGCTGGTGGGGGCGACGGCGCTGCTGCTGACGGACGCGATGACCGCCGTGGCCCTGGGCCTCATGTTCGGTGCGCTGTCCTCGGCGACGGCGCCGGCGGCGACGGTGAACGTGCTGTGGGAGTACAAGACCCGCGGCCCGCTGACCCGGGCCATCTACGCCATCGTCGCCCTGGACGACGCCCTGGCGCTGATCCTGTTCGTCGTGTGCGTCAGCCTGGTCACGCGGCTGATGGGGCAGGCGCCCGGCGGCGCGCTGACGGCAGCGGCACAGGTGGCGTGGGAGCTGGCCGGGGCGGTGGCGCTGGGGGCGGCCACGGGGGGAGCCCTCAACTTCGCCCTCCGCCGCGCCCGCGACGCGGAGAAGGCCTTCCCCTTCATCCTGTCCATGGTGCTGCTGACCATCGGCATCGCCGCCCTGCTAAAGCTGGACGGGATCCTGGCGGCCATGGCGCTGGGGGTTACGCTGGCGAACCTGGCCCCGCGCCGCAGCAAATCGGCCTTCGAGGCGGTGCGGCGTTTCGCCCCGCCGGTGTACGTGCTGTTCTTCGTCCTGGTGGGGGCGCACCTTCACCTCCAGACGATGCCGGCCTGGATGTGGGCCCTGACGCTGCCGTACGTGGTCGGGCGCTCCGCCGGAAAAATGCTCGGGGCCAACTTCGGCGCCCGCCGGGCCCGGGCGGCGAAAACGGTGCAGAAGTATCTGGGGATGAGCCTGTTCTGCCAGGCCGGCGTGGCCGTGGGCCTGTCGCTGGTGGCCAGCCAGCGGTTCTCCGGCGAGATCGGCAGCGCCATTATCATGATCATCGCCGTCACCACCTTGATCGTGGAGCTCATCGGACCGCCGTTCGTAAAGCTCGCCGTCCAGCGGGCCGGGGAGGTCGGGCTGAACGTCACCAAGGAGGAGCTGATGGCTTCCTACACCGTCGGCGAGGCGATGGACCGCGACTCGCCGTCGTTCCTCGAGGCCGTCACCCTGCCCGAGATCACGCGCACCATCGCCGAGACCGACGCCATGCACTATCCCGTCGTCGACGCCGCCGGGGGTCTCACCGGCGTGATTGCGCTTCAGGAACTCAAAAACGGGCTGGCGGCGCGGGGGCTGGCCGACTGGTTGGTGGCGTCCGACCTGATGGGGCCGGTGCCGGACACGGTCAGCCAGGGTTCGCCGCTGGCCGAGGCGGTCATAAAGATGCGCGAGCAGGGGCTGGACTACCTGCCCGTCGTGGCCGGCGACGGCGACGCCAAGCTGGTGGGCATGCTGGAGCTGCGCGCGGTCGATCGCATGCTCTCCAGCGAGGTGCTTCGCCGGCAGCAACTGGCCGACGCCCAGCTCGCCTGAGCCGGTGGGGGTCTTTCCCGGCGGCGGCGCATCCGCAGGAAAAGTCGCCGCCGGCGGTCCGCGGCGGTGGGCCTTTGCCCGCCAGCGCAGTACAATGTCCGACGTTCCAGTCACATACGGCCGCTCGTGTGCCGATACACGCATTGGCTGCGAGCGCAGGGGCGGCCGGCGAGACCGACCCATGGCTTGGTCAGCGATTGCATTTCTTGATTCTCTGCATCTGCCGATGCTGTTGGTGATCGGCTTTGCGATCTTCGCCGGCACCAGCGGGGCGGGGCTGTTCCAGCGGCTGCGAATCCCGCAGGTTGTTGCCTATATTGCCATCGGCCTGCTGATCGGCCGCTCGGGTCTGGGGCTGGTCGGGGACACGGCAATCCAGCATCTGCTGCCGTTCAACTCCTTTGCCCTGGGCGTGATCGGCTTCATGATCGGCGGGGAGCTGCGGCGAGAGGTCTTCAAAAAGCACGGCGGGCAGTTGCTGAAGATCCTGTTCGCCGAGGGCATGGGCGCGTTCTTGTTCGTCACGGTGCTGGTGGGGGCGACGGCCATGCTGGTGACGGATCCGATCACGGCGGTGGCGCTGGGGATCATATTCGGAACGCTGTCCTCGGCGACGGCGCCGGCCGCGACGGTGAACGTGCTGTGGGAGTACAAGACGCGCGGCCCGCTGACGCGGGCCATCTACGCCATCGTCGCCCTGGACGACGCCCTGGCAATCGCCCTGTTCAGCGTGGGCATCAGCGTCGTCAGCGGGCTGACCGGCGGCGGCGGGGGAACCTTGCTCGCCCTGGGCCGGTCGGCGTGGGAGCTGGGCGGGGCGGTGGTTTTGGGCGTGGCGGCGGGATTTACCCTGAACTTCATCCTCCGCCGGGCCCGCGACCCGGAAAAGGTCTTCCCCTTTATCATCTCCACGCTGCTGTTGACGATCGGGGTGGGGGTGGTGGCGAAGGTGGACACCATCCTGGCGCCGATGGCGCTGGGGGCGACGCTGGCGAACCTCGCCCCCCGCCGCAGCAAATCGGCCTTCGAGGTGGTGCGGCGTTTCGCCCCGCCGGTGTACGTGCTGTTCTTCGTCATGGTGGGGGCCCACATCCACGTCCGGGGGATGCCGTTGTGGATGCTGGCGCTGGTGGTGCCGTACCTTCTCGGCTTTGTCTCGGGCAAGGTCCTCGGGGCCAACCTGGGGGCGCGTCTGGGCGGAGCCGTCAGGGCGGTGCGGAAGTACCTGGGGCTGTCGCTGTTTTGCCAGGCCGGCGTGGTGGTGGGCCTGTCGCTGGTTGCCAGCGAGCGTTTCGGCGGCCAGATCGGCAACGCCATCGTCACCGTGATCGCCGTCACCACGCTCGTGCTGGAGATGATCGGGCCGCCCTTCGTCCGGTTCGCCGTCAAGCGGGCCGGGGAGGTCGGGCTCAACGTCACCAAAGAGGATCTCATGCGCACCTACTCCGTTGCCCAGGTCGTCAACCGCGACTGCCCCTCCTTTGCCGAGGGGGCGACCTTCGCCGAGATCGCCGGGACCATCGCCGAGACCGACGCCATGCATTACCCCGTCCTGGACGGGCGGCGCGGGCTGGCGGGGGTCATCACCGTCCGGGAGCTGAAGGACGGGCTGGGGGCACAGGCGATCGCCGACTGGCTGGTGGCCTCCGACCTGATGGTGCCGCCGCCGGAGACGGTCACCGAAGGCACGCCCCTGGCCGAGGCGGTCATGAAGATGCGCGAGCAGGGGTTGGACTACCTGCCCGTGGTCTCGGAGGAGGACGGCGGGCGGCTGGTGGGCATGCTGGAGCTTGGCCCGGTGGATCGGCTGCTGTCGCGAGAGGTGCTTCGCCGGCAGCAGCTCGCCGACGCCCAGCTCGCCTGAGCCGCTCGACTCGCCCCTCGGCCGGGCGGCGCGAGCGAGCCGCCGGGCCCCACCTCCACAAAAATGTTGCGGCGGGCGGCGCTGCGCAGTAGGGATTGGCCGACTTCTACAGGAGAGTTCGCATGAGTGCAGACGATCGCGGCCAGTTTGTCACCGAGCTGCGCGCCCGCGGATACGCGGTGCTGCCCGCCCCCCGGCAGGTGGAGCTGGGCGAGGAGGCCGTGCGAATCGACGCCGGCTGGCGGGTGACGCACGACGTCGACGCCGAGGACATCGCCGTCCGGACACTGACCGGCCGGCTCCGCGCTGAATACGAGCTGACCCTCGCCGGCGCCGGCGGCGGGACGATTCACCTCACCGTCCGGCCGGCCGCGGTGCAGACCGGCGCCGAAGCGGAGATCGACCGCCAGGGGTACGTGCTGACGGTCGCCCCGGACCGCGTCGAGGTGGCCGGCAACTCCCCGGCCGGGCTTTTCTACGGCGTCCAGACGCTGCTGCAACTGCTGGCCGGCGACGGCCGCCGGCGGGGCGTGCTGCCGGAAGGGGTCATACGCGACTGGCCGCGATACCAGCTCCGCATGATCCACTGGGACACCAAGCACCACCGGGACCGCGTGGAAACGCTCAAGCGATACCTGGACTGGACGGCCGCGTTCAAGTGCAACGCCATCTGCTTCGAGCTGGAGGATAAGTTTCAATATCCCTCCCACCCGGTCATCGGCGCACCCGGTGCGTTCACCACCGCTCAGATGCGGGAGCTGGTCGCCTACGGCCTGGCCCGCTACGTGCAGATCGTCCCCAACGTGCAGGCCCCCGCCCACATGTGCTACGTGCTCAAGCACCCTGAATTCGCGCACCTCCGCTGCGACGGCAGCAACTATCAGTCCTGCATGGACGCCCCCGAGGTCCGCAAGCTCATCTTCGACATGTACGACGACGTCTGCGAGGCCACCGAGGGCGTGGAATACTTCCACGCCTCCACCGACGAGGTCTACTACGCCGGCATCTGCCGGAAGTACCGCAAGCCGTACAACCCGACCAACCGCTCGCTGACCTGGGTGGACTTCGTCCAGGCCGCCCACGCCCATCTGTCCAAGAAGGGCCGGCGCGTCATCATCTGGGCCGAGTACCCGCTGCTGCCGGAGCACGTCAAGCTGCTGCCGCCGGACATCCTCGACGGCATCATCGGCGACGGCGGCGACCCCGGCTTCGTCGAGGACGAAAACGCCCTCGGCATCCGCCAGTTCGCCTACTGCCCCATCCAGGGCGAGGAGAAGCTCTTTCCCAACTACTTCGCCTACCCGGACCGCGACGGGCGGCGGACTTCCGGCCGGCTGGCGGCGGCGCTGGAGGCCACCACCACCGGCAAGGCCGCACGCGGCAATCCCATCGGCGCCCTGGTGACCGCCTGGGACGACGCCGGGCTGCACAACGAGACCTTCTGGCTGGGCTTCGCGGCCATGGCCCAGGGCGGCTGGACGCCCGGGGCGGCGAGCATCGAGCAGAACGTCGCCGACTTCATGGACGTCTACTACGGGCGCGAGCTCGCCGACATGGTCGAGGTCTACCGCGACCTCCAGCAGCAGGCGCGCTTCTGGGAGTTCTGCTGGGACCATCGGGCGTCGAAGGTCCGCGGGCCGGGCTACGGCTACTCGGCGGCCAAGCAACCGGTGAACCGGACCGACTGGACGCTGCTTCCGCCGGGGCTGCCGCGGCTGGGGCCGGTGGACCGCGACTCGGGGGCTCCGCCGGACCTGGGCTTCACGCCGGCCTTTACCTCGCGGTACGAGCGGATGCTGGCCGAGCTGCCCGGGCGGCTGGGCCAGAGCGACCGGCTGATCGGGCGGCTTCAGGCCAACCTGCCGCGGGCGCGGCGAAACCGCTACAACCTGGAGGTGCTGCTGTCGCTGGCGTATTTCGTGCGGCACTTTCTGGAGATGCTCTCGGCCGTGGCCGCCGCCGAGAGGCTGCTGGGGCAGGCCTCCGCCGCCGCCAAGGCCGGCCGGGCCGCCCAGGCCGTCGGATTGATGGTCCGGGCACACGAACTTATCGGCGCGACGATCGACGACCTGTACGCCACGTTCGAGCGGCTCAAAACCGTCTGGGAGAAGTCGCAATTCCCCAAGAACGCCCCCGCAGGCGGCAGGGAGTTCTTCCACGTGATGGACGACGTGAAGGACCACTTCGCCGACCGCCGGGCGGATCTTTCCTACATGATCGCCCCGGAAGAGAGCATCGCCCTGCCCGCCTGGCGCGACGCCTTGGGCGAGGTGATCCGCTCCTACGCCGCCGCCGCCGGCCTGCCGGTGGCGGGACTGCCCGAGCCGCCCATGGATGATTGAGCCCTCCCGCAACAGCCGGCAGCACCCGTCTGAAGGTCCACCGCGTGCTCGGCCTTGCGCGTTCAGATGGTCTGTTGGCCAGGGCGGCCGCTGGGGTCAGTCAATTTCGCCCTTGAGCGAGCGGGACATGAGTTCGGTGATCGCCTGGTCCGGCTTCTGACCGTCGAAAACCACGGCGTGAACCGCTTGCGTGATCGGCATTTCAACGCCGTGCCGCCGGGCGAGGTCGAGCACGCTCTTCGTCGTGGCGACGCCTTCGACTTCACCGGCGATGGAATCAAGGGCCTCCTGCCGGGTCTTGCCGACGCCGATGAATTCCCCGAAGCTGCGGTTTCGCCCATGGGGGCTGACGCAGGTCGTGACCAGGTCGCCCAGGCCGGCCAGCCCGGCGAAGGTCTCGCGGCGCCCGCCGAGGGCGGCGCCCAGCCGGGTGATCTCCGCCAGCCCGCGGGTGAGCAGAGCGGCCTTGGCGTTGTCGCCCGCCCGTAGCCCGTCGAGGATGCCGGCGGCGATGGCGATGATGTTCTTGGTCGCGCCGGCCAGCTCGACGCCGATCAGGTCCGGGTTCGTGTAAACGCGGAAGCGGCCGGTGGTGAAGGTCCGCTGTACGGAAGCGGCGAGGTCGCGCCGGCTGGAGGCGGCGACGACGGTGGCGGGAAGCCCGGCCGCCACCTCGCGGGCGATGCACGGCCCGGACAGCACGGTCAGCGGCACGTCGCCGTCGGCCGAGCCGGTCAGGACCTCGGCCAGGATCTGCGTGGCCCGAAGCAGCGTGTTGTTCTCGATGCCTTTCGTCGCCGAGCAGATCGGGATGCCGCCCGGATAGTGCGGCTTGAGATGCCGCCACCAGGCGCGGATGAACTGGCAGGGCACGGCCGACAGCGCCAGCTTCGCGTCCACGAACGCCTCGGCCGGGTCGGTGACGATCCGCAACTCCGCCGGCAGCTTGACGCCCGGCAGGAAGCGCCGGTTCTCGCGCGCCGACGCCAGGGCGGCGGCGTTGTCCGCGAACGGCGTCCACATGCGGACAGAGAACCCCTTCTCCGCGAGCAGCTTGCTACAGACGGTCCCCATGGCCCCGTCGCCGATGATGGCGATCATTTCCATGACCGAAAACACTACCCGCGGCGGCGGGGGTTGTCCAGCGGGCGACGCCGCTGGTGAGCGCCAAGCCGGTCAAGGGAATGGTTTCACATTGCCACGATGCCAGGATGCGCCCGCGCGGCCGGAGGGAGTCCACGAATTGCACGAATTATGACGAATTTCACGAATGGCATCCTACTTGTTGAGCGATTTCCGCCTGATCCGTGCAATTCGTTAGAATTCCAGCGTGAAACCCGCCTACCGGCTGACGAGCAGGCGGGCAGGGACGTCGGGCAGGCATGGGCGGGTTCCCCGTGCAAAGATTGCTGCGCTCCGGCTAGCGGGTTCGAGCCGTCCAGCCGGCCAGCCAGAGCAAGGCGGCGGCCAGCAGCAGCACGGGCCACAATTGCACGGCCTCGGCCGAGGCAACGGGCGCGGGCAGGGCGAGCGAAGCGATGCGTTCGGCGGGGGGCGTTTTCGGCTCGGCCGACCGCAGGCCGACCAGGCTGACGGCGTGGTGCCGGCCGGACTCATCGCGGTAGATTCCCGGCCGCGGCAGTGGGCCGGCGCCGGCGCCCCCGTCCCCGGGCAGCCGCCTCCAGTCCGGACGCGACCCGGCCTCCAGCGGCGTGACCGATTCGTAGCTCAGCTCCGGCCGGGCCTCCGGCAGCAGATACTTCATCACGTTGGCCATGAAAATCACGAACGAGACGGACTCGCCCACGGCGAAGTTGGTGTTCTCGGCGGTCAGGTCGAAGGCCAGATACACCCGCGGAGGGCCGGCCTCCGCCAGCATCAGGGCGTTGGCGCCGGCGCTGACGAGCCGCTCCTGGGCGGGCGCGGCGTCGGCCTGCCAGCCGGCGGCCCGGCGGATGGCCACCGCGGCCAGGTCGACATTGGCCAACAAGGGGTGCCCCTCGAGCACGTCGGCGTCGCGGAGCGCCAGCGGGCCCACGGGCCCGGCCGCTCGCCAGGGCGGCGGCGGGGCGGGCGGATCCACGATCAAGGCGGGCTTGCCGGGCGGGGCGGCGACCCCCACGGCGATCGCGGCATCGGCCTCGGCGACGCTGCCCGCCAGGCGCAGGCCGCGGTGAGCGCGCACGAACCGACGAATCAGTGGATCGTCCCGCCCGACCATGGCAATCCGCCGGACGGCCGAGCTGCGGGGGATGACGTACGCGCTGGCGCCCGAGCCGGGCGGCCCGAGGACGGTCACCCGGTAATACTCCCCGCCGCCGGGAAGCTTCGGCAGCGGCAGGAGCACCTCGCGCCGCCCGGGCTGAAGGTCGTAGGTGCGCTTCAGCGGCGGATCGGCCTGGCGGGCCAGCAGCAGCTCGCCCTGGCGCCGGGCGGCGGTGTGATTCCGCAGGGCCACGAGCGCCTCGACCGAACCGCCCCCGCCCGCGGAGGCGACGGCGAAGGCGTCGATGGTAACATCTCCGGGGTGGGCGGGCAGGGCGATGGTGGTGCTTCTCGGACCGTCCTTCAGCTCAAGCGTGGCCGGGGCGAAGCGGTAGAGGTGCTGCACGTCGTCGCCGCCGACCGGCAGCGAAAGCTCCGCGGCCGGCACGGGCAGGAGAAGGATCTGCCCGACGCGTCTAGCCGCCTCGTCCGGTCGCACCGCCTCGCCGGTGCCGCCGAGGACGCTCGGCAGGATCAGCCGCACGCGGTCACGCCGGTCCAGCCTGTCCAGCAGCGCCTCGACCGGCTCGGCCACCCCGCCGGGTAAGCCCGCCAATTCGGCCGAGGGGTAAATCGCCACGGCGATCTCGCGCGCCGGCGCCTCGGACCAATAGACCGGGCGGGACAGCCCAACGCCCGCGCAGGCCGCCCCCGCCACCAGCAGCAGCCAGGCCGGGGAAACGCGGCCGGACCTCTTCGCCGCGGCCGGACCCAGCGCCGCCAGCGCCTGCCGCCACAGGCGAAGAGACGACACCGGCACCAGTTGATGCAACGGCCGACGCAGCGCCCAAAACGCGGCGATCGCCACGGGAACCAGCGAGATCAGAGCCCATGGCCAGAGAGGCTTCATGTCCTTTGCCTCGGGCGATCACAACCGGCGGCGCGGCCTACCTCGGCGAGGGAGAATCGTCACTCGACAATTCAGAACTGCCCCATTTCACGTTTGCGGCGGACCGTTCGCAACAAGATATAGTTCCGCCCGCGGTAGCTGTGGACCTCGCCGGAAACGTAGCAGCGCAGCCCGGGAACCGTCGCACCGCCGGAGAGGTTTTCGAATTTTTCCAGTTGCTGATTCGGCAGCGCTCGCAGGGGCGGCTCCCGGAGGGTGTTGTCGGCCTCGAAGGCGAGTTTGAACCAGTGCGATCGGTCGGGGCGGACCAGCCGCACCAGGCGGCTGACGACCATCCGCCCCGGCCCGGGCCGGATCGACTCGCCCGCGGGCGGCAGGGAGGCCGCGGCGACCGCGCCGGTGCCCGAACCGCCGGCCGGGACGATGGGCTTGCTGGGCCGCTCGCGCATCAGCTCGCGGGCGACGTCGTCGGCCGTCGCCGGCGTGTCGGCGGGCCGGGTGGCCGCGGGCGGGGTCGGCGGCGGGCGGTCTTCGGCGGCGGGGCGGGTGGCGCCCGCCTCGGGAAAGGCGCCCTCCGTCGCCGGCGGGGTCACCAGCAGCGCCTTGCGCAGCATCAGGTAGTAGCTGCCGCGATAGCGATAGGCCTCCCCGGAGAGGCGAAAGACCGCTCCCGGCGTGCGGGCGTGCTCGGTCTCGACGGCCTCCAGCCACTCGCCGGGAAGAAGGTGCAGCCGGCCGACGTGGGAATCCCGGATGGTCCACCATCGCCCGGTGGGGTCCTTCTCCACGCCCGTGACCCGGTCCAGGATGGGCGCGCCTTCGGCCAGGGCGGGCAGGGGCTTCCTGCCGGCTCTCACTTTCAAGACAACAGGCGGAGTGACGGGCACGGACGGTTCGTCCAGGGCGGCATCGTCCAGCAGACGGCTTTCCTGCTCCGGCCGCTCCGGTGATGCCTCAGTCGCGGCCGCGGGAGGGTCCGCCGCCCAGGCGGCCGCGGCCAATCCCGAAAAGGACAGGGCGCACGCCGCGAGCAGGCAGAATGTTCGGTCCGAAGTTTTCATCGCAGGGCTCGCCAAGTATATGGATTGTACGCCGCGGCCACGTCAACCTTCAAGTCGAACCGGCTGGAAGTGCCGCCTCAGCTCTTCCGGCGAGTCGACGAATGAGATTCGCGACGCCGCGGGGGGCTTGCGTTGCCCGATCAGCGCCACCAGCGGGCGCCAGTATTCGCCCACGCACACGACGGGCCGGGCCGCCGTGATACCCTTGCCGGCCAGCTCCCACACGGCGGCAAGCTCCAGCAGCGTGCCGGTCGCCCCCGGCAGCGCCACGTAGCCGGCGGTTCCCAGGTCGATGAGCGTTCGCAGCCGCTCGTACAGGTCGGCGGTTTCGATGACCCGATCGACGAAGGCGTTCGCCCGGCCGGGCCAGATGCGGCAGGTGACGCCGATGACGGTCGCCCCCGCCAACCGGGCCCCGCGCGAGGCCGCCTCCATCACCCCGCCGTAGCCGCCGTTGGCAACGGCGTAGCCCAGAGAGCCCAGGACCTGCCCGGCGCGCTCGGCGGCGGCGTATTCCGGACTTTCCGGGCGGGCATCGCCGGAGCCGAAGACAGAAATGACGCGCCGGTCACTCATCGGCGGCGTCTTTTCCCAGCAGCATCCGGCGCAGGCCGACCGGCGCGCCCAGGCTGATCTCGCCCTCGAAATACAACGACTCACGCCGGGTCAGCGCCTTGGCGACCGCCTTGGCCGCGGCCAGGCCGTCGATGCTCACCGGAATTGTGAGGCTGGCGCTTTTCCCGGCCGCGATCGCCGTAAGGCTCAGCCTGTCCACCGAGACCAGCGCCTGATCGCCGGACTTCAGCGCCCCGGTCAGCCGGCGCAGCGGCAGCTCGAAGCGGTTGGGATTATCCACCTCGAAGACCACCTCGAGCACCGTTGGCGTCCCCTGGGCAAGCCGGACGTCGCGGAAGTGCCAGGAGGGGGCCCGCAGCGGCGGAATTTCGCCGGCGTGCCGCGCCGGCACGGGGATCTTCAACCCGAGGTAATTGAACGTGACCTTGCCCGCCATTTCATACGGAACCGCCTCCCGGCTGCCGATCTTCTTCACCAGCGGCAGCAGGCGGCGATACAACAGCGACACCGGCACGCGGAGGTGGGTGGTCTGCTTGGCGGCGAGGGAGGCGATGGGCTGCGTCAGGGCCCCCTCGGCGAACTTCTCGCCCGCGCCGGACAGGCTGTAGTCGAAGCCCCAGATGCTGATCTGATACGGGTTGGGGTTGGTGATCGCGAAATCGAAGGCGAGGTCGAGCTTCTGGAAGTCCAGCCCGGCGACTTCGATGTCGTGCAGCTTGACCGTCGGCTTCTGGAACGCGCAGCCGGCCGCGGCGAGCAGCAGCACACAGCACGCCGGCAACAGCACCGCCACAATTCGCCCGGCCGCCAACGTCCCGGCCGATCCTGCATGCCTGGCCTTCATCGCCTGGTTCCCCTATTGGCCGCCGCGGCGGGTGTAATTCAGCAGCCCCCCGGCGGCGAGGATTTTTCGTTGTCGCGCGCTCAACTGTATGCGGCACGACAGGTCAACGCCCTTGGTGACGTTGCTGATTTTGATTTCCTCGGCCGACGCCACCGCCGCCGAGACGCCGGCGAGGCGAAGCTCGTCGCCCGGCTGGATCCGCCCGTAGTCGGCCGGGTCGAGGAACGTCAGCGGCAGGATGGCGAAGTTGACCAGGTTGACCTGGTGGATCCGCTCGATGGCCTTGGCGATGACCACGCGCACGCCCAGGGCCATCGGGCACAAGGCGGCGTGCTCGCGGGAAGAGCCCTGCCCGTAGGAATCGCCGGCGACGATGGCGCCGGCCCGGCCGGCGTCCCCGGCCGCCAGCGCCCGCTCGGCGAAGGTCGGCTCGCCCGGCTTGTTCAGCGGGCCGAAGACGTGCTTGGCGTACTCCGGCACGTTGGACCGCAGCTTGAGCAGCGCGCCGGCGGGCATGATCTCATCCGTGGTGACCTTGTCGCCCACCTTGATCAGGACCTCACAGCCGATGGCCTCCGGCGGCGGTGTCCCCGCCGGCGGCTTGACGATCGTCGGCGGACGGATCACCTCGACGCCGGCCCCCTCGGGCGGCGGGGTGACGATCATGCTGTCATCAGCGGGGAACCGGTCGGCCTCGGGGATCTGGGGATAGTCGACGCCGAGCCGCCGCGGGTCGACGAACTCGCCGGCGATCGCCGCCGCGACGGCCGTCTCCGGGGAAACCAGGTACACCTGGTCGCCGGCCGTGCCCGAGCGCCCGCTGAAATTGCGGTTGAACGTCCGCACCGACACCCGCCCGTGGCCGGGTGAGAAGCCCTGCCCGATGCACGGCCCGCAGGCGCACTCCAGGATCCGCGCCCCGGCCGCCACCAGATCGGCCAGGGCCCCGTTGCCCGCCAGCATCGCCAGCACCTGGCGGCTGCCGGGGGCGATGCCCAGCTCCACCCCGGCGGGAAGCTTCCGGCCTTTCAGCACGGCCGCGCACAGCATCAGGTCGCGGTAGCTGGAGTTCGTGCAGGAGCCGATCACCACCTGGTCGACCTTCCTGCCGGACAGGTCCTTCAGGGGCACGATGTTTTCGGGCGAGCCCGGCGCGGCCGCCAGGGGCTCCAGCTCGGAGAGGTCGATCACGACGCGGGAGAAACTCACCGCCACCAGCCCCTCGGCGTCGGCCCGGCCGAGTTCGGCGTCCGGGCAGTGCCGCCGGATGTTCTCCAGCACCGCCGCCTCCCGCTGGGGGTGGACGCGCTTCCTGATGCGGGCGTAGGCGGCGTCGGCGTCCGCCGCCAGGGGCGTGAACTGCTCGGGCCGCCCCTGGGCGGCGAGGAACGCCCGGGTCATCTCATCGGCGGGGAAGATGCTGGTGGTCACTCCCAGCTCGGCGCCCATGTTGGTGATGGTGGCCCGCCCGGGAACCGGAATGGTGCCGACACCCTCGCCCAAGTACTCCACCACCGCGCCGACGTTGCCGCGGGTGGTGAGGATGCTCAGCAGCTTCAGGATGACGTCCTTCGGCGCGACCCACTGCGGCAGGCGGCCTTTCAGCTCGACGGCGAGCACGGCCGGGCAGCTCATGTAGAAGAGCCCGCCGCCCATCGCCACGGCCACGTCAAGCCCGCCGGCCCCCACCGCCAGGGACGCGACCCCGCCGGCCGTGGGAGTGTGCGAGTCGCTGCCCAGCAGCGTCTTACCGGGGGCGGCGAACCGCTCCAGGTGAACCTGGTGGCAGATGCCGTTGCCGGGGCGACTGAAATGCGCCCCGACCCTGGCGGCGATGGATCGCAGGTACACGTGATCGTTGAAGTTCTCCGGCCCCAACTGAACCATGTTGTGATCGGCATAGCTGACGGAAAGCTCGGTCCGCACCCGCTCCAGGCCCATCGCCTCCAACAGCAGAAACGCCGTCGTTCCGGTGGCGTCCTGCGTGAGGGTCTGGTCGATGCGGATTCCGATTTCCTCACCGGCCGTGAACTCGCCGGCGGCCAGATGCGCCGCGAGGATCTTTTCCGTCAACGTGCCCGACATGTTCTCGCTCCGGCCGGCCGAAGCCGCTTCCCGCCGCCGGCCTCGCCGCACTCCACTACGCCGCCGGAACCGCGACCGAGGGCCCGACTTTTACGGCCGGGCCCTCGAATGCTTGGATTCCAATGTGTCCATGCTAACTGTGCGGCCCGCTGCCGCCTCCGCTCACGCGCCCGGCACGACGCCCGGGCCGCTAGAAATCGTCCGGCGGTGGCATAGCCGGCATCATGGCGCTCATGATGGCCCGGACCAGCTCCCGTATCGGCGCCGTCGGCACGTATCCGGTCAGGGACAAGTCCGTCTTCTCGATGCTCATCACGCCGGCAAAGGGCGTGGCCGACTCGATCTTCATGTCGATCGGCGGCGGCTCATTCCCGGTAGCGGCGCCAACGTCCTTGACGATGTCCATCACCAGGCTCATCATGTTCCGCAGGCTGAAAACCGCCACACCGACCCGCTCTTTGGGCATCATCGCCAGCACCTTGGCGACGGCCGGATCCTGCTCCAGCTTGCCCGTGCCGGCGGAGGCCTGAATCGCGCTGGCGAGGAATTGCTTCTGCCCGCCAAGCGTGATCACCAGCGTCTTGGGATTGGGCTGGGCGACGTACAGACGGATCTTCGGCTCGCCCAGCACGACCTTCAGGGCGGCGGCCTCATCCTCCGGCAACGCCTCCAGTTCCGGATGCTCGATGCTGATGACGTCGAGCTGCATCGCGCCCATGGAGTCCAGGCCCCTCTGATACTTGACGGAGAGCTGCCTCAACTCCGTGATCGGGTGTACCTTCATCACATCGGCCACCACGTCGGCGACGTCGGCGAGCATTTCCCTGACCTTGTCCGCCGATTTGCACTCCAGCACGCAGGCGACGCCCAGCCGCCCGCCGCCGGCGGTGTTGGCGCCGGCGAACAACTGCATGCACTCGACCTGCTCGTCGCCGGCGAGGGCCATCTTGCGCAGCTTCGCCTTGGACTCATCCGACAGGCTTCGGAACGGCTCGCCCGTCAGCATCTTGTCGATCTGCTTGGCCTGCTCCGCCGGCGGCAGCTTGCCGGCGTTCCTTGCCCCGACCGCCAATATATAGGGCATGTTGGGCAGCCTGTTCAGCAGCGGCGAGGCGACGTGCTTGTACGCGGCCAGGGCTTGGCCCATCGGGCTGTCCGGCCGCATGGAGCCGCGGGCCTCGATGAAGATCCCGGTCTCGACGAATCGCAGCCCCAGCGAGGCGCTGTTAATCTGCTTGACCAGCATGCGATACTGCGACAGGGCGTTCGTCATGTTGAGCATCATGAACGGCTCCGAGCGGACGACGGGGCCGGGCTCTTGCCCTTCCGTGGCCTTGCGAATCTCGGCGGTCTCTTTTTCCATCCGGGCGATGGCGGCGTCCAGGACCGGGGCGACGACCTTGAAATTCACCCACGCCATTACCTGGTTCCGCCCCATCGAGGCCTTCTCGGCGGCCGAGAGATCCGGCGCCACGGACTTCTGCGTCGTCGCCACCGCGGCCAGGGCCTTGCGACAGGGGCTGAGCAGCACGTGCTTGCCCACTTGGCGCGCCCAGCCGGGCTGATCGCCCAGCCCGACCAGCTTGTAATCCTGCCCGTCCTTGACGGGCTGGTGCGCCTGGAACATCTTTGCCGGGTCCGTGCCCGGAATCACGAACACCACCGGCACGTTCTCGCCTTTGACCGGCTTGGTGGTCGCCCCCGAGATCGCCGAGACCAGGTCCAGCCCGTACTGCTGCGGGTCGAGCATGACCACGGCGAAGCTGCCGTTGGCGTCGAATCCCTCCGCCAGCCCGGCCGCGTTCTTGATCATGTCGAGCACGCTCCCGGGAAGCATCGGCCGGCCTTCGGGGCTGATCTGCTTGATGAAGCCGTCGATCTTACCGGTCAGGTCCTGGACGTTCCGGACCACCAAGAAGCCCATGCAGCCGGAGGGGACGCGATTGAGAACGTCCGCCGCCGTTGAGGTGGGCTTGGCGGGCGCGGGCGCCTGGGCCGGGGCGAACGTACCGGCCAGCAGCAAGGAAGCGGCGATCGCGATCCCGAGACAATTGCGGTTTCTGGCCATCATTCTCTCCTTTGTCAGCTTGCATCGGGGCTCAGTAGTCCACGTTGGTTACTATAGGCTGGCACGCTGACCCGCGTCAAAGGAAAACCCCCCCCACCGCTTCGCCCGGCAACGGTCGAGGCCGGCGCCGACAGGCCGCCTGGAGGCTACCCGGGGAGTGATGCTTGCTGCGCCCGTTTCATTTCAGGTTCTCCCCTTGCCGCCCGGGCCCAGCGGGCGGAAGCGGAGCTTGCGGACCTTGCCCCCGCCGAGAAGGGCCAGCCCGAAGTAGCGGACCTCCGGGCGGGGGTTGGGCAGTTCCATGTGGACGGCCCCGTCCAGCAGGCACTGGAGGCGGTCCTTTCGCACGCGCACGGCCACGTCGTACCAGCGGCTGTGCGTCAGGCGGGGGTAGACTTCCTTGAAGATCGACAGGTGCCCCGGATACGGCGGGGCCCAGTGCTCCCAGCGCCGCATGCCGGCGATGTTGATCTCGTTGATCGGGTTGATGTACGCGGCCATGAAGGCCACGCCCGCGTTGGGGCGGTCCGGGGAGAACAGGAAGCGTATCTGGTGGCGGACCTGCGCCTGGGCGGCCACCTCGAACTCCTCGAACGGGATCGGCCGGTCCCAGCGGAGCACCCCCCGGCCGGAAGGGGCGGCGGCCTCGCCGTCGCGGACGCGGCAGTCGCCGCCAAGGACGGTCCAGCCTTTCAGGCCGGGCCTCAGCGGCAGCGGAAGCGTCTGGAATATGCTTGCGTCGGCGTTGACGACGCTGCCGGCGTCTACCCAGAGGTAGCCGAACCTCTCCGGCCGGTGGGCGTCGTAATCGCCCAGGTCGCACCAGGAGGTGGTCTCGCCTCGCTGCGGCAGGTGGGCGTTGCGGATGACGTTCATCCGCCACAGCTTGTTGATCCGGCCGGCGGACAGCCCCAGCTCCGCAAACGGCACGGCCAGCTCGGCGTTCCAGCAGCCCTTTCCAACCCGCACGGCCGTGCGGATTCCCTTTGGGCGCCAGCGGTCCTCGCCGCCCTCTCCGGCCGGGCGCCAGGTATGCCCGGGCGGGAAGCCCCTCAGAACGTCGCAGCGGGCGTTGCGCGTGTTCAGACAGATCTGGAAATATCGCCCCGAGCCGGTGCCGCTCGGGTCGAGGAAGATCTCGATGCTGTTGTCGGCGTGAACGGGGCTGCCGTAGGCAGTGTGCCTGGCCGCCAGCTCAGCCTTGCCGCGGTACTGACAGCGGACGTGGAAGTGCAGGCCGCGAGGCGAGCTGACGACGCGGAAGTCGGTCTTTCGCAGGGGCGGCTCCGGGTAGCCGTCGATGTGCACCAGAGAGGCGGCGGCGGCCCGGGCGTAGCGGCGATCCCGATCGCCGTCGACCTTGGCCGCGGCCGCCGCAAGCGGGGCGCGATAGACCGGCTGCCTCACCCAGCAGGCAAGCTGCTCGAACGCGCGGGCGTCGTCGATTGCGGGCGGCGCCGGGCGCACTTTCCGGCCGCGGCGCTCCGGCAGCAGCGGCCGTTGGGGAATCCTCGCGCCCCGCAAGCTCCGCAGGCGAGGGTGCTTGACCTTCAGGATCCGCCCGAGCGTCCAGGCGGCGTAATGAGCGACCATGCGGTCGGCGTCCTTCGTGGCCTTCAGCAGGGCGCGGGCGCCCGCGTCGCTGTCGGCGCAGCGCATCGCCCACGCCGCCTCGGCCCGCACCATCACGTCGCCGTCCCCGGCCAGGACCTCGATCAACTCCGGCACGAAGTCCTTGACCATGAAGAACCACGCCAGCGAGCACGCCCGCCAGCGCATGGCCGGGTCCGGATCGCCCAGCAGCTCCCGCAGCGGGGCGACGATGGCCTTGCGATCGCACAGGCCCATGGCGGCCGTCTTGGCCACCGGCAGCTCCGGGTCGCGCAGGGCCGCGATGAACTGCCGGATGGGCCGTCTGCCCTTGGCCTTGCGCAGCGCGGCCATGACGGCCACTTTGGCTTCGACGTCGTTGCCGGAGAGTTTGCCTCTTGCCATCACGGCGTGCACCTACTTTGCCAGCCCGTCCAGACGGGGCCCTCGCAGGCCACTGCTACATCAACTCGGCGATCACGTTGTAGCACGCGTGGGCGCCGACGGCGATGCCGAAGCCCCGGCCGACGTACAGCAAGGCCAGATACGCCCCGGCAATGGCGCGGAACGCGAACCGCTGCCAGTTGAACGTATCCGGGCCGAGAAAGTGATACAAGCTAAAGAGCACCGACGCCGCGGCCACGGCCAGCACCACCATGGGGCGTTTGGGCCCGTGCAGGACCTCCACGCCGATAAACAGAATCAGCCCGATCGCCGCCAGGCGGAAGAGGAACTCCTCGTAGATGCCCGCCCCGATGCCGGAAAGGATCCTGGCCGCCAGCGCGGCCTCGGCGGCGGTTCCGGCCGACAGCGCCACCGGGCCGAACAGCCGGTACATCACCGCGCCCAGTCCGATCAGGGGCAGCACTCCCAGCATGCTCTCGACAACCATGCCGGCCAGGGCGTCGCCGTCCGCGCGCCACTCCTCACGGCGGAGCCCCTGCCAGATCAGCAGCACCGTCACCACCAGCAGCGCCGGCAGAATGTGCGCTGTCGCCCCGAACAGCTCCAGCAGGGACGCCAGGTGGCTGGGGGCGAGCAGGCGATCGCGGTAGAACAGCGACCCGACCTCATACGCCGTCAGCAGCGGCAGGATGAAGATGAGGCAGTTGAGCGGGCGGTGGGTCCGTTCCAGATAACCCGTCGCTGACTTCCTGGAGTTGGCTCTTACCGCGGGCATCTTGAAGGCTCGCACCTCACCGGCCCGTGCCTGCCGGTCGCCCGCCGGCCGGAAGCGCGGCCGGGTCGAGCCGGGGCAAGGTCACGAAATCGCGGACCCGGGCGACGATGCCGGGGCCGATACCAGGAACGTCCTGGAGGTCCTCGACAAAATGAAACGCCCGCCCGCCGGCCGGGGCCTCCGCCCGGCGGTAATCGACGATCGCCTTTGCCTTCTCCGGGCCGATCATGGACAGCCGCCGCAGCGACGCCGCCGTCGCCGTGTTGGGGTCGATCCGCTCGCGGACGAGGTCGATCTTGTGCGGGTCGGTGGCGACCGCCCCGCCCAGGAGCCCGCCGCCCGCGGCGCCCGCCCAGACCAGGTAGGCCCCCCAGGCGCCGACGAGCACCACCAGGGCGACGCAGTCGTCGCGCCGCCACCGCAGCGAGACGCGTTGGCGCGCCGGAGAGGTCATTCCTCGGGCCCGCTCCCCGGCGGCTGGCCGATCGCGCCGTCCTCGCCCGCCAGCAGTTGCGCCCGGAAATTCCGAAGCTCCCGAAAGGCCAGCTTGCCTTGCAGGTTCTCCTTGCACAGGCCCCCGTTGGGCAGGGCGTGGCCCCGGTCGTCGATCAGGTCGCGCCAGCAGAGGCTTTCCAGGAACGGTTTGGAAATGGCCACCCGGGCGAAGGCCTGGAGCCACTCGGCCTGGAGGCGCTGATTCCAGTTTGCGTGCCAGTGCCCGGCCCGGCCGGCGGGGGCGGCGGAGGAGGAGGGCACCTGCACACCGGTGATGTGCAGAGGCATGCCAAAGCCCACGAACTCGTCCAGCAGCGCCGAGATTTGCAGCAGGTCGCGAACGAACATGCCGTCGCGCGGCGCCCCCAGGCAAATCTGCACGCCGAAGCCGTCGAACTTGATCCCGCTTTGCACGGCCATGTCCGCGAACAGCAGCGGCGGAATGGTCCGCTGGTTGCGGGCGTAGTACTCCCCCCAGGGCAACACCAGGTCGATCAGCACCGTCGAGCGCGGGGCCAGCCGCTTGACCACCGAACAGCTCATCCGCGTCAGCTCCATGATCTGCTCAAAACTCAGGTTGAAGCTGTTGTAGGCGTTCAGGCCCGAGACCACCTTCCACAGCCGGACCTTCCGCTCGTACCGCCGCACCACCCGCCGCAGGTGCTCGTAGATCAGGTCGCGCAGGGCGTCGTAGTCGTGCTCCCAGATGTACAGCCACTCGGGCACCTCGTCCGGGTCGAAACTCACCAGCGGCCCGGCGTGGATGCCGCGGCGATGGGTCACGGCCCAGTTGACCCAGTCGTCGACGTGCTCCCACTGGTACGCCCGCTCCCTGGGGGCCAGCCTCTTCCAGCCGGTGGGAACGGCGATGAAGTCACACACCTCCGAGAGCCGCCCGCGGTAGCGGTCCTGCCCGTTGAGCAGGTCAACCACGCAGCCGAAGCCCACGCGGTTGGCCGCGGTCATCTGCCGCCGGCGCCGCAGAAATGCGTCGGCGTGAAACAATGCCGTCTTCTCGCCCAGGGTGATAGCCGCGGCCAGGGCCGTGTCCGCCAGCTTCGCGGCCTCGCCCGGAACGTCACACTTGAGCGACTCCACGAACAGGTGGCGAACCTGCTCGAACTCGTCGTTCAGCGGCCTGGCTTCCTCGTAGTCGAACAGCCCCCAGTCCTCCCGCTTTTGCAGCAGGTGCATCACCCGCGAGCGGGCCAGCTCCACGTTGAGGTTATAGGAGGTCTTCCGGTCCGGCAGCCGCGTCGTCGGCAGCAGCAGTCTGCCCGGCTCGCCCGCGTCCCACAGCAGCGCAAGCCCGCACGCTCCGGCCGTTCGCTTCATGCACGAAATCTGCCCTTTCCCGGCGGCCAGGTCCGCCTGCACGGGGATGTTGTCCTGGGCGAAGACGTATGCGCCGGACAGGTCAATCCGCTCGGCCGGGGCTCCATTATGATACGCGTCGAAGCGAAGCATGTACCTTTTCCGTCAGGTCCTTCTCGCTCGTTCCGCCGGCCCATGCCGGCTTCCATTCCAGTCTAACGGCCGCGCCCACCGGCCCACGCCCAACCTTCGGCCTGGCCTTGGCGTCTCCGGGGCCGGACCTCGACACGTCAGGTGCGGTAGTCCCGGCCGGTCTTCTTCTCCACCCAGTGCCTGGCAAGACGGGCATAGATGGGCAGGCCGTCGGCGCCCATCTCCAGCTCGGCGGTGCCGGCGATCAGCGGCCGGGCGTATTCCAGGAAGGCCTCGGTCACGCCGTTGCCGGCTTCGTTGACGTATTCGCGCGGCACCGGCTTTTCCGCGTTGGCCACGTCCGCCAGGTCCACCAGTCCCGTGGTGCAGCGGTAGCGCCCGCCGTCGTCCTGGCGAACCAGCGAGACCATTTTGCTGGTGGTGCCGGCCAGCGCCGCCTCCACCGCCGCCGCGCCGGCCATGTGCGCCTCGGCCACGTCCGCGCCGGAGGCAAAGTGCCGCGCGTTCCGCTGGCTCGTGCCGGCGTTGTTATAGCGGCACTTCACGCCCACCTCGCTCTCCACCACCATCCGAAGCGCCTGCCCGGCGCCGCCCAACTGCGTATGCCCGAACGCGTCCTTGGCGAACGAGCCGCCGACCTCGGCAATGTTGTTTCCGTCGGCGTCGCGAATGCCCTCGCCGGCCACGATGAAGCAGCGGCCGAACTCCGCCATGCAGCCCTTGACGTCCGCGACGAACTGCTCCTTCGAGAACGGCACCTCCGGCAGATAGATCAGGTGCGGGGCGTCTTCCGGGCTTCGCCTGGCCAGCCCCGCGGAGGCCGCGATCCAGCCGGCGTTGCGCCCCATCACTTCCATGACCGTGGTCGTGTCGTGCGTGTACAGCGACTCGGTGTCGCGGCCGGCCTCCATGGCCGTCGTCGCCGTGTACTTGGCCACCGAGCCATACCCGGGGCAGTGATCGGTGTAGGCCAGATCGTTGTCGATTGTCTTGGGCACCCCCACGACGACCATTTCGTAGCCCGTCTCGCCCGCCAGGGTGACGAGCTTGTCCGCCGTGTCCATCGAATCGTTCCCGCCGATGTAGAAGAAGAAGCGCACGTCGTGGGCCCTGAAGACCTCCAGAATCCGCTCGTAATCGGCACGGCTGGCCTCCAGGCTCTTGAGCTTGTATCGGCAGGAGCCCAACGCCGCGCTGGGCGAGCGGCTCAGCAGCTTGATCTGGCGAGGGTCTTCCTTGCCCAGGTCGAACAGCTCCTCGCGCAGCACGCCCAGGATGCCGTTGTGGGCGCCGTACACGGCGGTGAAGGTCGAGCTGTTCGCCAGGGCGGTTTCGATCACGCCGCCGGCGCTGGCGTTGATGACCGCCGTCGGCCCGCCCGATTGAGCCACCACTGCCTTGCCTGTGATTCCACTCATGTCAGCTTCCTTCCGGCCCGCTCTTGCGGCCGGCCGTCGGCAACTGCTTTGGCCGCAGAATTTCACCATCATACCGATTTGGGCGGCACGGGCAACACCGTTCGGCCGAAGCCTGGGTCCGGCCGTGCGGTGCGAATCACCTTGCCGCCGAGCGGACGACCGGCCGGGCTGCGATAATCTCCGGCCGGGAACCGAATTCCACCTGGATTGTGGCGGCGAGGCTGCGGCGCTTTTCCCCTCTCAGAAAATCCTTGACAGGCATTGCCGGCTGATCTACTATGGCGCGTAACGACCGCGGGGTAGAGCAGTCTGGTAGCTCGTCGGGCTCATAACCCGGAGGTCGTGGGTTCGAATCCCACCCCCGCTACTTCGAGGGCCGCTGCAAAACGCAGCGGCCCTGCTGTTAACGGAGAACGCCGCCGAGAGACCTCGACGGCGTTCTCGCCTTTTTGGCCCCGTCTGCAAGGGTTCTGCCGCCCACGCCCCGCTCGGCCTTCGTCTCTCTTCCACCGCCAGCGATAACCGCTGACGCCATCCCGGCGAGCTTCTCGGCCCCTTTTGGCCGAAAGTCTCTCTTCACCCGTCAGAGACGTAGGCTCCGGTTATAGCCGCGTTCTGCGCTCCGGCCATGAACAAAGGGGGGATTGCGCTCGCAAGCATCGCCCAACGCTCTTCGGCTGGTGAACGAAGGCGGACCGCCCACCCGCCAACGGCATAGGTAACCCATAGAGGACTAACGGAATCGCCATCAGGAGCACACGCATGGTTGCCATCGCCGACCCCGAGAGCATGACCACCGAAGAGCGCCGCGACGAGATCGCGAGCATCCTCGCCCAGGGGCTGCTCCGACGCTTGCGGGCAGGCCAAACAGGCCCTCCGGAGGCCGCCAAAACAGTTTCAGAAGCTTGCCGGAACGAGCTTGAGCGTCCCACGGCGTCGAGGCTCAGTGTGGCTCCGCGACCCGCGCGTTAACGGGCCGCGTCTCGGTGAACCTTGACGAAAGGAGCCACACGAATGAACAACGTCGCGACGCAAATCGCCGCCCTGGACGGCATGGCCACGTGCGAGCTGGCCGAGCGGTACGAGCAGCTCCACGGCCAGCCGTGCCGCACGCGCCACCGGGCCTACCTCGTCCGCAAGATCGCCTGGCGCATCCAGGCGAACGCCGAGGGCGACCTGTCCGAACGAGCCCGTAGGCGGGCCGCCGATCTGGCCAACGACGCCGAGGTCCGGGTCATGGCCCCGCCCACGATGGTCTGCCCGCCGCAGACGGGTAACGAGGTGACGGTCACGAGGCCCATCGCTGCCGGCGAGGCCAAGCCCAGAGACCCCCGCCTTCCCACGCCCGGCTCGGCCATCGTCCGCGAGTACAAAGGCCGCAAGCACCGCGTGGTCGTGCTCGATGACGACTTCGAGTACGAGGGCGACCGTTACCGGACGCTGACGGCCGTGGCCAAAACCATCACAGGCAGCCACATCAACGGCTACCGCTTCTTCAGGCTTGGGACGCAGCGATGACACGGGGCACGAAGAACGCCAAGCCGGGCAAGGCAGCCGTCCGCTGTGCGATCTACACCCGCAAGAGCACCGAGGAAGGCCTGGACCAGGACTTCAACTCCCTCGACGCCCAGCGGGAAGCCGCCGAGGCCTTCATCGTCAGCCAGAAGGCCGAAGGCTGGGAGGCCCTCCCAGACCGCTACGACGATGGCGGCTTCTCCGGGGGCAACATGGACCGCCCGGCCGTGGAACGGCTGCTGCGGGCCATCGCGCGGGGCGAGGTCGACTGCGTCGTCGTCTACAAGGTGGACCGCCTTAGCCGGTCGCTGCTGGACTTCGCCAAGATCATGGAGACGTTCGAGCGGCACGGCGTGTCGTTCGTGTCCGTCACCCAGCAGTTCAACACAACCCACTCGATGGGCCGCCTGACGCTGAACATCCTGCTGTCCTTCGCCCAGTTCGAGCGTGAGATCATCGGCGAACGCATCCGGGACAAGCTTGCCGCCCAGGCCCGCAAGGGCAAGTGGATCGGCGGCATGCCCGTGCTGGGCTACGACGTCGACCGAACCGGCCCGAGCCCGCGGCTGGTAGTCAACGCCAAGGAAGCGGCCCGCGTCCGCGAGATGTTCCGCCTGTATCTCGTGAGCGAGTCGCTGCTGCCAGTGGTGAAAGAGCTCGCCCGACGGGGCTGGGTGAACAAGCGCCGCATCACCAGGAAGGGCAAGAAGCTCGGTGGCCGGCCGTTCGACAAGTCATCGCTGTACGTCCTGCTGACCAACCCGGTCTACACCGGGAAGACGCGTCACAAGGGCGAGCTGTATGAGGGCGAGCACGAAGCGATCATCGACCAGGACCTGTTCGACCAGGTTCGGAAGCGGCTCAAGCTCAATGGGCGCGCCGGAGGCGCGGGGGCTCGCAACAAGTACGGGGCGCTGCTGCGCGGCCTGCTGAGGTGCAAGTGCTGCGGTTCCGCGATGACCCACACATTCAGCGGTAACGGCCGCGGCAGGTTCTATCGCTACTACCGCTGCACCAGCGCCATCAAGAAGGGCCACGACACCTGCCCCGCGGGCACGCTGCCCGCTGCCGAGATCGAGCGTGTGGTGGTCGACGAGGTACGCGCCCTGGCCAGCGACGCAGACCTGCTGGCCCGGGTCGTCGGCGAGGCCGACGCCGCCATCGAGGCCGAACTGGCGGCCGTCCGCCGCGATCTCAAGGACACCCAGCGAGAAAGGAAGCGCCACCACCACGAGCTTCAGCAACTGGCCCTCGCCGGCGAGACGAGCTCCGATGCGACCGCTCGGATGGCCGACCTACACGAACGCATGTCGGACGCCGACCGGCGTGTGCCGGAGATGGAGGCGCGGATTGCTGAGTTGGAGGGCCAGACCATCTCGAAGGCTGAGGCTGAGGAGGCCTTCGCCGACTTCGACGGCCTGTGGGAGAGCCTGGCTCCCCGCGAACAGGCCCGCATGTTGAATCTGCTCCTGTCGGCCGTTGAGTACGACGGGGAGGCCGGTACTGTGTCCGTCACCTTCCACCCAACGAACATCCGAGCCCTGATGAAGTACACCGAGGAGGCCGCCGTATGCCAACCGTGACGAAACAGATACATTTCGCCATGAAGTCCGGCCGGAAGATCGCCAAGCCCGGCCCGCCGCCCGATACGTCAGGGCCCGCAGGCCGTGTCCCCCGCGTCAGCAAGCTCATGGCCCTGGCCATCCGCTTCGACCGCCTGCTGCGGGAGGGCAAGGTCTCCGACCTTTCCGAACTCGCCCGCCTGACGCACGTCACCCAGCCGCGCATGACGCAGATCATGAACCTGCTGCACCTCGCCCCCGACATCCAGGAGGAACTGCTCCACCTCCCGCCGGTTGAATCGGGCCATGACGCAGTCACGGAGCGCCATCTCCGGCCGGTCACGGCCATCGTCGATTGGCGTAAGCAGCGAGAGGCCTGGAAGCGGACATTAGGCCGGGCACGATGACTCGTGTCTGCCCCTCGCAGGGGCCACGAGCACCGCTGTTGAGCACATTCCCGGGGGTCTAGCGACAGGGGGTCCTGGCTTTCCTTGGGCGGCCCGTTCGAACGGGGATGCTCTCCCCGCCGGGCAGAAAGCTCGGCCGCGCGGGTAGTACAGCGCGCTGACCATGCTGCCGCCAGGAAGCGCCAGAGTGGATTCCTCTTGCGAAAATTCGCCAAATACGGACAATACCGCGCAGACGTTCTATAAGGCGATCCGGGGTGGCCGAGGAGTTGTCCATGGCAGGACCATCCGACGACATCATGACCATCGAGGCCCTGGCGGAGTATCTGAAGATTTCGCGTTCGACGCTGTACAAGCTGGTCCACGACGGCAGGCTGCCCGGCCAGAAGGTGGGTAAACGGTGGCGCTTCCACAAGGAGGCCATCGACGAGTGGCTGAAGCAGCACCCGGAGAAGAGGGCACGGCGATGAACAATTTCGGCGAGAAGGTCAGCTTCATCTGGTCCGTCGCCGATCTGCTGCGCGGGCCGTACCGGCCGAACCAATACAAGGACGTCATGCTGCCGCTGACCATCTTGCGCCGCCTCGACTGCGTGCTGGAGCCCACGAAAGAGAAGGTCCTCGAACGGCAGAAGAAGCTTCAGGGCGGCAAGGTCAAGAACGTTGAGCCCATCCTCTGCCGCGTCACGGGCGTGCCCTTCTACAACACCAGCCGCTTCACCTTCGAGAAGCTTAAGGGCGACCCGAACAACATCGCGGCCAACCTGACCCACTACATCAAGGGCTTCTCCGCGCGCGCCCGTGAGATCATCGAGCGGTTCGGCTTCGAAGAGCACATCGCCAGACTGGACAAGGCCGACCGCCTGTACCTGGTCGTCTCCCGCTTCTGCCAGATCGACCTCCACCCGGACGTCGTGCCCAACATCGAGATGGGCTACATCTTTGAGGAGCTCATCCGGCGGTTCAATGAAGCATCGAACGAGGAGGCCGGTGACCACTTCACGCCGCGCGAGGTCATCCGCCTGATGGTCAACTTGCTGTTCATGCCCGACAGCGACGTGCTGACCACGCGGGGTATCGTGAAGACCCTCTACGACCCAGCCTGCGGCACTGGCGGCATGCTTTCCGTTGCCGAGGATTATGTCCGTGAACTGAATCCCGACGCCCAGCTCGAGGTCTTCGGCCAGGACTACAACGCCCAGGCCAACGCCATCTGCGGCTCGGACATGATGATCAAGGGCCAGAACATCGACCACATCGCTTTCGGCGACAGCTTCACGGCCGACCGCTTCCCGCATCATAGGTTCGACTACATGCTCGCCAACCCGCCTTTCGGCGTGGAGTGGAAGCCCGAGGCCGACTTCATCAAGCGAGAGCACGAGGAGCAGGGCTTCGGCGGGCGGTTCGGCGCCGGGCTGCCGCGCATCAACGACGGGTCGCTGCTGTTCCTCCAGCACATGATCAGCAAGATGAAGGACCCCGCCGACGGCGGCACCCGCCTGGCCATCGTCTTCAACGGCTCCCCGCTGTTCACGGGCGCTGCCGGCTCGGGCGAGAGCGAAATCCGCCGCTGGATCATCGAGAACGACTGGTTGGAGGCCATCGTCGCCTTGCCTGACCAGCTCTTCTACAACACCGGCATCTTCACCTACCTGTGGATCGTCACCAACCGCAAGGAACCCAGCCGAAAGGGCAAGATTCAACTGGTCGACGCCACCAGCTTCTTCAAGAAGATGCGCAAGAGCCTTGGCAACAAGCGCAACGAGGTCTGCGAAGACCAGCGCGACGAGATCACGCGCTTGTACGGCAGCCTTATCGATGGCGACCATGTCCGCGTCTTAGATAACACCGATTTCGGCTATCAGCGCATCACCGTGGAACGCCCGTTGCGGCTTAACTTCGCTGTGGATGACACGCGATTGGCCCGCCTCCGCGAGGCCACGCCGTTCGCCAAGCTCGCGACCAGCCGCAAGCGCAAGGACACCAAGGCCGCCCAGGCCGAGATTGAATCCGGCCGTAAGCAGCAGGCGGTCATTCTCGCCGCCCTCCGCATGCTCGCCGGGCAGGGCGTAGTCAAGGAACGCGAAGCATTCACGAAGCAAATGAAGGCCGCGTTCAAGAAGGCCGACCTGAAGGTGCCCGCCGCGCTGCAAAAGACGATCCTCATAGCCCTGGCCGAGCGCGACGAGACCGCCGAGGTGTGCACTGACGCCAAGGGCAACCCCGAGCCCGATCCCGAACTGCGGGACTACGAGAACGTGCCGCTCAAGGAGGACATCGACGAGTACATGCGGCGGGAGGTCCTGCCGCATGTGCCAGACGCCTGGCTGGACGGGTCGAAGACCCGGGTCGGCTATGAGATCAACTTCAACCGCTACTTCTACCGGTACACGCCGCCGAGGCGGCTTGAGGAGATCGAGGCTGACCTGAAGCAGATCGAAGGCGAAATCGCCGACATGCTTTCGGAGGTGACCGAATGACAAAGCGGATCATCGAGAAGAAGCGAGACGACGGGAGCACGATCTACCGCATCGACCGAACGCGAAAGCGTGGCATCTATCATATCAATCCCGACAGCTGGCAGCGCAAGTGGCTGAGAGAGGTGGAACTTCGGGGCGTCGAATCTCTTCCCTCCGGCCTATACACGGATGGACGTGGGATTACTGCAGCTGGGTCGCGATTGCTGGATCAACTCAGCGACAAGTACGGCGCCAAGCTTCGCCTATGCATTGCCGCAGACCAGAACTCATCGATCCGTAAGAACCAGAAGAGCGTCAGAGTTACGCTTAACCATGACGACCTGCGAGCTCTCAACAGCGGGTATCGAGGGCTTCGGCAGGAGCGGAATCAGGAACTTCGTGAGCTTGTCGAAGCCTTCCTTCAAAAGACATTCCCAAAGGTCTTCAAGGGGTCTAGCAAAGAGTTCACGAGCTATGCGCCGGGAACGCTGGCTCGCATCCTGAACACGCCAGAGATTATCGAGCACCTGTCGACGAGCGACCGCAGAGCGATTCAGGAGTTCATCCCTGAGTTTGTCAAGGCCATGGACTTCTCGCTTCGGTCAACCACCAACATCGCCTTTGCCAAGGACGGTCTTGGGGCGACCCAGACAATCTACCTGGGCAAGGTCGTTGAGGAGTACGAACGGAAGCTCAAGACGAAGAGCACCGAGAACACATGGCAGAGACTCCTCCGGCAGCACATCTTGATACTCCTCCACAGCTATGCGGCTGTCATCGAAAAGCAAAGCGTCGATCTCGACGGTAAGTACCCGGATTTCATGCTGGTGGACCCGTACGGGTATCTCGACATCTATGAGATCAAGAAGCCCCAGACCACCATCCTGCAGCACGACAAGAGCCGAAACAACTACTACTGGACGGTCGAAGTCTGCAAGGCAATTGCGCAAGTTGAGAATTACATCGACATGACAACACGCCATTGCCTTGACTTGGCGGACAAGATTCGACGCGAACTCGGCCAGCAGATCAAGATTGTCCGCCCTCGTGGCTTCGTGATTGCGGGCATGCGGGCGCAGCTTACGGCAGAGAAGATGCAGGAGGACTTCCGTGTCCTCAACGACAGTCTGAAGAACATCGACATCATCTTCTACGATGACCTTCTGGAGAACATCAAGGCCATGCTTGACCGCTTCAAGAAAAGCGGCGGCAGGAAGCCACGCAAAAGGGTCAAGAAGAAGATGGCAAGGAAGTCCCGGCAGAGCGGCAAGAAGAAGCTCTCGGGGAGGAACGCATGACCCGCCCGACTGTCCGGACAGGCAAGCGAGCGACCTACCCGGCGTATAAGCCGTCCGGGATGGACTGGGTCGGTGATATTCCCGAGCACTGGGATGTCCACCGCCTCAAGCACATCGCCTCCGTGCAGTTCAGTAGCGTGGACAAGCACACCGTCGACGATGAACAACCAGTCCGCCTCTGCAACTACGTGGACGTGTACTACAATGACTGGATCAAGGGGGGGCTCGACTTCATGGCGGCTACGGCCACGCGGAGCGAGGTCGAGCGGTTCAAACTCCGCCAGGGCGACGTGCTGATCACCAAAGACTCTGAGGCATGGGACGACATTGCGGTCCCCGCCTATGTCGCCGAAGAAGTCGATGGTGTCCTCTGTGGTTACCACCTCGCCCACATCCGCCCCGATCTGCGCAAAGTGCTGGGGGAGTACCTGTTCCGAGCGTTCCGCTCGCGCGGCATCAACGATCAGTTTCGTGTTGCCACCAACGGCATCACACGCTTCGGCTTGGGTAAGTACTGGCTGGACAATGGCCTCTTCCCTGTGCCCCCGCTTAACGAGCAGAAGGCTATCGCGGCGTTTCTGGATCGGGAGACGCTGCGGATCGACGCGTTGATTGAAAAGAAGCAGCGGCAGATCGGGTTGCTCCAGGAGAAGCGCTCCGCCCTGATCAGCCACGCGGTCACCAAGGGCCTGGACCCCTCCGCCCCCATGAAAGATTCCGGCGTCGAATGGTTGGGCCAGATTCCGGCGCATTGGGGAGTCTGCCGCCTCAAATATCTCTTCCGTAACTTCGATTACCGACGCGTACCACTTTCGTCTGAAGTCAGAGCGGATATGGAGAAGACGTATCCGTACTACGGTGCATCAGGCGTCATTGATGCTGTTGAGGACTACATCTTTGATGAGCCCTTGATCCTTGTTGCTGAAGATGGGGCTAATCTCCTGTCGCGCTCGACACCGCTAGCGTTCATCGCAACTGGAAGATACTGGGTGAACAACCATGCGCACATCTTGAAGCCGCTGCAAGGGCCGCTTGTGTACTGGGAAGGCGTGTTGCGGACGTTCGACTACACTCCGCTGATTTCAGGGGCGGCTCAACCGAAACTGACAGCGGAGGACCTTGGCACGATTGCGCTGCCACATCCGCCGGTCGAAGAGCAGCATCAGATTACCGATGCGCTCACTTCTGAGACGGGCACGCTGGACGCGATGGCCAACAAGATTAGCAACTCCATCGAGACGCTGCGGGAGCACCGGACAGCGTTGATCGCCGCAGCGGTGACGGGCAAGATCGACGTTCGAGGGGAGGTGGCGTGGTGAAGAGCTCGATCGGCCAACAGATAGCCCCTCTCGTGAACCAGGCGCTCCGGCACACAGGCCTCGTGCTTACGCGATCATTGGCGTTGGATGGATCGTGGCACTGCGGGGCAGCCAGTTCAGTGTACGTGGAGTTCGGCGATCACTGTTTCGCGGTGACCTGCCGTCATGTCGAGGCCAAGAGCGACCTCTGGTACGTCAACTCTCCCGCGATAGCAGCAACGCTCCAAGGGCTGGCTTCGATGCCTGCTTCAAGTCCATCTTGGCCGCTCGCGGTGTGGACGGTTGCGGACCTTGCTTTCTTCCAGGCCGACCCTGAGCGGGTACGGGACAACCGACGAGCGTTTGTGGATTTGAAGGCAGGCTCGGTACTGACACGCGAGCAACTGCCGATGTCGGCCTCAGGCATCATCACCGGGATTTGGGCCGCTGAGTCTCAGTATGAGCAGGTCGGTGATACGATGCTCTTCGATCCGTTCGCCTATACGGCCAAGGGCGAAGTCATTGCCGTCGAAGAGCATGAAATCACGGCCCGTTTCGAGGAACACGAAGTCGTTGTGTGGCACGAGGCCGAACGGGAGAAAGCCAACAAGATCAAACCCAAAGGGGCGTCGCGAAGTCTCAAGGGGATGAGTGGGTCTGGCCTCTGGATTCCAGTGAACGGAGGCGGCGTTGCCTTGGCAGGAATTCTCAAAGGCCCAAAGACTGACATCGGCGATCCCGACATCGTGTTCACACCCGTCTGGACCATCGCCAGGCGGCTGGCCAGCCTCTTTCCGGAGAAGAGGTAGCGTATGTCTGTTGACCATCAGGAAAAGGCAGTCGAAACCACCATCGAGCACCACCTGACGGTGGCGGGCCGGCCCATCTATACGATAGGCTACTCCACGCATCAGATTGAGACCTTCCTCGAATTGCTCGCCCGCCATGGTGTGACCGCCGTCGCGGATGTGCGGTCGCAGCCGTTCAGCCGCTTGCCAGAGTACAACCGGGACGCTGTGGCGGCAACACTTAAGCGAAAAGGCATTCAGTACGTTCCCCTCGGCCGTGAACTCGGGGCCCGGCGGGACGAGCCCGAGTGCTACGTCGACGGCCAGGCGGTGTACGAGCGGGTGGCCCAGTTGCCGCTGTTCCGCGAGGGGATTGATCGGCTACTGAAGGGCGCTGAGCGATACACGATCGCGCTGATGTGCGCGGAGAAGGAGCCCCTGGACTGCCACCGCACAGTTCTGATCTGTCGTCACCTGCGGCCGCATGGCTTGCACATTCGGCACATCCTTGCAGATGGCACGCTGGAAGAACACGCGGATACCGAGAAGCGGCTCATGCGGATGATGGAGATCGGGCCCGACCTGTTCCAGCAGGATGTGAAGGAAGAAGACCTGATCGAACGAGCATATGAGGAACGCGGGAAGCAGATCGCTTACCGCATGGATGCAGAGGGAGCCTCGAATGAACGAGCCCACTAGCACAGACGCCAAGCCCATCACGATCTTCACGATCGGCTTCGCGGGCAAGACGGCCCAGGAGTTCTTCGAGAAGCTCCAGACGGCCGGCGTGAAGCGCCTGATCGATGTGCGACTGAACAACGTCTCGCAGTTGGCTGGGTTCACGAAGAAGAAGGACCTGGAGTACTTCCTGCGTGTGATCACGGGCATCGACTACGCCCACTTCGATGACCTGGCCCCGACGAAGGACATCCTCGACAGCTTCAAGAAGCAGAAGGAGATGGACTGGGCCGACTACGAGCGGCAGTTTAACGCGCTGATGGAGCAGCGTTCTCCGGAGACGCACCACCTGCCAGACGAGTTTGACCACGCGTGCCTGCTGTGCAGCGAGGCCACGCCTGAGAATTGCCATCGACGACTCGTTGCCGAGCACCTGCGCCGCAGATGGGGCAACGTAGAGATCAAGCATTTGTGAACGGGGTGATCCATGGCGCGAATCGCAATACTAGCCAATTCGAAGCGTCCTGATGGAATGTGTCTTGCGGGCATTGATCTGGACACCAGGCAATGGGTACGCCCGGTTACAAAGACGGGTGACGGCATCCCCACGATGAGATGCATCGTTAACGGCAAGATGCTGTCGATCAGAGATATCTTGGAATGCGACCTGATCCAGCCACGCACCATTGCAGAATTCCAGCGCGAGAACCAGACCATCCGGAACTGGGACTGGCAGGTCAAACGTCGCCTCAAAGCAAGTGCACTGGATCAGTTCGTCGAGGACCTTTCACCAATCCTCCATTCACCGAATGACCGTGTCGCTACGGCTGTCCTGGAGGCCAAACCACCTTCCGAGTGGAAGTCGCTGCAGCTGGTTAGGCCGAAGTGGCTGGAGTTTGGGCGACACTACTACGACCCCCATCGTTGGGTAGCGCATTTCCGAGACGGAGACGGCAATCATTACTCGCTGAAGATCACCGACCCTATCATCACCCGTCGCCTAGAGGCCCGAGAGAAGATCGGCAAGAAATGCCTTCTAACGGTGAGCATGACCAAGCCATGGACGCACAACCCCAAGGAGAAGCCCCCTACCTGCTACAAGCTCGTGGCGGCGGTCATAGAGCTGTGAGATTGACCGGAGAACTGCGATGCCAGTAGACCACAAAGAGATAGCCTTCGAAACGGCCATCGAGCACCACCTGACGACAGCGGGTGGGTACGTCAAGGGCGACCGCGATGGCTTCGATCCGCATCGGGCGATCTTCCCGGCCGACGTGTTGGCGTTCATCAAGGCGACGCAGCCGGATGAGTGGGCCTACCTGGAGGGCATCCAGAAGGATAGGGCCGCCGAAACGGTGCTGGACGACCTCTGCCGGGCGCTGGATTCGGAGCACGAGGGTTGCCTGTCAGTGTTGCGGCACGGGTTCAAGTGCTTCGGTAAGCTGTTTCACGCGGGCTACTTCGCCCCGGCCAGTGGGATGAACCCGGAGACGAAGAAACGGTACGAGGCCAACCGGCTGACGATCACGCGGCAACTGCGGTACTCGCCGAAGCACGGCAATACACTTGATGTGACGCTGGCACTCAACGGCATTCCGGTGGCCACGGCCGAGCTGAAGAATCCAATGACCGCCCAGACCTGGCGGCACGCGGTCACGCAATACAAGAGCGACCGCGATCCGACGGACCTGGTCTTTCAGTTCAAGAAGCGAGCGCTTGTGCATTTCGCCGTGGACACGGACGAGGTCTACATGACCACGCGGCTGTCGGGCAGCAAGACGCGCTTTCTGCCCTTCAACAGGGGCTGTGCCGGTGGCGGGGGCAACCCGGAGAACCCGGCCGGCTACAAGACCGCCTACCTTTGGGAGGAAGTGCTCGAGCGGCACAGCTTCCTGGACATCCTGGCGAGGTCCATCCACCTTCAGGTCGAGGAAAGGCGGCTCGGCAGCAAGAAGGTGAAGCGCGAGGCCATGATCTTCCCACGCTATCACCAGCTCGACTGCGTGCGGCGAATGGTGGCTGATGCGCGGCAGCACGGGGTCGGGACGAACTATCTCGTGCAGCACTCGGCCGGCAGCGGCAAGAGCAACTCCATCGCATGGCTCGCGCACCGACTGGCCAGTCTGTACGACGAGAAGGACGAGAAGGTCTTTGACTCCATCGTCGTGGTGACCGACCGCGTCGTGCTCGACCAGCAGCTTCAGAACACGATCTATCAGTTCGAGCACAGGCAGGGCGTGGTGCAGAAGATCGACATCAACTCGACGCAGTTGGCCGAGGCCCTCGGCGCGGGAGTACCCATCGTCGTCACCACGCTCCAGAAGTTCCCCTTCGTGACGGAGAAGATCGGCGATCTGCCCGAGCGACGGTACGCCGTGATTGTGGACGAGGCCCATAGCTCCCAGAGCGGCGAGACCGCGACCGAACTCAAGGGCGTGCTGGCCGGGGCGGCCATCAAGCAGCAGGCGCGGGCCAAGGCCGAGGCAGAGGGGCTGGCCGACTACGAGGAGGAAATCCTCCGCACCATGGCCAAACGCGGCCGGCAGCCGAACATCAGCTTCTTCGCCTTTACCGCCACGCCGAAGTACAAGACGCTGGAGGTATTCGGCCAGCCGGGCGCAGACGGCAAGCCGCAGCCCTTCCACCTCTACGGCATGCGGCAGGCCATCGAGGAGAACTTCATCCTCGACGTGCTGGAGCACTACACGACGTACAAGACGTACTACCGCCTGATCAAGTCCATCGAGGACGACCCGAAGGTCGACAAGCGCAAGGCCGCTCGGGCACTGGCGCGATTCATGAGCCTGCACCCGCACAATATCGCCCAGAAGACCGAGGTCATGGTCGAGCACTTCCGCCACTTCACCATGCACAGGATCGGCGGCAGGGCCAAGGCGATGGTCGTGACCTCCAGCCGCCTGCACGCTGTGCGGTACAAGCAGGCGTTCGATAGGTACATTGCGGAGAATGGGTACACGGGGATCAAGACGCTCGTGGCCTTCTCGGGCACGGTCATCGATCCGGACGCGCCCGGCGTCGAATACACCGAGCCCGGTATGAACGTGGACGCCAAGGGCAAGCACATTGGCGAGAAGGAACTGCCCGATCGCTTCGGTACAGACGAATACCAGGTGTTGCTGGTCGCTGAGAAGTACCAGACCGGCTTCGATCAGCCGTTGCTGCACACGATGTACGTCGACAAGCGCCTGGCGGGCATCCAGGCGGTCCAGACGCTCTCCAGGCTGAACCGCACGCACCCGGGTAAGGAGGACACCTTCGTCCTGGATTTCGTCAACGAGCCGGACGAGATTCTGGCCGCGTTCCAGCCCTACTACGAGCGTACGCTGGTCGGCGAGCAGGCCGACCCGAGGCAGTTGTACGAGCTCCAGGCCAAGCTCGACGCCCAACAGGTCTACTACAAGGCCGAGGTAGAGGAATTCGCCAAGGTCTTCTACAAGCCGCGGCGCAACCAGACCCCGGCCGACCATGCCCGGATGAACGCCTGCATCGATCCGGCTGTGAGGCGGTACAACGCCCTCGGCGAGGAAGACCGCGAGGAGTTCCGAAATACGCTGGTGGCCTACCGGAACCTCTACTCCTTCTTGTCGCAGGTCATCCCGTTCCAGGATACCGACCTGGAGAAGCTGTATTCTTATGTCCGTTTCCTGCTGACCAAGTTGCCGAGGGGGGATCGGGGGCGCGTTTACCACTTCGATGACGAGGTCGCGTTGAAGTACTATCGCCTCCAGAAGATCGGCGAGGGATCGATCCAGTTGGAGCCGGGCAGGGCGGAGCCGGTGTCCGGCCCGACGGCAGTGGGCACAGGCGTTGCCCGCGGCAACGAGATCGAGCTCTCCCGGTTGATCGACATCCTGAATGAACGCTTCGGTACCGAGTTCAAGCCTGGCGACCAGCTCTTCTTCGACTCGATCCGCGAAGACGCCATGGCCGATGGCAGCCTCCGGCAGGCCGCCTTGGCGAACACGATGGAGAATTTCGGCTACGTCTTCCGCAAGGCGCTGGAGGGCCTGTTCATCGACCGCATGGATCAGAACGAGGAGATCGCCGCCAAGTTCATGAACGAGGATCAGTTCCGCGAGGCGGTGAGCCAGCACCTGCTGAAGGATGTCTACGAGCAGATCCGGGCTGAAGACACAAGGCAACCGTAACAGTGCGACACCGACACAGAGCCAGCATCCGATGAGATAGCCGGCAACCCAAGCGGCGCGCAGATACATGTTATGCTAGCAAAGTCCAAGACAGCGTTGCGAAGAAAGGTACTTCGAAGCCTCAGAAGGCAAGGCTATGTCGTGCGCGACGGGAGAATCGAGCTACCGGCCAACCCGACCAAAGACGATCTCCGGCACGTCAACGAGCTTGCCTGCAAGAAGAAGCGCACCGAAGCAAGGTCACACCTTGCCCGATATGAGGACAGGCTGCTCCAGCGTATCGCATCGGGCACGGAAGTGAATCCTGCTGCGGTCCTGCCCAAGCTGATTCCCGTCGAACGCGGAAGCGAGGAGGAGCTTCTCTTCCGCTATATTTGCCTTCACTGGAGCATCCCGGTGTCCTCCGGGTACGGCCGGAGACTCCGGTTCATCGTAGAGGACGCGAGCAACGGGAAGGTGATCGGCCTCTTCGGCCTCGGAGACCCAGTGTTCTCCTTGGGTTCGCGCGACGACTGGGTTGGCTGGGACACGGAGACGAAAAAGCAGCGACTCTACCATGTGCTCGACGCGTTTGCCCTTGGAGCGGTACCACCGTACAATCGCCTGATGTGCGGAAAGCTCGTTGCGATGCTGGCCCTGTCTGATCCTGTACGGCAGGCTTTCCGCACGCGATACAGTGGACGCGAAACAGTAATCAGTGGCGAGGTGCGTCGGCCATACCTCGCCATGCTGACGACAACATCGGCTCTGGGGCGGTCCTCGATCTACAATCGGATTCGAATCGACGGAGTTGCCTATTGGCATCGGCTCGGCGCGACGGGAGGATGGGGTGACTTCCATTTCTCGAACGGAGTCTACAGTGACATCCGCGCCTATGCAGAGCGCTGGTGCAAACCGACTGCCAAGAGGGAGCCCTGGGGGGATGGTTACCGAAACAAGAGGGAGGTCATCAGAAAGGTCCTGCCCAGGATCGGACTTTCCACTAATCTGGCAAATCATGGGATTCAGCGAGAAGTCTACGCCGCACCTTTGGGGCGCGACGCATTGCCGTTCCTTCGCAACGAGGTCCAGCGTCCGCTGTTCTTCAATTGGACGGTACGCGATCTGTGGGAGGCGTTCAGGGCACGATGGTTCTTGAAACGCGCGGAGCGGTGCCCGGACTACGTCTCGTTTGAGCGGGGGTCATACCGGCTATGGCCTCCGAAGAGCCGGAGGTCAAGGTAATGGCAGGCCCCAACGAACCCAATGCCGCCAATCGCCCATTCTCTGACCTGCCGGCAGGACTGGTTGAGGAGGTGCTGGCCAAAGCCACTCAGGTCGGCAGTCACCTTCTGGACGATTTCACCCACATGAAGCGCGATAAGGCCGCACTCCGTCAGAAGCTTGAGGACGCGAGGCTCATCGCACACGAGTCTGAGCTGCCCAGCCCGCAGATTCCGACGACATGTGCGGCTGACGGGTCATACGCAATTGAGCGCCTGCTGGCGGCGGACCTCGCTGCCGCGGCGGCCGTTGCGGTTGAGGGGCTGACACCCCCAAGCGAGACCCGGCATTGGGAAGCACCGCACCACCGGACCTTCGTTCGAGCTGAAGTCCACCACGATGGTACGGGGACCGTCTTGCGGGCCGTAATGCTCGGTCGTGAGCTAGAGCTTGCCGCGTCTGCACCGCATGACCTAGTTCTGCTCGACATGACGCTCACGCTGCCCGTGATCTACTTCAACCAGGCGTTTGCCAAGGCGCAGGAGATCAATCGCGAACTTGGACTAGGCCAGGTCGCCTGTGTTGCCGAGTTCCAGCAGAATGCCCTTGAGTTCGTGCGGCACTACCGAGCAATCTTGAAGTGCGAGAGGTCTGACAAGGCGTTCGTTGGCCTTCCCAAGTACTCGACGCGACGAGAGATCGGTGAGACCGCTGGGTGGCCATCGCATCACGATGACCGGTCGCTCCTCACGCTTCTCTTGCGGCCCGGCGAGTATGTTCGGCCACAAGCACTGGCTGACAGCGACTTTCATCTGCGCACGCCAATGCCCAGTGGCGCTGCCACTGACGCTGCCAAGGCAGTTGCCGTGGACATCGTCGGAGCCCTGAGAGAGATGAAGGTTGTGTACTATCGTCCCCATGGATTCCTCCCCGCACTTCGGGTGGAACTGCCAGCAGCTGTTGCGGACAATGTCCACAGGCTCGCAACTGTGCTGAGAGGGCTGAAGGAACAGTCAGTCGTCTCGTCCATGCTAGAGCCGTACCCCCTGTACATGGCCGACCGGATGGCCAAGTCCTTGGCCGCTGCCATTCCCGCCTTCCGGCAGGTGGCAACCCAGAGGATCAGCGCCGACTACGAGGGCGACATTGGGGAAGTGTTCTTCGCAATGCACGGATACCGTAGCGAAGGCGGCCGATGAAGGAGCATACCATGGCCAATAGCGACTCGACAGAGGCGGGCACGCGGAACCTGGACAAGGTGGTATCGGATACGGAACGCCTCGGCGTGCTGGGCTCGCCATCGCGGACCTCCGAGCTTGCTGTCGACGTTGTCGGGACCGCCGTTGGCCGAAAACTTGTGGGCGAGCTGGCGATGTTCGCCTTCCAGCAGGACGGGGTTCCGCACTACGCACTTGGCCAAATCACGGAAATCGAACTGCGCAATGTCTGGCACGAGGATCCGACGATGCGGTCCCTGATTCGCCAACGGGGGCGTGTCGACGCCGTCAGCGAACGCCAGGACACTCATCTCGGCAAGATGACGATCAGTGCCGTCTTCAAACAGGCGGAGATCGTGTCATCCACGTCAGGACAAAGGGATGGATCGAGTTACGAGCCGAGCATAATGGGAACGGTTCCCTCGACGGGCACTGCTATTCACCTCGTCAACGATGAGATCCTGGAGACGCTGCTCCATCGGTACAGAGACCAGATCTTCTATCTGGGTCATGTTTACGGCTCCACTCCGAAGTTGCCCTTGTGGTTCAAGCAGTTCGGAAGCGGCCCCGATGGCGCAGGAGAGGCATATCACCTTGGCATCTTTGGCAAGACGGGCAGCGGAAAAAGCGTACTTGCTAAGATGGCCTTATGTGCATATATGCGCTACAAGCAAATGGGGCTTCTGATCCTTGATCCACAAGGCGAGTACGCAAAGGACTTCCGGGGTCGCGGCAGCGGGCAGATGAGAATGCCGCTTGCGTCAATTGCCAAGCAGTACGGCAAGCAGGTCGTCACCTTGTCGGTACGCAACCTTGTGCTGGACCGATGGGAACTGTTCCAGGAGATCCTCTTCGAGAGTGATTTCTTCCAGCAACTCACCATGCCGAAGGGAGACAATAGGCGCGACGCATGTGCTAAGCTGGCGGACGAGCTGCGAAAGAAGAAAGTCAGGCTGGATGCCTTGAACAGTCGAACCGCGTTCGATGCTGCCTGGTCTATCCTTGCCGACCCGAAGGTGCAGCAGGTGTTCTACCGCACACCATTGAGTCGTAGCCGCTTCGAGTCAGCCAGGTCCGACGCGGATCCCGACGAATTCTATGCTCGCTTCTGGCAGCCTGTCACCGCTCTCTTCGACAGATCGCGTAGTGGTGCACGGACGGTAGAGCGTGCACTGGAATGGCTGCTGGATGTGGATTCCGCGAATGACGTGCGGCCAGTGCTGGTCATAGACCTGTCACGTGAGCAGGCCGAAGGGCTCCTGTGGAACGACATGATCCAGTCGCTTGTGATCAAGCGTTTGCTAGATGGCATCACTCTGACAGCCGAAAGGCGGTTTCAGGAAGGTGAAGAGAAGGGACTGAACACCCTGGTGCTCATAGATGAAGCGCATCGCCTTGCACCACGGCATCTCCCGGAGAACGGAGACGCTGCCGCAGGCGTTCGCAGCGTGCTTATCGACGCCGTTCGGACGACGAGAAAGTATGGCCTCGGGTGGCTCTTCATCAGTCAAACACTCAGCTCACTTCACACCGAGATCCTTCAGCAGCTCCGTATCCAGTTCTTCGGTTTCGGCCTCTCGATGGGGCAGGAGTTCCAGGCCCTCCGTCAGCACGTTGGCGGAGACGATGCAGCCCTACGTTTGTATGGACTGTTTCGCGATCCGCACTCCTCCTTTGACGTCAGCAGTCGGCAGTACTCGTTCATGACCACTGGCCCAATCAGCCCGCTATCGTTCGCGGGCACGCCGCTGTTTCTCAATGCTTTCAACACGGTCGACGCGTTCCTGTCGGCGAACGGCTTGGCCGAGACCGAAACAGGGTGACGAACGAACGAGATGTGGTCCCTGGCCCGTGTAGCTGACTCTGTGCCGCGTCGCGCGTCCGGCATGTTAGAAGAGATGCTTGTGAAGCCCCGGGAACCAAGCCTTCCGAAATCGGTTGTTGATGAGATAGACGCGTGGCTTCCGGCCGTGCTCCCCCTGTGGAAACGACTGGTGCACCGGACGGTCCACGGCCCGCTCTTGCCGGAGGAGGCCGAGCACCTGCATCTGGCGGCCGTATGTCTCCATGACCTCGCGGACACTTTGCAGACTGCGGCGAAGGCACTGTGGTGGGCGAAGCACGACTGGCTATGGGTGGCCGTTCACCGCGAGAAGCCGAACCGACAATGGGCAGTCCACTATTCGCGCTTTCACTTTGACTACGCGGCCATCGCGCTGTCTGCCGCCTCCAACCACTTGGCTTCAGCGATGTGGCATCTCGAGGAGAAGGTGCGGGCACCACTGGGGCGAGGCTACAAGACGGCCGCCGGTGCGAGCGGTGCCTGGAAGGACAGGAAGCCGTCGCCACCTCAATCGTGTGGAATTCTCGACGAGCTACTGAACGATGCGGCTTGGACGGTAGTGTCTGAGTACCGGAACCACTGGGTGCACAGAGGACTGCCGATAATAGCCGGCGAAGTCCGGCAGCAACGGAGGCAGATCTGGCAAGATGTGGGCGACCCGGCTCCAAATGTGCCGTGGATGATGAAGCGCGAGACCCAGGACGGCCGGGTCTGCTACATGGTGCAGTACGACGAGCCGCAGTTCCGCATGGAGGAGTTGCTGGACAAGGGCGCGTTGGCCCTACAGGGCATGATCCGCGCGGTTGAGAGCTTCTTGACGCTCTACGACGCGGCCTACCGAGAGCACGGAATCAGCTTCGGCGAGGATGCCGGCGGCACATAAAGACTTGTTAGTGCAGTGCTTGAGAACCGCAGCTCGTTTCTGCTAAGTGCCCCTTGCGTCGCGCCGCCGCCGTGCAGTATACTCGCGGTGTTTGGGATATGTTCAAGTTGCGTGATGGACCGTCTGTCGCCGGTCCACGGAAGGAGATACTGCGATGGCGACGTTCAACTTGCGACGGTTCTCGAGGCCCGACATCATCAAGTCTATCGGCCTTGAGCACCTCTTGGCATTCCTTCGACCCTTCGATAGGTTCCTCGCAGGACGTGGGTTCCAGGTGCCCGCACAGGCGACACCTGACAGCTTCGATTACGACGGGCTCTGCGACGTGCTCATGGAGCCCGATTTCGACACGCCGCGGGAGTTGGCCGAGGGACTCTTCATTATCGATGATATGGCCACCCCGGAGACCATGGACGAGCTGCTCCGCGAAGCGGAGGAAGCCGGTCTGACCATCAATGGGAACCCGGACCCGACGCCGGCGGATGTAGCGATCCAGGTCTGGTTGCAGGAGTCCGAGCTCTTGGAGCGCAGGCATGCTCGCCAGCGGATCGAGCGGCTGAAGTCGTTCGAGTATTACCAAGCTGAATCGATGCCCACGCGGAAGTTCCGCCGAATCCCTGCCGCGGCGCTGAGTGCGCTGCAGAGAGACCTGGATAAGTGGTTCGCCAAGCACCGTCGAGGTCGTGGTTCAAAGGTGACGCCCTACCCCCGGGGCGAAGAGATCTGGTTCACCATCGGGCACGGCGAGCCCTTCACGCGCAGCCCTGCGCGGGAAGGTGACAAGTCCACGGTTCACTTCTTCCGTCCGGAGAAGTACGACATCGTCGTCTACGATTGCCGAATGGGCGAGATCCGCGTGCATGCTGCCTCCAAGGGTGAGCGGGAGCTCTACCGGTCGGCGATCGGTCTGCATCTGTTTGGCGATGAGGGCTTCTTTCCGGACACGGCGAAGTACACGCTGGACCCGATCAAGGAGGACGGCGATGCCTGCCTCGTGTGCAGCGATGTGGAAGGCATCGACTGGATCAGGCTGGTCGAGTTGCACTATTACTGGGGCGGGGCTTATGGCGAGATCGAGATCCGCAAGGCCGACGACATCTTCGCGGCCTTCGCCGATCGTGGCAGGACGATCGGCGCGAAAGACCGGCTCATCCAGGCGAAGTTCGAGGTGAAGTTCACGCACATCAAGACAACGCGGAAGGCCACCCTGCGGCCCCCGAATCGAGCCATGTTCAAGAAGGAGGGGGATAGCGGCGTGTTGGACAGGTGGCTGGAGCTCCGCGGGTTCGCACCGGGCGCGGAGGAGCGCTACGACGATGAAGAGGTTGAAGTGGCTATGGCCCGCACTTGAGGGCGTCGGTGGACCGGCGGCGACGGCGCTGGAGTGGCGCGCGCTGGCGGGCGCCGAGAACCATCTCCTCCAGAAGTTCCTCCGGCCTCGGCAGGAGCTCGCCGCATCGTATCCGTGTCCTATCCGCGGTCAGTTCGGCATCCGGCACGATGTCATCCAAGACGCCCCCGACCGGTACGCCGGCGTGTGTCCCGATTGCTGTGAGGAGGAGACGCTGTCGAAGGCCGACATCGTTGTCCATGAATTGAACGTCGGGTCTCTGATCAAGGCGATCCGTTCTGCGTTTCAGTTACAGGGAACGACCGCGCCAGTGGACGGCACCGTCACTGGGCACCGCATAGGGACGCACATTCGGCCAACTGGGCATCACGTGGCGGTGTACCTGGCGCTGGCCAGCAGCCCGCCGGAGCTGTACCGGGCCGTGGACCGCATCGCGGCCTTCGATGATGGTGCGTTCATCGTCTTGGCTCCGACAGCCAATCAACTGAACCGGCAGTCGGAGACCGTCCTGGAGAAACGCCGTTCCTGGTTCGTCGCCCTCTCCGATGCGATTGGCCTCGATGGCAAAGGTCGCCTGGCAAGGTTGTGTGACATCGAGCAGTTGATTCAGCATCCGCGCAAGGCCAAGAAAGGCCGTTCGGGGCGGAAGAAGCTCCCGGCGAAAGAGGTCGCTCGCCGCAGCAAGCTGTGGGAGGGATGGGAACAGGCCCGGGGCAAGGGAGGGAGGACGAGGGCGGAATACTGCGGGGACAAGGGCATCACCCCGACGTTTCTGGACAACTGCCGGAGGCTGATTCAGCAACGCCAGGCACGAGAGGCGAGGTAGCGACCTCGGACAAATCAGTCGCGGCTGCCGGCCGCAAGCAAAAGTCGCTAATTGGCGGCTTTTTTTGGGCGCGCATTTCCTGAGCAGGCCTTGCCTTGCACGTGCGCAGGCAATGTCTGCCCTCGGGCAAACCCCCTCGAATTTGTCCGTCCTCAAACGCGCGGATCCTCGGCGGTGGAGGCGGGCAATGGTCCCGCCGAAACGACATCCGGTTCGAGGAGATGCGCCATGGTTCAGACAGCAGTCGGATTCGCAGGCGAGCCCAGCAAACGTGCTTTGTCCCCGGCACGACGACGGCTCGTGGAGATGTTGCAGGGGATCAACTTCGGGCGCATCGAGGGCTTGGTCGTCCAGGGCGGTACTCCGGCCTTCGACCCGCCCCCGCGCATCGTGCGCGAGATCAAGTTCGGCGGCGAGAACGGTCCTCGCCCGGAGGCGGCCAAGGAAGACTTCATCCTGAAGGCGTCGGTGCGTGATCTGTTCGCCCAACTCGAGGCCATGGGCGACGGCATCGTGCAGTGCATCGAGGTCAAGCATGGCTTGCCTTTCAGAATGACCGTCGAGGAGGTGACGGCCTGAGCATCCGGGGGTCGGCTCCCCGCATGTGATGTGAATCAGACGAATCGAGTACCTGACAACTAACCGGCCACGAAGTGGAGGCGTTGTGGGTGCCGCAGAAGCGGCAATCCTGCAACGCCTCCTCCGCATGTGGTCGCAGCTTCGGTTGGCACCCACGCCACGCCTCCCGGCCACGGGAGATCCCAAGTGGACACCAACCGAAGCATCAACCCGCAGTCAGTCGTTTCTGATCCTTTCACTGTCACCTTCATCCGCATCAAGGCCAAGCAGTTGTGCCGCCGCACGGACGTGTCGCGGTCGGATCTGGAGGACCTGCAACAGGAGATGAGGCAGTACCTGCTGGAGAAGGCCCACCTGTTCGACCCCGAGCGCGGCAACGTCGAGGCCTTCGTCACCAACGCGATTAACACCTGGGTGGCGATCTACCTGCGGCGCCAGGATCGCGAGAAGCGCCGCGACGCCCACAAGGCGGCGTCCCTGGAGCGCACGCACGTCGAGTGCAACGGTGACGTCCGCCCCTTGGGCGAGACCATCCTCGAAGAGGAGGCCCATCGCCGGCTTCAGACCGAGTTCCGGTCTGACATCGAGCAGTTCGAGCTGCGCGAAGACGTCCAGCACGTCCTGGCCGCGCTCAGTCAGGACGAGCGGGACCTGCTGGCCCACGTCGCCGAGCATGGCATGACCAGCGCCGCCCGGGCCCGCGGCACCTCCCGCCGGCAGATCCGCAATGCCATGGCGCGCATCCGCCACGCCTTCGAAAAAGCCGGCCTCGGCTCCGAGGGAGCGGACCGCGCCGTCGCCGGCGGCATAGGTAACCCATAGAGGGCGGCAAGCTACCGGGGGCCGCGGCACGGACGCCGCGGTCTCCGGGGAGCCCGGCAGAGGACATCGAGACCATGGACGAACAAAACTGCAGCACGGACGACCTGGCCATCGACCTTGGCATTCTGGCCGCCGAATCGGCCGAGGAGTACCACGCCAAGGCGGGCGAGTTCCTCTCCAGCCACCAGTTGCTGGACTTCATCAAGTGCCCCTGGCTTCACCGCAAGAAGGCCCTGGGCATGATCGAAGAGAAGGACTCGCCCGCCTACCTCGTGGGCCGAGCGGCGCACGTCCGCATCCTCGAGGGCCGCGACGCCTACGAGGCGGCCTTCGCCCTCGGCGGACCGATCAATCCCAAGACCGGCAAGCCGTTCGGGTCGGCCACAAAGGCCTTCGCCGCGTGGGCGGCCCAGCAGGGCAAGCCGGTCCTCTCCCACGAGCAGATCGAGCTCATCGAGCAGATGGCCTCGGGCGTGGCCATGAACGACGCGGCGGTGGACCTGCTGCTCTACGGCCGGGCCGAGGGCGTGGTGCGGGCCGACTATTGCCGCGTGCCTTGCCAGGTGCGGCTCGACTGGGTCCATCCGCACCGGGGGATCGTGGACTTCAAGACCTGCGACGACCTGACCTGGTTCGAGGCCGACGCCCGCCGCTACGGCTACCACCGGCAGATGGCCTTCTACCGGGCCGTGTTTGCTGAGGCGCTGGGCGGTGTGTACGTGCCCGTCTACCTCGTCGCCGTGGAGAAGAAGGAGCCCTTCCGCTGCGGGGTCTGGCGCCTCAGCGACGACACCCTGACCATCGCCCGGCGGGAGAACGAGGCGGCCATCCGCCGGCTGGCCGTCTGCCGCCGGGAGGACCGCTGGCCGACCGGCTACGAGGAGATCCGCGTGCTCGACGTGGCGTGAGCATTCCGCGCCCGGGCGGCTTGCGGCGGGTCCATCAAACGCGACGGCCGCCCGCCCGGGCGCATCGTGAGGTGACCGGCGACCGGGGCCTCCGGGCCGCGAGGGAGCGCGGCCTGGGACCCCGGCCCGGCCGAACGACATGACAAGAACCACCAGCAACAAGGAACCGCAGATGGCACTCATGGACACACTGATCAGACAGACCACCCCGGCGCCGCCCAAGATGATCGTCTACGGCCAGCCGGGGGTGGGCAAGACGAGCTTCGCCGCCTCGGCCGGGGCGATCCTGCTGGACTGCGAGAACGGCGCCGGGGCGGTGCCGAACCTGACCCGCACGCCGTACCTGCAGGCCTGGCCGCAGATGCGCAAGTGGCTGGCCGAGCTGGCGGACACGCCGCCCGAGGGCGTCGCCGCCGTGGCCGTGGACACTATCGACTGGATGGTCCAGCGGATCGTCGAGCACGTGGTGCTGGACCTCGACGACAAGTCGCCCAGCGACATCACCAACACCCTGGGCACCGCCCACGGTGGGTACTTCAAGGCGCGGGAGATCGTCCAGAACATCGTCTACCGCGACCTGCTGCCCATGCTCAACGCCATCGCCGGCCGGGGCGTGGCGATCATCCTGCTGGCCCACGCGGCCAACACCAAGATGACCACCCCGGAGGGATTCGACCTGCGCCTGGCCGCGCCCGACCTTCCCCACTGGATCGCGCCGCCGTTCATCGAATGGGCGGACGCCGTGCTGTACGCGGCCCGCGACGGCGAGAGGCGCATCCTCAAGACCGAGGGGTCGAACGTCATCCTCGCCAAGAACCGCTACTCCCTGCCTGCCGAGCTGGAGCTGTCGTGGCCGGCACTGATGCAGGCCCTCACCGAGAGCACCACCCGCACCAAGGAGAACTGACCCCATGGCGAACCTGAACGGATTCAATGCCAACGACGTCGAGCCGACCACGACCCTCGACCCGCTGCCGGCGGGCAAGTACCTGGCGGCCATCACCGCCAGCGAGATGAAGCCCACCAAGGCCGGCGACGGCAGCTACCTGCAGTTGGAGTTCACCGTCTTGGAGGGCCCCTGCAAGGGCCGGAAGGTCTGGGACCGGCTGTGCCTGACCCACCCCAACGCCCAGACGGTGAAGATCGCCCGCGGCAACCTGTCGGCGATTTGCCGGGCCGTGGGCGTAATGCAACCCCGGGACTCGGTCGAACTGCACAACCTGCCCCTGGTGATCACTGTCAAGTGCAAGAAGCGCGAGGACACCGGGGAACTGAGCAACGAGGTCCGGGGCTACGCGAAGAAGGATGGCGCCGCCGGCCAGGGCCAGCAGGCCCCGGCCACCGACACCACCCCGCCCTGGAAGCGCTGAGGCAGGAGCCGATGGAGCTGACGCTGCCATACCCTCCGAGCATCAATCACTACTGGCGCCGGGTGGGGCCGCGGACGCTGATCAGCCGGGAGGGCCGGGCGTTCCGCCGGGACGTCTGCGCCCTCCTGGCCGGGGGCGGCGCCCGCAAGCCGCCCGCCGGCGGCCGGATCGCCCTGTGCATGGACGCCTTCCCGCCCGACCGGCGCCGGCGCGACTTGGACAACATCGCCAAGCCGACCCTCGATGCGCTGGAGCACGCCGGCGTGTACGCCGACGACGGCCAGATCGACCTGCTGGTCACCCGCCGGCGGGAACCAGCCAAGCCCGGCCGCCTCGACATCCGGCTCGATGAGTTTCCACTGAACCGCTGCCCACTGTGTGGGGGGCCGCTGAATCCGGAGGACAACTGAGGATGGACCGACCCCGGCGCATCTACATCGCCGGCCCAATGACCGGCCTGCCCGAGCACAACTTCCCGGCCTTCCACGCCGCCGCCGAGAGGCTGCGCCAGGCCGGTTGGGAGGCGGTCAACCCGGCCGAGAACTTCGACGGCCGCACCGACCTGCCCCGCGAGACCTATCTCCGCGCCGACATCAAGCTGCTGGCCATGTGCGAGGCCGTAGCCTTGCTGCCGGGCTGGGAGGAGTCCCGCGGCGCGAAGCTTGAGTACCTGATCGCCTGGGAGCTGGGCATGCCGGTCTTCGACGGCGCGACCTTGGAGCCGGTGGGCCCGAACCCGCCCCTGCCGGCGGTCAACCTGCACCGGCTGACCGTCGTTCGGGAGGAGGCGGCCGAAGCGCCCGAGTCCCTTCTGGATGAGGCCAAGCGGCTGACCGCCCAGGACCGCCAGCACGACTACGGCCACCCGTCGCAGGACTTCGCCCGCACGGCGCTGCTGTGGACGGCCGTGCTCGCAGACCGGCTCCGCGAGGGCCAGCACGTCACGGCGATGGACGTGCCGCTGTGCATGATCGCCGTGAAGCTGGCCCGCCAGGCCCACCGCCACAAGCGCGACAACCTGGTGGACATCGCCGGCTACGCCTGCACGGCGGCCATGGTCGCCGGGGAGGAGTAGATGGCCCGGGGCGCCAGCAAGACCATGCTCGCCTTCGGCGATGCCCACATCCCGCGCCAGAATCCGCGGGCCGTGGAGGTCTTCTGCCGCGCGGCCGAGCGGATCCGGCCGGACATCATCATCTGCCTGGGCGACCTCCTCGACTGCGGGCAGTTCTCCTCCCACCCTCTCACGCACGGCATGCCGGAGACGGACTACGAGGACGACCTCTGTCAGGCGAACGGACTGCTGGACCGCCTCCAGGCCGCCTGCGGCCGTCTGGTGATGGTCGAGGGCAACCATGAGTACCGGCTCGACCGGTGGGCGGCGGCCACGGCCGAAGGGCGCGGTGCGTACTCCATGCTCGCCCCGCGCACGCGGCTCACCAAGGGCCGCGCCCGTTTCACCTACGTGCCCTACGGTTCGGTCGGCGGCACGTACCCGCACTATCGTGTCAACTCGCGGATCATCGCCGTGCACGGCTGGTCGTACGCCAGGCACGCGACGAAGAACCATCTGCAAATCAGCCAGGGCAAGTCCGTCGTTCACGGCCACACGCACCGGGCGGACGCGAGCATCATCCAGAACATCTGGTCGCCGGGCCGGGTGATCCAGGCCCGTAGCGCCGGCTGCCTGTGCAAGCCCATCCCGCTCTACGGGACCGGCCGGCCCGTCGAGTGGGTCAACGCCTTCATCCTGGGCTATCTCGGCCGACGCAGCGACACGCTCTACACCATCCCGATCATGGACCACCGCTGCATCCTGCCCGACGGCGTGGAGGTGGCGGCATGACCGAATCGCTGCTGTCACCACCACCGGCACCGACCATCACGCTGCGCCCGTACCAGACGGAGGCGGTCGGGGCCGTCTACGAGCACCTTCGCACCCGCGACGACAACCCCTGCGTGGTGATCCCGACCGCCGGGGGCAAGACGCCCGTGATGGCCACGATCTGCCGCGACGCGGTCGGCCAGTGGAACGGGCGCGTCCTGATCCTGGCCCACGTCAAGGAGCTGCTGGAACAGGCCGTCGAGAAACTCCACGCCATGGCCCCGGATCTGTGGCGGCAGATCGGCGTGTACTCGGCGGGCCTCAAGAGCCGCGACACCGAGCACCTGATCATCGTCGCCGGCGTCCAGAGCGTCTACCGCCGGGCGGCGGAGCTGGACCGCTTCGACCTGGTCCTGATTGACGAGGCGCACATGATCCCGCCCGACGGGGACGGGATGTATCGAACCTTCCTGGCCGAAGCGCGGGTGGTCAATCCCAACGTCCGCCTGATCGGCCTGACCGCCACGCCGTTCCGGATGACCACGGGGATGATCTGCGGGGCCGGCAACCTGCTCAACGAGGTCTGCTACGAGGTCAGCGTCCGCGAGCTGATCGTCCAGGGCTACCTGTGCCCGCTCAAGACCAAGGCCGGCCGCCGCAAGGTGGACACCTCAGGCCTGCACATCCGGGGCGGGGAGTTCATCGCCGGCGAGGTCGAGGCCCTGATGGACGATGACTCGCTCGTTCGGGACGCCTGCCGGGAGATCGTCGAGCACACCGCCAACCGCCACTCAGTACTGATCTTCGCCGCCGGCATTCAGCATGCCCAGCACGTTCAGCGCGTGCTCGCCGAGCTCGGCCAGAAGTGCGGCTTCGTCTGCGGCGAGACGCTGGCCTTTGACCGGGCCCAGACACTGAAACGCTTCCGCGACGGCGGCTTGAAGTATCTGGTCAACGTCAACGTCCTGACCACCGGCTTCGACGCGCCGAACATCGACTGCGTAGCCCTGCTGCGCCCGACCAACTCGCCGGGGCTGTACTACCAGATGGTCGGTCGGGGCTTCCGGCTCCACCCCGGCAAGGCCGACTGCCTGGTCCTGGACTTCGGCGGCAACATCCTGCGCCACGGGCCGGTGGATGATCTTCAGGTCAAAGACCGCAGTGGCGCCGGAGGCGAGGCCCCGGCCAAGGAGTGTCCGCAGTGCCAAGCGGTGATCCACGCCGCCTACGCCACGTGCCCGGAGTGCGGCTACGAGTTCCCGCCGCCGGAGCGGCAGCGCCACGACCGCCAGGCCTCCACCGACAGCATCCTCTCCGGCGAAGTCACCGAGACGGAGTACGAGGTCACCGACGTCTACTACACCGTCCACGTCAAGCGCGGTGCCCCCGAAGATCACCCGCGCAGCATGCGCGTCGACTACCGCGTCGGCTTCAGCGACTACCGCAGCGAGTGGGTGTGCTTCGAGCACACCGGCTACGCCCGGGCCAAGGCCGAGGTGTGGTGGCGCGCGCGGTCGAATGAACCTGTCCCCGAGACGGCCGAAGAGGCCGTCGAGATCTGCCAGGCCGGCGGGATCGCCGAGACGAAGGCCATCACCATCCGCAGCGTTGCCGGCGAGAAGTTCGACCGGATCACGGACTACCAGTTGGGACCGATCCCGACGCGGCTGGACAGCAGCGACGAGAGCGACCTCGAAGGAGTGCCTTCGGATTGGCCGCCGGATGACTGCGAGGTACCGTTCTGATGAAGGACGCGGCCCGGCAATATCTCGACGCCGGCCTGTGCGTCCTGCCTGCCCGGCGGGACCAGAAGCGCCCGACCATCGCCTGGAAGGGCTTTCAGTCGCGGCTGCCGACGCAGGCGGAGGTCGAGGCGTGGTTCGCCAACGGGCCCGACGCCTTGTGCATCATCGCCGGCGCCGTCTCGAGCAACGTCGAGCTGATCGACTTCGATGGCGGCGGGGAGCTGTTCGAGGCCTGGTGCGAGAAGGTCCGCGCGGCCGCGCCGGGCCTGCTGGAGCGGCTGGTCCTGTCCAAGACCCAATCCGACGGCCGCCACGCCGCCTACCGCCACGAGGCTTCAGGTTGCGGCAACCTCAAGCTGGCCCAGCGCGAGGCCGGCGGGCGGATCGTCACGCTCATCGAGACCCGAGGCGAGGGCGGCCTGTTCCTGTGCGCGCCCACCGCCGGCTACGAGCTGATCCAGGGCGACTTGTGCGACCCGCCCGTCCTGACCGCCGCCGAGCGGGACATGCTGCTTCGGGCCGCCTGGGAGCTCAACGAGTACGTCCCGCCGGTGGTGGACGGGCCCACCGGGGACGCCCCCGTTGGCCCCACGTTGGCCCGTGTGGCCAAAGGGGCCGAGCGGTCGCCTGGTGGGCCAGCCGGCGGGCAGGAAGGCCCTGGGGGCGACGCCCACGCCCGCGGCCCTGCGGCAAACTGTCCGCCGTTGTCGGCGAAGGTCGGCCAGCGGACGGCATTGTCGGCCCACAAGGGCGGCTTGTCCGCGGACAACGCCCACAATGGCGATTGTCGGTCGCACAGCGCCGCTCTCGGCCAGAGAGCGCCATCATCGGCCGCACAATGCGGATGTGCGGCAGACAATCCGCACACCGGCAGTTGTCCGTCGAACAATGCCGCTGTGGGGCAGACAGGGTCGCTGTCTGTCGGACAGGCGGGTTGTCGACCAGAGAATACCGACCGTCCTGGCGATGACTTCAATACCCGCGGAGATGTGCGAGCCGTCCTGGAGAATGCCGGCTGGGCGCTGGCCCGGGCGGGCCAGAACGAGTACTGGCGCCGGCCGGGCAAGGCCTCCGGATGGTCGGCTACGCTCAAGGACGGCGTCTTCTACGTCTTCAGCTCCAACGCCGCGCCCTTCGAGCCGAACCGGGCGTACTCGCCCTTCGCCGTCTACGCCCTGTTGGCCTGCGGCGGGGATTTCGAACAGGCCGCACGCTCTCTGCGAGAACGCGGCTTCGGGGCCGATTCTCTGGCGGACAGCGCCGACGGCCCGGACATCTCGGCCATTGTGCGAATGTCCGCCGCACCCGGCGATTGTCCGTCGGACAATGCCCCTCTCGGCGAGACAATGGCAATGTCCGACGGAGAAGCCGCACCAGCGCCAGAGATGGCCGACCCCGGGCCGCTCCCTGCCGAGATGCTGCGTGCGCCGGGCTTCATCGGCGAGGTCATGGACCACACCCTCACCGTCGCGCCGTACCCGAACCAGATGATGGCGTTCGGCGGCGCGCTGGCGCTGCAGGCGTTTCTGGCCGGGCGCAAGGTGCGCGACGCCGGCGACAACCGCACGAACCTGTACCTGCTGGGGCTGGCGCATTCCGGGGCGGGCAAGGACCAGTCCCGCAAGGTCAACTCACGGATCATCCACGCGGTCGGCCTGGGCGAGAGCCTCGGCCTGCACTTCGCCAGCGGGGAGGGCATCCAGGACGCGCTGTTCCAGACGCCGACAATGCTGTTCCAGACTGACGAGATCGACGGCATGCTCCAGTCGATCAACAAGGCCAAGGACGCCCGGCACGAAGCGATCATGGGCACAATGCTGACGATGTACTCGTCGGCCAACAGTGTCTATCCCATGCGGCGCAAGGCGGGCAAGGAGTCGCCCGGCGTCATCGACCAGCCGTGCCTGGTCATCTACGGCACCGCCATCCCGAACCACTACTACCAGGCCCTCAGCGAGCGGATGCTGACCAACGGCTTCTTCGCTCGCATGATCATCCTCGAAGCCGGGCCGCGAGCGCCGGGGCAGGAGCCGAGCATCCGCGACCTGCCCGCTCGCGTGCTCGCAATCGCGCAGTGGTGGGCGGACTACCGGGCCGGTACGGGCAATCTGGAGAACTGGCACCCGGTCCCGGCCATTGTCGAACACAGCGACAAAGCCAAGCGGCTGTTGGTCGAGACGCGTCTGGAAGCAGAGGCCGAGTACGCCAAGGCCGAGCAGGCCTGCGATGCGGTGGGCACGACCGTCTGGGGCCGCGTCAGCGAGCAGGTCCGCAAACTGGCGCTGCTGCACGCGGTCAGCGAGAACCACGAGGCCCCGCGCATCGGCCTGGCCGCCGTGCAGTGGGCCTCGCGGTTCGTCATGCACCAGACCCGGCGCATGCTGTTCATGGCCGCCTCGCACGTCGCGGATAACCCGTTCCATGCCGAGTGTCTCAAGCTGCTGGAGAAGCTGCGCGGCGCATCGGGCAACGAGCTTCCCCACAGCGTCCTGCTCAAGCGCATGAAAACGGACGCCAAGACCTTCAGCGTGCTCATCGAGACCCTGGCCCAGCAAGGCGACATCGAGATCGTCACCGTGCCCAGAGCGGGTTCGCCGCCTCGGTCGTATCGCCTGGCGCGCGGGGTGAAACGTGACAGTGAAACCAGCGACGGGGGTGAAACGTGAACAGCCTCCGGACGACAGAAATGGCACGAACGGCCGGTCAGGTTTCTCTCATTTCACCCACGTTTCACCCCCACAGGGTGAAACGTGAGATCGGCGGAAAGGCCCAATATATAAAGGAAAACAACAACTCTCTCTTCTTATTTCACCCATTCACCCCCACCCCCTCGCGCGACGCCCGCCCGCGCGAATATGCGTGTGTATGCGCGAGGGGGGTGAAAGGTGAAACCTGAGATTAGGTACTTCCCGCCGGACGGGGCAGGAGACGGCCGCGGGAACAGCCGCGCCCAATAGCAGAGTTGGTTTCGGCTGTCCGGTTTTTTCCAGGAGATCAGAATGCATGGACACAACACAACCGAGAGCGATGGCAGATGCATGGAAGGCGCGGGCGTCGGAACTCGTCAGCCGGCTGCGAACCGACCACCACAACGGCCTGATGCTTCGCGACCCGTGGTCCCGGGCCGCGCACTGCATGGTCCAGGGCTGGCGTATCCGTCTCAGCCGCCCGCCCGCGAAAGGAAACGCCCGAGCCACTCCCAGGCCGACATGGCGGGTATTCGCCCGCCTGGCGGTAGGGATCGCCGCCACAAGAGCGAATCACGCGAGGCGAAGCGACTGGCACCTGTGGGCCACGCGGCGCGTGTCGGCCGGCAGCCGGTACGTCCCCAAACGCAAGCGCAGCTGGTAGGTGCCGCCGCTCCGCATGGCCCTGTCTCCACCGAGAACGTGCTGTGCCTGCTGGAGCACCAGCAGTACCGCTGCGCCCTGACGGGCCGCGAGCTGACGCCGGAGACGGCCGCCCTTGACCACGTCGTGCCCGTCCGCCTCGGCGGCGAACACGTGATCGAGAACACCCAGGTGCTGCACAAGGATGTGAATCGGGCCAAGGGATCTCTCACCAGCCAGGAGTTCATCGGCCTCTGCCATGAGGTCGTCGCCTGGTCCAAAGCGCACACGGAGGTGCACCCATGACCACCAAGACGTTCGACGTGGAGCTTCGCCCCATCGACGCCGTCCGCCCGTACGAAGGCAACCCGCGCGTCAACGATCAGGCCGTAGACGCCGTCGCGGCCAGCTTGAGGGAGTTCGGCTTCCGCCAGCCCATCGTGGTTGATGGCGACGGCGTGATCATCGTCGGCCACACCCGCTGGAAGGCGGCCAAAAAGCTGGGCCTGGCCAAGGTGCCCGTCCACGTGGCCACCGACCTGTCGCCCGAGCAGACCAAGGCCTACCGGATCGCCGACAACCAGACCGCCAGCCTGGCCGAGTGGGACTTCGACCTGCTGCCGATCGAGCTGAAGGACCTGCGGGGCGCCGATTACGACCTGAGCCTGTTGGGCTTCGACGAAAAGGCCCTGGCCAAGCTGCTCGACGGCGAGGTCAACCCCGGCCTGACCGACCCGGATTCCGTTCCCGAACCGCCCGACGAGGCGGTCACCCGGCGCGGCGACATCTGGCTGCTGGGCGAGCACCGGCTGATGTGCGGTGACAGCGGCAGCCAGGCCGACGTCGACCGGCTACTGGCCGGGGCGACCATCGACCTGATCAACATGGATCCGCCGTACAACGTGAGGGTCGAGCCGCGCAGCAGCACGGCCATCGCGGCCGGCAACAGCTCCTACCCCGATCTCTCGGGCAAGATGCACCACCAGGGCTTCGACGTAGCCCGCGGCGTGACCGATCCGAAGAAGGCGCGCAAGAAGATGCGCCCCAAGGACCGGCCGCTGGAGAATGACTTCGTCTCAGCCGAGGACTTCGACGAGATGCTGCTGGCGTGGTTCGCCAACGCCTCACGCGTCCTGAAGCCGGGCGGGTCGTTCTACATTTGGGGCGGCTACGCGAACCTCGGCAACTACCCCGCGCCGCTCAAGGCGGCCGGCCTGTACTTCAGCCAGGGCATCGTCTGGGACAAACAGCACCCGGTGCTGACCCGCAAGGACATGATGGGATGCTTCGAACTGGCCTTCTACGGCTGGAAGGAGGGTGCAGGCCACAATTTCTACGGCCCCAACAACGCCACGGACCTGTGGCACGTCAAGAAGGTCAACCCACAGGCGATGGTCCACCTGACCGAGAAGCCCGTCGAACTGGCCGTCCGATCGATTCAGTTCAGCTCGCTGCCGGGCGAGAACGTCCTGGACCTGTTCGGCGGCAGCGGCAGCACGCTGATCGGCTGCGAGCAGACGGGGCGGCGGGCGTTTCTGGTGGAACTGGACCCGCTGTACTGCGACGTGATCGTCCAGCGTTGGGAAGAGTTCACCGGCAAGAAGGCCGAGCGGATCGCGGCCGAGGCCGAGGAGTTGCCGAAGAGCACCCCGGCCGGGGCGACCGGGGTGGAGGAGGCGGCGGGTTGATGGCGCTCTCAGCGGGCCAACTCGAACTTGCCCCGCCCGACCTTGCGGAAGCGGGCCTGGTCGCCCTTCGTGGCGATCTCGCGGATGATGGCGGCGTAGATCGTGGCGGCCGGGGTCTTGCCGTTGGTCTTCCACAGACCCTTGGCGAGCATCTGCTCGACCATCTCCTTGGTGTTCATCGGCTTGCCGGCCTCGGCCAGGACCTTCGCCGCGGCGTCCAGCCCGCTGGCCCGCTTCTTCTTGTCGGCGGCGACGGCCTGCATGGCGGCGTTGACCGCGTCGGCCTTCGTGGCCTCGGTGATGCCGCCGCGCTTCTTCTTGGCGGTCGGGGCCGTCTTGGCCGCGCCGTCGGCGGGCTTGGCTGCGGACTTGGCCGCTGGCTTGCCCGGCCAGGTCGCGGCCCTGCCCCGCAGCCGCTGGGCGGACTTGATGCGGACGGCCTTCTTGGTCTTCAGGTTCGTGCCGTCCCAGCCGCCGCGGGGGTTCTCCCGGTCGATCCTGACCGGGGCGATGTTGCCGCTCACCTTGGCGGAATACACGGTGCCGACCTTCACATCTGCCTTCTTCATGACTTGCTCCTTTGCTCTGGGGCCCATGGGGCCGGTTCCTTACAGTCCCACCTCGTCAACGAGGCGGTTGAACTCGTCCACGCCGAGCATGTCTACGAGCATGCCGGCGAACCACTCGATCTGGCGCTGCACCTGGCGGTTCTTGACCCGCGCGGCCGTCAGGTAGGCGGCGATGGCCGCTACGGCCTGCGGGCTGAGGTTGTCCTTGAGGGCCGCGGCGAGGTTCCCCTCGTCGATGGCCTCGGGTACCGTCACACGGACTTTCTTGCCGCCGTGCTCGGCCTCGTACGTCTCCGGTCGCTTGCGCTTGCTCTTCATGGTCCGTCTCCTTCTTCAGCGGCTCTGGACGATGGCGACCTGGAACTCGCTGCCGTCGTCGGTCCGAACCACCACCCCGCGGTTGCTGGTCAGCACGCCGGCCTCTTCGAAGGTTCTGACCTTGGCGACCTCCGGCGCGGCCTCCTCGTCCTGGAGCAGCTCGTACAGCATGGTTTCGATGTCGATCTCGTTCACGATGGTCTCCTTTCAGTCGGCGAAGTACTGGAGCACGCGGACGTACTCCTCGATCTCGCTGTTGGTCCCGTCGTAGCCGTCGAGCTGGTTCTGCAAGCACTCGGCCATCGACCGGATGTCTTCCTCGCAGTCGGTCCTGATCATGTGTTTCCGCTCGCCGCCAGGCCGGAGGATCGTGACCTCGATGTACTGGGCGTCGGTGGTGCGGCTGACCTTGGCGAAGGCCCGGGGCAGGCCCGGCGTCCCGTCACGAAGCGTGGTCCTGCTGCTTCCCGCCAGTTCGATGCTGGTGATTCTCACGGTTCGCTCCTTTCATTCGGCGTTGAGGGCGAGGATGACCCGCGGCGTGTAGCCGCACCGACGGGCCTCGGCGTTGATGGCCTTGCGGATGGCGCTGCCGGGCCTCGCGGCCAGGTAGATGCGGGCCAATCGCTTCCAGCCCAGCTTCTCGATACGGCGCCGGCCGTCGCGGCCGCGGGCCGTCAGCCACTCGTGCGTCTCGGTGTTGCTCTTGGCCTTCTTCATCGTAAGTCCTTTCTGGTTCATGGCTTGCATTCCATTCTTCTGGTGACATGTTTGCTCGACTGGCGGCACATGGGAAGGGGATTCCGGCCCCCGGCGGCGGAATCTTTCGGCCGTAACTGTCGCACACATCTATGCTTACGGCATGTGGCGAAGATTCTGGCCGGAATCCGACGCCCCCGCGGCCGAAGGAGCTGCCCGTGAGCGACCCCGCGCCCAGCCTGACGGCGCTGACGGTGGCCCAGGCCGCGAAGGTGCTCTCGGCGGCCGGCGGCCGGCGGATCACCGAGGCGATGCTCCGGGCGGACATCGACGCCGGCGCCCCGGCCAACGCCGACGGCACGATCAACCTCGTCCACTACACCGCCTGGCTCGTTCGGGAGGTCTCCGGTGGCGATTGACCCCCGCAGCTTGCGGCCGTCGATGCTGACGCGGATGCTCAACTCCACGCCGCTGGGCGAGGTCATCAGCGAGCGCCAACTCCGCCGGCACCGCAACCGCGCCGGCTACCGCATCGGCGACGAGAAGCGCGTGGACCTGCTGCGCTACGCCGCCTGGCTGGCGTGGCTGCGCCACAACCCCGCACCCGCCAAGGAGCCTGCCGACTACGAGGCGGTCAAGGAGGCCGCCCGGGCCCGCAACGCGGAGCTGTCGGCCATCGGCCGGGACATCGGCGAGATCCCCGAGGTGGTCGACCCCGAACGGAAGGCCGGCGCGGAGACGAGCTTCCGGTTCTTCTGCGAGGCGTACTTCCCCCGGACCTTCAGCCTGCCGTGGTCGGACGACCACCTGAAGGTCATTGCCAGGATCGAGCAGGCCGTGCTGCGGGGCGGGCTGTTCGCCATGGCCATGCCGCGCGGCAGCGGCAAGACCACGCTGGCCGAGACGGCCTGCATCTGGGCGATGCTGACCGGCGCCCGCGAGTTCGTCTGTCTGATCGGCTCGGACGCCGGGCACGCCCGCAGCATGCTGGAGAGCATCAAGGTCGAGTTTGAGACCAACGACCGGTTGCTGGAGGACTACCCCGAGGCCGTCTACCCCATCCACGCCCTGGAGCGGATTCACAACCGCGCCAAGGGCCAGCTCTGCAACGGCCGGCACACCCGGATCGTCTGGACGGCCGACGAGATCGTCCTGCCGACGATCCCTGACTCCAAGGCCTCCGGCGCCATCATCCGCGTCGCCGGCATCGAGAGCCGTATCCGCGGCATGAAGTTCAAGCGCGCCGACGGCCGGGCGGTGCGGCCCTCGCTAGTGGTCCTGGACGACCCGCAGACCGATGAGTCCGCCCGTAGCGACCAGCAGGTCCGGTCCCGGATGGAAACCCTCAACGGCGCGATCCTGAACCTCGCCGGCCCCGGCGAGAAGATCTCGGGGATCATGCCCTGCACGGTGATCCGCCCCGGCGACATGGCCGACCAGATCCTCGACCGCGACAAACACCCCGCCTGGCAAGGTGAGCGGACGAAGCTCGTGTATGCGTTCCCGACCAACGAGAAGCTTTGGCAGCGCTACGCCCAGGTCCGCGCCGACAGCTTCCGCAACGGCGGCGACGGCCGCGAGGCCACTGAGTTCTACCACGCCCATCGCCAAGAGATGGACGCCGGCGCTGCCGTCGCCTGGCCGCAGCGGCACAACGCCGACGAGCTGTCGGCCATCCAGCACGCGATGGACCTCAAACTCCAGGACGAGCGGGCCTTCTGGGCGGAATACCAGAACGAACCGCTGCCGGAGGATGAAGGCGACCCCGACCAGCTCACCGCCGATCAGATCGCCGCCAAGGTCAACGGCTACGCCCGTGGCGAGATACCAATCGGGGCCAGCCACTTGACGATGTTCATCGACGTCCAAGCCAAGCTGCTCTTCCACGTCGTGGTCGCCTGGGAGGACGAATTCACCGGCTACGTGGTCGATTACGGCACGTATCCCGACCAGCGGCGGGCGTACTTCACGCTGCGGGACGTCCAGAAGACCCTCGGCCGGGCAGCGCCCGGGACGGGCTTGGAAGGTTCGATCTACGCCGGGCTGGAGAAGCTGACCGGCGAATACCTGCCACGCCGCTGGCGGCGCGACGACGGCGCGGAGCTGCAGATCGAGCGCTGCCTGATCGACGCCAACTGGGGCCAGAGCACGGACGTGGTGTACCAGTTCTGCCGCCAGAGCGGGCATTCTGCCATCGTCATGCCTAGCCACGGGCGCTACGTCGGGGCTTCCAGCGTGCCCTTCAGCGAGTACAAGCGGAAGCGCGGCGAGCGCGTCGGCCATCACTGGCGCATCCCCAACATCGCCGGCCGCCGCCAAGTCCGCCACGTGCTGATCGACACGAACCACTGGAAGAGCTTCATCCAGGCCCGCCTGGCCGTGGCCATGGGCGATCCGGGGTGCCTGTCGCTGTTTGGCCGCAAGCCCGCCGAGAACCAGCTCCTGGCCGACCACCTCACCGCCGAGTACCGCGTGCGGACCGAGGCCCGGGGGCGGGTGGTGGACGAATGGAAGCTCCGCGCCGGCGGCCCCGATAACCACTGGCTGGACTGCCTGGTCGGCTGCGCCGTGGCCGCCTCCATCCAGGGCGCGGTCCTACCGGGCACCGACGCCAAGGCGGCGCCGGTGCGGCAGCGGGTCAAGCTCTCGGAGCTGCAAAGGACCAGGCGATGACCAAGGCAGGCCGAGCCGAGAGTCTGACGAAGAAGCGCGGGCTGGAGTGCCCCCGGTGCGGCTGCGCCCACTTCCGCGTGCTCTACACCCGCCCAGCGTCGGGCGGGCGTCTGCTACGCCGTCGCGAGTGCCGACATTGCGGGCGGCGAATGACGACGTACGAGCGGCCGGCGGGCGGCTGACGATGATGGGTACCGGTGCTGGGAGGATGACGATCAGGGACTACGAGACTGGCGAGTCCCTTCTGGACCATCGTCCTTCTGTGCCCCCGCATCAGCCTCCTCGACGTCCTCGAAGTCAGATTCCTTCAGCACACCCTCGCGGAGCAGCAGGTTGAAAAGATCCGGACTATACGTGAAAGCCCCGGTAGTGAACCCACACCCCAGGGCCTCCACGATCAGGGAATTGGTCAAGCGGTAAACCTCTACTGCGTCCTGCTGTGCTTCCTCGTGGGAAGAGAGGTAGTCATGGATGTGCTTGTTCCGAAGCTCGCGGACGCGGCCGAAGCTTCGGGCTGCATCAGCGCCTATCGCTCCCAGTCCCTGCAGTAGGTCGATGCGCCGGCTCTGGGACAGGTCTCGTACCTTCTTGCCGAAGATCCGCCGTTCGCGGCTCTTTGACATCCGTTTTCCCCCAATCGTGACCGGGCGCATCTCGAACAAGAGCAATGTGAGTACCTCACAGACAACCCCACACAGAGCTATCGTTGCCAGGTAGTCCGCCAGGACGTACGCAGATCGAGCGTGGCGAAGCGGCCAAAAGATGGATTGCAGGATCTCCCCCTTCCCCGGAGCGTGGCAGATCCTCGTCGTGTTAGCCGAGATCTCCTCGTACCTTCTGAGCAGATCCTCAGGCTTGTGCCCCTGGCACGGAGTACACAGGTACTCGACCGCCGACCGATATGTTGGGGGCCCGCTTTTCCGGCCGGCCATGGCCATTTGTGCGTCGATCCACTCGACCGGCTGAATGAAGATGGGTCCCGTGTACCGTTTCGCCGCCATGTCGCCACCTCCTCCCCCGGCACGGTCGCCGGTCGCTGGATTGTCCTCGGTCTACGCACGCTGATCAACGCTCCTTGACGGCTGTCCGCGCGGGCTGGCAGCTGCGCAGGTTCTAGATGCGGAACGATCTTGGGGGCCTGAGCAGATCTCCGGCCTTTGCCGGACCGCTCCGCGCGCCACGGCATAGGTAACCCATAGGAGGGCACCCTCCCAGAAGGCGACATGGCCGAAGACCTCGACAACACGATCCGCGACAACGCCTCCGGGCCCAAGCGGGCCTCGGGCGATTCCGGCAGCGTGGAGCAGCACTCCGTCAACGACCAGATCGCCGCCGACAAGTACCTCGCTTCCAAGCAGGCCGCCCGCGGCAAGGGCCTGGGCGTCAAGCTGGCGAAGATCTCGCCGGGGGGAACGGTCTGATGTGGCCCTTCGGCAAGTCCAGGGGGCGCGCCTCCCGCGGCAACGCCGGACACCGCCCGCCCCTGCGTGTGGTCCTGCGGGCCCGCTACGACGCCGCCCAGACCACCACGGAGAACGCCCGCCACTGGGCGATGGCGGATTCGCTGTCGGCCGACGCGGCCAATTCCCCCGACGTCCGGCGCAAGCTGCGACAGCGGGCCCGCTACGAGGTCGCCAACAACTCCTACGCCAAGGGGATCGTCCTGACGCTGGCCAACGACTGCATCGGCACGGGCCCGCGGCTTCAGTTGCTCACCGAGGACGCGGAGGCCAACCGGCGCGTGGAGGCCGCCTTCGCCGAGTGGGCCCGCGCGGTCGACCTGGCCGGGAAGCTGCGGACGATGCGGATGGCCAAGGGGACCGACGGCGAGGCGTTCGCCGTCCTGACCAGCAACCCCGCTCTCGAAACCCCGGCCAAGCTGGACCTACGCCTGGTCGAGGCCGACCAGGTCGCCAGCGCCCGCCCCTACCCCCCGATGCCCAACGAGGCGGACGGCATCGTCTTCGACGCGTTTGGCAACCCCGTGGCCTATCACGTGCTCAAGGCCCATCCCGGCGACCGGCTGCGAGCGCCGGCCCTGAAGTACGACCGGATCCCCGCCGAGTCGATGGTTCACTGGTTCCGCCCCGACCGGCCGGGACAGCATCGCGGCGTCCCCGAGATCACGCCGGCGCTGCCCCTGTTCGCGCAGCTGCGCCGCTACACGCTGGCGGTGCTGGGCGCTGCAGAGACGGCCGCGGACTTCGCGGCGGTGCTGTTCACCGACGCCCCGGCCAGCGGCGAGGCGGCGGCCGTCGAGCCGATGGACGTCGTCGAGCTGGAAAAACGCATGGCCACAGTCCTGCCCGACGGCTGGAAGCTCGGGCAGATCAAGGCCGAACAGCCGGGGACAGGGTACGGCGAGTTCAAGCGGGAGATCCTCAACGAGATCGCCCGCTGTCTGAACATGCCGTTCAACGTCGCCGCCTGCAATTCCAGCGGCTACAACTACGCCTCGGGGCGCCTGGACCACCAGACATACTTCAAGAGTATCCGCGTCGAGCAGTCCCACCTCGCCGAGATGGTGATGGACCGCGTCCTCGCCGCCTGGCTGGCCGAGGCGGCGCTCCTGGGGGACTTCGCGTTCCTGCACGGCCTGGGCGAGCTGCCCCACCAGTGGTTCTGGGACGGGATGGAGCACGTCGACCCGGCGAAGGAGGCGACCGCCCAGGAGAAGCGGCTCAAGAACAACACGACCACCCTCGCGGATGAGTACGCCAAGCAGGGCAAGGACTGGGAGGCGCAGATCCGCCAGCGGGCAAAGGAAAAGCAGCTCATGGCCGAGCTCGGCCTGACCGAGGCCCAAGCGGCCCCGCCCCCCGGCGAGGCCGAGGACGACGAGGAGGCCGAAGGCGAGGTGGACCGTGCCGCTGCCTGAGAAGCGTCAAGGCGAGACCCGCGACAACTTCGTGCAGCGCTGCATGGGCGATGACGTGATGGTTCGCGAGTTCCCTGACGCCGAGCAGCGCCGGGCCGTGTGCCAGCGACAGTGGGAAGGAGCCCGGGCGATGTCGACGGAGAAGCAGCCCCAGTTCGTGAGGATGACCGCCGCGGCGACCATCCAGGCGGCCGGCGGGCAGGGGGAGGACCTGCCCAGCTTCAGCATGGTCGCCTACACCGGCGGGACGATGCGGATCGCGGGCTTCCCGCATCCGGTCGTGGTTGACCTGGCTGGCCTGGAGATCCCCACCCAGAACCTGCCCATCCGCCTCGACCACGACCGCCGCCAGGGCGTCGGCCACACCCGGCGGATCGCCATCGAGAGCGGCCGGCTGGTGGCCGAGGGCCTGATCAGTCGCGACACCTCCTGGGCCCGCGATGTGGCCCGCAGCGGGGCCAAGGGCTTCCCGTGGCAGGCCTCGATCGGCGCGCAGGTGGTCGAGGCCGAGTTCGTCCCGCCCGGCGGGCGGGTGCAGGTCAACGGCCAGGAATTCACCGGCCCCGTGCACGTCGTGCGGAAGGCCGTGCTCAAGGAGATCAGCTTCGTCGACAGCGGCGCCGA
>CAYNYF010000008.1:0-70437 GCA_964401385.1 uncultured Planctomycetaceae bacterium | reverse complement strand
GTTGCGAATCGTTGCGAATCGTTGCGAATCGTTGCGTTTCTTTGCGTTCCCTTGGTTCTTGTGGAATTGTGGGATTGCTTCATTCCGGCCATCGGCCGGCGCGGCAGGAGGCCATCGCTTCCTTGTCCGGCCGGGCGTCGCCCGCTACAACAGGCGGAGACCTTCGGACAGAAAGGAGGCACCGATCATGTCTACTCTGACTCTCGAGGCCCGCGAGATCGGGCTGGACGATTCGTGGGAAGTGATCGTGCTCGGCGGCGGCCCGGCGGGCTGCACGGCCGCGGCGGCGGCCGCGCGCGAGGGCGCCAAGACCCTCCTGGTCGAAGCGACCGGCGCCCTGGGCGGCATGGGCACCTCGGGGCTGGTGCCGGCGTGGTGCCCGTTCTCCGACAAGGAGAAGATCATCTATCGCGGGCTGGCCGAGAAGGTTTTCGCCGCCTGCAAGCAAGGCATGCCCCACGTCGACAGCCAGCGGCTCGACTGGGTGGCCATCGACCCGGAGCTGCTGAAGCGGATCTACGACGAGCTGGTGACCGAGGCCGGCGCGGAGGTGCTGTTCCACACGATGCTGGCGGCCGTGGAAAGCGACGAAGCCGGGAAGGTGACGGCCGTGATCCTCTGCAACAAGTCCGGGCTGAGTGCCTACCGGGCGGGAATCTACGTCGACTGCACCGGCGACGCCGACCTGGCCGTCTGGGCGGGGGCCGAGTGCGAAACGGGCGACGAGACGGGTGCGATGCAGCCGGCGACACACTGTTTCATCCTGGCCAACGTGAACGACTACGCCTACCGCCACGGGGTGCAGTTCCAGCGGTCGCGTCCGGGCAGCCCGGCGGCGGCGATCGCGGCCGATGCGAAGTACCCGCTGATCCGGGACTCGCATAGCTGCAACAGCATGATCGGGCCCGGGTGCGTGGGCTTCAACGCCGGGCACCTATGGGACGTGGACAACACCGACCCGGCGAGCGTGTCGGGGGCGCTGATGGCGGGCCGGAAGAAGGCGGCCCAATTTCGGGACGCCTTGGCCGAGTACATGCCGGCGGCGTTCGGCGGGGCGTTCCTGGTAGCGACGGCGGCGCTGATGGGCATCCGCGAGACGCGGCGGGTCGTGGGCGACTACGTGCTGACGTTAGAGGACTACCTGGCCCGGCGGAGCTTCCCCGACGAGATCTGCCGGAACAGCTACTATCTCGACGTGCACATGTCCCCCGACGAGGCCGGCCAGTACGCCGAGGGCGCCTTCGACATGGAGAAGCGCGATCTGCGATACGCAACCGGCGAGTCCCACGGCATCCCCTACCGCTGCCTGATCCCAAAGAAGCTGGACAACGTCCTCGTGGCCGGCCGATCCATCTCCACCGACCGCCGCGTGCAGGGCAGCACGCGCGTGATGCCGGTTTGCCTGGCGATGGGCGAAGCGGCGGGCACCGCCGCCGCCATGGCAGCGGCCGCGGGCGCCGACGTTCGCGCCGTCGACACCGACCGCCTCCGCGCCCGGCTGAGGGAGCGGGGAGCGTACCTGCCCTAGGCCGGGCCCGGCGCGTGCCGCGCGGCTCGGCCGCGGGGCGCCCGTCACGTCAGCGGGAACGGGTCGGGGAATTCCAGCATGGCCAGGGCGCGCTTGCCGGCCGGGGTGTCGCGCAGGTCGCACAGGTCGCGGATGAACTGCTCGGCGTAGCGCGACATCCGCCCGAGGTGAAGGCGGTCGGCCGGGTAGAGCCCGCGCTCGATCCCGTACTGCAGGAGCAGGTGGGAATGCCAGTCGCAGCACAACCGGATGGTGTCGGCCAGCATGGTCAGCCCGCCCAGCAGCTCCTCCAGCAGTCGGGGGTGCATGCCGGCGCGGGCGGCCCTGACCTTCTCGGCCGCGGCGCGCGTGCCCTCGAGGGCGTCGTGGTGCATCTGCATCAGGGCGTCGAGGAACTCGCGCGTGGGGTTGGCGATGCGGTAGGGAAACTCCGGGTCGGCGAAGCCGTCGAACATCCAGTACAGCTTGGTGGTGTGCAGCGAGCCGAAGGGCACGCGGTTCTTGCCCCCGCCCCACTGGATGCCCTTGCCGACGAGCTCGTCGGCCGCCAGCAGCGCTTCGACGGCCTCGGCCGGCTGGGGCGCGCCAAACTCGGCTTCCAGCCAGGCCGACACCAGCTCGGCGTCGCTGCCCTTGCCGCCGGCCAGCAGCCTGCCCAGCAGGTAGGTGTTCATCCGCCCCAGGTTGCCGGCGTCGGGGTCGGACTCGCGGTCGTTGTTGCCCATGTTCACCGGCAGGGCGAGGAAGCCGGCGAGCTTGTGCTCGGCCGCGGCGGCCAGACCCGTGCGGATGTGCCGCAGCTTGCACCACGGATAGGGCTTCCTGTGATACTGCTCGTAGGAAATCTCGATGATCTGCTCGCGGTCGGCGGGATACTTTCCCGCCGCCAGCGTGACCATCTGGGAGTCGGCGATGTCCAGGTTGGTGGACTTGTACATGATGGGCACGTCGTCCGGCAGCTCGGCGAACACGGCCGGCAGCACCTCGTCCGGATCGTTCTGCGGCTTGGCCACGGGCGTCATCAGCTCGGCCGCGTTTTCCACGCCGGTCAGCTCGGCGATGAGCCGGTGGCAGTCCATGTACAACTGCCTCGGCCAGTTGCGTCCCCACAGGCGGAAGCAGACGGTCACGTCCTTCCGCACCGAGCGCACCCCCTCCCGGGCGGCCTGGACAGTCCGCGCCAAGCGCTGGGGGATGGACATCTTCGCCTCCGGCACGCACCACAGGCTGCCCGAGCCGTCCCAGGTGCTGACGATAACCATTTCCATCAGCGGGAACTCGCGGGCCAGCTCGGCGTACTTGCTGCGGACCAGCTCCCAGACGGCGGGGTTGTCCGGGTCGAGGTGGCTGTGGAGGTCGATGGTGCCGGACTGCGTCGGCCGCTTCCACACGCCGACGACGTCGGGATACTCCCGCTCGAAGGCGTGGGGCACGACCGGCTCGTACATGTGGAAGGCGACCTTCATCCCGTGCCCGGCCGCCCGCTGGCACAGGGCCGCCACCTCGCGGCGGAGCGGGACCAGCCAGTTGCCGTCCTGCAAGCGCCGGCCCTCGGCCACCTTGGGGTAGTCGGCGAAGTAGATCGGGTACATGTCCATCTCCCGCCCGGTGACGGGGTGGAAGGTGGGCCGCTCGATGCCGGCCGAATGCACGATCACCCAGTTGCAGCCGAGCCCCGCAGCTCGGTCGATGGTGTGCGCCGACGGGGCGTTGAACATGCGGTACTTGAAATTCACGTTCGTCCTCCTGCCAATGCGTTCCGGGGCAGCCTGCCGTCTGTCAATCCCAACCGGGGACAAAGTCGATCCAGATCGGCGACGACCAAGCCATGCCGCCGTCGTCCTGGAGGACCCGAACATAGTAATACCGGGAGAAGTTGGTCAAGTGTTGATTGAGTGCATTCGTCGACCCGCCGGGGCTGGCGAGCTTGTCCGCCGACACGCTCAGTCGGATGGCGGCCTCGTTCGCCGGCGCCGCCGCGGTGTGGATCACCTCGCCGTTGCAGATCAGCTCCAGGCGATCGACCGGCCCGGGACAGCGCGCCGAGGCCGTGATCTCCAGAGGAAACAGCTTATCGATGGCGTACTGATTCACAGTCAGGATGCTTCCCATCGGGTAGCCGTTGACGTGAAAGTCCAGCAGCACCCGCCCGCCGGAGGTGGCATAGCAGAGCCGGTTCCTCAGCGCCGCAAAGACGTGTTCGAGGCAGAGCGTTTCGGCGAGCACGGCCGTCATGCCGGCGCTGCCCGCCATGCTGTTGTGCCCGTCGCTGCCGCCGACGAAACCGAGCTTCAGGCCCCTCGCCAGGGCGTCCTGCACGGTGCAGCCCGGCATGGTCAAGTCGGAATCCTGCAAGCGGGCGCCGTGATGCTCGCTGCTGCCCCAGCCGGAGTAGATTTCGATCAGCGGCTCCGCCTCCGGGGCGATGCTGCCGATGTTGCCCGGCTGGTTGACGTAGGGGAAATGATGCGGCACGGCAAATGCATCCAGCTTGTGCTTCCGGAAAAAGCCGGCGAGCTTGCCCGGGTGATCGGTCTCGAACATGAAATAGTCAATGTACGGCGGCCTGGGCTGGAGGAAGTACACGTTCCGGTGGCCGTGGGCGCGCGAGGTCCATTCGACGGCCGGCAGGATGAGGATGTCGTACTTGCCGGCGAATTTCTGGATCTCGTCGAAGTATCGCCGCCAGCGTTCCAGGTCCATGTGCTCGGAGTGATCGGTGATGGCCAGGAAGTCGTGGCCGAGCTGCTTTGCGGCGGCGACGTTCTCTTCGAGCGTGCCGTTGTTCGGCCGGCCGCAGACGGAGTAGTTCGTGTGGACGTGAATGTCGCCGAAGAAGATGGTCTTCCCGGCGGCGCGCGAGCCCGGCCCGTCGGCCTCGTCCCCGGCCGTGGGGAAGTTGGCCAGCTTGATGGGGGCCTGGGCGATCCTCTCTCGCGTGCAATCTTCAGGCACGGCGATTTCGGAGCCGTCCGCCGATTCGGCCGTGACCCGGCTCAGGTCCACGCAGGAAGGATCCGGGGCGATCTTCGGCGACGGTGGCCAGAAGGGCTCGCGGTCGAGTTTGCCGGTCACGGTGAGAAGTCGCTCGCCGCTGCCGCCGGCCGCGGGAAGGGTGAAACTGTGGTCCTGCCAGTTCGTGCCGGCCGGCGCGATCGCAGCCAGCCGCTGGCCCAGGGCGAACAGGTCCAGCCGCAGGGATGGATCGATGAACCGCATGCGGAACGTGATCCGCGTCTTGCCGGTAGTGGCCCGCGGCACGTTGATCCGGAAGACCCTCGAGCAATTCCGCCAGGACTCGCCGGCTTTGTGCTGGGCGACGCTGAAGCCGCTCAGGAGAAAAGATGCATCCTCGGCGGGAACGCCGACGCGAAACGCAAAACTATTGCTCATCTCTGGTGGCATCTTCGACACTGGCGGCCAGGAGCCCCGCCGGCAATCCTTGGGCAGGGGTGCTATCTCCGCGGGCCGGTTGAGTTATCCTGTACGCCCCGACGTTCGTCAAGTCAGCAAAGCAGGCCCATAGCGGCCGGGAGTGAAACATGGAAGATGAAGAATTGATGCGGCGGGCGATCGCGGCCGCGAGGGAAGGAATCGAAAAGGGCCAGACGCCCTTCGGCGCCTGCGTCGCCCGCGGCGGCGAGGTCGTGGTCGCCGCGCACAACACCGTCTGGGCCGAGACGGACATCACCGCCCACGCCGAGATCGTGGCCATCCGCCAGGCCTGCCGCAAGCTGGGCACGGTGGACCTGAGCGGCTGTGAGATGTTTGCCACGTGCGAGCCCTGCCCCATGTGCTTCGCCGCCTGCCACTGGGCGAACATCTCCAGGATCGTCTTCGGCGCCCACATCGCCGACGCCAGGGCAGCCGGCTTCGACGAGCTGGCCGTCTCCAACGAGCGGATGAAGGCGCTCGGCGGCAGCGCCGTCGCGCTGGCGGCCGACTTCATGCGGGGCGAATGCGTCGGGCTGTTCCAGCTCTGGTCGGCCCGGCCGGACAGGCGGGCCTACTGATGCCACCTACGCCCGGCAAGGCGTTGCAGGTGCATACGATGCGCCCCATAGCCGGCCAGGGCCCAGACCGCGGCCGCGCGGGCTGGCTTACGCTCTGGTCATCGGGGGGTCCCTCGGGCGCGGCGGGACGAAACGAATTTCTCCACCGCTTCGGCGAAGGTTTCGAGGTCGTCGTAGTTGAGCTTCCAGGTGGTATACATGACGCCGACGACGCCATCGACCTTGGCCGCGTCCGCCAGCCAATCGGCGATCCGTTCGGGGGCTTCATCGTAGTAGCCGGCCAGAATCTGCTTGTGTCCGCGCGCGGCAAAGTGCTTGAGCGAGTCGAGCCGGCCCGGCTGGTGGCGGTGCCAGTTGATGATGGTCACCTCTTTCGGCAAGCCCTTCCACGAGCCGTACCAGGGGCCCTCGCCCCTGACCAGGTAATACCGCCCGGCCTCGCCGGCGTTGTGGTGCGGGTCGAACATGTCCGACCAGACGTAGATGGGCTTGCCCGGATCTTCCTTGGTGATGATTTCGACGCAGCGCCGGGCGTTGTCGGCGAGGATCTCGCCCGGCGTGAGCCCTCGCCTTTGGCAGGACTCATCCCAGCCCTGGACGCGGATCTCGTCGTGCTGCATGAAGTATCCGTCCGGGCGGACGTGCTTGTGCACCTGCTCGACCTGCCATTTGAGGATCTCATAGACCTTCGGCTCGCTCATGCAGCAGGTCACCTGCGACCGATGAATCACGGCGGTGTGGTAATAGCTCACCAGCACCTTCTGACCCTCCCGCAGCCGGCTGCCGCGTGGCACCGTCATCTGCGGCGGGGTCCGCCAGGCGTAGGCCACTTGCGGGCGGGCCTTGGTCCCCAGCACCTTGGCGCCGGCGAAGTCGCGGCCTTCGGCGTACACGATCTTGCCGTCGGCGCTGGTGACGCGAAGGGGGGCGCCTTCGCGGCGGACCATATTGAACAGCCCAGCCGGCTCGACGCGGACGTCGTCCCACCAGATCTTCCCGCCCTTGCCGCCCCAGACGCCGAGGTACAGCCGCACCTGGGAGAACTCCAGGCTGTTGAAGGTGATGTGCACGAGCTTCCAGTCCTGCGTCGGCCGGACCGGCGGTTGAGACGTGTTCAAGACCGTCTGGTCTTCGGCCAGCACGATGATCTTGACCTTGTCGGCCGCGGCGAAGTCCTGCGTCTTGACCGCCGCCGATACGTGGTAATGACGGAACGGGGCGACGTGAAGGACACGCATCACTCGGCCGTGCCCGTGACGCGGAGAGTGCACGCCGACGTCCTGCATCCGCAACGAGGCCTTGCCTTCGTATTTGACCTGCGTGTCGATGAAGGTGATCTTGCCGGGCTGGTCGGCGAAGACCCAGCCGACGGGGCGGTTGTCAAAGTACAGCTCGAAGGAGCCCTCGAAGAAGCTGGACGGTTCGTCCTCCGGGACCAGCTTGCCGGCCCGCACGACGAACGGCGCGTCCGTCACGGGCAGCCCGGCCGCCAGGTTCGGGTCGCGCGAGAGCAGCGAGTTGGAGTATCCCATCGGCATCACACACGCGGTGCAGTCCAGCTTGTACTTCCGGCAGGCGGCGCGGACCTTGCCCACGTTGGCGAGGTACCTCGGCGGCATGCGATCCCATCGCATGAACTTGCTGTCGGCCAGTGCCACGCCGGTGTAGCCGGCCTCGGCCGCCCGCTGGAGCAGTGCGATCGTCGATTCGACGTTCTTCGCCACCAGCATGTTGGTCGAGACATACACCCAGCGATGGGGCAGTTCGAGCTTGCCCGGCCGCATGCAGCCCCCGCCAGCGCTCGCCAGCAGCATACAGCCGACCAAGAGTTTCTGGAAAGAGCGTCTCATGTCAATCCTCCCCACCCGCCCGATTCCGCATCTGGGGCAGGCCGACGATCCGCCAACAATGTCCAGCACCGTGCTTCACATGCTCGGCCGCCCACGTCCCCTCATTGTATGTGGCCGCGGAGGTGCTTGACAGGCAACAGGCCGGCGCGATAGAAGCGCGCTGGCGAGCGCACAGATCCTGGAAAGGGATGAATGATGAGATTAGGCGGACCCATTTTCGAGAAGTTCACCGACCCGGCGGGTTGGATTGCGGCCCTGAAGCGGCTCGGCTACAGCGCGGCCCACTGCCCGGTGAAGGCCGACGCGGACGAGGCGACGATCGCGTCTTACGTCGAGGCGGCCACGTCGGCCGGGATCGTCATCGCCGAGGTCGGCGCCTGGTCCAACCCGCTCAGCGACGACGACAAGACCCGCCGGGAGGCCCTGGAAGGCTGCAAGCGGCAGCTCGCCCTGGCCGAGAGGGTCGGCGCACTGTGCTGCGTCAACATCGCCGGCTCGCGCGGCCAGCAATGGGACGGCCCCCACCAGGAGAACTTCAGCGACGAGACCTTCGAGAGGATCGTCGCCACCGTGCGGGAGATCGTCGACGAGGTCGCGCCCACGCGGACCTTCTACACCCTGGAGCCCATGCCGTGGGTGCCCCCGGATTCGCCCGACAGCTATCTCCGGCTGATCGAGGCGATCGACCGGAAGCAGTTCGCCGCGCATCTGGACCCGGCGAACATGATCAGCAGTCCGCGGGTGTACTACGCCAACGCCGATTTCCTGCGCGAATGCTTCGCCAAGCTCGGGCCCTACATCAAGAGCGTCCACGGCAAGGACGTCTCCATGTCCAACCAGTTCAACGTGAACATCAGCCAGGTCGCCCCCGGGCAGGGAAGCCTGGACTACCGCGTGTTTCTGGAGGAGATGGACAAGCTCGGCCAGGACGTGCCGCTGCTGACCGAGCATCTCGACACGGCCGAGGAGTACCGGCGGGCGGCGGATTACATCCGCTCCGCGGCCGGGGAGGCCGGCGTAAAAATCAAGTAAGCCGCGGCGGGCAGGCAGGCTGCCGCCACAAGGTACTGGGAATGGTCAACGCCACGGGGATTCTGGTGGAGCGTTACGAATACACGCCTTACGGCCGGCGGACGATCTTCACCCACAACTGGCTGCTCGCCGACATGAACGACGACGGGGCCGTCAACGGCGGCGACTATGCCATCTGGGCCGATGATTACGGCAAGACCGACAAGCCCGAGAGCCGGGCGGACCTGGACGGGAATGGCCAGATAAATGGCGGCGACTACAGCATTTACGCTGACAGCTACGGCGATTCCCGCCCCAGCAACGACGCCCTGGTGACCTATCCCACGCTGGAGTCGGCCCGCGGCCTGGGCGGCGGCCCGCTGGTCCCCCTGATCACCGGCATCTGCGACACCGGCCACCAGGGGCTGCTCTTCGACAAGGAGTTCGGCCTGTACTACAACCGCGCCCGATACCTCCACCCCACCCTCGGCCGGTTCTGCCAACGCGATCCGAGCGGCTACGTGGATGGGATGAGTTTGTATCAGTACGTGAGAAGCGCGCCCCTGACGTTCACGGACCCCCGGGGCTACTGGAGGCTCGTGCCTCGCAACAGAGACCCGGGTCGGAGGATGTACGAGGCAACGAAGGACGGCGACTCACTGGAGGAACTGGCACGGAAAGGTGGAGGAGCCGACAAGGATTGGGTCTGCCTGTGGCGCCATCCTGGTCTCGACGCCGAGCCTGTGGATGAGGATCAGGCGGCCAAGACGTGGAAGGAGAAGAAGGCCCCGCGCTGTGCGGTTTACAGCATTGCGAATCTAAGATTTCACTGGTCGCGTGGGCGTGAGCTGCGCGTAACAATCGGCAGAGCGGACCTGGCGGATAAGGCGCTCCTGGGTTCGTCTGCGTACTTTGAGACGGGTAGAGGTGTCATAGACTACATAGCAAAGCAGTCCAAGCAAGGACGTTCTCCGATCAAGGCGCTGGTGATTGCTGGGCACGGGGGAGCGGGTGTTTTTGAGGGCAAGGCCGACGACGGGGGCCCGCTATGGATAGTTGGGACGACGATACAAGCGAATCCTGATCTAAGGACTTGGATGTTCAACGGTGTCCCAGAATACAAAGAGTCCTATGAGCGGGCCAAGCAGGAGAAGGGACCTGCGAGGTGCTGGTTTGCCCGGGGAGCACGCTTGTACGCGATCAGCTGTTCGAGCGAGGTCTTTGCTAGGGAAATGGCCAGGGAAGTCCTCAGGGGAAACGCCAGCGCCGTCGGGGCTGTCGGGGACATCTACTCTGCTTGGCTAGGGATGATGTGGTTTCGCTACCCGCAGGACCCAGCAGGGAGAAGGTTCGGACGTGGAGAATCGCGCGAATTCCTCGGATACGGTCTGCTCAACGGCTGGGCCAGAGAGTTCAGATCAGGACCCTAAGGGCGTGAAGAAACGACGCATGCCGATTCTGTTGGTGGTGGTGGCGGCTCTCGGGTTGCTGTGCGCTGCTTACTTGTGCTACTACTGGTTCAACTGGCCCATGGCATCGTGGCGTGATTACAGGGTCCGCCGCGCTATACGGGAAGCTCATTCGCTTCGCTTGGTCGAGCGTTTCTATCTCGATCCACCGACCCCGGGAAGCCTACGAGAATTCGAAACTACGATAACGGATCGGGCTGCCATCAAACGGATTGCAGAGCTGCTAACGTTCGAGCGGAGCGATGGTGTGATCAAGTCGGCCACTAGGTATTTTCTCATATTCTCTAATGAGAAGGGAGAACCGCTCCTGGAGGTTCGACTGAAATACGGGGCCTACTGGACAGTTGAGGGCTTCATGGTCGATCGGGGTCCATCGGTGAAGCTCTGGGAATTCCTTGAAGGGGGAGACTGGCGAAAGAGCGCTGGTAAGTAACCACCGAACTGCACTGGGTGGGAATTTGAGGTAAACCGGCACGGTCTTGCTCTCTTGAAAAGAATTCTACTCGCCAGAGGATCATCGGATCGAGGGTGAGTATGCGCAGGAAGACGTGGCGGTCGATGGCGTGACGCCGACGCCCGCGAAGGTGAACAAATGGGACAGGCTTGCTTTCCTGATTGTGCCCGGCCACGCCGGGCAATGCTCGGCAGCCCTTGCTTCAGCCGCTGCGGCCGGGGCGGGAGAACACGTCTGTCTGGGGCTCTTTCTCCCGCCAGAGTCCGCCGCGCGGCAGGCGTACGCATACAACAGAGGGGTTGGGGTCCCAAAGGTTGGAAAATCGACCCAGAAACGCAATAAGAAAGGCCGATTTAGCGTTCATGCCCTATGGGTGTTGAGCGGAACGAGTCCGCGCCATGCGGGTTGAAGATGATTAGAACGCGGACGAAGTCCCGGACGCTTGCGAAGGTGGATCTCGGATGAGCATCGGCGAGGTTTTGCTGGAGAGGGGCCTGATCAAGCCGGAGGATCTGGCCGAGGCCCTTGCCCTGCGCAAGCGGACGGGGCAGCGCCTGGACAAGGCCCTGATCGAGTCCGGCCACGTCAGCGAGGAGCAGGTCCTTCGCATCATGTCTGAGCAGTTGGGCATTCCCATGGTGAACCTGGCCGAGGTGGAAATCGACGTGGAGACGCTGCGGTCGCTCCCGCCGAAGCTGGTCTACCGGCGGGGACTGGTGCCCCTGTCGAAGGAGAACGGCGTACTTCGCGTGGCTACCTCCGACCCGTTCGATCTGTATTCCTTCGATGAGGTCCGACTCATGACGGGGATGGAGATCCAGCCGGCGCTGGCCCCGAGTGAAGAGATCGACAAGATCATCAAGTCCTACTACGGCGTGGGGGGTGAGACCATCGACGAGATGATGGACTCATCCGATCTGGAAATCGTCAGCAGTTCCAACGGCGACAGCGAAGACCTGCTGGAGATGGCTCAGGAAGCCTCGGTCATCAAGCTGGTCAACGAGATCTTCCTGGAAGCCCTCAAAGAACGCGCCACCGACATTCACATCGAGCCGTACGAGCGCGATTTGGTGGTCCGCTACCGCGTCGACGGAGTGCTCCAGCAGACCAAGTTGCCGATGCAGATTCGCCGATTCCAGGCGGCCATCATCTCCCGCATCAAGATCATGGCGGATCTGAACATTGCCGAGCGGCGCCTCCCGCAGGACGGGCGAATCAAGCTCCAGGCGGGCGGGCGGCAGATCGACGTCCGCGTCAGCGTCATCCCCATGCTTTTCGGTGAAGGCGTGGTGATGCGACTGCTGGATCGGTCCAACCTCACCTTCACGCTGTCCCGACTCGGCATGGTCGAGGACACCCTCGAACTCTTTCACCGCACCATCGCCCGGCCGCACGGGATCCTGCTGGTTACCGGTCCGACCGGCTCGGGCAAGACGACCACGCTGTACGCGGCCCTGCAAGAGATCGTTTCCCCGGCCATCAAGGTCATTACCGTGGAAGACCCGGTCGAGTACCACATTGACGGGGTAAACCAGATACAGGCCTATCCCAAGGTCGGGCTGACCTTTGCCCGCGGGCTGCGGCACATCCTTCGCCACGACCCCGACATTGTGATGATCGGGGAGATTCGCGACCTGGAGACGGCCGAGGCGGCCGTGCAGGCATCGCTGACCGGGCACCTGGTTTTCTCCACGCTGCACACGAACGACGCGGCCTCTGCCCCGACGCGCCTGCTGGACATGGGCGTCGAGCCGTTTCTGGTGACCTCTACGGTGGAAGCGGTGATGGCTCAGCGGTTGGTCCGCACCATCTGCCCGGACTGCAAGGAGTCCTACGAGTCGGATCCGACGGCGATGCCGGCCGACTTTCAGATGGAACCGGGGCAGAAGCTTTACCGCGGGGCCGGCTGCCGAAAGTGCCGCGGCACCGGATACTATGGACGCACCGGTCTGTTCGAGCTGATGATCCTGACCGAGAGCCTGCGCGAGAGAATCATGGCCCGATCCCCCACTGGGGAAATACTGGCCGCGGCCAGGAAAGGGGGGCTCAGATTGCTGAGAGAGGACGGCTGGGTGAAGGTCCGCCAAGGCATCACCACCCCCGAAGAGGTCATCCGGGCCACAAAGGCGTGAGTTCGCGTTCGGAAATTCGTGACGGCGGCACAAATTCTAAGTCGGGTTGGCGAACCGGCGAGTTGAGGCTCGCGCCAAACGAGGTTTTTTTGGCATGCCGACGTTTGATTACGTTGCCAAGGATACTACCGGCCAACAGCGCAGCGGCGTGATGCAGGCTGAGAACGAAGCGGCCGTTGTACGCACGCTGGGTCAACGGGCGTTGTTTCCCGTCAGCATCAACCGCGGCGGCGTCGCCGGCAGGCCCGGACGGGCCCGGAGGATCCGTCTCCGCCAGATCGGGGTGACGTACGGGCAGCTTTCGGACCTGCTGACGGCCGGCGTATCCATGTTGCGAGCATTGGAGATTCTCTCCCGCACATCCACCAATTCGGAATTGGGCCGGGTCATCGCCGAGGTGCGCGACCACGTCGCCGCTGGCGACACGCTGGCGGACTCTCTGGCCAAGCACCCGAAGGTCTTCACGGAGCTGCACGTGGCCATGGTCCGTGCGGGCGAGTTCGCCGGCTTCCTCGAGGACGTCCTGACGAACCTGGCTTCGTTCATCGAGCGACAGGACGATCTGAGGAGCAAAGTCCGAGGGGCCATGGTGTATCCCATCGTGCTGGCGAGCATCGGCAGCCTCGTGGTAACGGGGGTGCTGGTGCTGTTTGTCCCGACGTTCCGCAACTTCCTGGGCGGCCAGGAATTGCCGCTGCCGTCGCGGGTGCTCTTTTCCGTTTCCGACGCGGCCCGGGGATATGCCTGGCTCATCCTCGGGACGGTCGCGGCGGCTGTGGTGGTAGCACGCGCATACGTCCGCAGCCAAAGCGGGCGGAAGCTCTGGGCGGCCTGGAAACTGAAGATCCCCCTGGCCGGGCGCGCAATCCGGATGGTTGCCATCACCCGGTTCTGCCGGGTGCTGGGGACGATGCTGGCCAACGGCGTGCCCATCATCCAGGCGCTGACGATCGCCAAGGGCGCCACGGGCAACGAAATCATGGCCGACGCGATCGAGGCGGCGGCCGAGAACGTCCGCGCCGGCCAGCCGTTGGCAGAGCCGCTCCAGCGCAGTGGGCTCTTCCCGGACGAGATCACCGAGATCATCGCCGTCGGCGAGGAATCAAACCAATTGGAGAAGGTCTTGCTTCAGGCGGCCGACACCATCGAGCGCCGGACAAACCGCCAGGTGGATGCCGCCGTCCGGCTGATCGAGCCGCTGCTGCTGGTGTTCATCGCCGGGATCATCGGGTTCATAGCCGTGGGGCTGCTGTACCCGATCTTTACAATGTCGCGAACAATGAGATTATGACACGAGGCAAACGCCACCCGCGGTGGCCCAGATCGTTCGCACCCGGGCGGGTGACGATTTTGCCTCAACGATCGAAAGGAGACATACATTGAACGCACGCACGAAAGGCCGACGGGGCTTCACGCTGCTGGAGGTCCTGCTGGTGATCTTCATCCTGGGACTGTTGGCAACGGTGGGCATCGTGGCGTTGTCCGGCACGCGGGAAGGCGCCAGCATCGATCTGACCAAGAACGTGCTGCTCAAGCAGACCGTTGCCGGCGCGCTGAAACGCTACCAGTACGACATCGGCTACTTCCCCAAGGACTCCGAGGGCGGGCTGGAAGCCTTGTGGAAAGAGCCCACCTTCGAGGACGAAACCTTGACCGAGAAGTGGCATGGACCGTATCTCCAAGAGGAGCCCAAGGACGCCTGGAAGAAGTCGCTCAAGTATGAAACGGACGACGAGGGCTCGTACTTCACGATCACCTCGTCCGGCCCCGACAAGAAAGAGGGCACCGACGATGACCTCTCGGTCACTTCCAAGCGTGAAGAGGAAGGCCAGACGTAGCCGCCCCCGGGCAATCCTCAGGAGGGCGGGCATGGAACCGCCGTCGCTCCGGGCGAGGACGCCACTGCCGAATATAGCTCCGGTCGGAGCTTCCCGGCAGCCGAAGTGGAAGGGACGATGACATCAAGAGCTGGTCGGACAACGAGGAGGAATGATGTCGATTCGCCCTCGGGCGAGGCGCGGCGGCATTCTGCGCGGTTGGCGGCGAGGGCCTTTACGCTGCTGGAGCTGATCCTGTCGTTATCTCTACTGATGCTGCTGGCGGGGGTGGCCATTGGCACCTTCTGGGGAACGCTCTCGGCCACCAAGACCCAAGCCAACGCCGACAGGATTTGCTCGTTGCTGCGAGCGACCCGGGCAGAGGCCGCCAACACCGGCCGACGCTTCCAGATCAGCTTCGACGCCGAAACACGCCAGCCGGTCGTGGCCATCGAGGAAGACCCGCTCGGCCAGCCGGGCGTCTTCTCCCCATGCAAGACCTGGTGGGCCGAACAGGCTACGCTGATGGAGGGCGTTCGCGTCGTCCTGTGCCGCCGCACCGGCGACAGCGCCTTCACCGACGCGGGCCAGCCCACCGGGGCTCCCGGCGAAGCCGATGATTCCCTCAGCCCGTTGACCTTCTGGCCTGACGGTTCGAGCGATTCGGCCCGGATCGTCCTGGCCAACGACGATGAAGATCATCCCTGGGCCGTCGAGATTACGCTCAACGGCGTGGATGGCACGATCGCCACCCGCCGGATCGACACCAAGGAAGAGCCCATCGAGTAAGACCGTGATCGTTTCACTTCCATCTCGCTCGCCTGCGGCGCGGCCTGCCGCGAAGGCCAGAGCCTTGGGGAGATCAGCGGGCGTGATGTTGCTGGAGGTTCTGATTGCCTTGTCGATTTTCGTGTTCGCGGCGGCCGTGGTGGGCACCGGCCTGCGGACCACCCTCGACGCGGCCATGGACATTCGCGAGGCAGGCAAGGCCGCCAACCTCGCCCAGTCCGTGCTGGCCGAGCTTTCGGCCGGCGGCCTGGAACTGACCGACGCCGAGGCCACAGCGTTCGCCGCAGGCGAAGAGGAGGACCAGCCGCCCCAGCAAGAGGAAGGCTGGACTTACGAGATTGCCGTTGAGGACATCCCCGGCACGCCAGGCTTGAAAAGGGTGACCGTCATCGTCCGGAACGACAATGGCCCGCGTCCGCGGACGTGTCGACTGACGCAATGGATGTTGGACCCCAACGCCGGGACCGCCCAAGCCGAGGAAGCGCTGCCATGAGGAGGCCAGGACAGTCCGGGTTCTCTGTTTCCGGTTCGCGATCGGCCCGGACCGTGCAAGCCAGCTCGCCGCGGGCGCCGCGGGCCCCGGCCAAACCGACAATCGGAACTCGGAACCCCAAAACCCCGACTGGCTTCACGCTGCTGGAAGTCATCCTGGCAGTGGTGTTGACGATCGCCCTTTGCGGGGCAGTGTACAGCTTCTATCACCTCGTCCTGGGCACGGGCGACGACGTCCGGCAGCAAGGGCAGAAGTCTTTCGCACAGAGGCGCGTGCTGGAGCTGATGGCAGAGGAGATGACCTCGGCCATCGTCTACCCGTTCCTCCAGTTCGGCATGAACGGCGACGGTGAGACGGTGACGTTCATGCGCACAACCCTGCCCTCGCGCGCGGTCTTCTGGAAGGACGAGCTGGTCAACGCCCCGCCGCCGGCGGGCTGGGACGAGCAGGACGGCCAATGGGGCTGGGAGCCGGAGCACGACATCCAAAGGGTTGAATATCGCCTGAAGTACTACGAAGATGAAGACGGCGTCGAGCAGGTCGCCGGGCTGGAGCGCACCAGCATGCGAACGATAGCGGCCAAGGTCGCCGAGGAGCGCGAGGAGGAGGCCGGGCAGGAGGAACCAACTGCTCAACGGACCGGTTCCAGCTCCGGCGAGGGCACAGGCAACATCCGAGTGGTCTTCCTGACCGAGCACGTCAAGTTCCTTCGCTTTCAGTACTGGGACGGATCGGGCTGGCAGGAGACCTGGCAGGGGAGCGGGCTTCCCCTGGCGGTTTGGATAGAACTGGGCTCCGAGCCGCTGCCGGAGGACATGGCGCCCGACGAATACCCTTATGAAACCGTGTATCGCATTGTGGCGATTCCCGCCGGCTACAAGCCGGCCGAGGGCACAGTGGCAGGAGTCGGCCGGATGGGCTCGCCTCAGCGGCGAGGGGGGCGCCAGCGATGATCGTCATAAACAGAGCCGCTGCCGGTACCGTGCTGGTGATGGTACTGTTCATCGTGGCCATCCTCTCGGTCGCAGCCGTCAGCAAAATGCTCGTGACGCGGAGCGAGGTGTCAGCGGCCGCGGCCGCGGGGCGGGGCCTGGAGGCACGCGCGACGGCGATGAGCGGCATCCACTGCGCCATGGCGGTGCTGATGAACAGCCGCGACGACCAGACCGCCTGGTTTGACAACCCGCCGGTCTTCCAGGCCCAGAGCCTCACCGGGCAAGGCGACGCCGAGGAGGGCTGGCACTTCACCGTCTACGCCGAAAGCCGCGAAGACCCCACCAGCGTCCGCTATGGGCTGGTCGACGAAGCCAGCAAGCTCAACCTCAACATAGCCACCGAGGAGATGCTGGCGAAACTACCGAACATGATCCGCGAGCGGGTCGATTGCCTGCTGGACTATTGCGACGGCGACGACGAGCCTCGTCTCAACGGGGCCGAGCAGGAGTATTACGACACGCTGCCCTGGCCCTACCGCATCAAGAACGGTCCCCTGGGCACGCTGGAGGAACTGTTGCTTGTAAAGGGGTTTACGGGATCGCTCGTCTTCGGCGAGGACGCCAACCGCAACGGGCTGCTGGAGCCAAACGAAGACGACGGAGACGACTCTTTCCCGCCCGACGACGCGAACGGACAGCTCGACCGCGGCCTGCGCTGCCTGGCGACGGCCATTACCTACGAGCCAAACGTGGATTCCGAGGGGAACCAGCGAATCAACATCAATACCGAGGATCCTGCCAGTTTTGCCCGCGTTCTCGAGGACGCCGGATTCGCTCGCCAGACGGTGGACTTCCTGGTGGCGGCGCGCAAAGCCAACGTCGGGTTCGCCGATCCCTCGCATCTGCTGGAAGCGACAGTGGAAGTGGACGACCCCAGGGTCCAGGGCAGGAAGATCACGATCTCCAGCGGGGTCGACAGGAGCAATCTCCACCTGGTCATGGACAAGCTCACGACGGGTGGGGTTCGACATCCGACTACGGGGCAAGAAATTCTTTTCGGCCGCGTTAACCTGAATAGCGCCCCGGAGGAGGTGCTTCGTGCGCTTCCGGGGCTGGACGGCGAGTCGGTCGGGACAATCGTAAGTATGAGCCGCGGGCTGGAAGGACCGGCGCGTTCGACCACCGCCTGGATCTATACAGAGGGCGTGGTCTCGGCAGACGCGTTTAAAAAGGTCTCGCCATACGTGACGGCGCGAAGTTATCAATACCGCGTGCGGTCGTTCGGTTACAATCCTCAGTTGGGTCGTTTCTGCGTGCTGGAAGCGGTGATCGATCTGGCGCAGGGGCAGCCGCGGATTGTGTACCTGCGCGATTTAACGCACCTGGGCGTGCCGTTCGTGCCGTCCGGGGTGGAAAGATAGCGGGCTGGTAACGGTGCTGAGGTTCGGCAAGCGAAAACACGTCACCATCGACTACGACTGTCGACAGATTCGCCTGGTGGTCTTCGAGTACGCCCGCAAAGTCCCTGTGATTCGTTCCCTGCACACCGCTTCCATGCCCGCCGACGTGGACGTTTCCGATGCGTCCTCAGTGGGGCGGCAACTGAAGTCGGTCGTGGCCAAGCTGGGGCTCCGCGGCGCCAAGGCGCTGATGTGCGTTGAGCGCTCGCAGGCGGTGCTCAAGAGCCTGAGCCTGCCGCCGGGGACTGATCGGGGCGAGCTGTCCTCCATGGTCCAGTTCCAGGTTGCCCAGGAGTTACCCTTCGGCGCCGATGAAGCCGTGATTGATTTCACCCGCGGCCCGCATTGGGACACCGATCAGCCCGAAGCCGGCGACCAGGGCACCACGGTTCTGGCCGCAGCAGTCCGCCTCCCGGTGGTCGACGCGGCCGGGCAAATCTGTGATGAGGCGGGCCTCCACCTGCAACGTCTTGGCCTGCGGCCGTACGCGAACCTGCGGGCCGTGTATCATTGTATAAAGGCAAAGCCCGGGGAACATATTCTCTTCGTCAACGTCACCGCCCATGAAGCCGAGATCGATGTAATGTCCGACGAGGACCTGCAATTCTCTCGGGCCGTGACGACCTCGGCGCCGGGCGCCAACGGCACACCTGTCGATACGGACGACGCCGAGACGCGCGCCGGAGCCGTCCAGCGCGTGGTGGTCGAGGTAACCCGTTCGCTTCACAGCTTCCGCGCCGTGCAGCGCGGCGGGCAGATCGACGGTTGTCTGGTGGCCGGCGCTACGGGGATGGAGAAAGAACTTGCCGCCGCCCTGGCCGACCGGCTTGGCGTGCGCTGTGAGCAGTTCGACCCGTCGGGGGGATTCGAGGTCGCCGGCGGTGAAGAGATATCGGGATTCGGGGCGGCGCTGGGGCTGGCGGCCGGGCAGGCGGGCGACACCTTGCCGTTCGATTTCCTCAACCCCAAGCGCCCGCCGCCACCAAGGGACGTGCGCAAGATTCGGGCCGCCGTCGCCGCCGTCACCCTGCTGCTGCTGGTCGCCGGATTCGCGCTGGCGCGGACCATATACGTAGGCAAATACGCCGACCAGGCTGACGGACTCATCGATGATACCGCCAAGCTCACAAACGCAAACAAGCAGCTTGAGAAGCTTCAGAAGCGCGTCAAGGACATCCAGGGCTGCCTCCGCGCGGACTTCAATTGGCTGGATCAGTTGGCTCATCTATCCAACACGTTGCCCGGCGCGGAGAAGGTGTTCGTGGAATCGATTCGGTTTGGCGCGGGCAAGATATCCTTCAGCGGTCGGGTAAAGGACCGCGAGTCAATCTCGGCCTTCAAAGAGCGATTGCAGAGCATGCCGGGCTACCAGGTCGGCTCCGGCAATATGGAGCCGTCGCCGGACCGTTCCGGGTACGGCTTCACGTTCAACCAAGTGGTGCTGGTCTCGGCCAAGGCCAAGCCGATCGTCTCGACGACACAGCCGGCGGGCAGGCCGCCCGACGACGCGGCCATGCGCGGGCAGACAGAACCGCAGCCGTCGCGACCCAGACGCAACAGGAACCGCCGATGAATCCCCGCGAGAAAATCCTGGTCATCTGCGTCGCCATAGCCCTCGGCAGCGTGGTCCTGTACGGCGCAGCCAATCGGCTGGTCCTCAAACCGGGGCGCGACCTGGCGGGCCAGGTCGCATCGCTGGAAGCGAAAAAGAACGAGCTGGAGACGGAGAAGCGTCGGCTGAGTCAGTACCGCCAGCTCTTCGCTGGCCTTCGCGATCGGACGGTCGACGACGACGCCACCGCCACCAGACTTCTCCTGGAGAAGCGAATCGATCGACTGGCCCGGGCCGCCGGCCTCGGCGAGGGCGACTACGCGATCACCAACTTCACCAAACAGCGGTTGGGCGATGCCGGATGGGAGCTCGTCTGCAAGATTGACGCCACCAGAAAACCCGTTGGCCTGGACCGCATGACCAACTTTTTGTATCTGCTCCGCCAGGACAAACACCTGCATCGGATCATCGACTTGAGCATTGCCGCCGACCGCCGTGACAGAAGGCAGGTCCAGTTCTGGCTGAGGTATTCGACGCTGGTGTTGGACAACCGCTTGCCTGTCGAAGACATTTCTCCGCGGCGGGTGCGACCGGGCGGTCTGTGGACTGAAGCCGATCTGAGCGGCTCGAAGCGCGCGGAGTACGAAGTGATCGCGCGGCGGCACGTCTTCCTGCCGTACGTACGGCTGGTGCGGCGGGTGGTGCCTCCGCCCACGCCACAGGCGTCGCCGCCGCCACCGCAGCCGGAAGCGCCCAGCCCACAGCGGAGTTGGTATGACGACCTGCAGGTCGTCGGCTTGCCAGCCCATAGCGGAATCCCTGAAATCCACCTGGCCTCGCCGGGCCAGGACATCAAAACCGTGCGGAAAGTGGGAGACAGACTGCCCATTGGGCAAATCGTGATGGTGGACTATCGCCCGATGCCGATGCCCGGCGACCCAAAGAAGGAGTCGCAAAGTCGGGTGATTCTCAAACTCGGAAAAAACTACTGGGCGGTCGAAGCCGGACAGCCCCTGCACCAGCGACGCGTGCTCCGCCCGGACGAGCTGCCGGATGAGTTGAAGCCGAAGCCGTCCACCACGCAACCGGCCGAGAAGGCGTCCGTCGCCGATAGCGGAAACCGGTAGATCGGTGGACATCTAAAAGCATGAATGAGCGTGCACCAGGGAGTGGACTATGTCAGCACGTCGGATAAGGCAAATGACGGCATTGCCAGCAGCAATGATCCTGGCCGCCTCGATCGGCCTGACTCAAACCACTACAACGGCCCCGCAAGCCCCGCCAGGCGCAGCTGTGACCAAGCCGGCCGCCCCGGCGGCCAAAACGGGCGCTCCGGTTAAGCCAACCGCGCCGTCGGTGAAGCCCGTCAAGGCCGAAGCCGAACCGGGGCCGACAACCCAGCCGGCGGCCAAGGCCCAGACGCCGCCCGCAAAGACGCCTGCGCCCGAATCGGCGAATATCCGCTTTCAGTTTAAGGGCGAGAGCTACCGCGACCTGGTCCGCTGGATCGGCAGGATCGCCAAGAAGCCGATACTCGGCGACCTCAACGCTCTCCAGGGACAGTTGACGTATTTCGACACAAAGCCCTACACGTATTCCGAGGCGATCGACATCGTCAACCTGGTCTTGCGGACGGCCGGGCACAACCTCATGGACGCCGGCCGGTACATGGAACTGGTGCCGGTGAGCCGCATGGCCCAGCACCCCAAGCTGCCACTGCTGCTGAACGGCGAGGATCAGGCAGCCCGCGGGCCGGGCGAGGAAATCGTCTCCACCATCCTGCCCCTCCAGTTCATCGACGCCGACCAGGCCGTCTCCCTGGTGGCGCGCATGGTCCACAGCTTCGGCACGCTCAGCAAACTGGGAAGCGGCAAGGGCATCCTCATCACCGACACGGTCAGCAACATTCGCCGGATCCAGCGGCTGCTGCGGGCCATCGACACGGGCACGCTGGCCCAGCAGCAGTTGAAGTATTACCGGCTGAAGAGCGCCTCGGCCGGCGAAGTCGCCAGCTTGGTACAGAAGCTCTTCCAAGAGTCGCAGAAAGCCCGGCGGCGGTACGTTTACAGCCCCGAGCGGCGCCGCTACGAGCCGGCGCCCGCGGACCCGTCCGAGCAGGTCACCGTCACCTCCGATGCCCGCTCCAACACGGTGGTCGTGATCGCCTCGGCCAGCAACCACACGATGATCGAGGAGATCCTCAGCAAGATTGACGTTGAGGAGCCCGCCGCCGGGGCCGTGCGCAGCTTCGTCCTGAAAAACGCCAAGGCCGCCGATCTGGCGCGGACGATTAGCGCGGCGCTGGGCACGAAGACGGTCATTACCGGCTACACCAAGGGCCGTCCGGTCACCCGTCAGGTGCCGGCGGCGAAGGTCGTTGCAGACGATGCCACCAACCGCCTCATCGTTGCCGCCGACCCGGACATGCTGAAGCGCGTCGAGGCCCTTGTCAAAGAACTCGATGAGGCCGCAACCGAGGCGGCGGGGCTGCGGATCTTCCCGCTGAAGGTCGCCAATGCGGCCAGCCTCGTCAACATCATCCAGAACACATTCGCCACGCGGGACAGGCGCGGGCGGATGTCGCTGGACTTCTCCATCACCGCCGAGCCGCGGACCAACAGCTTGATCGTCCGGGCTCCGGCGGCGGAGACCGAAGCCATCGCCAAGTTGATCATGGAGTTCGACAAGACCACCGCCACCGAGCGGGAATTCCACGTCGTTCGCCTGGCGGCCGGCGACGCCCGCGAGATGGCGCGGGCGCTGACGAACCTGCTTTCGCAGCAGCCCGCCCAGCGCGGCCGGCCGGCCCAATCGTCCATTCGCATCGAGGCCGATCGCGGAACCAACAGCCTCATGATCTCGGCCGCCCCCGGCGACTGGCAGCAAATCAACTCGCTGCTGGAAAAACTCACCGAAAAGGTGCCGGCCGCGACCGCCTCCACGCGAATCTTCAAACTTAAGCACGCCAAGTCGCCCGAGATCGCTCGGACGCTCCAGCAGATCTTCGATCCGCGCCGGCGCAGGGCGCGCGGCGGCCAGCCGCAGCCGGTCCCCGTCGTCGTCACCCACGACGCCCAGTCCAACACCCTGCTCGTCAGCGCCAGCGGCGACGACCTGGAGGAGATCCAGAACCTGCTCGAGGGCCTGGACCTTCCCCCCGAGGTCGCCGCCCAGATCCAGGTGCACAGCTACGCTTTGACCAACGCCGACGCCTCCGAGCTGGCCAGGTCGCTGAGCCGCCTGTTCGCAGTCCAGCGCGGCCGGCGCCCGGGGCCGGAAGAGCCGCAGCCGAGATTCGAGGCCGAAAGGAACTCCAACCAACTCGTCGTCGCCGCCACGGCTGAGCAGTTCGAGGCGATCGAGAAGCTCATCCAGAAGATGCAGACCGAGGCAGCCCAATCGGAGGCTGTGGTCAAGCTCTTCGCACTCAAGCACGCCAAGGCCGATCAACTCGCCCCCGCCCTGACCCGGGTGGTTCAGGCGGAGATCGCCGCGGCCCAGCGGCGCGGAGCGGCCCGCCAGCGCCGGAGCGATTTCCAGATCAGCGCAGAAGCCCGGACTAATTCACTGCTGATCACGGCGCCGTCCGAGATCATGACCATCATCGAGCAGCTTATCCCCAAGCTGGACGCCGCGGACGTGGCCGTCCAGATCACCAAGGTCATTGAACTGAAGAACGCCGACCCGGCGGAGCTGGCCGGCGCGATCAACGCCGCTCTGGCCGGCGAGGCGCCGCAGCCCCGCCGGCGTCGGGGCCCGCAAGTTCCGCTGAAGGGACTTGCCGGACGCAAGGTCGTCGTCGTGCCCGAGCAGTCGGCAAGGGCGGTCCTGCTGACCGGCGTCACGGAGGACGTGGAATTTGCCGAAGAGCTCATCAAGAGCATCGACGCCCGCCCGTCGACGGAAAAGGCCACCGTCAAGACCTTCAAGCTCGAGCACGCCAAGGCGGAGGAACTGGCCCAGGTGCTGAGCGCCACGGTCGGGCAGGCGCGCGGCCGGAGGGGCGCGGTGCCGACGCGCATCAGCGCCGACAAGAACGCCAACGCCCTGGTGGTCTCGGCCGCCGGCGACGTAATTGAACGCATCGAGCAGTTGCTCGCCCAGCTCGACGTGGAAGGTGCGGCCGAAGGGGCGGTCACCATTGAGATCGTCAAACTCGTCAACGCCAAGGCGGATGAAATGGCCGCGGCGTTGAATGCCGCGCAGGGGACCGATCCGCGTCAGAGGGGACGCCGTGCCGGCGGAGAGGACGTGGTCAGGGTAACAGCCGACGTGCCTGCCAACAGCCTGCTGTTAACCGGCCGGCCGGCACAGATCGACGAAACCAAGAAGCTGATCGTGCAGTTGGACAAGGCCGCCGCGGAGCTGACCTCGGAAATGCGCATCTTCCGCCTGAACCGCGCCAAGGCCGCGGAGATAGTGCCGGTGTTGGAGCGGATCTTGGTTCAGCAGCCGACCCGCGGGCGCAGGCGCGGCGGCGCGCCGCCGCGGGAGGACATCCGCATTGCCGCCCAGGAAAAGGCCAATACGGTGATCGTTCAGGGGCCGCCCGAGGCGGTCGCCATGGCCGATGAGATCATCAAGCAATTCGACGGCGAGTTCGGCACCGAGACCGTCATTCAGATTGTCCAGTTGAGCAAGGCCGAGGCGACCTCTCTGGCCAGTGCTGTCAACGCCATCCTCGCCGAGCAGGCCCGCGGCCGCGGCAGACAGCCGGCATCGGCCGATAACGCGGTGGTCGTGCCGGAGTCCAATTCCAACTCGCTGCTGGTCCGGGGCACGAAGCTCCAGGTTCAGCAGGCCGTCGAGCTGATCAAAAAGCTGGATGAAGGGGGCGAGGGCTCTGCCACGCAGGTTCGCGTCTTTGCGCTCAAGCACGCCGAGGCCGGGCGGGCCGCGAAGACCATCGAGGTGCTGTTCCGCCAGATCCTACAGCAGCAGCGGCGTCGCGGCGGGCGAAACGCCCCGCCGCCGCCGACCTTCAGCATTGCCCCCGACGAGCGGACCAACTCGCTGATCGTCTCCACCTCATCGGCCAATTTCACCATCGTGGAGTCGCTGCTACAGAAGCTGGATGAGGACGCCATCGCCCCGCTGCGGGACGTTCAGTACATTCCGCTGCTGCACGCCAGCGCGTTCGAGCTGGTCGACAGGATCGAGGCGATGTTCGCCGACCGCAAGAAGGCGGATCAGCCGGTCGTCGAGGCCGACGATCTGTCCAACGGGCTGACGGTCATCGCCAAGGACCCCGACTTCCGCGCCATCGAAACGATGGTGGCCAAGTGGGACGAGGCCGCCGAGGCCAACTACATCCAGGTCCGGGTCATTCCGCTGTCCAACCAGGTTCAGGCCGAGAAGCTGGCTCAGGCGCTCAAGCGCCTGTACGAACAGATCAGCGATTCCGAGGTGAAGATCGCCGACAGGCTGCCTTCCCAGTCGGCCGGCGGCAGCGAGGATCTGTTCATTCTGCCCGCCCCGGAGGCGCCAAAGTCCGATCCCAAGTCCTCCAACCCCTCAGTGGCGCCAGCCAAGGACAACCCCTCCCCGACGACCCAGCCGGCAGCCCCGAAAGCCGCCGCGGCGGGCAATCCCGCGACCCAGCCGGCCGGCAACGCTTCCACCGCGCCAGTGCCGCCTCCGCCGGTCATCATCGCCGTCGACAAGGAGTCCAACTCACTGATCGTCTCAGCGGCGCGGACGGAGCTGGAAGCGATTGAGTCGCTGATCTGGGACTTGACCACCACCGCGGCGGCGGCCGATGCCGAGATCAAGGTCTACAAGGTCGAGGTTGCCGATCCCGTATCGATCGCCAAGACGCTTGACACCCTGTTCAATCCCAAGCCGGTCGCAGCCCCGAAGGCACCGCAGCAGCGCGGCAGGCAGCCCCAGCAGGCCACGCCCAGCGTGCCGAAGCCGAAAATCCTCATCGCCGCCGACGCCCGGACGCGCAGCGTCATCGTCCGCGCCAAGCCGGAGGAGCTGGAGCGGATCGAGCCGTTGATCAAGCAGTTGGATCAGGCCCCGGAGGTTATCTCCGACGTCCGCATCTTTCCGCTGAAGAACACCGACGCGGTAGAGGTCGCCCGGAACCTCCAGGAGCTGTTTTCGCAGACGATACCGCCCGGCGTCCGCGCTGTCGCCAAAGACCCCAAGTCCCAGGAGCTGATCAAGCGGATGCTGGAGATGCGCGGCGGCAAGGGGCTGCCGGTGGACCCGTCGGCGGGGGTGACGATCTCCGCCAATCGCATGACAAACTCCGTGATCGCCGCCGCGCCGAAGGACGCGATGGATCTGATTGCCAGGGTGATCGAGGAGATCGACCAGGAACCGGCCAGCGGCTCGACCGCCGTGAGGATGTTCCCAATCAAGCACGCCGAGGTCGCCGACGTGGTGACCGCGGTCCAGCAGATCTTCGGTGCCCGCCGGGCGCCCCGAGGTGGGGCAGCCAGGGGCGCCCAGACGGCCGGGGCGGTGGTGGCCGGCAACGAGGCGACCAGAACGGTCATCGTCTCAGCCAGGGTGGACGAGTTCGAACTGATCGAGAAGGTGATCAAGGAGCTGGACGGGGCGGGCGCGGCCGAGGCCACCGAGGTCAAGGTGTATCCGCTCCAGCACGGTGAGGCGCGCAGCCTGGCGAGCGCGCTGACGGCGGCGCTGACCCAGGCCGCGCCCGGCAGGCGAGGCCGGCAAAGGCCCGGCCAGACCGGCGGGACGTTGCGGATTTCACCCGAGCCGACCGCCAACGCCATCGTGGTCCGGGCCTCGAAGGCCGAGCACGAACGCATCGCCAAACTCATTTCACAACTCGACCAGCCCCCCGCCCAAGAGGCAAGCTTCCGTACGATTCGTCTAACCCGCGCCGACGCCCGCGACGTGGCCAATGCCCTGAACCGGATGCTGCGCTCCTGGCGGCGGAAACCCGGGCAGCCCGCTCCGACGGTCGGTTTCGACGCCAGGACCAACACGCTGATGGTCTCCGGCCCGCAGGACGAGATGGAACGGATCGAGGCGATGGTCGCCAAGCTCGAGGCCGGCGCCCAGGAAAGGGTCGAGGTGCGGCTGCTTGCCCTGGCCAATGCCCGGGCCTTCGATGTCGCCCAGGGCCTGGGCAGCTTCTACGGTCCGCGCGCCCGTTCGGCCAGCCCAGCCGACAAGACCGTCACCGTGGTGGCCGACGATCGCACCAACTCGGTGCTGATCTCCGCCCGGCCGGAGCAGTTCACGGGCATCTCCGCGCTGATCGCCAAGCTGGACGTGCCCGAGGCCACCGGCGAGGGGCGCATGGCGGTCATCCCGTTGACCTACGCCCAGGCCAACACCGTCGCCTGGGCCATCACGCGGGCGTTCGCGCCGCAGAAGGGGCAGCGCGTCAGCCCGTCGGACCTGGTGGCGGCCACGGGCGAGACGTCCACCAACGCGCTGATCCTCTCGGCCTCGGAGAAGAACCTTCAGAAAATCCAGACCTTGGTCAAGCAGCTTGACGTGGAGACCAGCGGCGGGCGGAAAGTGGAGTTTATGATCCTGGCCAACGCCAAGGCCGCCGATCTGGCCAAGACGCTCTCGCAGGTTGTCTCGCGGCAGCGCCGTGGCCGGCCCGGGGAGGAGCCGCCGACGGTTTCGGCCGATCCTTCCAGCAACGCCCTGGTCATGTCCGGCAAGAAGGCCGACCTGGACATGCTGATGGCCATGGCCACGCAGTTGGATCAAGCCGCCGTCGGCAAGGCCGCCGGCGTGCATATCCTTTCGCTGACGAACTCCGACGCCCTCGACATGGCCGACATGGTCACCCGGCTGTATCAAGCGCAGGTCCGGGAAGCCCGGCGCGCGGGCAAGAGCGTCGAACCGGTGGCGGTATCGGCCGACCTGCGGGCAAACGCCCTGATCGTGGCCGCCTCGGAAGAGCAGTTCAAGGTCGTCGAGAAACTGGTCAACCAGATCGACGAGATGTCCGCCGCCCGCCCGAAGATGCGCCTCATCCAACTGAAGAGCGCCAAGCCCGACGAGGTCCTCCAGGCCATTCAGCAGCTCTATGGCAGCGGCGCCAACGGCCGTGTCCGGCGGACAGGCCCGGCGCGCACCGGCGGAAAGGGCGGCGCACCGGAGGCGGCGGCCCTGCCCGACCAACGGGCGCTGCTGGTCAGCGCGTCCGAGGAAGATTGGCAAGCCATCCAGGAGCTGGTCAAGGTGCTGGAAGCGGCGGCCGAAGCCACCAAGAACGAAGTGCAGTTGTATCCCCTGGCATATGCCGCCAACACGCGGATCGCCACCGCGCTGAACAGCTTGTACCGCGCGGCTGTCCGACCGGGTCATCCCGAGGACCGAGTTACGATCACGGCCCTGCCGGGCACCAACGCGGTGGTGGTCACGGCCGCGAAGGCAAAGATGCAGGAAGTGGGCGCTCTGATCAAGCAACTGGACAAGGTCGAGGTCGCCGGCAAGACCGAATACAAGCTGTTCCCGCTGGTCAACGCCCGGGCGGCGAAGATCCTGCCGGTGTTGAACCAGATGCTCCAGCCGATGCGGCAGATGCGGCCGACGCAGCCGATCAACGTCACCGCCGACGCCACGACCAACACCATCGTGGTAACCACACAGGCGCCGGTGCTGGATGAGATCGAGAAGATCATCAAGATTCTCGACTCGGTGCCGCCGTTCAAGGCAGCCGAGATGATCGTCATCCCGTTGAAGTACGCCGACGCGCCGGCGCTGGCGGACGTGCTGACGGAAATGCTCACGCCCGGCACCAGCCAGATTCAGTCGCCCGAGGCCACGGCCCTTCAGGAGCAGATCCGCCTGCTGCGGATGGTCAAGGGCAAGGAGGGGCTGCCGCCGCTGGACCTGACCAAGCCGATCAAGATCACCGCCGATCCGCGCGTGCGCGGGCAGGCCGGCTCCAACAGCCTGATCGTTTCGTCCACGCCGGACAACCTGAAGGCGATGACGGAGATCGTGGCGCTGCTGGACACCGTGCCGGTCGCCAAGGGCGTCAAGCTCCAGGTGATTCCGCTGAAGAACGCCGACGCCATCGCGGTGATGACGATGCTGCGCGAGGTCTTCACGCAGGGCCGGCAGTTGGCGGGCCGGCCCGCCACGCCCACCGAGGGCAAGGCCCTGCCCGAGGGCGTCGTCGGCGAGGCCATAACCGGCGTCCTGAACGTCACCGCCGACGCCCGCACCAACGCCCTGGTCATCGCCGGCACGGAGGAATCGGTCGCCCTGGCCATGCTCATCATCAAGGACCTGGACCGCCAGCCCGCCGGTGAGTTCACGGAGGTGAAGCTGTTCAAGCTGGAGCACGCCGACGCGCAGTCGCTGTCGACTCTGATCCGGGCGGTATTCGCCGAGCAGCCCGCCGCCGTGCCCGGCGTCGAAGGCGCCAAGGCGTACGTGACGCGGCTGCGAATCCTGCGCGAGAAGCAACGCCCCGTGGACAGCAAGATCTCTCGCAGCCACCCGACGATGGTGGTCCAGGCCGATCCCAGGGCCAACATCCTCATCATTGCCGCAAGGTCCGACCTGATGGGCATTGTCACCGAGATGGTCAAGACCATGGACATCCCCGGGGCCGGGGCGATGAACGTGGTGCGGATCTACCCGCTCAAGAACGCCGACGCCAGCCGGATGGCCGACGTCATCAACCGCCTGTACACCGGGCCGAACGCGGCCCTCATCCGGGCCGAGGATCGGCCCACCATTACCGTCGACACCCGCACCAATTCGCTGGTGATCTCGGCCTCGGAGAAGACGTACGCGGTCGTCGACGCCTTGCTGATGAAGCTCGACGCCAAGCTTCCGATCGAGCTGCGGGAGATCCGGCTGGTCGCGCTGGAAAACTCCGACGCGGTCACGCTGGCGCCGACGCTGCAGAAGATGATGGACGCCCGAGTGCAGCGGCAGGTCTCGCTCGGGGTCAAGGACGCCGAGGCGTTGCAGATGATCATCGTGCCCGACGCCCGCAGCAACATGCTGATCGTGGGCGGCTCGGCGGAGGGCTTCAAGCTGGTGGCCGACTTGGCCAAGCAATTGGACTCGGCCGCGCCGGCGCTGGCCGGGCAGATTCAGATTCTCCCCCTGACCAACGCTAATTCCGGCACGCTCAGCGCGACGCTGGCGAACCTGTTCAACCAGCGGTACGCCGCCGCTCCGACGCCGGAGGTCCGGCGGCAGAAGCCAGTGATCCTTCCCGATCTGCGGACCAACAGTCTGATGATCGCGGCCAATCAGGACGACAGCAAGATCATCAAGTCCCTGGTCGCCAGGCTGGACGCCAAGCCGGTCAGCCCGGCCGTGGAGCTGGTGGTAGAGCCGCTCAAGTTCAACGACGCCGGCGCGATCGGGCCCGTCATCCAGCGGATCTTCGACGCCCGCCTGCAAGACATGACCCCGCCGGGCCAGACGCCGGCGCCTCAGGACCACGTCTCGGTCGCCACCGACCCGCTGTCGAACGCCCTGGTGATATCGGCCAGCAAGGAAAACCTGGCCATGATTCGCGATCTGCTCAAGAAGGTGGACGTCGAGCCGCCGACCGACACCGGCGTGGTGAAGATGTACCCGCTTAAGCACGCCGACATCGCCCGCGTCGAAGGCATGTTGCGGAGTCTTCTCACGCAGGGCTTGTACAAGCCCGGTCTCATCGCAGCCCCCAGCAGCGCCATCGCCCAGGCGCGGGAGAAGGTCGCCATCGCCGCCGACCTTCGCACCAACGTGCTGATCGTCTCGGCCAGCAAGGAGAACTTCGCGGTCATCGACCAGATCATCCGCAGCGTGGACGTCAAGGATGTTTGGGGCCTGATCGGCAACGTCAAGCTCTACATTCTCAAGAACGCCGACGCGGCGCAGTTGGGTCCGGTGCTGCAGCAGATGTTCGACCGCAAGCGCGCGGCCGAGGCCGCCACCGGCGCCCCGCCGCGGTCGCTGCCGGTGGTGGTCATCCCGGACGAGCGGACCAACTCGCTGCTGGTCGCCGGCAGCCAGGAGGCCTTCGCCGCCGTCGACGCGCTGGTGGAGAAGCTGGACACCTCCGAGGTCGTGCAGACCTATGAATTCCAGGTCTTCTACCTCAAGCAGGCCTCGGCGGCGGTCCTGGAGCCGACGCTGCGGCAACTGTTCGCCCAGCGCCGACCGCGGGGGCGGGCAGCGCCGCAGCCAGTGACGATCATCGCCGATCCAAAACTCAACGCCCTGATCATGGGCGCGTCCAAGGACGACCTGACCATCGCCGAGAGCTTGATCGCGCGGCTGGACACCTCGGCCCCGGCCCCCGGACAGGTGGTGCGGGCCTTCGCCATCGACAAGGCCGACGCGGCGCAACTGTCCCAGACGCTCCAGCAGCTCTACCAGGCCCAGCGCGGGCAGGGGCAGCCGACCGGCATCGCCATCAGCGTGGATGAGCGGACGAACACCATCCTGGTGTCGTCCGCCCCGGCGGACATGGACCACATCGCCGACCTGGTCAAGAAGCTCGACACCGCCCCGTTGACGGACGTGACCGAGATTCGGATCTTCACGCTCCGCCACGCCGACGCCAGCCAACTGGCGACGATCCTCATGGACGCGATGACCAACAAGCCCAAGGCCCTGACGACCGAATCGCCCAACCGGGCGACGCTGCTGCGGTTTATCGGGCAGATGCCGAACGGCAAGACGCTGCTCGAGTCGGCCGTCAAGCGCGGCGTGATGATTACGGCCGTGCCGAGAACCAACTCCATGCTGGTCCAGGCCCCGGTCGACACCATGCCGCTTCTGGGCAAGCTGATCACCGCCCTGGACCAGGTCAACCCGCGAATGGCGGAGATCCGCGTCTTCTCGCTGACCAACGCCGATGCGACGCAGATGGCCAGCGTGCTGGGCGAGCTGTTCAGGCTTCAGGCCGCCGGCGCGCAGCAACAGGCGGCCATCTACACCATGCCCGCCAAACCTGGCGAGCAGGCCGGCCCCGCCGAGCAGGCCGAGCCGTCGGCCATGCTGGGATCGGCCGAGCAAAGCGCGCTGACCATCACCGTCGACCGCCGGACCAACTCGCTGCTGGTGGCCGGCACGCCCGAATACGTCGACCTGGCCGGACGCGTCATCAAGCAGCTCGACGCCTCGCCAGCCGAGGACCGCCAAACGATGGTCTACCGCCTCCGCAACGCCCAGGCGACGGACATCGAACCGGCCCTGCGGCAGTTTCTCGACCAGGAGCGCCAGCGGGTTGTCACCACGTTGGGGGCCGACGCGGTCGGGGCCGCCAAGGAGCTGCTGGCGCGCGAGGTCGCCATCGTGGCCGAGGCAAACTCCAACACGCTGCTGATCTCCGGGTCGCCGCGGTTTTTCGACACCATGGCCGCCATGGTCCGCGAGCTGGACCAGCCCCCGCCGCAGGTGCTCATCCAAGTGCTTCTGGCGGAGGTCACGTTGGATGACGAGACCGAGTTCGGGGTCGAGTGGAGCTACCTGGCGCATCCGAAGAGCCGCACCATCGGCGGCGGAACGAGCTTCGGGGTCAAGGGCAGCGGCTTCACCTTCACCGTCTCCAGCGGGGACTTCGACCTCCTGCTGCGGGCCCTCCAGACGCAGGGCCGGCTGGAGGTGCTGTCGGTGCCGAGGATCGTCGCCGCCGACAACCAGCAGGCGAGGGTCAACGTCGGGCAGTCGGTGCCGTACGTGACCTTCTCCCGCATCACCGATGCCGGCGACCTGGTCAACACCATCGCCTACCGCGACGTCGGCATCATCCTTGAGGTCACGCCGCGGATAAACCCGGACGGGTTCGTCAGGATAGACGTCCGCCCGGAGATCTCCTCGCTGTCGGAGTCAACGGTGAAGATCTCCGAGGATCTCAGCGCCACCATCTTCAACACGCGTTTCGCCGAAACCACCGTCACCGTGCAGGACGGCCACACCATCGTCATCGGCGGGCTGATCACCACCAAGGAAGAGAACCGCGAGGAGAAGGTGCCGGTGCTGGGCGACATCCCGCTGCTTGGGGCGCTGTTCAAGTCGACCAGGGTCATTAAGGAGCGGACCGAGCTGCTGATCATCCTCACTCCGCGGGTGCTCCGCCGGCCTGTGGATGCGGACGTGCTTACCAACAAGTTCGTTCGGCAACTGGGGCTGACCAAGGGCATCTACGATGACTCCATCGGCGAGCTGCTCAATCCGCTGCGGGGGGTTACCCCGCAGGAGGTGAAGCGGCTGGAGAGCGGCCAGGGATCCGGCCGGCCCAGCCAGAAGGGCGAGATGCTCATCATCCCGCTGAAGCCTGCCAAGGACAAAAGGGAGACTTTGCCGGAGGATCGCCCGAAGCCGAATGGCAATGGGCGCTTGCTTGGTTCGCCAACAGCCGCCCCTGGCGGAGGCGGGTGAGAATGAGCCGTGGCTGGATCCTGATGGTCTCGGCGGCGCTGGCCGCAGCGGCGGCGCTATGCGGGTGCAACACCCAAACCGGCGTACAGCAGGTCTCTTCGACTCCGCCGGGCCCCATCGACGCCGTTGACGCAATTCGTACGTTGTGCTCCCAGAGGCCGGTCGACTGGGACGGCCAGCCGGGACCCGACGGGCTCATGGTGCTGGTCCTGTTCTTCCGCCAGGACCGAGATCTGCCCGTGACCGTCCGCGGGGCGATAGAGTGTGCCCTGTATGAGGGAGCGGTCAGCGCGGAACAGATCGCCAGCGTCGCTCCGGCCCGCACCTGGAGCTTCCAGGGGGCACAACTCCGCAACTCCTTGGCGCGTACCGTGTGGGGATGGGGCTACTCGGTCCGACTGGGATGGGGCCAGGCAGCTCCGAAGACCTCTTCGGTTACGCTCTTAATCAAGTATGTCCCTCCGGACGGCCCGACAATCTACGCTGAGCCGCTGTTGATTCCCATCGGGCCGCGGTAGATTCCCCAACTTCTCCGCGCTCTATTGCGGGGCCAGCGGGATTTTTTTCGCTCGCCGGTGAACCTCGTTGCCCCCTGAGGTGTCTTCTGGATTGAGAGTCGCCGAGAATGCCATCGGATGAAGACCTCGTGGGGCGCGTCCAGTCGCGGGACGCGCAGGCGTTCGACACATTGTTCGCGCGCCACAGTCAGGCCGTCCGAAGCCGATTGAAGCGAATCGTACGGGACGCCGCGGCCGCCGAGGACCTGCTCCAGGAAGTCTTCCTGAGACTGTGGACGCGGTCCGGTCAGTGGACCGGCGGGGGGACGGTGCGGGCATGGCTGCTGGGGATCGCGACGAACCTGGCGCTGAACTATCTGCGCTCGGCCCGCCGGCGGAGGCACCGGCCGCTGGAGGTCCGCAGCCCGTCGGGCGAAGAAGACGAGGATCTCCTTCCCGGCTGGATGATCGACGCGTCGGTGCTCGGCCCGGACGCCGCGGCCGAACTGGCCGAACGGGCGGAGCTGTTCCGCCGATTCATAGACGGCCTGCCAGAGGAAAAACGCGATGTAATGCGGCTCGTGCAGGAAGAGCAAATGGACATCGGTCAGATCGCCGAGCAGCTCGGCATCCCCGTCGGGACCGTCAAATCCCGGCTGTTCTACGCCCGAAGGATGTTGGAGCGATCGTGGAAGGACATCGAAACCAAGTGGGAGGATACTTAGATGGGCGTTAGCGCTTCGGCACCGTGGCACAAGCGTTCGTATGAGAAGTTCCTGACCGACCGGCTGCCGCGACTGCTGACCGAGAGGCTGCCGCTGGCGGGCTATCACGTTGACGCGGCCGGGCTGCACACCTGCCGCGTCAAGGTGGCTGTGGCCGCGGCCGGGGGCTCCGTGGAGATCGAATATACCGATCTGCCCCAGCCGGACGAAGACGGGGTCTTCGAGCTGGATGGAGCGAGACTGGTCGTCGTTCCGACTGCCTCTCAGGAAGAGCTGGACCTGGCCGAAATCCGCTGCGTCGGCGAGCAGCTCTACGACTATATCGAGCAGCGACTGGGCCAGGCCCCGCCCGATCTGGCCTGGGACCAGCCTATGCTGCGATCCTGGCTGCCCCTGGACAGGTGGTTTCGGGATTTCCTCACAGCGCCGGATCGCATCCGTCTGGATGAACAGAACTGGCTGTCGATTCGGACACACTTGCGAAGGGTCGAAATCCCCGGGCGGCAGAGGGTCTTTGCCGCCGGCCAGCTTGGGCGCACCTGCCCGTTCGAGACGCCCGAGGGGATGAGGATCGGCCGGATCCTCAGCATCGCCGTGGGGGCAGAGATCCGCGACGGAAAGCTGGAGATTGTCGACGAGAAGCCCGAGGCGGCACTGGGCCTGACGGCGTCGATGGTACCGTTCCTCGAACACGACGACCCGAACCGGCTGCTCATGGCCGTGAACATGATGAGGCAATGGGTGGTGCCGCCGGAGCCCGAGCCCGCCTACGTGCAGACCGGAAACGAGCCCGACGTGCCGGGCTTCTGGTGCGGACGGAACCTGCTGACCGCCTTCATCTCCTGGGGCGCGGCCACGCATGACGACGGAATCGTCATCAGCGAATCGACGGTGAAGCGCTTCGGTTTCCCCCGGCCGCTGGAGCCGGGCGACAAACTCAGCAATCGACACGGCGCGAAGGGCACGATCACGCGCGTCCTGCCGGACGCGGAGATGCCCCACCTTCCCGACGGCACGCCGGTCGAGCTGGTCTACGCTTTCAGCGGCCTCCAAACGCGGCTGCACCACGGTCAGCTCCTCGAGGCCTTGACGGGCCGTATCGCCCGGGCCCAAGGGCAGCCGGTAATCGTACCGCCCTTCGGCGCCCCCGGCGAAGACGAGGTTCGCGGGCGCCTCGTGGAAGCCGATTTGCCCAGATCGGGGATGGAGACGCTCACCTGCGGACGGGGCGGCAAGAAGCTCTCCCGAACCAGCACCGTCGGCTGGGTGTATTGGGGCGAGACCCATCACCTCGCACGAGGAAAGATCTATGCGTCGGTCACGACCAAGGGCTGCCAGTATCAAGGCTACATGGAGTGTTACACCCTCCGCGACCTGGGTGCTTACGAGACCATCGCCGAATACCACAACACGCGCTCGGTGGATCGGGACAACGCCGAGGGCCTGGCGGCTCGGGTCGCAGCAGGGCCCATCGAGCAGGCCGGGCCGCCGGCGCCGAAGTTCGGCGAGCTCCTGCGCCGCCTGGCCGCGGCGGGCATCCGCGCCGGATTGGACGGCGAGAAGCTCACCTTCCGGTTCGTCCCGCCCGAGGGCCCGACGCTGAAGCTCGCCCGCCCGATAGCGCACCCCTGGCTGCGGGATCGTCCGCTGACAGAGATCGGCGCCTTCGAAGAGCTGCCCGAATATAGCTCTGTGGTGGAGGCGAACGCCAAGTTGTCGCGCCTGCTGGCCGAAAAGACACCCAAGAGTCTCATCCAGACGGCCCTCGTCCAGCTCCAGGATCGAACCAACACCTTTTTCGAGGTGTTGCTCGTCATTGACGAGCCGTTTATCTCCCCCACCCGCCGTGGTCTCGTCCAGTTCGGCAGCCGGGTCCTCTTCACCGGCCGGGCTGTCATTTCGCCGGCGCTGGAGATGCGCATTGACCAGTTGGGCCTGGCCGAGGAAATCGCCTGGACGATCTTCGCACCCGTTGTCCAGCGCGAACTCGACAGCGCCGACGAGGTCCGCGCGCGATCCGAGCGCGCGACCAAGGCGCTCGACGAGATCATGGCCCGCTCGTGGGTCATCCTGAACCGCGCGCCGACGATGATGCCCACCTCGCTGCTGGCCTTTCATCCGGTGCGGATCCCGGGTCGCGTGATCCGTCTGCACCCGCTGTGCTGTCCGCTGATGAACGCGGACTTCGACGGCGACCAGGCGGCCGTGTTTCTTCCGATCACCGAGGCCGGGCAGCGCGAGGCCGGCGAGCTGCTCTCGGTGGCCGCTCACCTGCGGCGCGACCCGGAACTGGTCAGATGGCTCTGCCCGTCGCACGAATCGCTGTGGGGGTTGGCGGAGCTGAGCCTGAGGCCGAAGGGGCGGAAAGAGATCTCCGATCTCGCCGGCGTCGAAGTGTCGACGCAGGCTGGCTTTGTGACAAGGTCGTCGCTCATCCGGGCCATGGCGGATCTCCTGGAGAGCAAGGGCCCCGAGGCCGCCCTGGAAGCCCTCCAGCGGCTGATGCGGCGAGGCTTCGAGATCGCGGCCGAGTCGGGAGCGTCGCTGAGCCCGTTCGTCGGCGCGTCGCTGGACCGGCCGCCCGAGCCGGACGGCGACGACCCGGAGGCCTGGTATCGGCATGTCGAGGAAGTCTCGGAGCGGATCGCCTCCCGCACCGACTACGACGGAGAGGACTTCGGGCCGCAACTGCTGACCGTCAAGAGCGGCGCCCGGGGCACGCTGGCTTACCTGCTCGGCCTGATCGGCCCGCGCGGGGTCGTAACCGACGCCAGCGGCGAGCCAGCCATCATCCGGCACGGCCTCCGCGACGGGCTGACGTCGGCGGAGATGTTCGCGTGCGCGTCCGGCGCCCGCGAGGCGCTGGGCCAGGTTGCACTGAGCATCGCGCAGGAGCAATACGCTCAAAAGCAATCAGCCGAGCCGAAGGGCTTCAACGTGCTGGCCCGGGCGATGCGGACCAAGCGCCCCGGCATCGTCTTCGCCCACGCCGCCGCCATCGAAGAGGTCGACCCGCTGACCGACGTAGACAGTCGCCTCTTCGTCGGCCTGCCGGTGAGGAAAGCCAAAGCCTAAGCTCGTCAGAAGAATGCTTGCACAGTGTGAAGAGGCGAGGACGCGTCTGGGCGGCCAGCGAGCCAGACCACGAATTACACGAATCACGGCGAATTTCACGAATGCCCTCTTTTTCTTGAGCGAGCTCTGCTTAATTCGTGCAATTCGTGAGAATTCCCGCCTGACAGCTGGCGGGCAGGCGTGTCATTCGTGTTCCCATTCGTTCCGATGTGTGCAGACCCCGGGCCGGCCCACTGTTCAAAGATTGTTGCGGTCCGCTTAGCACGCCTTGCCGGGCCGTCAGCGCGAGTTGGAGAGGGCTTCCATCTCCAGATGACTTCCGCCGATGCGGACGGCCTGCGGTTGGCCGCCAGCCGGGGTAAGAATCAACACCATGGGCGCGTCGGTGCGCACCCGTCCCAGGCCGATGATTGGCCGTTCCAGTCGACGGGAGTGGATGACGCGATCGACGGCTCCGTCTGGCCATTCGATCCGAACCTCGCGGACGTCTCCGCTCACCTGCGGCGGGCGGGCGGGCGGCCCGGCCGCGCAGGCCGAAGCCTTGAATTGCGGGGACAACCGGCCCGAAAAGGGCACGATGATGGTCGCGCATTCAATGACGGCCGTGGCGGGGTCCCGATCTTCCACCGGGCGCGTAGGAAAGGAGAACTGAAATAGCGGTGCCGGCCGGACCTCGTGGCTTTCTGCGACCCAGCCCAGATAGGGGTCCTTCTCGCCGCGGTGGACCGAGCCCGTCGCCTGGTTCGGGGCGATGGGGCAGACCTGCATGGCCACGTTGCCTTCAGTGTCGGCCGTCGCTGCCCTCAGGCGCCGGCCATCGAACTCGTACTTCACGTCGTCGCTGATCCAGTGCAGGCAGGCCGATGCCCCCGCCTCGCAGGCGAGGCAGTCCAGCACGATCATCGCCCTGTCTTTCAGCCACACCAGCGTGCGGTCATGGACGCCGTAGCTTCCGGCGCCCCTGCCGTCGACGAAGCGCCAGGCGAACTTGCCGGGGTAATAGCCGCCGTCGTATCGGCCCTGGACGATGACGGCCTGCGGCAGCTCCACCGCGCGGACCAGCCTGGCGTCCAGGTCGGCCTGGTTGCCTAGGTTGACGTTCATCGTCGAGTGCATTGGCGTGCTCTTGCCGGCCGGGCCGAATGGATTGGACATCTCGTAGTCAAAGATGCCCGGGTCGGGCAGCGTGGTCCGTCGGCCGTTGTGCAGCTCGAGCGACAGCCGCGAAAGGTGGCTGTGCGCACCACCCCAGCCGGCGGCGTCAAAGGCCCACCACAGATCGTCGGCTCCCCATCCGGTGCGATAGAAGGCCTGGCCGGCCGAGGCAAAAAGCCCTAGCCGCGGCACTTGCTCGGGCATGCCGATCTCAGCCAGCAGGGCGCGGTGATCGGCGTATCTCTTTCCCAATGCCGACCGGCCCGCCTCGTCAGTGCGGAGCCGGCCGCTGGAATCGTTGAACCCGCACAGGCTGCCGTTGGGCTTTGTGTGGTGGAGCGTGTAAGCATGCATCGCCGCCACACGCTGGTCGGTCAGTGACAGGCCGAGCCCTGTCCGACGGCGCCCCAGCCGCCAAAGCATGAGGAAGACCTGGGACATCCAGTCGTGGTATCCGCCGCTGCGCTCAACGTGGGCGCCGTCGTCGAGGATCTGCGCAGCAAACTCGATATTCAGGGCTTCGGCGGCGGGTGACAGATGCTTGCCCAAAGCCTCCGGCAGGCGCAGGGCGTTGGCAAACAGGCAGTCCAGCGCGGCGATCCGCCAGTTGCCCCAGGGCGGCAGGTTCGCCGCCAGCCACGCCAACTGCCATTGCATCGATTCAACGATCCTGGCGGCCATAGCCTCGTCGAAGCTGGGCGAACCGGCGAAGTCAACCAGAGTGCCCAGCCAGCCGGAGAACCGAACCCCGCCGAGGCGAATGGCCATGTTCAGAGTACTATCGCCGAGGGCGCCCACGTTGTCTTCCGGGCCGTAGGGCTCGTGGCTCTCGATCCAGTCGGCGATGTAGTCGCGGGCGCAGCGGGCATACCTTTCATCGCCGGTGTCGCGATACATCTGCCGCAGCGCGGGAAGTTGGCCAAAGCGGTTCAGTTGTGCCGGCCATTCCTGATGCGCCACATGGGCGGCGGACCAGTCGATCTCTCGCCTCCCCACGCGGACGGGCTGCTTCCCGTAGAAAAGCAGCGTTCCTTCCAGGGCCGCCTCGGCGATGCGCGGAGCGGCTTCCGACCGTTGCTCGGGGAAGACCTCGGGAACCAGCCTGCGGGCTTCTTCCAGACGCTTGCGGATGCATGACATGACCAGATCTCCGCCGTTGGCCTAGGCAATCGCCCGGCGAGCCCGACACGTGCCCAGCGCCGGGCTCGTAAGTCTAACTGATTCACGGGCGAAGTTATTTCACCTGGAACGTCGCCACGCCGACCGTGCCGGAGGCCAGGTCGGCCACCTTCACGGTCCAATTGCCCCTGGCCTCGTTGAGCGCGGTCTGGAAGCTCAGCGCAGCGGCGCCGTCCTTGCCGAACAGGGTAGCACCGTAATATCGCCGCTCCACCCCATCCGGCCCGTACACGCGGAAGTTCAAGGCGTGCACGCCCGGCTGGGCCGAGGCCCGCACCTTCGCCGAGACCTTCACCACTTCTCCCTGCTTGACGTCGTCGGCCTTGGCCGCTACGACCTCGATCTTATACGGCGAGACGGCCACCAGCGCAGGAAAGCTCGGCTCGGAGTGGATTTCGATTCGCCCGTCGTTCCCGTCGTAGCGCCCATCGCGCATCTCGTAGACGTGGCCGGGCGCAGCGCAGACCAACTCGTACTTGCCGGGCACCTCGGCCCGGACGATGTGATAGCGGATCTTGCCGAGCTGGAAGTAGCGGATCTCGGTCCGGCGCGCCGGCTTGCCGCCGACAAGGACCCGCGCCCGCGGCTCGGCCAGACCGGCCTTGCTAAGGGCGTCTTTCATCGTCTTCCAGTACGCCTCGACCGGGCGGCTGTTGCGGTCGCGCCAGTATCGCACCGGCATGTCGCTGGCCAGATACATCACCCGGCCCTTGCCGATTCTTTTCTCGGCCGGCGCCTTCGGGTCCATGCCCAAGGTTGCCTCCAGCACCGTTCGTGGCCGCCGCCGGCCATGCTCGTCCCACTCACCGAGCGTCCGGTCGCACAGCAGCACCCCGCCGGCCTGGACGAAGTTCTTGAGCTGCTCGGCCTCCTTGTCGGACAGGGCGGCCGACTCCGGCAGGATCATCAGCCTGTAGCCGGCCTTACCGAGGTGCCCGTCCTCAAGCTGGGCGTACGAGACGAACTTGAACTGGTAACCCAGCTCTTCCAGCATGTTGTAGAAGCCCAGCTTGGCGTTGAGCGGGCCGCCGTTGCCGAGCTGGTCGGCCGAGCCGAGGGCGTAGCCGACCTGGACGGTCGCTTGCGAGTAATGAATCCCGATCGGGTCGTCGACCGGCTCGGCTCCCAGGAACAGCTTTCCGAATCCCCGGCCGCGGACCTCGGCGAGCTGCCTGGCCGTCGTGGTGCCCCGCGGCAGCATGGTAAAGTCGCCCTGGAGGTGCCCGTAGTCGACCCAGCGGTAGAAGCCGCAGTTGCCGTGCGAGACGCTCTTCCATACGTCCTTGCCGGGGCAGGGTTTAAGCTTGCGATGGGGGGAGTTGAACGAGCGGATGTACTCGTCGGTCTCCTCGAAGTAGTTCTCGATCCAGGTGAAGTGATTCGCGACCAGCCAGTAGTCCCACCCGCCGTAAGGGTTGGCCCGCTGGCCGCCGCCGATGCCGACGACCGCGTCGCCGTCGCCGCCGGCGCGGGCCGAGTCGGAGCAGTGCTTGATATAGCGGTTGTAGACGATGTCGCCGTACCGGCGGTGGTCGACCCAGGGGGCGTAGTTGGGCAGCTCGGCCTTGCGGGCGCGGGAGCGGGCCTGGTGGATGTGCATCGGCATCACCTCGTCCCAGGTCTTGAACTGTGTTTCCCACTCGGTGTTCAGCGCCGCCAGCGTGCCGTACTGCTCCTTGAGCCAGGCCCGGAATTGCTTCAGCGAGGCCGGGGAGTGGTCGAAGTCGAACGCCCGGGCGTAGCTGGTGTAAGAGCCCTCGTCCATCAGGTCGTAGATGATCGGATTGAACTGCCGGACTCCCTTCAGGTGCCAGGCGATCTTGCGCTTGGTCCATTGGAGGTAGCCCGGGTCGTCCAGTGGGAAGAAGCTGTTGCGCCAGTCATTGCCGTACGGCAGATTGGCGTAGTTGGGTTGGTCGACCGGCACGCCCTCGGGGCCGATGGGGGTGCGGTACAGCCAGCGGACGTCCTTGGTCCGGCTGAATTTGCTGCGGCGCATCTCGAAGGTCTGCTTGGTCCAGTTATGGTTCATGGAGAAGAAGTGCAGGCTCTCGAACCCGACGCGGTTGAAGCCGCCGTAGACCATCTGGTAGTAGGCGCTGCCGCGCGGGCTGTAGTCAGAGCACCAGCCGTTGGGGATCCACATCACGTTCCGCAGCAGCTTGAAGTAGTCGATGTCGTAGTACCAGTTGGCCGCGTGCCGCGTCAGCCACAGCACCGGCTCGTAGGTGTCCCACACCAGCTCCTGGCGAACGAAGAAGATCTCCTCGGTCCGGGCCTCCGTCCAAGATTGCGGTTCGCCGGCATCGACGGGCGTCGAGGCGACGAGGGTGGCCTGGAGACGAGCGACCGGGGTCACGAGCCCTTCGGGGGTGAACTTGAACGTTTCACGGAAGTCGCCCTTCTTGAGTGTGCGTCTTTCCGCGGCGACCGCCCGGCCGCGGTTATCGACCAACTGAGCGTGCAGAGAAAGCCCGTCGACGTCGACCTTGCCCGGCACGGTGAAAGTCAGCTCGTCCGTCGGCAGGTAGCAGCCCTTGGCCGGGGCGACGGAGACCTTGCCGATGGACCCTCGCGGTTGGACTTCGAACACGCTCGTGGCCCAGCCAAGGATCTTCTTGTCCTTGGTCATGACCACCACGTCCACTTCGTTCTCCCCGGCGTCGAGGAACGTCTCGGGAAGACTGACGTCGATGGAGGTCCGTCCGGCCACAGTCGGGCCTTCGAGCATCCTGACGGCCTTGTCATACCCGCGCGTGTGGAAATCGACGCGCACCCTCCCCACCGCCCCGGTCTTGCCGCCCAATTGGATTTTCGCCCTGACTTTTTCCCGGCGGAGATCGGCGCGTGTCACCTTGGCGGGGATCGAGCACGTGACTGTCAGGCCTGTTTCCTTCTTCGAGGCCCAGAGGATGGTCTTCAGGATCAGCGACCACTGCCGCTCCCAGACGGGCAGGCGGGCGCCGCAGAAATCGTCTCTGCGAATGGGCCAGATCAGCTCGACCCCGCGGCCGAAGTTGAGCACCACGGTCCGCCGGCCGTCCTGCTCGGCGGCGGCGATCACCGCGCGATCGCCAACCTTGGCGACGACCTTCGTGGCCTCGGCGAACTTGTAGCTGTACGGCGCCAGCGGCGGCAGGGCCTCCAGCGGCACGCCGGCCACGATGGCGTGATCGGCCGCCTTTGTGATCCCGCCCGCCTGGGGCGGCGCCTGCCTCGTCGCCCCGCCCGGGGCGATCCCCAGAACCTTCTCCATGGCCGGGCCCAGGTTGGACGGGTTGACGTAGACGATGCCGACCCCGTCGCGGATCGCCTTAGCCAGGTAGCGCCTTCCGGGAACCTTGGACCAATCCCACGGCTCCCGCCCGCCGCTCTTGTCGGCGATCACGATGCAGTCGAACTTGTACAGCGTCAGCTCTTCGGCGATTCTCTTTTCGGCCTTCTGATCGGCGGCGTCAACGATGTGCCACTCCAGGTCGCCGCGCTGTGCCAGCTCGATGGATTGGCGCGTGCGGGTCGGAGTGATCAGCAGGATCGCGCACCGCCCGGCCGCCCACGGCTTCATCCGCTGGATGTGCGGAGTGACGTATTCGATGGTGTGCGTGCCGGGCAGGACCAGCTCGCCGATCTTGGTTGTCAGCGTGCCGCCGGCGTGCTTGACCACGGCCGAGGCGCCCGGGTAATTCTGTTGGAAGAAGATCTCGTCGGCTTCGATGTCGGCCTCGACGTATGAGCTGCCCGCCAGCTTGCCCAGGTCGGTCTTCATCAGCTCTTTGCCCGTCCGGCTGCGGACGAGGAGCTGGACGTTCTCCAGCGGCATCGGCGTGCGGTTGGCCAGGCGGATGCGGTGCGTGCCGAAGTGCTCGACGTGATAGGCGCTGACGAACGGGACGAACTTGGGCATCTTCGGCTTGCCGGAGGGGAAGGGGCTCTTGGTGGAGAACTTCAGCCCCTGGATGGGCTTGAGGTCCTCACCGAGGATGCGGGCGGTGTATCCCCACTGTCCGCGGAACCGGCCGTACCAGATGACCTTCAGATACAGGCGGTTCCAGCCCTCCCCCAGCAGCACCTCGGCCCGGTGGGCATCGGCGGTCACGCCGCCGCCGTCGGGTCTCTGGAAGACCTTCGCGCCGTTGACGTACGCGGCCAGCCCGTCGGAAAAGCCCAGCAGCAGCTTGGCCGGGGTCATCTTCGGGCAGTGCACGTAGACCATTGCCACGGCGCCGGCGTTGCGCCTGCGGGCGATGCCCACCTCCTTGTCCAGCAGATTGACCATCCCGGTCGGCGTGGCGTACCTGGCCCATTTGGCGCCGCCGATGGCCTGACCGGCCGAGGCGGCAAGCTCCGCCGGATTGGCCAGCGTGTCTTCATCCAGGAGCTTTTCGGGCTGGGGGCTGGCAAAGGAGCCGGCCAGCAGCCACTCCGTCACCCGCCCCGGTTCGCCGCCGCTGGCCAACGCCCCGACGGCCAAGAGGACTACGATCGCACACGCCAGCATTGGTTTCTTCTTCAGCATCGCACGGCCCTTTCGAATATAGGCATCCTCGCTTGGTCGGAACATTATTGCGCCGCAGGAAGAAAAGGGCAAGGCCGTGCGGGCACGGCCAAAGGGCGACGACGCGCGTGTCAAAGCCACCTCGCGCGGAGATTCCAACGCGCTGTGCAGAATAGCCCAGGCTATCTTGCCGCGCCCGGCAGAAGTGCCAGGCCATTGCAAAACTGAATCGGCCCCACGAAAATGCTGCGCGGAGGGCGCCTGACGGTAGGGTGTCCGAGCGGTTGAAGGAGCCGGTCTTGAAAACCGGTGTGCCCGCAAGGGTACCGTGGGTTCGAATCCCACCCCTACCGCTTCATTACTGCGGATTGCGGATTTGCGATTGCGGAGTCACAAGCGCCAACCAGACGGCGGACGCGTCCGCTGCCTGTCCGACAACACAATGGTATCGCGCCTGTATTTCGCCGTTGAGAAGGGAGCTTTATCATGGCCGATGCACCCCACATTCTCATCCTGATGACAGATCAGCAGCGCGCCGACTGCCTGGGCTGTGCCGGGCACCCGCTGCTGCAAACGCCCAACATGGACCGCATCGCCGCCGGCGGGGTGCGCTTCGAAAACGCCGTCACCACCTCGCCGATTTGCATGCCGGCCCGGGCCAACTTCGTCAGCGGGCTGCACTGCCACAACCACGGTATGTGGACTAACCGCGGGCAACTGCCCGCAAACGACGAAACCTTCTTCCACCACCTCCAGCGCGCCGGCTACCACACCGCCTACGTCGGCAAGAGCCATTACTACGCGCCTCATCCCGGCCAGCACCTGCGCGACTATGAAGGCTACATGCACGCCCGCGGAATCGACTACGTCCACGAAACCACCGGGCCGTGGATGACGGTGAATATCCGCTCCTACATGACCGACCACTGGGAAAAGCTCGGGCTGTACAAGGCATACCAGGAAGACTACGGCAGGCGCCGCGGCACGCCGTGGGCGACGTGGCCGAGCCCGCTGCCGGAAGAGGAGTTCCCGGACAGCTACGTTGGCCGGCAGGCCGTCGCCGTTGTCGAGGGCTACGACGGCGCCAAGCCCATGTGTCTGTTCGTCGGCTTCGGCGGGCCGCACGAGCCCTTCGACGCCCCCGGCAAGTACGCCGACATGTACGCCCCGGCGCAGTGCCCGCCGCCCATCCCGGCTGAGCCAATCCGCGAGGACCTCGCCCCGTCGGCCGCCGCCTACGTCCGCAGCCGCGAAGGGTTCCTGCGCGGGGCGGACTCCATCCCGGCGGAGAAGATCGCCGCCGCCCGGGCGAACTATTACGGCAAGATCAGCCTGATCGATCACTGGGTGGGACGAATCCTCGACGCCCTGGCTGCACGCGGCTGGCTGGACGAGACGCTGGTGGTGTTCTGGTCAGACCACGGGGAGATGGCTGGCGACCACGGTCGGTTCTTCAAGAGCTGCTTCTACGAATCGTCCGTGCGGGTGCCGCTGATCCTCCGCTGGCCGGGGCACATTCCGGCCGGAGCGGTCCGGCCGCATCTGGCGCAGACGATTGATGTTTTCGACACGCTTCTCGCTGCGGCCGGCTGCGAGCCCTCCCGGCGCAGCCTCGGCCAAAACCTGCTGCCGCCCTGCCGCGACGAAAACGCTCCCCTGCGCCAGGCTGCCTTCAGCGAGATTGCCTTCGGCCCGCTCAGCGAGGGAAACAACCTGACGACCATGGTACGGACAGACCGTTACAAGTTGACCGTGAATGAAGCGGCCGAGCCGCTCATCCTGTTCGACCTGGCCGAAGACCCACTCGAGCAGAACAACCTCGCCGGCGACCCCGCCCGGGCAGAGCTGCGCGCCGAGCTGGGACGCAGAATCTACGAATGGCTGCTGGCCAGCCAGGTTTCGATGTGATCTTCGCGGCCCCGGCCCGGGCGGGGCGCCGCCGGGTTTAATACGAGGTACCGTGCCCCGAAAACGGGCTTGGAGGTGTGCGGGCGGGCGCGAGCAGGAGTGGTGCGGATGTCCATGAGAGGGAAGTTGGCGGCGCTGGCGGCGGCCGCAGTGGCTCTGGCGGCGATGCTGCCGGTCGGGGCGGCCGATGCCGCCGCGACGAAGGCGTCTCCGACCGGCGGGCAGGTGATCCTGGGCATCGGCAGCTACTGGCGCCAGCACGTGACCCGGATGCCGCCGATGATCGGCCCGGCCTCGGCCAAGGCTGCCGGCATAGCGCCAGACGAAGAAGCTCGCCGCCTCAACCTGCGCTACAAGCGATACGGCACGCGGAAGATCTATATCCTGCCAGGCGAGTCGCTATCGCCGCCGAGGGATTGGCTCCAGGCGGAATTCGACGACAGCGAATGGATTCGCACCCAGGGCCCCTTCACCACGGGCAGCCAGGAGATCGCCCTTCTCTGCCGGCGCGGCAAGTTCCTCGTCAACGACCCGGCCAAGGTCGCCAGGCTCACGCTCCAGATCAGCTACCGCGGGGGCGTGGTCGTGTATCTCAACGGCCGGGAGGTGCTCCGGGCGTCGATGCCGAAGGGCGAGATTACGCCGCAGACGCCGGGAGCCGACTACCCCGAAGATGCCTTCTTCGTAAAGGAAGGCAAGCGCAAAGGTCAGGTCCTTCATCCCTATACCGACCGCAAGGCCACCGGCCAGTGGGCCCTGCGCGAGCGCGGCCTGGGGCCGGCGGAGCTGCCCGTCGAGCACCTCCGCAAGGGCGTCAACGTCCTGGCCGTCGAGAATCACAGCTCCAACTACCCGGCCGCGTGCCGGAACGTCGGCATGGGACACTTCGCCGTCATCGGGCTGACCAAATTGCTGCTCCGGGCGGAGGCGACCGGCGGCGCGATTGTCCCGGCCGTCGCTCGCCCGCAGGGCGTGCAGCTCTGGAACGCCGACGTCACCGAGGAGGTCCTGGAGCTGGACTACGGCAGCGTCTGCGAGCCGCCATGGCTGATCCGGATCGCGGCGGCCCGCAACGGCCGGTTCTCCGGGCAGATCGTGCTCGCATCGACCGCGGAGATCGCCCGCCTGTCGGCCAAGGTGAGCGATCTGCGGCACGCAGGCGGCGGGGCAACCATAGCCGCCGAGGCCGCGAAGATCCGTTACGCCCTGCCGGGACAGGAGCGGATGCGATACCTCGGCGGGAGCGTCTACGGCGGGCCGACGGGGACGTCGCTGGGCGTGCTGTTCCGTCGGTTCGACGCCCTGGTCGACGAGCCGCCCGCGACCGCGCCCGTCCGCAGCCAGACCGAAAAGCTCAACGCCAACGTCCGCACCTCCTGGGGCCTGCCGGCCAGGCCCGTTCCCGCGGCGGTGGTGCCGATCTGGGTGACCGTCAACGTCCCCGCCAACGCCCCGCCCGGGCGATACACAGGTAAAATCACGATCGGAACGGACGGCCAAAAACTCAGGGTCGTGCCCATCGATCTGGAAGTCTTCGACTGGACGCTGCCTGAGGTGGCCGAGTACGCCTCGGAGTTCTCGGTCTATCAGTCGCCGGACACGCTGGCGGCGTATTACGGAATCGAAGATTCCGGCCCGGACGCCAATCCCGGTCGGGCCGAATCGCGGCCGATTCCCCTGTGGTCGAAACGCCACTGGGAGCTGATCGAAAGTTCGGTCAGGCTCATCGGCGAGATCGGCAACCACACCATCATCATCCCGCTGCTGAGCAAGGAGCAGGCCGGCAACGCCGAATCCTACGTCTATTGGGTCAAACAGGCGGACGGATCATTCAAGTACGACACCGGCATCATGGACAAGTACCTGGACCTGTACTTGAAGTATCACCGCCCCGAGCGGATCAAGGCGGTTTGCCTGATCGTTTGGGGCAACGCCGGCGTGGCCAGCGGCAACCCCTACCAGAAGCAAAAATACGACGAGCGCGGCGTACCCAAGGAGACCCGCGGGACGTTTACGGTGACGATGGTCGATCCCGCCACCGGCAAGAAGACCGACATGCCGCTGCCGGCTGTCGGCACGCCCGAGTACGAGGCCTTCTGGCGGCCGGCGCTGCGGGAGGTCCACGCCAGCCTCAAGCGGCACGGCCTGGCCGAGAAGATGCTCTTCGGCATGCCGGCCGACCCCTCCCCGGCCAGGCCGGCGGTGGCGGCGTTCCGCCATATCCTGCCCCAGGTGGGATGGTTCGTCGGCAACCACCCGGGCGCCTCGCGGCTGCGATACGACGTCCAAGACCGCAACAAGACCGTCCCCGTTCTTCACGTCGAGCGCGTATACACCGGCCCGCTGCCGGACCCGGCCAAGAAGCGAAACTTCGGCTGGCGGCGGAAGGACATGTCGCTGGCGTTCAACCGCTACGGCTTCGGGCCGCTGTGCCTGTTCCCCAGCCCGTCGGTGTGGGCCTTCCGCATCCTGATGGAGGCCGACCTTGCCAGCGGCCACCGGGGGGCCGGCAGGATCGGCGCCGACTACTGGCGGATACCCGGCCTGAAGTACAACAGCGGCGGAGGCGGCACGTTCTACGCGCGGTATCCGCAATCGGCCATCGGTCAGACGGGCATGGCCAGCAACTGCGCCGCCCTGCTCGCGCCCGGCCCGGATGGACCGGTGACGAGCGTGCGCTTCGAGAACGTCCGCGAGGGCATCCAATCCGCCGAGGCCGTCATCTTCATTGAAAAGGCACTACTGGGAAAGAGGATCCCCGGCGCCCTGGCGGATGAATGCTGGGGGATCATCGACGAGCGGATCAACGCTATGCGGGTCTACACGCTCGGCCTGGGCCGGGCCGGCTGGCAGCAGCGCGACCGCCGGCTCTTCCAGGCGGCCGCGAACGTCGCCAAGGCCCTGCGCGCCGGGCAACAGAGCGATTAGACTTTCTTGACCGCCGCAGCCGCCATGAATGCCAGAGAACGATTCAATCGGATCGTGCACTTCCAGCGGCCGGACCGCGTTCCCCTCTGGCAGGTCGAGGGCATTACCGAGACGGCCGTCAGGCGGTGGGTCATTGACGGCGACGTTCCTATCGGCGTGAGCGGCGAGGACATCTTTGCTTTCGATCCCAAGACGGTCCTGCGCCTGGATACTGACCCGCTGCCCGCGGCCGTGGCGAAGGTCCTGGAAGAAGACGACCGCTGGCGGACCGGCATCGATCAATACGGCTTCACCGTCCGAACCTCCAAGCAGCAAAGCGCAGGCCCGACGCACTATTACTATCTCGACGGGCCCGTCCACTCGCGGGCGGACTGGGAGAAGTGGAAAGCCCGCTACGACCCGGCCGACCCGCGGCGGAAACCGCGCTGCTGGTCCAATGAGCTGTTCGCCCACTACAACCGCTCCGACGCGCCCGTGGGGCTGCGCATCGACTGGGGCCCTGGCCGGGGGATCAAGAACGGTTACATGATGGGACATGACCGGTTCCTCCAGACGCTCATCGACGACCCGAAGCTGCTGGAGGAGATGTTCGGCTTCTGGGCGGAGTTCGTGATCGAATTGGCGGGCGACTTCGTCGAGCGAATTCATTTTGACTTTGCCTTCTTCAATGAGGACGGCATGGGCTTCAAGAACTCCACCATGGTCTCGCCGGAGATGTACCGGCGGATCTGGGGCCCGCCGCTGAGGAAAGTGGTCACGTACCTCCGCGGGCGCGGCATCGACGTGATCGGCTACCTGACCAGCGGCAACGTTCGCCCGCTGATTCCGGTGCTGCTGGAGATCGGCGTGAATCTTCACATGCCGCTCGAGTGTGCCGCGGGCATCGACGCCCGCGAGCTGCGGCGCGAATACGGCCGGGATGTGCTGCTGATCGGAAATATCTCCCGACAGGCGTTCATGAGCGGCCCGGCCGCGGTGGAAAAGGAGTTCCACGCCAAGGTTCCGCCGCTGATGGAGGCAGGCGGCTATGTCCCCGCCCCGGACGATCTCATCATGCCGGACATGCCGTACGCCTCCGTCCGGCGATATGTGGAGCTGGTCCGTGAGTTCCGGCTCTGACCGGCAGTCGGCCGGGCATTCCATCGTACGGCCCGAAATGCACGGCGACGCTCCGGCGCGGCACAGGTAAAACCCTCCCGAAAATGTCGGCGTCGCCGAGTAAGGACGCGACCACGGAGCAGTGTTTGAGCCAGAAGGATTCGTCCATGAGAAAGGAAATCACGGATCGATACTATCGCGTCTTCACCTACCAGGAAGTCGACCGCGTGCCGGACATCGAGTTCGGGTACTGGCCGCAGACGATCCGCCGCTGGCTGGCCGAAGGCATGGAGGTGGAGCTTACCGATCCGGAGAAGGCGGAGATGTTCAGCAGCAAGGTGAACGCCCACTTCGGCTTCGAGTACGAAGGCCACGGCATCAACCTCCGTCTGGGCATGAACCCGCCGTTCGACGAAGAGGTCATCGAGCGGAAGGCGGCCTCTGTCGTCATGCGCGACGCCGTCGGCATCGTGGCCGAGCGCTACCTGAACGACTCGGAGCTCAGCTCGATCCCGCACTTTCTCGAGTTCCCCGTCAAGACGCCCGACGACTGGAAGGCGATGAAGGAACGATATCACCTTGACGACCCGTCCGCGAAATCCCGGGCGACCAGATCGAGGCCGCGCGCAAGGCCGCGGCCGAGGGGAAGATGATCTCCGTCAGTTGCGCCGGCTTCTACGGCCAGTTGCGCCACTAGATGGGATTTGAGAACCTCTCGCTGGCGTTCTTCGACCATCCCGAGATGGCGCATGACATGGTCGAACACTGGTCGGAGCTGTGCGCCCGGCAGATCCAGCGGCTGCCGGAGGACCTGCCCATCGACCAGGTGGCCTGGTGGGAGGACATGGCCAGCAAGAACGGCCCGTTCGTCTCGCCCGACATGTTCCGCCGGTTCCTCCAGCCGGGCTATCACAAGGTGATGACGGCCGCCAAGAAGCGCGGCTGCGTGCTGAGCGTGGTCGATTGCGACGGCGACCCGCACGACATCGTGGCCAACTGGATGGAAGAGGGTGTCAACATCATGTTCCCGCTGGAGGTGGCCGCGGGCTGCGACCCGTTCGCCTGGCGAGAGGAGTTCGGCACGGAGCTGCGCATGCGCGGGGCGATCGCCAAGAGGCCGCTGGTCGAGGGCGGCTCCGCCATCGACAAGGAACTGGAGCGGATCAAGCCCCTGCTGGAGGCGGGCGGCTGCATCCCCCACCTGGACCACCTCGTCCCGCCGGATATCCCGTATTCCCACTATTGCCAATACCTGGAGAAGAAACGAAAACTGCTCGGAAAGTAGCGGGCTATCTGCCGGTGGTGTCCCGGCCGAAAGCGGCGACAATGCCCACTGCGAACCGCCCATGAAACAGCCAGCCGGAAAAGCCAGTGAGATGATCGGCATTGTCGGCGGCGTCGGGCCATACGCCGGGCTGGACCTCGCCCGGAAAATACTCGATCAGACCGAAGCCACCACCGACCAGCAGCATCTGCCCATTGCCCTGCTGTCCGTGCCGGAGCAAATCGCCGATCGCACGAAATTCCTGCTGGGGCGGACCACGGACAACCCGGCCGGCGCAATCAGCCGGATCATACTCGACCTGGAAAAACTCGGAGCCGGCGTGGTGGGGATTCCCTGCAACACGGCCCATTCGCCGCGAATCTTTGATGTGATCCGCCGGAATCTCGCGGAGGCCGGCAGCAGGATCAGGCTGCTTCACATGATCGACGAGGTGGCGCGGTTCCTGCGCGAGCACTTTCCGCAGGTCCGGCACGTCGGCGTTTTGTGCACCACCGGGACGCATCAAACGAGGGTCTACCCCGACTGCCTCCGGCCGCAGGGCTTCCGCGTCTCACTGCCGGATGAGCGGCTTCAGGAACAGGCCGTGCAGAGGGCGATCTACGACACCGACTACGGCATCAAGGCCCGGCCGAGCCCGGTCACCGAGGCCGCCAGGCGGCTTTTGGCCGAGGCCATCGAGCACCTGCAAGCCAAGGGCGCCGAGGCGATCGTTCTCGGCTGCACGGAAATCCCGCTGGCCGTGACAGAAAAGCGGATCGGTCAAACCGCGATGGTCGACGCCAATCTCGTCCTGGCCAGGGCACTCATCCGAGAGGTCGCTCCAGAGAAGTTGAAGCCCTTCTCGCCGTAGAAAAGCCGGCCCGGCGAGATGGCCGCCTGGGGGCCGCTCTTTGCCCACGTCCGGTGTCTCCTCAGGTTTGGCGCGCGCGGGCGTGGAAAAGGTCGAAGCCGCGAGATTGGGCAGGTACAATGCCGCCGAACTGACAGCAGCGCGTGCGCCGAACAGGATCAGGGAGGCTGAGAATGCCCAACGGCAAGGTCGGCAATAGTTCTTCGGCGAGTCCGTTTTGCGTCAGCGGCGTGATTCCGGACCTGTGCCTCAAGGCGGAGCTGGGTCCGCCGCGGAGCGAGTGCGGCGTCGGGGCCCTGATGCCCTGGGCCGGTCGGCTGTGGGCGGTTTCCTACGTCTCGCACAAGAAGGAATCCGGCGTGGGCACGGGGCTGTATGAGATCGACGAGAACTTCCACCTCACCCGGCGCCCTGAAAGCCGCGTCGGCACCTACACCAACCGGATGGTGCACCTGCCGTCGAACCAGCTCATCATCGGCCCCCACGTGATCGACGCCGACCGGAAGATCCGCACGATCGGAGGGCTGGTGGACGTCCGGCTGTGCTCGACGATGTACCACCTTCAGGACCCCGACAATAAGGTCTACATGCTGGGAATGGAGGGCGAGTTCTTCGAGGTGGACCTGCACAGCCTGCGGGTGCTGCAACTGGCGGACCTGGCGAAGGAGCTGCGGTCCCCCCGGCCGAGGTATATCCACCTCAAGGCCGGCTATTCCGGCCTGGGCAAGGTCGTCGTGGCCGGCAATGACTACCAGGAGGCGGACTTTCTCGGCAAAGTCGCCGGCGGGCGCCTGGCGGAATGGGACGGGAAAAACTGGACCATCCTGGAAAGCAAACCCTTCGTCGAGGTCACCGGCCGGGGGGATTTCCCTTCCAGGACGATCTTCGCGACCGGCTGGGACAGGGCCTCGGCCATCCTGAAGGTCTACACCGACGCCAACAAACAATGGGCGACCTACCGCCTGCCAAAGGCCAGCCACACCTTCGACCACATATGGTCGACCGAATGGCCGAGAATCCGCGAGACCGAGCACGAGCGGATGCTGATGGACTGCCACGGGATGTTCTACGAGCTGTCCCCGTGGGCGTACGGCAACCGGGTGTGGGGCATTCGCCCGATCTCCACCCACCTGTGGGTGCTGGGCGATTTCTGCGCCTGGCGCGGGATGCTGGTGATGGGGGCGGACAACGCCAGCCCCTCGGGGCCGCATAACCGGCTGACCGGAGAGCCGCAATCGGGTCTGTGGTTCGGCAAGACCGACGACCTGTGGCACTTCGGCAAGCCGGCCGGCTGGGGCGGGCCGTGGTGGAACGAGAAGGTCAAAGCCGGCGAGCCCTCCGATCCCTATCTCATGACGGGCTTCGACAAGAAGGTCCTGCACCTGGCTTGCGAGGACGACCAGCCGGCCGCCTTCGCCGTCGAAGTGGACTTCCTCGGCAACGGCACCTGGAAAACCTACCAGACCTTCCCCGTGCCCGCGAAGGGCTACGTGCACCATGAGTTTCCCGCCGGCTTCAGCGCCCACTGGGTCAGGGTCACCGCCGAGAAGGACTGCACGGCCAGTGCATATTTCTTCTATACCTGACGTTCCGGAAGAGGCCATTGCCGCGGTCCACGACGCACCCCGCGTCCATCCACCAGCCGCCGCAACTGTCGCCTGTCTTAGCCCGGTGGGGAGCCCACGCTGCACGTGGCGGAAACGGAGCCGGCAAAATCTATCTCCGCCACTCCCCTTTACACGAGGCTGTTCCGAGTTAACCGGCGCCGTGCGGTCCGGCAGTCAGGCGGTTCGAATTCTGTCAAAGCTTTCAGTGAGTCTTAGGAGAATGCGGTGAGGCCATTAACAATTGCAGGAATCTCGTTCTGGCCGGAACTGTGGAAGCCCCGAAAGAATCTCAAGGCGCTGATCGGGTACCTTCATCAGGCCGCCGAGATGGGGGCAGAGGTGATCGCCACGCCCGAAGGCGTGCTCGATGGCTACATCACGCGCGAGTTGAAGAAACACAAGCTCGGCCCGGCGGACAAGGAAACCAAAGGTTATGCCAGGCGGCTTGCGGCCTTCCGCAAGCGGCAGTTGGCGGTGGCGGATACGATCAAGAGCAAGTGCATCCCAGCACTCCAGACAGAGGCAGAGAGACTTGGCGTGTGGCTCTTCGCCAACAGCCTGGACCACCGACGCCGACAATCCGTCTTTAACACCACCTTCGCAATCGACCCGGCCGGCAGGATCGTCGGCAAGTACGATAAGATCCACGCCGACTTCGAAGTCGTCAACAGACTGGGCCGCGCCCACCACGTTTTCCAGACCCCGTTCGCGCCCATCGGCGTGCTCATCTGCGCCGATCGGCAGTACCCCGAGGCGGCGCGGTCGCTGGCATTGGCCGGGGCGAGGGTGCTGATCATCAACTCCTACGGCATGTGGGGCGAGGGAGCTAACGAGCGCTTCATCCGCCAGCGGGCCTATGAGAACGGACTGTTTGTGCTCTTTTGCCACCCGGGCGAGTCGATCGTACTCAGCCCCGAAGGCCGAATCATCGCCGCAACCTGTGGCTGGGAGCACGTCGTGGTCCGGAGGATCGATCCATGCGAGGCCGTCGGGCGAGGCGTCTTCGGCAGCAGGGCCATGGCCGGAACGTATCTCGCCGACGCCCGCGGCTCGGCACATCAGCGCAAGTATAACGACATCCAGGCCCGAAGGATGAAGCAGAGGTAAACAGGCGCAGCCACGGCGGCCGTTACAATTTGCCCGAATCCCTGACGCGCCGGTGCGGGTTAATCTACTTGGCCAGAGCAAAGGATGCTGCTTCGCCCCGCCGTGGCCGCATGGGCGGCGGACTCCACAGTCCATGGACAGGGGACGAACACCTGCTGACACGAGAGGAGAACATCTCATGAAAAGGTTCATTTTGTTGCTTGCTGTCGTCGCGTTGGTAGTCGCGCCGGTGCTGGCGGCCGAGAAAGAGATCGCAAAGCCCGCCAAGGCAGCCAAAGCGAAGCCGCCCGAGAAGGACTACTGGGTCGAGCCGATGAAAAAGGTCCACGCCAAGTTCACCGGCGAGAAGGGAACCTTCGCCCACTTCGGCGATTCCATCACGGTCTCCATGGCCTTCTGGGCCTCCCTGAAGTGGACCCAGAAGAACATCGACAAGCCCACCCAGGCCGCGTTCGACCTGGTCAAGGGCTACATGAAGGATGATTGCTGGCACAAGTGGAAGGGCGACCAGTACGGCAACACCGGCATGATGATCATGAAGTGGTGCGCCGACAACGCCGACAAGTGGCTCAAGAAACTCAACCCCGAGTGCGTGCTGATCATGTTCGGCACCAACGACCTCGGGGGGGTCAGCGTCGCCGACTACGAGAAGTACACGCGCCAGGCCGTTCGGAAGTGCCTCGACAACGGCGCGGTGGTGATCCTCAGCACCATCCCCCCGCGCCACGGGGCCGACGCCAAGGTCAAGCAGTTCGTCGAGGTGGTGCGCAAGGTGGCGAAGGACATGAAGGTCCCCGTGTCCGATTACTACCAAGCCTGCATGGACCGCCGCCCGGAGGACTGGTCCGGCGCCAGCCCGAAGTTCAAGTCCGTCTCCGGCGGGACGTACGAAGTGCCCACGCTGATCTCCCGCGACGGCGTGCATCCGTCCAACCCGGCGAAATGGAACGGCGACTACTCCAAGGAAGGACTCAAGCACAACGGCTTCGTCCTGCGGAACTACGTGGTGATGATGTCGTACGCCGACGTCATCAGGAAGGTCTTGAAGCCCGAGCCCAAGAAGGCGAAGTGACGCCTGCGCTCAGGCAATGACCTGCTGAACGCCGAGATCGACCGGGTTCTCCGCCAGGGCCGGCATGAGCAGGCGGAACTGGTGGGGCAGGTAGCCGAAGTACACGGCCGTGATGAGGTTGCCGTCCCTCACGGCCCGGGCTTTCTGATAATCGCCGCCGGCGTTGGTTATGTCGACGGCCATGTCGGGCGGCCCGGTGAGCTTCCGCCCGCGGACGACGCCGGCGGAAACCAGTATCCATTGGGCGTGGCAGATGGCGGCGACAACGATGCCCCGCTGCATCGCGTCCCGGACGAGCTTCAGTGTCGGTTCGTGGGCCCGCAGGCTCAGCGGGCCGAAGATACCCCCCGGCAGATAGACCGCGTCCAGCTCGGCGTCGTCGATTCGTTCCACGGTCTGGGCAACTTCGGCCGCTAACCCGGATATTTCATGACGTTCTTGCGCACATTGCCAGAAGATGGCTTCACGAGCAAAGTTCTCACGATAAATGCAGAGGAGGTACCCTGACAGACTGTTCCTTCCGGCGCGGGCATTTTGGTCGCTCGGCAAGGCCGCACAAGCGAGATTCCGGAGGCGTATCTCTACGATACGCCGAGGATAGCTCGCGCGGAGAACACAGCCGACGGCCTAAAGGCCCCGCCGGACGTGAGAAGGTCATGAAATGTTCGGGCTAAGCCGTTCCTGCCCGCCGGGCCTTCGCCGCGGACCGTTCCCACCTCCGGGCCGGCCACCACGACCTCGGAACCTTCTTCCAGAAAGCGATAGTAAGGGAACCAGAATTCGTGCTCGTGATAGCCCTCGGCAATGACCAGAGCGATTCGGCGGTTGCTCAGTTTGCCCTCGGACGCCACGGTTACTTTTCTTTCCCGGTATCGGCGGCCTGTACTGAGGTAATGGCCGTTACCAGCACGATGTCCTGCTCGCTGCACCCGCGCGAAAGGTCGTTCACCGGCTTGGCCAGGCCCTGAAGCAACGGGCCGAGGGCGGTCGCCCTGCCCAGGCGCTCGACGAGCTTGTAGCCGATGTTGCCGCTGTTGAGGTCCGGGAAAATCAGCGTGTTTGCCCGACCGGCCGCCTCGGCGTGTGGGAGCTTGCGGGGCACCACCTCGGGCACCAGGGCCGCGTCCAGTTGAATCTCTCCTTCAACCTTCAAATGCGGAGCCCGTTTCCGCACCAACTCCGTCGCCTGCCGGACCCGGTCCACCTCCGGCCCGGAGGCCGAGCCATAGGTCGAAAAACTCAGCATCGCCACCAGCGGCTCGGCATCCAGCAGCACGCGACAGCTATCCGCGGCCGAGATGGCAATGTCCGCCAACTGTTCCACGGTTGGGGTTGGCAGCACGCCCGTGTCCGCAAAGATCAACGAGCCGCCCACCCCGACCTCGGGAGCAATCGTGTTCATTATGCTGCACGCCGAGACGGTCTTGTTGCCCTCCCGCAGGCCGGCGCCGTAGATACCCGCCCGCACCGTGTCGCACGTCGGGCAGTTGCTGCCGGCCACGACGCCGTCGACCCTTCCGGCACGGAGCATCATGCCCGCGTAATAAACCGGATGCGCGAGCATCTCCTCGGCCTCCTCCAGCGTCAGGCCCCTGTGCTTCCGTCTTTCGTATAGGTCCTGGATGTACCGTTGGCGGTCGTCGTCTCCAAGATGGTTCACGATTTCCACTTGCGCTAAGTCTGCCCCGATTTCAGCAGCCAACGCTCGCACCTTGTCCGGCTCGCCGAGCACCACCACCTGGGCGTAGCCGCGACGAACAATCGTCTCGGCTGCCCGAAGTACGCGTGCGTCCTCCGACTCCGGCAGGGCGACGCGCCGGCATGCCCGTCGTGCCCTGGCAGTAAGCCTGTCCACTACACTATCAGCCATCGGAATTGCCTTTATCGTCTTGTGCGATTAGGATACGCATCGGTTTGCACGACATCCAATCTACCCGCTAGGTGGTCGACTGCCAAGGCTTAGCCCCGGCTGAGGCGCCGGGCGGGCCGGCCGTTAGCTGCCTGCCCGCCGTGGACGGGTAGGCGGGTCCGCAGAATATCATGAGGATAGTAACAACACTCAGACGGATCGGGAACATGAACCCGCAGCAACGGCACTGGCTGGAAAAAACGCAGGTACAGGTCACGGCCGCGATCGCCATGGTCTTCGCGTGGTTTGTCTGTTGGCGCGCCGTCACGCCCTGGGAAGCGCAGGGCGTTCTGTCCTTCCTGCCGGACGGCGCGTACGCCCGGCTGGCCGCCTACGCTGGCGTGGTCTGGGGGATTGCGCTACTGTGCGCGGTGTTGACGCTGTCGGGGCCGCCGGAGGGAGCGTTGCTGGCGACGCTGGTGGGTGCGGCCGGCTTGAGCTTGCGCAGTGAGCCGGCCCGGATGATGTTGTGGCGCTGGGAAGCCAATAGCGGCCGGGTGTTCTGCCTGCTGGCACTGGAGGTGCTTGCGCTTGCCGGCATCCTGGCCGGCGCAATGGTCGTGATCGCATTGACTCGTGCCGCAGGAGGCAGACTCTTTCCCCGCTTGACCTGGGCCGGAGAACAGCCCGAAAGCGATTCGAGCTCCCCCGCCGCCGCCGGCCGCGGCCACAAGGCAAACCGCTTGCCGCAAATGACCGGGGCCGGACTGTTGGAAATAGCTGTGGCGCTGACCCTGCTGGTCTACACTTTCCGCTCGACCGACCGCGGGCAGATTGCCTTCGCCCTGGCGGCAAGTTTCTTTGTCGGGGCGCTGGCGGCTCATTGGGCCTTTCCGATCCGCAGTTCAATTCCGTTCTGGCTGGGGCCGATCCTGATGGCGGTGGTGGTGTTCGCCCTGGGCAGCGCCGGCGCGAAAGGGTCCAGTGGGCCAGCTTGGTACAACGTTTTGATCGTAGCCCGGCGCATACCGCTGCGGGCGGCCCTGCCAGTGGACTGGCTGGCTTGGGGCGGCGGAGGCGCTGTGGCCGGGTTCTGGCTGTCGCGCCGAATCCGCCACGCTCGCTTGTTCCGGAAGGAACCGCCCGGACAAACCCAAAGCTCGTAATCGGACCGGCGCGAGATCGCCCGATGGCCCGCCGGGAAGGCAATGATACTCAGCAACATAATCAGGAGAATATGAACATGTCGACCGTACTGGCCGCGCAGATGTACACGCTGCGGAAGTTCACCCAGAACCCGACCGACATCGCCAGGACCCTCAAGAGGGTGCGGGAGATAGGGTACGAGGCGATTCAGATTTCCGCCTTCGGACCGTGCGATCCGACAGAGCTGGCCGGGATGCTCAAAGACCAAGGGCTGACCGTCTGCTCGACGCACACGTCCTGGCCGCGGTTCGCCGATGAGATCGACAAGGTGATCGAAGAGCACCAGATGTGGGGCTGCAAGCATCCTGCCATCGGGGGCATGCCCAATGAGTACCGCAGCGCCGAGGGGATCGTGAAGTTCGCTCAACTGGCCACAGAGGTTGGAAAGAAGCTTGCCCGGGCCGGGATGGACTTTTCCTATCACAACCATAACCACGAGTTCGCCAAAGTCGGTCGCAAGACGTTGCTGGAGCTGCTGTACGAAAACTCCGACCCCAAGTACGTGAAGGCCGAGATCGATACCTACTGGGTGCAGGCCGGCGGGGGCGACCCGGCCGCGTGGATCCGAAAATATGCCGGGCGGATGCCCGTCCTGCACCTGAAGGACATGGTCTACGGCCCCGACGGCAAGGTGCGGATGGCCGAGATCGGCGAAGGCAACCTGAACTGGCCGGAGATCCTGGCCGCCGCCAAGGACGCCGGCGTCGAGTGGTACTGCATCGAACAAGACGAGTGCTACGAACGCGACCCGTTTGATTCGCTGAAGATCTCGCTGGATAACCTCCACGAAATGGGATTGAGGTAACTCTGCCGACAAGGACGCACGGAAAAGCAACGACGGGCTCTTGAGCCGTCCATCTTTGGTGCCCGCGCCGACGATGCTGTCCGGCCGTGTGCGGATCGAGCTGCTGATGTCGAAGACAAAAGAAAAGCCAGGCTATTTCGGGCCGTACGGCGGACAGTTTGTGCCGGAGACGCTGATGGCGGCGCTGGCGCAACTGGAGCGGGAGTTCCGCACCGCCATGGCCGACAAAGACTTCCTCGCGGAGTTCGATCGGTGCCTGCGTGAGATCGCCGGCCGGCCCAGCGCGATGTACTTCGCCCGGCGGCTGACCGAACACCTCGGCGGGGCCAGGATCTACCTGAAGCGCGAGGACATGAACCACACCGGCGCCCACAAGATCAACAACACCCTCGGCCAGGGGCTGCTGGCCCTGCGGATGGGCAAGAAGCGAGTCATCGCCGAGACCGGCGCCGGGCAGCACGGCGTCGCCACCGCCGCGGCCGCGGCGGCGTTCGGCCTGGACTGCGACGTCTACATGGGCACCGAGGACATTCGCCGTCAGGCGTTGAACGTCTTCCGCATGAAGGTGCTGGGGTCTCGCGTCATTCCCGTCACCACCGGCCAGCGGACGCTGAAGGACGCCTGCAACGAGGCGATGCGCGACTGGATGGCCTCGGTCGAGCACACCCACTACATCATCGGCTCGGTCGTCGGGCCGCACCCGTTCCCCGAGATCGTCCGCGAATTCCAGTGTTGCATCGGGCGGGAGTCCCGGCAGCAGATGCTGGAAATCGAGGGCCGCCTGCCCGACGTGATCATTGCCTGCATCGGCGGCGGCTCCAACGCCGCGGGGATCTTCGCCCCGATGATCGCCGACGAGCAGGTGCGCATGATCGGCGTCGAGGCCGGCGGGCGGAGCATGCACCTCGGCGACCACGCTGCCTCCCTGGTGGCCGGCTCTCCGGGCGTGCTGCACGGGGCCAAGAGCTACGTCCTTCAGGACGCCGAAGGCCAGACCGCGCCCGTCCACAGCGTCTCGGCCGGGTTGGACTATCCCGGCGTGGGCCCGGAACATTCCCACTGGAAAGATATCGGCCGGGTCCAATACACGACCTGCTCCGACGACGAGGCTATCGACGCCTTCTGCCTGCTGGCGCGGACGGAGGGCATCATCCCAGCCCTGGAATCGGCCCATGCGATACACGAGGCCGCCAAACTCGCGCCCACGCTCGGCCGCGATAAGATCATCTTGATCAACCTCTCCGGCCGGGGCGACAAAGACGCGAACGAGGTGGCGGACATCCTCAAAAGGCGGGGAGGCGACTCGTGAGCGGCCTCGATGACAACCGAATCGTGGTGACGTTCCGCGAACTTCGCGCCGCCGGAAAGAAGACCCTTCTTCCCTTCATCACCGCCGGCCATCCGAACCTGGAAACCACCGAGGCGCTGCTGGGGGAGTTCGAGCGCCGCGGAGCGCGGATCGCCGAGTTGGGCATTCCTTTCTCCGACCCGATCGCCGACGGCCCGGTCATCCAGGCCAGCTACACGGAGGTCCTGTCCAAGGGGATCAGCAGCGACAAGATTTTCGAGATGGTATCCCGCTACCGCGCCAGCAGAGGGCGACTCGCCCTGGTGGCGATGGTGAGCTACTCGATCGTCTACCGCAGCGGCACGAAGGACTACCTTTCGGCCGCGAAAGACGTGGGCCTTGACGGCCTAATCATTCCCGACATGCCGCTGGAGGAGGCGGCCGATCTGGAGCCGGCGGCCGCCGCCCGCGGGTTGGCGAATGTGATGCTTATTGCTCCAACCACGCCTCCCGACCGACGTTTGGAAATCGCCCGCCATTCGCGCGGCTTCATCTATTTCATTTCCGTGGCAGGCATCACCGGCGAGCGGAAAAAGCTCCCGGAGACGACCATTCAGGGCGTGGCTGAGCTGCGCGAACACACGCGTACGCCTATCTGCGTCGGCTTCGGCATCGCCAGGCCGAACATGGTCAAGACCGTCTGCGAGGTTGCTGACGGGGCCATCGTGGGCTCGGCCATCGTGCATCGCATCGCCGACGCCAAGGACGCCCCGCGGAACGAACTTGTCTCCCGGATCGGACGGTTCATCAGCGAACTGCTGGAGCCGATACAGTAGCGCCGTCTCGGTCGGATCGCCGATGAGAGCACTGAGAAATCGAGCGATTCGTTCCCCATGTGCTTTCACGCCTGCGGATCGAAATCTGCGATCCGTATACTCGGACAGACGCAGGAGAGGGCACACTGCGTGAAGGATCGAAGCAGCACAAACAGCATCAGGAACTTGCCGCCGGTTGTGTGGCTGGGGCTGCGAGCAAGCGGGGGTCATCTCACCAGCATTTGCTGAGTCGCGATCTAACGCGGGAGCCCCGGAACATTGCGGAACAGCTACGACGTTGTGCCGGTCTGGACGGCCTGAAGGCGAAGGACCCTGCCCATGCGCCGCCAGCGCTGGTGACGGCGCTGGTGAAGTGTATCCGTGCCCAAGCTGATCAACTCCCGCAGCGTGCGGACGATGTAGCGCTCGACGTTGGCGGCGGCCTCGGCCGGGTTGCGATGCGCCCCGCCCAGCGGTTCCGGCACCACGTCGTCGACCACGTCCAGTGCCGTCAGGTGCTTGGCCGTCAGTTTCAACGCCTCGGCCGCCTCGGCCGCCTTCTCGCCCGTCTTCCACAGGATGGCCGCGCAACCTTCCGGACTGATCACACTGTAGTAGGCGAACTGGAGCATGGCCATCCGGTCGCCCACGCCGATGCCCAGCGCCCCACCGGAGCCGCCCTCCCCAATGACGACACAGACGATCGCCGTCTTCAGTCGACTCATTTCCCTGAGGTTGACGGCAATGGCCTCGGCGACGCCCCGCTCCTCGCTGCCAACGCCCGGGTAGGCCCCGGGCGTGTCAATCAGGCTCACTATCGGCAGCGAGAACTTCTCCGCCAGCTTCATCACCCGCAGTGCCTTGCGGTAACCCTCCGGGTGGGCGCAGCCGAAGTTGCACTCGATTTTTTCTTTGGTGTCGCGCCCCTTATGCTGAGCGACAATGGCCACCCGCTCGGCGGCGATGCGGCCGAACCCGCACCGAATGGCCCGATCGTCGGAGAACCGCCGGTCGCCGTGCAGCTCGACGAAATCCTTGACGATCCGCTCGATGTAGTCGCCCGCCAGCGGTCGTTGGGGATGGCGGGCCACCTGAACCGTCTCCCAGGCGGACAGGCTGCTGTAGGTTTTCTTCAGCAGCGTCACATATTGGGCACGGAGCTTACGAATCTCGCCGTGGTGGTCGCGCCCAGTGCCGGCCTGCTCGGCCTCCAGCTCCGTAATCGTGCGATTCAGCTTGGCCAGAGGCTTTTCGAACCCCAACACGTAGCCGTTTTCGCCGTTCCGCGCCCCGTTCATGGACGGCATGGCGTACTCTCCGGCCTAATAGAAGCTCCGCTCAGGCCCATCGCATTCTCACCGTCACAGCCAGCAAATGCCTCAACCGACGAGAAACCGGAGCCACCGCTACATAGCAAACAAGGACGCCCACGGCGCCCTTCGCCAACATTCCTCTTGAGCAAACATTAATTCTCACGAATACACCTCTGCCTTGCAAGGAGTTTTCACGAAATCCCGGCGATGCGCCCGGGTTGGGCCGGCGAGGTCCTCGGCCGGAGCAGAGGTCTTGCCGGCGTCCCGTGCCAGGCTGAAGACGAGAGAGGACGTTTGACCCGCCCTTCCCGCGCTGTTACCTTTTCGTTCGTGTTATGGGCGAGAGACACTTCCATCAAGTAACGGTCGTCGGAGTCGGCTTGCTGGGCGGGTCGGTAGGTCTCGCTGTCAAGGCGGCCGATCAGGCGATCCAGGTGGTCGGCGTGGGCAGGCGGAAGTCATCGCTCGATCGGGCCTTGGCCGCCGGCGCCATCGACCGCGCCACGCTGGAGACCGCTGACGGGGTCGCAGGCTCTGACATGGTCGTTCTGGCCACGCCGCTGGGCGCGTATGAAGATCATCTGCTGGCGATGGCCGGCGCCCTTTCGCCCAAGGCCACGGTCACCGACGTCGGGTCCACCAAGAACATCGTGGTACGCCTGGCCGAATCCGTGCTGGGACGGGGCGGGCCGTTCGTCGGCAGCCATCCAATGGCCGGCGGAGAGCGCCGCGGCGTCGAGTTCGCCAGGGCCGACCTGTTCGTGGGCGCAACCTGCGTCGTCACACCCACCGCACGCACGCCGGCTCGACATCTTCAGCGGGCAGAGCAGCTCTGGAAGATGCTCGGGGGGATGACGGTCCGCATGTCGCCGGGCCGGCACGACCGGGCCGTTGCCAGAGTCTCCCACCTGCCGCACGTGCTGGCGGCGCTGATCGTGATGGGACAAAGGCAAGGCGAACTTCCGCTGGCTGGAAAGGGCTTCCTCGACGTCACGCGGATCGCTTCGGGCGACCCCGCCCTGTGGCGCGAGATCATCCTGACCAACCACAAGGCCGTGCTGGCCGCCATCGATGCCGCCGACGAGCACCTCACGCACCTGCGCGACTTGGTCGAACTGGGAGACGCACCCGGCATTGAGCGCTTCCTGACCCGGGCAAAGAAACGCCGCGACTCCATGGTGCACCAGCGACTCCGGCGCCGCCAATAGCCGACTGCCCCCGCCGAGGTTCAGGAAGCCAAGCCGCGCCCGGCGCGATTCCTATGGCTCCTGCCCGCCAGGGCTCGCCCAGAATCCGAGGTATTGCCGTAACCCGTTGAAGAAACGTTACCTCGAACCGCCCGGCGTGGCAAGCGATTTCGCCCGAAGCCGACCGAAACCAGCCCATTTCGAGTAGTATACTCCCTGGGAATCGAGGCATAGGCGGATCATCTCGGACGGAAACTGCACGCGGAAGCGGTTCGCACTCAGCCCAGCGCCCTGTGTACCTTCGTCACCATCGCAAACGCGCGATCTAGGTTGAACTCGTCGTAGTCGCGAGGCCGAAGTACGGGTCGGAGACGAGGGACCAACTGCCTTCGCAGCGCGTCGAGCCTGTCCGGCCCCAGCACCACCGACTCGTTGGCGGGCACCGCCAACTTCCGGCGGACCAAGTCCAGAAGCTCAGCGTCGTGGATCTGCAGGCCCAGCTTCCGGACCGCATAGTCCAAGTCGTAGAAGTCCCGGATCGCCGCCTCACGTCTCGTGAGCGCCGCGCGGAACTTCTCAGCGAAGGCCTCTATTCGGGAGATGCACGGCAGCGCCAGATCCTGCACCAGCGGCTCCTCGGTGAGGGGGTCAAGCAGGGCCGTTCGCGCCTTACCCACCATAACCGGTGTGAGCAGCGGCTCGCGAAGGCTGACTTCGATCTTGACCTGCTCGGCTTGGCCCGTCACCAAAGGCTCGTAGGCAACAGCACCGACGTATTGGGTGGACTTGCTCGCGCCGCGCAGCTGACGCAGCAAGCGAAATGCCGGCAAGGCGTCCGTGATGGCAGAAACCGCGGCCTTCATCCCCTTCACTCGGTCGCGGCGCGCACGGCGGCTGGCGTCAACCGGCAGGGGTATGGTGAAGTCCAGGTCTTCGCTGAAGCGGTAGAAGCTGGCCAGCACCTTGGCCAGGCACGTCCCTCCCTTGAAGATCACCTCGCCACTGGTGGCAGCCGTCAGGTACGCCAGTAGGACCGTACAGAAGTAGTCTCTCTCGATCAGCCGCGCTGCGAAGCCCGTTCGAGCGGAGGTGAAGCTCACCGCCTCCCGAAACAGCTCGGCGTCTTCATGGAGCCGGATGCTTGGAGGCTCAGTCTCGTTCATTGATGATCACCCCCCATCGACGGTCGACACGACCGCGCTTGGGCTCGCATGGCACCCAAGGTATCAGGCTCGTCGAGGGTGTCAGCTTCCGCTGGAGTTCCCGCAGCAACGGCTCGGCCACGCCGATGCGCTCCAGCAGCGCGCCGATCCGCCGGATGGTGCCCTTGTTTCCGTAGCGCACCGTCGCGGTTACCAAGTCGGCCTCGATCACGCGCTCTGAGGCCAGTTCCTCGCGAATCCACTGATACCCGCGCGGCAGGCTGTCGAAGCGCGACCAATCATACACGGCGTCCACCAGCGTCCGCGTGCGCGACGAGTAGGTGAGGCCGAGCCCATCCGATCTGGGCTCCTCTTCGGTATCCCCCAGGCGAGCGTCGGCGACCTTGATCAGGGTCAGGGCCACCGTACTGATCGTGCGCTCGCCCGACAGGCGGTTGTTGTACACGAAGAGGCGCGTCGGCACCTGCTCATCGAATCCGTAGCGGTTGAAAGCATTGGGCCCGCAGACTTGGTACTGGGCTCCCCGGTCGTCCATGAGTGTGTTCAGCGCCAGCGCTTCGTCCGGAATCCAGACGCGGCCGAGTGGCAAGCGGGGCGGTACGAGGTAGAGCCCCCGCCGGACCTGTGCCAGTATGCCGCTGCGAGCCATGCGGCTCATCAGCTCTCGTTCCTGCTTGGCGGTGATTCGGAGCGGACCCAGCAACTCGCCCGTACGTATGGTCTCCAGGTTCCGCATTTGGGCGTACGCCAGCAGTGAGGCCTCAAGTTGTCCAAGCTTCCTGGTCATGGTTGTATTCTATTTATCGCTAATTGCGTGTCAAGCAATTAACGAGAAACAGAAGGCAATCACCCGGGGCCATGCGCTCGGCGGCCCGTCTCACGACCGCTCCCCCGCCCATGGTCACTGCCAAAGGGAACACCCGGGAGCCTTTGACCAGAGGAACATCCGCGCCAACCGTACGACGGAACCTATGGCTGCTGCCCCTCCAGCCCTTCATCGTCGGACGGATCGTACGCCTTGACCGTCAGATCGGCAAAGCGCGTCTTGCCCAGCCGAAAGATCGTCAGCCGGACCTTCTCTTTCCCGGCCTTGCGCGCCGCCGCCACCAGGTCCCGCATCTGCCGGGCCGAGCCTAACGGCTCCCCGTCCAGCCGCGTGAGGACCTCGTTGGAGTAGATCCGGGCGGTATCCATCGGCGAACCATCCTCCACGTGGGCCACGATCACCCCCGGGTCGGACGGCTTCAGCCGCAGGGCGAAGCGAATCTCGTACGTCAGGTCTTTGACGGTCAGCCCGAGCTTGCGGTTCCTCCACTTGGGCGCCGATTCGAAATCCGGCGGAGCCTGCTCGATCGTATACAAGGAGGTCACCGTCTGGCCTTTCCCTCTTTCCGCCGGCCGGTAGCAGGTAATGGCGACCTTCTCGCCGATGCCGATGGCATCCAGCGCGCGGGTCAGGGCATTGGCGCGGCCCCTCCAGGAGGCCTGCGGGGCCCCCATGCCGACTCCGCGCATTCGCCAGGGTGGCCCGAATTCGCGATCGAAGCGGCCGGACTCGCCACCGAGTTCGCGGTTGAGTTCGATCGGATAGGGCCTCTTGGGCGCCTGAATCCTCAGCAGGATATCGCCGACCTTGATTCCGAGCTTCTCGGCCGGGCCGCCCGGGTAAACCGCGCTGACCATGAAGCCCAACTGCCCGTCTTTGGTGGGCGTCTCCACCTTGAGCTCCTCCGCCAGGTCGGGATTGACCAAGACGTACTCCACGCCAAGCCAGGAGCGCCGTTTGGACTCGGTTCGGGTCTTGACCTTGATCTTCGGGTCCAGGTGGGCCAGCGGCTTGGTCAGCTCGTCGCGGATCTCCGAGATTGTGAAGATCCGGTACTTCCTGCTGGGGCCGTAAGGCATTCCCGACCGTTCCAGCTCGCGCTCCTCCTCGTGCTCGACGCGTTCGTGCAGATACATGCCAGCCAGTCGCCCGGAAAAGTCGACCAGCATCGCCCCAGCATGGACCGGCCCGTTGACGTACCAGTGATACTTTCCGGCGTAGCCGCGGGTCTTGCCGCGGATCCGGTCCCAGACCAAATCGACGTACTTCCGGCCGAGCTTTTTCCGCGCCCGGGCAACCCAGAAAGGCTTCATCCGCGGCAAATCCTTGGCCGCCAGTTCCACTTGTGCCGGCAGCTTGCCTTTGCGAAGCCGGATCACGAAGCCCCCGAAATCCTTGAAGGCCCCAACAAAGTCCGCGGGCCGGCGGTCCCAGGGAGAGAACTTGACGAAGATCTTGTCGATCCTGGCGGCCACCTTCCTGTCGAGAAAAACGGGCATGAGGATTTCCGTGTCGCTGATGGCCACGCCGTAGCCGGTAATTTCCCGGCCCGCCGCCGCCTCCAGCCTGGGAGAACGTGCAAACGCCGAACGGCCGGCCCCCTCCCCGCCGCCCTGATGAAAGGCGATGACGACCTCATGGACGGCCGCGGTCAGCTTGCCCCGAACTGCCTGTTTCGATCGCCTCAGGTCGGCCCAGGAGATGCCCTCGGCCTTGGGCAGGTCCAGGCCCTTCCACACGCACTCGGTCTGGCGAAGGTCCAGGAAGGTTTCCATGCTGCAGCCTACAGGCCGGCCGTCTTCATCGGCCAGGATTGTGGCCAGGCCGCCATATCCAAAGCTGCGAAACCGCTCCGGGTACCCGGACGCCATCCGGTAACCATAGAACACGTTGCCCGGCTCGCCCGGTGCGTACCTCACCGCCGGGCGAAGCGGGGCAAATCGAATGCGCCACTGATCGTCGGCCTTGTACATCACCGCCTGGAAGAGCTTGGTGTCCACGCCCTCATCTTGCACGGGCACGAACTTCAGTGGCCGCAACTTGCCCGCGGCCTTCGCGTCGACCTTCAGCAGGATCGCGGAAGTGTCGAACAACAGTTTCTCCCGGCGTGCGAGGAACAGCTCGCCCGAGAGGTCCTGCACCTCGATCCTGTCGAGAAACCGATCCTCCAGGCGGTCGTCGTAGATCAGGACGTGCCCGGCCGCGTCCAGGACGATGCCGGTTCGCTCCTCCGGGTTTTTGTTTTCGATGTACTCTTGGTATATCCGGCGGACCTGCCAGTTGTCCTGCAAGAGGGCCGCCGGCTCGGACAGGTCCTTCTTGTACCACAGCTTGACGACAACGAAGCTGCCCTTGGCGGCCTCAATCAACGCCTTGGGAACGGCTTCCTCGGATTCCCTCTGGTGAGCTTCTTGAGTGGCAGTGGCCGTCCGCGAGCGGGCGGCTTTCCGGGCAGGGGCGGGCCCCGTTGCGGACGGTTTCGTCGCGGTCGCGGCATGCGCGCCAGCGGCCGCGAGGCCCGCAATCAACACCAGGACAAACCTCGACAGGCAGCTCCGAGGCATGCTCAATCCTCCTGAAGGTAGTCCTTGGTCCAGTTCAGCGTCTTCCAGTCCCGGTAGACGCCCCGCTTGATGATGACCAGCGCCTTCTTTTCGGGACGCTTCTCATCGGCCGTCAGCTTCTCGTACGCACCCCGGACGTCAGATAGCGTTTTGATCGGCCGATCATCGATCTTAAGAATGATGTCGTTGCTTCTCAGGCCCGCATCGTTGGCATTGCCGGGGTAGCGGACGCCCTGAACGTACACGCCGCCGGCGGGATGCAGATAGAAAAGCTCAGGATTGGAGAACTTGGTGATCTCCTTGACGGTCATGTTCCATCGCCGGCAGTCGAGGTCCTCTCCCTCGAACTTGCCTTTCAGGGCGGGCGTGACGGTGAAGCTCATCTCCCGGCCGGCGCGCCGCACGACCATTCTGGCGGGCTCTCCGACGGGCAATTCCGACAGGCCTACCCGAATGGGCGGCAGGTTTTCGACGTACGTGCCGGTGATGGCAACGTCATTGACGCTGAGCAGAATGTCCCCGTTGCGGACGCCGGCGCGTTCGGCCGGGGAGTTCTTGTCAACGCTCTGGACCAGCACGCCTTCTTTGCTGTCAGTAAGCGTGGTGGTTTTCAGATCGACCAGTGCCTGAAGTTGCAGCCCGGTCCAGGCGCGCTTGACCTTGGCCGGTTCCTTCTCGCCGGGGGTCCGCTCCGCGGCGGCGGCCTTAAGTTTGGCGACGACGTCCCTTACAACGTTGGAAGGCACGGCAAAGCCGATGCCCGCCCCGCCCACGATCAGGGTGTTGATGCCAATGACCGTGCCCGTGGTGTCGACCAGCGGCCCGCCGGAGTTGCCCGGGTTAATGGCGGCGTCGGTCTGCAACCACAGGTTGTACTGGTACCGGCCGGTGAAGCCGATGTATCGCTTGGTGTTGGAGACGATGCCCAGAGAGATGCTGCGCTCAAAGCCGAACGGCGAGCCCAGGGCCATGACGAACTGGCCGGCCTCGACCTCGTTGCTGTCGCCGAACGTCGCATATGGCAGGGGGTACTTCAGCGGCGGGCCCTTGGCGCGCGGCTTGAGCTTCAGCAGCGCCAGGTCCGTCTCCGGGTCCAGCCCGATTACGTCCGCCTCAACCAGCTCCTTATCCCCCAGCACGCAATGCACCTGAATGGCCTTTTCGGCGACGTGACTGTTGGTGACGACGTAGCCATCCTCGGAGATGATCACCCCCGAGCCCAAGATCTCCTGGCGCTGGCGCTCGCCGGAGCGGAACTGTTCCTGGATGGGCTTAACGTACACGAGGGACGGATACACTTTCTCTTTGGCATTTTCGATGATGGCTTGGAAATCGATCGGCTTGCGGCCGTCCCCGCATCCGCACAGCGCCGCGGCGGCCACAAAGACTGATACGGCAATTCGTGACCTCATATCCTTGCCCCTGAGCTATGCAATTGCAGCTTTCACGGAACGAGTCCCTGCCACAGCCCCGTTCGGAGCACGCCCTTAGTATAACCGCTGCAAACCCATCCCGACAAGTCCGGCGAGCGGGCGGATAGGGTCAAGAGTCTTGTGTAAGTTCCGGCAGCAGGTGCCATCGAGCGAGCTG